>JBKCNM010000090.1:0-23990 GCA_046297395.1 Bacteroidota bacterium
ATTGTTGATTCCTCCGGTACCTCCGGTGTAATGATAAAGTCCATTCTGCCCGGTAGAATCTCCGCCTAAATTGTTGATTCCTCCGGTACCACCTGTGTAGTGGTAAATTCCATTCGTGACAATATCAGTTACATCGTTTCCGCTTAAGGCTTTTACATTTTTGAATTTGCCACCTCTTCCACCTGTATGGTGATAAATTCCATTGGGTGAAGTATTGCCTATCCAGCCTCCCGGATACTGGTGCATCATGTTTACTGTTGCCAGCTCATCAGCCGTTTCTATAACTGCATCTAAGGATTTGTCATTCATGCCGCGGTACAAAATTTCAATATCGTTGTTAGACATAATGGCCTGGTTCATGCTTTTCAGGTCGAGCAGAGCTGAGACTGTGCCGGACACTGAATCGGTCATTTCTTTTCTTACTTGCAAAAGTTTGCCTGAAGGAGTGTGTCTCATACTGTCTGTAAACTGCAACCATGCAGCTGTTTGAGCATCCGGATTTGTACCCGATAATTTCTCATACAATTGATATTTCATCCACCATTGTGTTTCTGCAACATAATCTGAAAAAGAAAAATTGCCATTGAGAATCTGTTGCACAATGTCTTCATCAATCATGTCTCCTGTATCAGGCTGACAGTATTGATGATAGTTTAATCCGGATGGATAGTAGAGCGGACCTATAGAGGCATTTTCTCCGGGCTTCAGAAAACTACCCGGACTACCCGTGCTTGAGGTTGCAAAAAATGGCTCCGGTTTAAATACACCATTATAGTTTCTTAAATTCATGGGAGTGTCGTACACATTGCTTCCCATATTGAGTGTATGCCAGTAGTTTTCCTGCAATGAATTGCCGGTATAGGGACCTGTCCACACATTGTCATTGTAGAAATTATCCAGATTGGCGCCGGTGATGGCATGATTATTTACCAAGCCCCAGTAATTTCTGCGCATGTTGTTCTGAATTAATTGAGTTCCCATGCAGTTGCCGCTTACAAACAACCCGCTTCCTGTTCTGCGCAGTTCGTTGCAAGTCACCGTTGACTTGGTCACATATTCCAATCTGATGCCATCCACCCACCAGTTTTCTCTGTTGTCGGCTGAGATTACATTATCGGCGATGTTCGATGATTCGCAATACTCTGCAAGGATACCTGCACCATGGTGGCTGTTGTGTTCACTCATGTTAGGGTCGGTATTTAATGTAATTGTGTTCAATTGAATACCTGCTCCTTTCAGTCCGTTTACATGGATTCCTTTTTTTACTGAGGCAATGTAATTCTCGGAAATTTCAATAGCCGGATGCTCTTTTTTTCCCACATCAAACACACCAATACCGGATGCAAATGAATGCTCAGGTGTATATTGAAAATTGATGTTGTTATTCTTTATATTTTTTCTCACCATCGGATTGTTA
Organism: Bacteroidota bacterium; assembly: GCA_046297395.1. Taxonomy (GTDB): domain Bacteria; phylum Bacteroidota; class Bacteroidia; order UBA4408; family UBA4408; genus JBEICQ01. The sequence goes on from JBKCNM010000090.1 coordinate 1,418, forward strand.
AACAGATAAATATGATAACCCTCATCACCCACGCCATTAACGGTGTTGTTAACAACATCATATCCATCAGGAAGATTTGCGGGGCCGACGATAGTGGTAGGAGTGCTTGTTTTTAAATTGTCGGTTAAACTGATTCCGTTCACTGCACATTCGGTAAGCATGTTTCCGTTGATATTGGCCATCATGCTCCTGCTTATATAGATTCCATAGTCCGTATTTTCAATGACATTTGCCTGTGAAGGAATTTCACTGCCACCTATTATTGTACCATATACTTGATCTGATGATCCTCCATCAGAACAAATAGCTGTTCCCGGAGGGCACTTGGCACCCTGGGGTGTTTTGGCACCATTGCCACGGATGCCTGAAAAATGATTGTTGATGAGTTTGGTGTTGCTCTCCAAGGCCATGATTCCAAAGAGACCATTACGGAAAATATTCTCTTTCCCGGGAGTGGCATTTCCTATTGTATGAAAATTAGCCTGGTGGTTACAGCGATACATAAAAATTCCGGCTTCCATATATCGCTTTTCGAGAGGCGGCAACAGCGTGTTGTTGTTTTCTCGGGTGTAAGCACTTTGTTCACAAGAGAACATGGTGTTCTGGATGTCAATTTTTTCCGGAGCCTGGTGGTAATCAAGGTAAATTCCGTAGAGGTTTTTATTAAAAACAACCCTGCTTCCTGTCATACCCGTTTTTACTGTTGCATTTATGGATGCATAGGCACCGAAATAGGCATCTTGTATGATACAACCGTCATTGATTATTAATGAGGCATCGCGCTCAACAAATATTCCTTGCCACATCTCAGCTGCAGCAGCTTTCATAATTACCTGCTGCGAAAGGTTCAGCGTATTCCCCTCAGCAACAATCAATGAAGCACCGGGAAGCATTTCAATGGTTACTCCTCCTATAATATTTGTGTTTACATCAACAATGATCTTCCCACCAAGGAGTATTTTACTAAAGCCACCTGCCTGCATCATGGAGCTAAGATTAATGGATCCACCAGAGGGGATGGAATCCAATAAACTGCTCAGGTAAATTTCATCGCCGGCTACATCATCAGATTGCGCATCCAATACCCATGCGGCAGAATTGGGTGGTGTTACGCATTCCCTTACAATGATAAAGGTAGTGTCTCTGCTGGAGCTGTCGTCATGCATAAGTGCAACACAGCCCACACCATAAGGCATGTTCCATGTAATGTTTACATCGTTTCCTGTATTGCCTCCTGAGAAAGAACCGCCTGTTACCGTCCACCGATAGTTTCTACCTTGTACGGGATTCAGTATTTTGTAGTGTGCCTGATTCCCTGAACAGTTACTCAATGGCCCTGCCACCAGAGGTGTATTCAGTTGTGAGTAAACAGCGATCGATGAGTTTTGTGCCCTGACTGGTAAAAAGACTATGCATAAAAGGATGCTCAAGATAGATGAAAACAATAATTTCTTTTGGCTTTCCGGAACTACTAATTTTTCCGAATAAAAAAGTGAGGGTAGTACCCTTCGAGCATTTGGGCATTTTTTGCCATTAGAGTTTCTCCTGTCGCTTTCAGGGTCAGGAGTGCTTTGGTGCATTGGGTTAGCTTTTTTCATGTTATTTGATTTTGGTGTTTTTAAAGAGAAGGTGAGGTAATTATTGTTTTATTCGGGGAAAGCCTACTTGCTCATTAAACAAGCTTGTTGGATTTCGACTTCTTTCTTTTTTGATAGGTCAGCATTAAATGCCATCCTATTTAATTCATGTTTGATGTTTTTTTTGTTTGTCATAACCTGCCTGTTTTTTTTAATTATTTGTTGATTCAAAGTTAGATGGGTATGCACTTAACTTTCATCAGCTTTGGTGTTAATTCAACCTAGGCTCCCTGTTAAATATTTGACCATTGTAAAAGTTTTAATGTGATTGAATTTTCTTTTTGTCTATAATTTTTGGCAATTGGTGCCAATTTGTTTTTTTATTGAATTGTTAATTTCTATTGCATTTTTATGAAATGTTAAAAATGTGTTTAATGAAGCGAGAAAATATTCCATTGGGAAGGCCTGTAAGAATGGTTTTATGTGCAATCCTCTGGTAGTTTTATTACCTCACATCCGAATTTTACTTTTAAAAAGCGCCTTCTGTTTTGAGGTCAACCCATCATCTGCCGGCTTCGATTTTTTATAGTGGTAATTAAAATTATGATGACTCACTTTTTTGTTCGCTTCATATTCTGTATCATTGCTTTATTAAATACATGCTGCAAATAATCGCCGGAAACTGGAAGATGAACAAATCCCGGGAGGAGGCCATCGCTCTCTCAAGAAGTCTTTCTGAAATGAATATTCCCGAGAACAAACAAGTCATTCTTTTTGTCCCATTTCCCTACCTTTTTGAGGTATCTGAAGCCATTCGTAAAAACCCTGCATTTGCTTGCGGTGCGCAAAATTGTCACCCGGCACCCTCCGGTGCTTTCACGGGGGAAGTATCAGCCGGCATGATCAAAAGTTGCGGAGCAAAATATGTTTTGGTCGGTCACAGTGAGCGTCGCCAGTATTTCTCGGAGCATAGCCCTTTGATTGCCGATAAATTAAAGGCCGTTTTTCAGGCAGGCCTGAAGCCGGTGTATTGTTGCGGTGAATCCTTGGAAGAGCGTACATCAGGCATTCAATATGAGGTCATCCTTCATCAACTCAACAACGAGATCAAACTTCTTGCGAAAGATGAGCTCAAAGAACTGATTGTTGCTTATGAGCCTGTATGGGCAATTGGTACCGGTAAAACTGCAAGTCCGGAGGAAGCATCAGAAATGCATGGGCTGATCAGAAATTGGCTTTGTGAACAATTGGTTGAGTCAGGTGATCAAGTCCCCATTCTTTACGGTGGAAGTGTAACCCCGGTCACTGCCCCAAAACTCTTTTCAAAAGAGCATATCAATGGTGGTTTGGTGGGAGGGGCATCCCTTAAATTTGATGATTTTGCAGGTATCGTGCTTTCCTGATGGATTATATTCAGATTGAAATTGAGCTTGAGGATTTGCATTCCGACTGCGGAGTCCTTATTACCCAGCTTTCCGAGCAGGGCTTCGAAAGTTTTTCAGACAATGAAGACAATCTCCTTCAGGCATGGATTCCAATAAATAGTTATAACGCAGCATGGGTAGAGCAATTGCTGAATGAATATCCAACTGTAAAAAGCTTTGTTTCCACTGTTATTCCTTCCCAAAACTGGAATGCAGTCTGGGAATCTTCCTTTCAGCCCCTTGCTGTGGGAAACAGTTTGTATATCAGGGCAGGATTTCATGAGCCCGCTGAGGGGTTTATTGATATTGTGATTGAACCACAAATGGCTTTTGGTACCGGGCATCATCCCACTACGAGTATGATGTTACAGCGGCTTTCCTCCGTTCAGGAAAAACTCAAAGACATGACTGTGCTTGATATGGGCTGTGGCACAGGTTTGCTGTCCATCGCCGCTTCCAAGCTGGGAGCATCCTTTCTTCTGGCTTGTGACAATGATTCCCGTTGCATCCAAAATACCCTTCTGAATGCCGGCAACAATCAGTGTACAAATATCCAAGTGCTCTGCGGAGATGTGCAGGATTTGCCGGAGAAAAACTTTCACCTGATCATGGCCAACATCAATCTCAATGTGCTCAGAAATCACATTCCGGTATATGCCGGTAAGTTGCTTACTCACGGTGAACTTTGGCTGAGTGGTTTTTTTGAAACGGATATCGGTACCCTGCGAGACATCTGTCAGCTTCATGGCCTTTTGTTTGTTGATAAATTGCTTGAAGATTCCTGGGCATGTTTGTGTTTCCGCAAGCATTGAGTCTTATTTTTGACTCATGTTCAGGTTAATTTGCCTCGTGTTTTTTTTCATGGTTCTGATGGTGCCTTCAGGCTTGCAGGCACAGAACCAAATCAAAGAATTTTCTGAAGAGGATGAACTCTTTATCAAAGAGATGAAATCATTCCTAAAAGCAGCAGACAAAGACAAAGCTTCAGATTTTACGGATGATTGGGAAAAAACCTATTGGGATATTAAGAAAGGAACCAATTTCAACCAGGAGCAAAGGGCTTTTATTTTTAAAGTTTGCAACTGGATGCTGAAAAAGCGGGTCAAGCCTTTTCCCACTTTCAAAGCTTTCCTCTCATCCATGGGATTTTTTTCTGATGGGAAGCTCGACGATAAAAATTTTCAGGTATGGGTAAAATGTGTTGAAAAATGCATGGGTGCAAAAACACTCACGAGTTTTACCAACTTTACAGAAATGACGGAAAATCTTTTCCGTGAGAATGCTATTTTTTTCTCTGTTACCACCAAATGGAAAGCATCCTCCAACCTTTTCAGGTTTGAGTTCGACAGTGTGCCATCCCTGGTTTTCGATAAGATTAATCTGGTATGTTACTCCATTGGAGACAGTCTTAATATCTACAATACCTATGGTGTTTACAATGCGGTATCACAAAAGTGGTACGGAAATGAAGGAAGAGTAAATTGGAAGAGGGCGTTTATGGATGAAAATTTGGTTTACGCTGAGTTGGGGAAATACTTTGTCGATTTTAAAACCACAGGCTATCACGCCGACTCTGTTTGGTATTACAATCCGAAGTTCTTTAAAGATCCGCTCCGTGGAAAACTAGCTGATAAGGTACTTTCAAACATGCAGGGAGAAAAAGCCATTTATCCCACTTTTGATTCTTATGACAAAAGGTATTCAATCAAAAATATTTTTAAGGATGTAGATTTCGACGGTGGCTTTTATGTGAAGGGTGCCAAATTTATCGGGTCAGGAAATACCGAAAATCCTGCAACACTCAGATTTCGCTTAAAAGACAAAATTTTTCTCACGGCCACAACCCAGAGTTTGATTTTGCGCGATGAGAAAGTTTCCGGAGAACGCGTGGCTGTTACTTTTTATTGGGAGAATGATTCTATTTACCATCCCGGTCTCCCTTTTAAATTTCTGGTGAAGGACCGTGAAGTATCAATGATACGAGACAATTCCGGGATTGCACAAACGCCCTTTTTCGACACCTGGCATAAACTGGAATTGGACTTTGAGCAATTGATTTGGAAAATGGATGAGCCGCGTATTGACCTCAAGATGATTATAGGCAGTTCGGAAGCCAAAGCAAATTTTAAAAGTTGGAACTATTTTCGCTCTGTCAGATTTGAGCAAATGCAAGGCCTTGCTGATGTCAATCCTTTGTTCAGAATACGCAAATTTGCTGACCAAAAAGCGAGTCGTGACCTCAAGATTATTGAGTTGGCTGCATTCATGGGAACTCCACCTTCTCAGTTGAGACCACAACTGCTCAGTTTTGCCATGCTTGGCTATCTCGTGTATGATGAGGCCGCAGACATGGTCCATATCAAAGACAAATCCATTGACCATTGCCTGAATGCCCTCGGGAAGAAAGATTATGATGTGATAGAATTTCGTTCTTTTTTAATGGGTGATAAGGTAAATGCCAGCATCAATCTCCTGAACCTGGATTTAAAAATCAACGGAGTGAATGAAATTTTTCTTTCAGATTCACAGAATGTAAATATCCGCCCTACCGCGCAAACAGTGCTGGTTAAAAAAAATCGTGACTTCTATTTTGCAGGGATGATCAATGCCGGCCGATTTACTTTTTTTGGAAAGGAATTTTCATTTAACTACGATAAGTTTAAAATCAATCTCACCAATACCGATTCTCTCAGAATTAAAGTACTGAGTGACGAAATTGATGAACTCACGGGAAGAAAAAAGCTGGTCAATGTAAAAACGGTGATTCAAAATCTTCAGGGGGAATTGCTTATTGATAACCCCAACAACAAATCAGGCGTGGTTAATTTTGCCCAGTATCCTGTGCTGATTTCCAAAAAGGATTCTTATGCTTATTACGATCAAAAATCGGTGCATGGAGGCGTATACAAGCGCGACAAAACCTTTTTTCACCTCGAGCCATTTACCATCGATAGTTTGGACAACTTTACCAATGAAGCCCTTTCGTTTGCCGGGGAATTTGAGTCGGCAGGAATATTTCCCACCATTCATGAGAAACTTGTTTTGCAACCCGATAAATCGCTTGGCATCAACTATACCACCTCTGCTGATGGGCTGCCTCTGTATGGTGACAAAGGAAAGTTTGTTTCAAAAATCTCGATGAGTAACCAGGGATTGAAAGGGGATGGTGACATTCATTATGTTACTTCCGTGCTTACTTCTGATGATTTTATTCTGTTTCCGGATTCGGCCAATGGCAAAACCAAAACATTTCTAGAAAAACCTCAGAAAACTCCCGTTCAGTTTCCTGTTGCCGAATCAGCAAACAGTTATATGCACTGGGTTCCCTTTCAGGATTTTATGCACATCTATGAGAAAGAAACTCCCATTTCCATGTACGACAAGGAAGTGGAATTTCACGGACGACTTACGCTCAGGCCCGATGGGCTCAATGGAAAGGGAAATGTGGAATTTAGGAAAGCTGATTTGGCCTCTGAGAACATTCAGTTCGCAAACCGTACATTTATTTCTGATACTTGTGATTTTAATATTAAAAATCTGGCAGATTCTGCAGGACTTGCCTTCATGAGTAAAAACCTGAAAGGAAAAATAGATTTTGATGCCAAAGTTGGTGAGTTCGAATCCAATGGGGGAGGTTCATACATCAAGTTCCCTGTCAATCAGTACCTCTGTTTTATGGATAAATTCAAGTGGTTTATGGAGCAGTCAAGCATGGAATTGTCTGCAGGAGATGGATCAAAGAAATCCCTGTCTTCCAATGATGACCTCGATTTAACAGGTGCAGAGTTTATCAGTACGCATCCTGACCAGGATTCTCTCCGGTTTTTATCCCCCAAAGCGAAATATGATTTGCGTTCAAATATCATTCGCTGCCAGGATGTGAGATACATCAATACCGGTGATGCCAGGGTTTATCCGGATTCAGGCAAAGTGGTTATCTACAAAAAAGCCAAAATGGATGATTTTAAAAACGCAGTTATCATCGCAAATACCACCACCAAATACCATACACTCTTTAATGCCACAGTAACTATTGCAGGCAGAAAGAAATATGAGGGCTTTGCCGACTATCGCTACAAGGATGCGACTGAAAATGAGCAACTCGTGCATTTTAAAAAGGTAGGGACCGATGCCAGCGGCCAAACTGTAGGTGAGGGAAACATAAGCGATTCAGCACAGTTTACGCTCAGTCCGGCTTTTCAATACAAAGGTTCACTGGGCCTTCAGGCTGCCAATCCTAATCTTTTCTTCAAGGGCTATTTCAGAATTGTGCACAGCTGTGCATACTTGAACAGGTCTTGGGTTTACTTTGATGCAGATATCAATCCCTTGGATGTGTATATTCCCATTGATACAGGAAGGGTATTCGATGATGAGAATAAGGCTGTTGGAACAGGGCTCTACCTCGCTTCAGACAGCATACATGTATATTCCAGCTACTTGAATTTAAAACGACAGGCAAGTGATTTGCTTGTAGCCGATGCAAGAGGATTTATTTATTATGATGAAAATTCCAAGGAATACCGGATAGCAAGTAAGGACAAGATCAAGCAGATTAATTTCCAAGGCAATTATATGAGTTTATCCGCAGATGCTTGTAAAATTTATGGTGAAGGGAAACTCACACTCCTCAAAAGTCAAGATCCCGTGAAATTTGAAACCTTCGGCAGTGTTGAACATAACCTTGTAAATGATACCATAACTTTTGAAACACTTGTGTATACCGATTTCTTTTTTGACAATAGCCTTATCAAGCAAATGGCAGAGGTGCTTGAGAAAAACTCAACCCTCGAGGGTGTTCCTTTTTCCAGACCTATTTATGAGCGTTCACTCACCGAAATGATTGGCAAAAAGGAAGCAGACAAGCTTATCTCACAAGTCAATCTGAATGGTTCTTTCAAGCGTATACCGGATGAACTGGAGCATACCCTTGTGTTCAGCCATGTGAAATTTAAGTGGAATCCTGCTACTCGTTCCTTTGTTAGTGTAGGTAAAATTGGTATTGGTAATATATTTAAAACACAGTTGAACAAATACCTGCTCGGGAAAATTGAAATCGTACAGAGAAGGAGCGGTGATTCGTTTAATATTTATCTCGCTGATGACAATAACAACTGGTATTTCTTCAGCTTTTCCGGAAATCAGATGTTAGCTGTTTCATCAGACGAAAAATGGAACAATGTGATCAAAGAACAAAAACCTGAAAAGCGTTCGGTTGAAAAAGAAAAAGGGAAAGTTTCCTATATGTACAACCTCAATGTAGCTTCTAAGGCAAAAAGTTTTCTCAATAAATTTTCTGAATAGTCATCTTAGGAGAGGCTGTTTCCTTTCCTCAGATTATTATTTAGAGATTCCTTATTTCGATATCTATCCAATCCTCAGAACGATGCATGTTGGAGTAATGAGTTAGCAAAGGTGGTTTATCATGGCGATACAACCTATTCTGAGTTTTCTGAACTCTCGGCAAAGGCAAAGGCACATGAAATGGTTTTTATTCCTAAAACGGAAGTTGAAAATGAAATATTTTCTTCCAAAACCATTGAGCAACAGCATTTTTTTTTCAATATGTTTACAGACAGATTCCAATAGCAAACAAGGGTTCGTAACTCACTTATATCATTGAATGTGATAAATTGATTATCAAGAAGGCACAGAGTTTTCATTCGCCTGTTTTTCATAGACATTTTATCTCAAAAAATATACAAAGAAGATACTTATCACGCTTTCAAAACAATGTCTGTGGCTTATGATTAATACTAAATTATTTATCAGCAATGTTGCCCGGATTGTGAATCAGTACACATGTGTTTCCGGATTTCATACTATCATTGATTAATAGGTTAATCTACTTTTTTATTTTTGTGCCTGTGCAGGATTTGGAACCATATTACAACTGGCGGGGATTTTACCGTTCTGAGGAGGATGAACTTTCTCCATTTTATGGAACGGTGCATGATGAGTTTCATTACACACACCATGTGTACAACTTCCTGTTACACCCGCAATGGGATGACATGGGCTCCGAAACACTATACCTTAAAGTACTTTTTGCCTCCTATGAGCATCATGTGGTCATCATCGAATTGATAGGGGAGTGGAATGATTGCATAGGGAATGACATCATGTTTCTGAAGAGAGACATTGCCGATGTGTTTCTTCAGCAAGGCATCAACAGATTTGTGCTGATTGGAGAAAATGTGCTCAATTTTCATGCTGGAGACGACAGTTATTACGAAGAGTGGTTTGATGATGTGGATGAGGGATGGATTTGTTTGATCAACTTCAGGGAGCATATTCTGAGAGAAATAAGAAAATATCAGCTTGATTTTTACCTTCTGTTTGGTGGCGAACTAGATCAATTGCCATGGAGAACCATGCAACCTCTTCAATTGGTTCAGAAAATTGAATCTTTATTTCAGAAAAGGCTGGGAGCATAGTATATTCGCAATGTATATGTGGGCATTATTCAAAAAAGAGGTTTCCTACTTTTTGTATTCGTTTACGGGTTATGTAATTATGGCTGTATTTCTTATCATGACAGGCCTTGTACTATGGATTCTACCCGGCAGCGGAAACATCGCTGATGCGGGGTTTGCCACCCTGGATCCACTTTTTGGATTGGCTCCTTATTTTTTTCTTTTTCTGATTCCGGCCATCACCATGAAAAGTTTTTCGGAAGAGATGAAGAGTGGTACCCTGGAATTTTTGCTTACCAAACCCCTGAGTGAGTTGGCAGTAATTATGGCAAAACATTTTGCCGGTGTTCTGTTGCTGCTGGTATCTCTTATTCCTACCTGCATCTATTATATCAGTGTGTATCAATTGGGAAATCCTGTTGGTAACATTGATTCAGGTGCCACTTGGGGTTCTTATCTCGGTTTACTTATGCTGGGCTCATCTTTTGTATCCGTGGGTATTTTTTGTTCCGCACTCACCGAAAACCAGGTTGTGGCTTTTATCCTTGCCGTGTTTGCTTCCTTTTTGTCTTATTCAGGTTTCAGTTCAGCAGCCTCCATTCCTGTCTTTTCATCGCTTCAATTTCTTTTGGATTATCTAAGTATTGATACACACTATTCCTCCATCAGCAGAGGTGTGGTAGACAGCAGAGATGTGATTTATTTCATTACATTTAACGCAGTATTCATTTTCTCAACAAAACTTGTGATTGAAAAACGCAAGTGGTAAACACAACACATGAACTTTCTCGAAACGCAAATTCATCTGCTCAAAAAGGAGCGGAATATCTATGAAGAGGCAGAATTGTTTGAACAAAACCGTATTCCTGTATCAGAACTGCTGTCCATGTTGGCATCACCCGCCGAAACCAATGCCCAGCTGAAACTGGAAGGGGATGTGCTCACCTGTTCAGAATCAGCTACTACTTACCATATCCGTAACCATGTGGTGGATTTTTGCAAGAACGAGTTTGAGCAATCCGGTGATGAATGGGCACGCCTGAACGAACAATTCATGCGCTACCATAAATCACTATCAGTATACACGCTGGTGAATTCCAAGCCGCTCTTAAATTACCTGGGAGAGAAGAGTGGAATCAACCAACTTAAGAATGCTACCATTGTTGATGTTGGCGGAGGAACAGGACATACGCTTTGTACTTTTTTTAAACATCCTGAGACACTCAAGTACATCCTTGCCGATCCCAACCTGCGTTTGCTTCACGACCAGTTTTTGCGTCTCTATCCCGCGCTTGCTCAGCTTTCAATGGGTCATGTGCTTTGCTATGCCGAAAAACTTCCCTTTCGCAATGATTCTGCCGACTTGGTCATGAGCCTCTCGAGCATTGACCATTTCAAGGATTTTCATGCCTTCTTCAGAGAAGCTTATCGTATTTGTAAACCGGGTGGAAAAATTTTTGTTTCCAGTCACCTCGATGTTCCTGCGAGTAAAAGAATTCAGCGGGTTTCAGCCTCATCAAAGGTGTTCAGTTACTCTTTTTGGGAAAGGCTCTCCCGTTATCTTTATTACCGTAAATACAAGGTAGGTACAGATGATCATACCCAACATTTTGAGACCATTAAGCCCATCGAGGATGCAATGACAGCAGCCGGGTTTAAAACCAATGAAAAAGAAGAATTCTACGGGTATTTCTGGATTACCGGTTCAAAGGGTGCATGATTGCGGTATATCGCCGATACCCGCTTTACATCATCTCCATGTAAACGCCGGTTGAGATCTTACCATTCTCATAAAAGCCTCTGTACATCCCTTCTGAATTGAATGGCATACAGATGTTACCATTGGCATCAGTGGCAATCAATCCGCCTTCTCCTCCGGTGGTTTTTAGCTTTTCATTTACCACCAATTCGCATGCCTCACGGAGACTGCAATTTTTATAAAGCATTAGGCAATGGATATCATGAGCAACAACTTGCCTAATAAAAAATTCACCATGCCCGGTGCAAGAAATGGCACAAGTTTGGTTGTCAGCCCATGTTCCGGCACCAATGATTGGCGTATCTCCAACCCTGCCAAATTTTTTATTGGTCATTCCGCCTGTAGATGTAGCAGCTGCGAGTGCACCCGATGAGTCTCTTGCCACAGCACCAACAGTTCCTTTGGGAGAACTGTAACGGGCATGATCCAACAAAATTTTGTCTTCTTTTTGTGCCAGTAAGTATTGGTAATATCTCCGGGAAGTAAAAAAATAGTTTTCGTCTTCAAAATCTAATTTTCGCAATCGGGCAAAATCTTCTGCACCTTTTCCTGTGAGGAGAACATGCGGTGAATGGAGCATCACTTCTCGTGCGAGCTGAACAGGATTTTTAACTCCTTCGATACCGGCCACGGCACCGGCAAGTTTACTTGTTCCATCCATCACAGATGCATCCATGTGGTGTTTTCCATCGGCATTGAAAACACTGCCTCTGCCGGCATTAAACAAGTGATGATTCTCCAGTTCGGTTACTGCAGCAATGACTGCATCCATGGCATTTCCGCCTCCGGCAAGCAAGGCAACACCCGCTTCAACTGCATTTCTGAGCGCTGCATGGCAATTTTTTTCCATCTCCGGAGTCATTAAATGGCGCGGCATAGTTCCCGCGCCTCCGTGAATGGCAAGACTAAAATGCATTAAACATCGATTTTGGCATATTTCGCATTCCGCTCGATAAAATCTCTGCGCGGAGGCACATCATCACCCATGAGCATGGAGAAGATGCGATCTGCTTCTGCGGCACTATCAATGGTTACTTTTCTGAGGGTCCGCTTGTCGGGATTCATGGTGGTTTCCCACAATTGTTCTGCGTTCATCTCACCCAAACCCTTGTATCGCTGAACATTTACTGAGCTTTCTTTTTCCCCACCAAGCTGTCGCACTGCCGCCTGTCTTTGTTCATCGTTCCAGCAATACACCTGCTCTTTTCCTTTCTTTACAAGGTAGAGTGGGGGAGTGGCAATGTAGATGTAACCTTTTTCAATCAAGTCCTTCATGTAACGGAAGAAAAAGGTGAGTATGAGTGTAGTGATGTGGCTTCCGTCCACATCAGCATCCGTCATGATGACAATTTTATGATAACGGAGTTTTTCAATGTTTAGTTCTTTTGAATCCTCTGCGGTTCCGATGCTCACGCCCAAGGCGGTGAACATATTTTTGATCTCCTCATTTTCAAAAATTTTATACATCATGGCCTTTTCCACATTGAGGATTTTACCCCTCAGCGGAAGGATTGCCTGGAAGTTTCTGTTTCTTCCCTGTTTGGCCGTACCACCTGCAGAATCACCTTCCACCAAAAATATCTCGCATTTCTCAGGATCGGTTTCCGAACAATCACTCAGCTTGCCGGGCAGGCCACTGCCGGTGAGTACATTTTTTCTTTGTACCATTTCCCTTGCTTTTCGGGCCGCATGCCTGGCCGTTGCAGCAAGAATCACTTTATCAACCACCAACTTTGCCTGCTTGGGATGTTCTTCCAGGTAATTGTTCAGCATTTCGCTCACGGCCTGATCAACTGCCCCAATCACTTCGTTGTTGCCCAACTTGGTTTTGGTTTGTCCCTCGAATTGCGGCTCAGCTACTTTTACAGAAATTACAGAAGTCAAGCCTTCTCTGAAATCATCTCCGGTAATCTCGAACTTCACATTTTTAAGCATTCCTGATTTTTCCGCGTAGTTCTTGAGCGTACGGGTAAGACCGCGGCGAAAGCCTGCAAGATGTGTTCCACCCTCGTGGGTATTGATGTTATTTACATAAGAATGAATGTTCTCAGAGAAAGAAGAATTGTAAAGCATAGCAACCTCAACTGGCATGCCATATTTGTCGCTCTCCATGTAGATCGGCTCGTCCATCAATCTCTCCCTGTTGGAATCCAGAAACATCACAAATTCCCTAAGGCCTCCTTCAGAGTAGAAATGCTCGGTGCGACAGGCGCCGTCTGCATCGGTTTCCCTCTTGTCGGTAAGGTTCAGGTGAATATTTTTGTTAAGGTAAGCCAGTTCACGAAGTCGCGAGGCAAGCGTATCAAAAGAGTATTCGTTTACCGTAAAAATTCCTGCATCGGGCATAAATGTTACTTCAGTACCACGACGATCAGTTTCACCGATTACTTTCACATCATACAAAGGTTTACCAATCTGGTATTCCTGAACGAATACCTTTCCCTCACGATGCACCTCCACACGCGTGTGCGTAGAGAGTGCATTTACGCAGGAAACACCTACACCATGCAAACCGCCGGAGACTTTGTAAGAATCCTTATCAAATTTTCCACCGGCATGAAGCACAGTCATTACCACCTCCAGGGCTGATTTTTTTTCCTTGGGGTGGATGTCTGTAGGGATGCCCCGGCCATTGTCAATGACCGTGATGGAATTGTCTTCATTGATAAACACATCAATCTTGTTGCAATGTCCGGCAAGGGCTTCGTCAATTGAGTTGTCAACAACTTCGTACACAAGGTGATGGAGACCTTTAAAGCCTATGTCTCCGATGTACATGGCAGGTCGCTTACGCACTGCCTCGAGTCCCTCCAAAACCTGTATGCTGTCCGCACCATAGGAGGATGATTTAATCTTTTCTGTGTCCTGATTCATAAAGGACGACAAATATACTCAAACTGAGCCCTTTTTTTGCAGTTGTTTTCCACTTAAATCATCGATTTATCAACATATTTGGGTGTTTTTTCAAAGGCTTCAAGATGGCCCCGGATTAACAAACATTAATCGACATCCGATGACAATCATCTACCTTCGCAGGGCGTGAAATTTCCGGTGGAAAGATATTTGATTTTGATTTGTCTTTTGGGTCTTGGTTTCTTTCCCCTCGCGGCCCAAGATAGCTATCGTCTGCAAGGCAGTGTGCAAGATGAAACGGCAAGATTTGCACCACTTTCAGAGGTAACGGTAGATAATCTGAGCCGGAATTTTCGCACACTAACGGATTCCTCGGGGATTTTTGAAATGGAAGTGAATGAGGGTGATACCTTGAGATTCAGAAAACTTGGGTATGGCACCAAGTTCCATTATTTCCACTCCATGCTGGGGGCTTACAATTACTCTGTACATATCTATTTACACAATGACACCATCCCGATGAAGGCCTTTGTTTATAAATCATTTAATAGAGACAGGGTCATCAAAAACGCTTTTCTGAATGCCTATTACCGCGACAGCCTGCGCATGGTGGCATACCTCAGAAAAATGTATGAAAAGTCCAATAGAAGAGCCGTAGAGAGTCTTTCGGATGCTTTTAACAGTCCGGTTACTTTTTTATATGACCGTTTCAGCAAGAAAAGCCGGACCCAAAGAAGAATTGATCGTTACAGGGAAATACTGAAAAAGGCCAAATAAGAAAACGATCCTGATTATGTAAAATAGGTTCAGATGGAAATAGATAGTTGCTCAACAACAAGTATTTAAAAGTACTTGCTTCTTCATTCAACTACCGGCAATAAATTACACGCTCAGTGCCTGTTTGATGAGAAACAGGGCAAAATCAGTTTTTTCCTACAATTCATGGAATAATCCTAATTTAGCCTCCCTTTCAATAAGTATTATGCATATAGCAGTTGCCGGAAACATTGGCGCGGGAAAAACCACGCTTACCACCATGCTCAGCAAACATTATCGCTGGAAAGCGCATTTTGAAGCCGCTGATGAAAATCCATTTCTAAATGATTTTTACGAAGACATGCAAAGATGGTCCTTTAATCTTCAGATATATTTTCTGAACTCCAGGTTTGCACAAATTCTGGATATCAGAAAAAGTGGTGAGGATATCATACAGGACAGAACCATTTATGAGGATGCTTATATTTTTGCACCCAACCTACATTCCATGGGCCTGATGACGACAAGGGATTTTGAGAACTACTTTTCCCTGTTCACCCTGATGAATCAGTTTATTCAGCCTCCGGATCTTATGATTTATTTGCGGGCATCTGTATCTACCCTCGTTTCGCAAATTGCCAAACGCGGTAGGGATTATGAAAATGCCATCAGGATAGATTACCTCAAAAGACTCAATGAAAGGTACGAGGCTTGGATCTCAACCTACGATCAGGGAAAACTCCTCATCATTGATGTTGACAACAACAAGTTTGGAGATGTTCCCGAAGATCTCGGAATCATCATCAACAAAATTGACGCAGAAATTAACGGATTGTTCTAATAAGCTATATGAAAAAGGTATTGCTCATTGGTTTTTTATGGCCTCTGCTTTCCATCGCCGATGAGGGCATGTGGATTCCTATGCTCATCAAAGGATACACTGAACAACAAATGCAGGAAGCAGGAGGCAAACTCACGGCAGAACAAATTTACAGTATGAACCAGGCCTCTCTCAAGGACTGTATCGTACAGATTGATGGTTGTACTGCAGGAGTAATTTCTGCCAAAGGTTTGCTGCTTACCAATCATCATTGCGCTTACTCAGGATTGCAGTCTGTGAGCACTCTTGAAAAGAATTACCTCGAAAATGGCTATTGGGCCAAGTCGGGTTTCCGTTCAGAACTCTCTTTGCCCAATGCCACCGCAGCCTTTCTTCAAAGAATAGAGGATGTTACTGCAAAGGTTCTCGACAACATCAAGGATTCAGTGCCAAGTGAAGCAAGGAAAAACGAAATTGAAAAACGCATCAAGCAAATTGAAAAGGAAGCATCTGAGAATGGCAAGCTTCGCGCGCTTGTAAGAGAGATGTTTTCCGGTAATGCCTACTATCTTTTTGTTTCGAAGGTATACAAGGATGTTCGTTTGGTGGGAGCGCCTCCTTCCAGTATTGGCAAGTTTGGAGGGGAAACAGACAATTGGATGTGGCCCCGTCATACCGGTGATTTTACCTTGCTAAGGGTTTATGGGGATTCCCTGGGAAACCCTGCTCCTTACAACGAAAAAAACAAACCGATTTCCACGCCCAAATTCTTACCCATCTCGCTTGGCGGTGTAGCCGAAAATGATTTTGCCATGATCATGGGATATCCCGGAAGAACCAATCGCTATGCCAGCAGTGATCAGTTAAGAATGTTGATGGAACAGGAATATCCGGCGCGCGTCAAGTTAAACGGTGCTGTGCTGGATTCCTACAAAGAGGCAATGGACAAAGATGAGTCTGTCAAAATTAAGTATGCATCCAAATATTCCCGTCGTGCAAATGGCTGGAAAAACAACGACGGACAGGAAAAAGGATTGCGAAATTCTGACGCCCTCAAACGAAAAGAATTTGATGAGAAGAATCTTACAACCTGGATTTATTCAGATGAGCAGCGGAAGAAAGACTATGGAATGGTTTTTACCGAATTGCAAAAGGCAGTGCAGGAATACAGTAGAATTAATTATCTCAATCAGTATTATCTGTATGCAGGCAAAAGTTCTGAATTGGTTGACTGGGCTGCCGGTTGTATCCCTCTGCTGGAGGCTATTCAGAATCAAGCTCCCGCCAATACCATTGATTCCATCAAACAGCTACTGACCAAAAAGAAAGTTGATTTTTATAAAAATTATGTCCCTGAACTCGACAAGAAAACTTTTGCAAAACTGCTGGCCATATATGTTACCGATATTCCGCTTGCTGATTTGCCCGAACCCCTGAAGGATTTGTCAGGAATTCCGTCAGATCGCCTGCCGGAAGCCTGCAACAAGTTCACCGAAAAACTTTTCAAGAAAACATCGCTGAACGATGCAACCCGTTTTGATGAATTGCTGAAAAATGCCTCTGTCTCCTCACTTTCCAAAGATGCCTTTATTGATTACGCCACAAAGCTCGCGGCATACAACAACACCAGGATTAAACCCTTTGTAACTTCATACACCCTGAAAACCGAATATTACCGAGGTAGGCTAATCAAGGCAATGATGGAATCCCGTGCCCCCAAACCTTTGTATGCAGATGCCAACAGTACCATTCGTTTGAGTTACGGAAAAATCACCCCCTACATACCAAAGGACGGTGTTCGTTATCCTTGGCAAACATTCGGAGATGGGCGTATTGAAAAAGCAATCACCAAATTACCCGATTACCAAACCCCACCCGGATTCTTGAATCTCCTTTCGGCAAATGATTTTGGTCGTTATGCCCAGAACGGAAAATTACCTGTGGCCTTCTTAACCAACAACGACATCACCGGCGGCAACAGCGGAAGTCCGGTGCTCAATAAAAACGGTGAGATCATTGGCTTGGCCTACGATGGCAATTGGGAGGGTGTAGTTGGCGACATGGTTTTTGATCCTGCGCTAAAGCGTACCATCTGTTGCGACATACGCTATGTATGCTTCATTATTGAAAAATATGCTTTTGCTCAAAACATCATGAGTGAATTGCTGCTAGTTCCATGAAAATGAAAATCTTAGTAAAAGGAAGCAACGGACTGCTTGGGCAAAAACTGGTATATGCACTCAGACACGATACTGATGTTGATTTAATTGCTGCGGCTAAAGGAGAAAATCGTTTACTTGCCCATGATGGATACTTCTATCAATCTCTTGACATTACCCAACAGCAAGAGGTAACATCCTGCGTCAGACAACACATGCCTGATTGCATCATCCATACTGCTGCCATGACCAATGTGGATGCCTGTGAGACCCAAAAAGAGGAATGCAGGCTGGCCAACACAGAAGCGGTAAGATATTTTGTTGATGCGATAGCGGCCTGCGGAAAACGCATACATTTCGTTCATCTCTCAACAGATTTTGTTTTCGACGGAGAGGCCGGTCCCTACAGAGAGGAAGATGTTCCCAACCCCGTGAGTTTTTATGGTTGGTCGAAATACGATGCCGAAAAAATTATTACTGAAAGCTCAATAGACTGGGCCATCTTGCGCACCATCATTGTGTATGGCATAACAGACAATATGAGTAGAAGCAATATTGTTTTATGGGCCAGGGAAGCGCTTGAAAAAGGGCAGGAAATAAAAGTGGTTGATGACCAGTTTAGATCTCCCACACTGGCAGAAGATTTGGCTCAGGGTTGCATTCTGGCTGCCAAAAAAAGGGCCAAAGGAATTTTTCATGTCAGCGGAAAAGACACCATGAGTATTCTCGAACTGGTTTATCAGGTAGCTGATTATTTTGGTCTCTCCAAGAAGCATGTGATTCCTATTCATTCAGCCAGTCTCGGCCAGGCAGCCAAACGCCCTCCACGCACCGGTTTTATTATTGACAAAGCAGTTCGGGAATTGGGCTACAAGCCCCACAGCTTTCAGGAGGGTATAGAAATTGTGTACAATCAGTACCGTGAGCATCTAAATCGTTCGGCATTATGATGCTGATTTGCGCGTAGGCTTCTTTTTCAAGAATGTAATAAATTCATCAGAACCCCTAACTGTTATTTCACCCGCAAAACCTGCAACAAAACGGGCCGGGGCTTTAAAACTTTGCACTTTCGCCTTGAAAAGGAAGGTATTTTCCTTTCCGTTTTTCTCAATACACACACTGCTCATCGGGTACTCTTCTTTTAGCAGTGTGCAAGCCCTCAGGCTCAAAACCATCTCAATTTCTTTGTCCAGCGACTTGCCCTGAAATCCAAAAATATCAGGTTTATAGTATTTGTGAGCATCATGATGACTGATGGATTGTCTTAATATTTTAATTCCACCCATTCGCTCAATATTGAAATACTTGTTTTCACCACTCTTTATTTCGTAGGCAGATAAGGAACGGTAGTTGTCTGTGAAGCAAACAGGTTCCACAATCCTGTGACTAATGTTTTGGCTGCTGGCTGAGATATAATGTTCAATTTTTATCCTTTTGCCATCCATGATTGCTGCTGATATTTGCTCAATCATTTGGTTGAGATGAGATTGGACAAGATCTTCGGACCCCATCTGAACCTCTTCTGCCAACCTGATTTTTTTCAAGACTCCGGCAGCTAATTTGTTTTGCTTTCCGGAAGAACATATAAGTTTCTCGAGATAGTCGGCTTCCTGAGATGTAAATGGGATAAAACCCATAGGTTGTTTGGAATAGATGGAAAAATAATTTTGTCCGTCTTTTTCAACCTCAAAACCCAATTCCCGCAACATATCTAGATATCTGTAAACAGTACGCTCGGAGGTCTCTAAAAGCTTCATCAGTTGAGCCGTTGTTTTCGCCGGCTTGCTTTTTAAGAAGGCAATCAGCCTGAATATTCTGTAAATACGATTTTGATTGAACATACCATTTTTTTACAATCTTATAAAAAAAAATAAGGCCAGGGAATAAATTGACCTTATTTGACAAATCCAATTAAGAATATTGCACACCGTTTATAATGAATGGTATCGTTCCGGGAATGCGAGGCCTATTTGTGCATCTTAAATAGCTCAATAATGGCAAGCAATTTTACACAGTTCCGGGAGGATAATTAAAACAAATTATTTTGTAATAATATTTAATGTCCCCGACTGCCGGGGACATTTTTTATGTCCAAGGGATTATTTCTGCACAATGCACTTTCCGCTTCCTATTACCAGTCCATTTGCATCCACTATCTCCATGAGATAAAGGCCATTGCTCAGACCTTCTGTGTGAATGGTTATTCTTTGGTTTCCGAGTGCAGAACATTGATAGGCTGTTTTTCCATGTAAGTCACGGATACGGATACTTGTAGCCTGAAGATTTTCGTTGGAGATATGAATTTGATTGGATGCCGGATTGGGATAGCTTTTCACTTCTGTTGGAACATACGCTGATATAGCTTGTGTAGATGTTGCAGAGGTATAGGTTGAAAGGTCGATCAAGCCGGAAGATATATTTTCTTTAAGGCTCATCATGCTGAATGGCGAACCATTGCGGTAAAAGTCATATCCGATAGAATTGTTGGGAGGGGCACTCACATTGGTAAGTTGAAAATTGTTGCCGGTGTTGGTGGAGTCGATAAAGGATGAATCAATCGCAAAATTTGTTTCTGATTTAATCCGTAAAACAGGCGCAGTACCGGTTGGAATGGTAAGTGTACCCCAGGCGTCACAGGTTGTCGTCACATTTTTATTGGAGATATTTCTGTTTGCGTAAAATCCGGGTAGGGTATAGTATGTGGTTGAAACACTTCTTAGTTGATAGGTATTAACTTGCCCATAGGTAATGGGCAGACTGATATATTGATTTGTTGTAGCCAATGCATTGATGAACCCACCTGAGTATGAATAGCCCAATAAGGAAAAAGCAGCAGGCGAGGATTGATAAAAAATCTCGAAAGTGACTCCGTTGCTGGTGCTGGTTGTGGCAAGATTGGAAGTTGGGAATGTTGCAAAGCCACTCAGGCCGTTAGGCTGAATGTATGAGGTGGCGGCAGGAGGACGAACCGCCCAGCCATTGCTAAAATCCCAGTTCTGGTTAGGACCACCTGCACTGATTTGGAGATTAATAGGGCCCAAAGTGTCCGAGTAACTAAAAACCATATCGCCGGGAGCGGGCATATCGGCCTGAGTAATGGTGATTTGGGCTGATGTATAGTTTGCTATGACAGACATCAAGAGGGAAAAGAAGGTTGTTTTTTTCATGGTACCAAGGTAGGGGAAAGCTAATGTTTTATTTGTAGAGTAAAGATGTGAATATGATGTTACTTTAAATTGAAAAAGATTGATTTAAAAATCTGCAATCAAAATATCTCCTTTTGGAGTTCAAGATACTTGAAAATGTTGGCATTATTAAAATGATAGGTAAATCCATCATTTTTATTTCTCATAAATTAATGTCATCTTAGTCCACTCAAGCAGAAGAGATGCAGATTACCAAATTGTCTATTGTTATTCCGGCATACAATGAGGCGAAAACCATACATCTTATTCTTGATAAGATTGCAGAGGTAGAGCTCATTCAACAAATCAGGAAAGAGATTATTATTGTCGACGATTGTTCAAAAGACAAAACAGACGAGGCCATCATCCAATACATGGCCAATCACCCTGAATTGTCCATTCAGCTTTTCCGCCATGAAAAAAATATGGGCAAAGGTGCTGCCCTGCATACCGGTATTTCCAAAGCAACTGGAGAATACCTGATTATTCAGGATGCTGATTTGGAATATGATCCCGCAGAATACAATGATCTTCTGAAACCTGTTGTAAAAGGTTTTGCCGATGTGGTTTTTGGATCCAGATTCATGGGCAGTAAACCCCATCGAATCCTGTTCTTCTGGCATACGATTGGCAATAAAATGCTTACTTTTTTCTCCAATATGTTTACCAATCTCAACCTTACCGATATGGAAACATGTTATAAGCTTTTCAATACCGGGATGATTCAATCTTTGCATTTGGTTGAAAAAAGATTCGGTTTTGAACCAGAGGTAACAGCCAAGATTGCCCGCATTCCAAAGGTCAGGATTTACGAAGTAGGAATTAGCTATTACGGGCGAACCTATGAGGAAGGGAAAAAAATCGGATGGCGAGATGGTTTCAGAGCGCTGTACTGTATTGTTAAGTACGGATTCTACAAATAATCCCCGGCTACAATCGCTTATTTGAGCGTAATCATGTATTCGAGGATGATGGCATTGTAGCCGTCAGATTTGTTCGGAATCTTGTAACCGGTGATAAAAGTATGGTGTTTCCAGTCAAACTGTAATGCAGGAATAAACATGGCAAGGTCATGGTCGCCGGAATACCAGTCGGCAATGAGCGAAAAATGTTTTGTAATCGGCTGTTCAAATGCAGCCATGAAGCAGAACAGATTGTTTGGCTCTTTCACTAATTTTCCTTGTTCAATAAATTTCCTGAATCCAAAGACCTGAGATTGACCATAAGTAATACCGGCTGTCAAGCGTGTGTTCAATACAGGAATTCTTTGAGCAAAAGCGGAGTAGCACCAGATTCCCGGCTTTCCGTTGAGGGCATTAAACATGAGGTTTCCACCTCCGTATATTCTGGATTCAGCGCCGTAGATAGAAAATGGAATGATTTTTTTTAAACCTATACCAATGGCTCTGTTTTCTGATCCTCTGTTGTCAAGGTTGTTAAGCACCAGGGTAACTTCCATGGTTTGATTTATCCCATAGCAGAGAAAATTGAAACTGTTCCACTTCAGGGGAGATTGCCAAAAATTCAACTGCGTTTCGTGCGTCAATTCAAGGTGTCCTTTCTCGGCCACATCAGCGCTGGGAATGCCAACTACCAGAGATTGGCAGAAGGACCGCATAAAACA
>JBKCNM010000091.1:0-2449 GCA_046297395.1 Bacteroidota bacterium
TAAGCCCCGGCTGAGTCAATGTTGTTTACACTTTGGTTAACACCTGCCGGATAAACAAAGTCATCGTTTCCAACGGCAATGGAATAAAAACCATCGATGTCGTTTCCACCATAATAGGAACCCCAAACCCTTGTGCCTGCAGTTGTAAACTTTGCAATCAAAGCATCGTCCCATGTTGTGTTAAAGATGTTGGGTTGGTGGGCACCTGCTGTGGCAATGGCATTGGGACTATTGGTTGAGCCTATGATGTAAAGATTGCCGGAGTTGTCGCATTCAACATCATTGAGATACTCTGTTTGATTACCCCCATAAAAAGTTGCCCATAATCGGTTACCGGCTCCATCAAAAGAGACAAGTAATCCATCGTAATTTCCTCCTCCGTTAAATGGCTGATGACATCCCGTGGTGGAAATATTGGTGATGCTCTGAGTAGCCCCGGCAAGGTAGATATTACCGAGCGCATCTGCATCTATACCATAAATCCGGTCTTGTTCGGATCCGCCAAAATAACTAGCCCACAATCTTTGTCCTCCGGTATCTAATTTTGCTAGGAATCCATCAAAAAAGCTTCCGCCAAATGTGCTTGAAAAAGCACCTGCAGTAGCTATGGAAGAGATTGAAGAAGTGATTCCTCCCACATAAACTTCCGAGAGGCCGTAAGTAGTAATTGCATCTACCTGATCTATTGACGATCCCCCGTAATATGTTCCCCAGCGATAAGTGGGAGCAGGATCTATCACCAATGTTTTTTTGCGATCATATTTTCCCGGAAGGAAACCGAGTGTGATGCTGTTTTCATTTTGCGAGAGCAATTTGTATGAAACCTGTACTGCCTGATTTTGGGGTTGCGACCAACTTGCTGGGATGCTTTCTGTGAGCAGGGTGTGCGAGAGTTGAAGTGCGAGCTTTCCATTTTCTAGACGGGCTTGCTGCGGCCCTTCGTATCTCATTTTGATTGTTGAAGGATCGGCGCCCGGGCGTATATAAAAATTATATTCCACCGGTTTGTTTGTACCCGGAGAAGCAATAAACTCAAGATCTATCCCGGGATACAGGTTTTTATACCATACTCTTCCGTAATGCCTCACCCTAAGGCCCTGCTCAGGACAACCGGAGGTATAATACATCAGATAATCAGAAGCCATATCTGCTGTCTGTACAATGCATGATGGATTGGCATCCAGAAAAGTAACATCCACCCTATGGTAAGCGAACTCTTCGTCAGGCAATGCTTTTTTTCCTGAAAGCTCCTGTGAAAAATCAATGGCATTTTTGTAATTAACAGAAAGGCGTTTGCGTGTATCGTAACTGAAGCCATTTTTTTTCAGCTGGATGTTCATATCGGGCATGGCATACAAATACAAAACAGCCGTATTTGCTTCATGAAACTGATTGCGCACTTGCCCTTTGTTTTCTACGAATCCATGCAAACCATGTGGTTTTTTCTCTGCTGCATTGAGTGTGGAGCAACAAGCAAGAAAAAGCAGGAGTATGTTTTTGGTGAAAGGAAAAGCCTTCCTTGATCTTGAGATATTTTTTGCACCAGACAATTTAGAAAGGTTGCAAATAAATGAAAATGCGAAGCGTGACATGGATTGGTTTAGGGTTTAATTAAAAAGCATACAAACATGGTGATAAAATTGCATAATCTTCCTAAAAATTTTTGTTCTGAGCATGCCATTTTAACATTCATCTTTGTTTTCGATACAATATTACTTTCCTTTTGTGTGAATGTAGAATACAAGTTTGACCAAAGCCTATATCCAATCATACAATTGAAAACCAGATAATTACATTCATTTTTCAATAATATAATTACTATAATCAATTCATCCGCCTGCATTATCGCTCTGATAATGCAATTTTCATCATCAAGTTTGAATAAAGCATGTCATATGCACACGAACATAAATTTTCTTCAAACCATTAAAACTGATTATTTGTGGAGAACAGAAACCTGCATTTTAAAGAAAAAGAGCAACAGCAGAATCTGCAAGGCAACATGGTGCAATGGGAGTAAAAATGTAAGTAAGATGATGGCTAAAAGCAACAATGCAAGCCGCAACATGCGGTCAGCAAGATTCCTGCGCAGATGAAAAAAAAAAGCAGATGCTAATGCAAGCATACTAATCAGAGTGATACCGAATAAGTCCTCCGGAAAAAGGAATACAAGAACAATAGGATGCAAAATATGCAGGTATAAATAAACAGTTCGAAGGTTAGGATTTCGGGAGTAAAATGCTGCTGTTGTTGCTGTGGCATTTGCTACAAGTCCACCGGCGAGATCGAGGGTTAGAAATAAAAGTATGGATTTGCTAAACTCAGAAAATGTGGCTTGGTTAATATTGGGATAGATAAACAAACTTGTGATGCTTGCTGCCAGATAGGTAATCAGTATTTCATATAGGGCGGGCTCTTTGCCGTGCAACAAATGAAACAAGCGTGGCAG
>JBKCNM010000092.1:0-3334 GCA_046297395.1 Bacteroidota bacterium
ATGGGATGGGCTATTGAAGAACGATTTTTCTTATGTCAATTGTGTTTCCTTGTGGGTCAATAATGTGAACAAAATAAAGTCCGTTTCCACCCCACGTTGTCAAACTCAAATAATCACTTTGCTGAGTAATACTTGTTTGAAATACCTGCTGACCTATTGAATTTTCTATTTGTAATTGGTAACCATTCATTAAACTGAAATTACCATAATGAATTGTGATATGGTCGTTTGTTGGATTAGGAAACACTTTTATTGTGTTTGAATTATTCGGTGGATTTATTCCAGTAATTGTAGCATTGATAACAAGTGTGTCTGTTACGGTGGTTAAAAGGGTGTCATAAATAGTCACGTTAGTTATGCAGGTATCCAAAATACTTATTACTGCCACATTGGATGTGTCAATACAATTACCTGATGTTGTGATTACTCTGATTGGTTGGTTGTGCTCCGATAATTGGACATTGGCTATATTTAAGTTTGCAGTGTTTGCTCCTGAATAGTTTCCGTAATTGTTAAGTGCTACGTATCCTTGCCCCAAATCACTCTGCCAAACATAGCTTGGGTTGGGATCTGAAGTTGTTGCTGTAAAAATCGCGGTGCTGCCCGTTGTTAAAGAGTTGTTTTGTGGTGTTATCGTAGTATTATTTGCACAATTTATAGCGGTATATAGAGCCGTTATTTCTTGTTGAGTTAATGTACGGTTCCAAATTCCTATATCATCAATTTGACCCAAAAAAAATTGCGCATCTGGATACCCTCCGCCCATAGTACAGCCAATGCTTGTTGGTTGTGAAAAATTCCCATAGCAATTTGAATCAATATTTGGTAGAGTGGCAATTAAATTGCCATCTTGATATAGCTTTATTGTAAAGTTTGTAGCATCTAAAACACTAACTAAATGATGCCAGATTCCATCCCAAACAGGTTGCTGAGTATTTAAAGAGTTTACACAATTATTGTTGTGAGACCCGTGATTCCATCCCCCAATGAATTGGGATTGTATGGACGAAGCATTTTTATACCAAAAGAAATTAGGATAACCTTCATTCGATCCCCGATCCTGATAAATCGTTTGATCAGTTTGGGAGGATGTTTTAATCCAAACAGCGGTAGTATGGCTTGAAAAGGTATTAGCTAGAAGGGTATTTTGAATGACAATTTTGTTACTAATACCATTGAAAAAATATGATTTGTTTAAGTTTCCAAACCTATCATAATCAGGTATTGGCCCATTCACTGTTCCATTATTTCCATTCCCACTTTCATCATTGGCATTACCGTTGAAAGGCCACCAACCAACTAGTCCATTGGGTGGAACGTAAGAAGGCACATTTTGCGCCATTGTTGCAGCAGTCAATCCTAGCGTTGCTACTGCGGTCAGAAGTAAATTTTTAATTTTCATTTTGTTTTTATTTAGTTGGATGCAAAGTTAATAGCCTTGCCCATAACTCGCTTATACAAGTACATTTTACATTCTTATCTACACCCTGTATGTTGTGTTTGTTTGTATCATGCGCGGGTGCTAACAAATCTAAAAACAGTTTTAGTCTCAACAAACTTCAATCGTATTTTTTAATCTACGAATAATCACTGACGCATTTTCTTTATTCGCTCTCCTTTGGTCGTAGAGCAGGTGTACTTCCTTTGCGCGGGGCTGTGCCCCGCGCACCCTCTCCCCGCGTGAGCGATTGCAGCGGTTACTTTTTTGGTTGCAAAAAAGTTTGAGCGGAAAGCGCGACCCGGCAGGTTTGCCTGACGGGGCACGCCCTAAACGATTATCCAAAAAAAAAGCCTGAACAGATTCAGGCTTTCTTGTGTTTGGTAAGCATGCTTACAGCTGGAAGGTTTCCAGGAACTTCGTAGTGTAGTTTCCGGCCTTGAACTGCTCGTCCTGCATGAGTTTTAAATGGAATGGAATGGTGGTTTGCACACCCTCAATCACAAACTCGCTCAATGCCCTGTACATTTTGCTAATGGCCTCTTCGCGCGTTTGCGCAATGGTAATGAGCTTGGCAATCATGGAATCGTAATTGGGAGGAATGGTGTAGCCCGCATACACATGGCTGTCTACCCTCACTCCATGTCCGCCGGGGATGTGCAGGTTGGTGATTTTTCCGGGCGAGGGCCTGAAGTTGTTGTAAGGATCTTCGGCATTGATGCGGCATTCGATGGCATGCAAATCGGGGTAATAGTTTTTCCCTGAAATGGGTATGCCCGCAGCCACAAGGATTTGTTCGCGGATGAGGTCGTAGTCAATCACTTCTTCGGTAATGGGATGTTCTACCTGTATGCGGGTGTTCATCTCCATGAAATAGAAGTTGCGGTTTTTGTCCACCAGAAATTCTACGGTGCCCACGCCCTCGTACTTTACCGAGAGTGCAGCCTTTACGGCCGCTTCACCCATGGCATCTCGCAGCTCGGGGGTCATAAAGGGAGAGGGGGTTTCTTCGAGCAGTTTTTGGTGACGGCGCTGGATGGAGCAGTCGCGCTCGCTTAGGTGACAGGCCTTGCCAAACTGATCGCCCACAATCTGTATTTCGATATGACGGGGTTCCTCGATAAATTTTTCCATGTACATGCCATCGTTTCCGAAGGCAGCACCGGCTTCCTGCCTGGCACTGTTCCATGCGTTTTCGAGCTCTTCTTCCTTCCACACAATGCGCATGCCTCTTCCGCCTCCGCCTGCAGTGGCTTTGAGGATAACGGGGTACTTGATGTCTTTGGCAATTTGTTTTGCCTGTTCCACACTTTCGAGCAAGCCATCGGACCCGGGAATCGTGGGCACTCCGGCTTTTTTCATGGTGTCCTTGGCATTGGACTTGTCGCCCATAGAGTCGATCATTTCCGGAGAAGCACCAATAAATTTGATACCGTGTTCCTGGCAGAGCTTAGAGAATTTGGCGTTTTCTGAAAGGAATCCATACCCGGGATGAATGGCATCGGCATTGGTGATTTCTGCAGCAGCAAGGATGCGTTGCATGTTGAGGTAGGAATCCTTGCTTGGAGGAGGACCGATACAAACGGCTTCGTCTGCAAATTTTACATGCAGGCTGTCTTTGTCGGCTGTGGAATAAACTGCCACGGTGGGGATGCCCATTTCGCGGCAGGTGCGGATTACGCGCAGGGCGATTTCACCGCGGTTGGCTATGAGAATTTTTTTAAACATATTTTTTCCCTGATGGCTTGCCGGGATGCCGGTTATTTAGGTTCTACAAGGAAAAGAGGCTGGTCGTATTCCACGGGTGTGGCATCGTCTACGAGTACTTTTACGATGATGCCTGACACTTCAGATTCAATTTCATTGAAGAGTTTCATGGCTTCGATGATGCAGACC
>JBKCNM010000093.1:0-67866 GCA_046297395.1 Bacteroidota bacterium
GCAAAAGCCCGTAAAGAAGCAGAAGCCCGCGCCAAGGCAGAGGCAGAGGCAGAAGCCAAGGCCAAAGCAGAAGCAAAAGCCCGCGCGGAAGCAGAAGCAGAAGCGAAAGCCAAGGCAGAAGCGAAAGCGAAAGCAGAGGCAGAGGCGAAAGCCAAGGCAGCAGCAGAGGCCAAAGCAAAAGCTGAACTAGAGGCAAAAGCCAAAGCAGAAGCAGAAGCCAAAAGAAAAGCCGAAGAAGAAGCTATAGCAAAAGCACAAGAGCAAGCCAGATTAAAAGCTGAAGAAGAAGCAAAGAAAAAAGCTGAAGAAATGGCTAAAGCAAGGGCTGAGGCAGAATTAAAAATGAAAGTAGCAGCAGAGGCTGCCGCAAAGAAAAAAGCAGAGGAAGAGGCAAGAGCCAAAGCCATTGCCGAGGCTGAAGCAAAAAAGAAAGCAGAATTGGATGCTCAGGCAAAAGCAAAGCAAGAACAATTTGCGAAACTTGCTGCTGAAGCAGAGGCAAAGAAAAAAACAATTCCGGTTGAGGTAGTTAAACCGCCTGCCACTATAGAAAGCAAACCTTCTAATGCTGAACTTGAAGCTGAAGAAAAAGCCCGTTTGGAATTGAGTAAGAAAATGACCGCCCTTGAAAAGGAAAGGTTCCTTAGTGAACTTGTTCAGAAATACCCGGAAGGGGTCACCAAAGAAATAATTGCGATATCATCCAACTTTACCATTACCCGCTTTGTCGTTATTAAAAACAAACAAGCAACGGAGTACAAAAAGGTAAAAACCCGCACCGCAACATTCTACAAGGAAAACGGCCTGGACTTAACTGAATTGGTTTACAAAATGAAAACCAAGGAATTCGATAAATAAAAACCCCGGAATCTATCCCGGGGATTTGGTGCGGACGAAGGGACTCGAACCCCCACGCCTTTCAGCGCCAGATCCTAAGTCTGGTGCGGCTACCAATTACGCCACTTCCGCTTCGTGCTGCAAATGTAAACAATTCAATCTTATCTCAGGCTTTCATTATTTCAATGATGAAAATGGTTTTTCCTGGTTCAGAAGACAATAAATATACCCTTCCGCGATGATATTGTTCAACAATTCTTTTAGTGAGTGATAAACCCAGACCCCATCCTCTGGGTTTGGTTGTGAATCCGGTTTCAAAGATTTGATTTTGCGATTTTCTGGATATACCTTTTCCGGAATCTGTAATGGATATTTGTATACTTTTTTTTAACTCAGATACTGAAAAGTCAATTTTTCCTTTTCCACCCGGAATGGCATCAACAGCATTTTTAATCATGTTCTCAATAACCCAATCGAAAAGCGCCTGGTTAGCCAGTACATGAAAAGAATTTTCAATATGCACTGAAATCTCAATGCCTGAAGGAATTCTGTTTCTCATGTAGGCAATTGCAGGTGAGAGTAATTGATTCAAAGGAAGTGAAGTAAGCGATGGCGTTGAACCGATTTTTGAAAACCTATCAGTAATAATATTTAATCTGTGAATGTCTTTTTCTATTTCATCAGATTCGTATGTCAAGCCCTTTTCACGGAGAATTTCAGACCATCCCATAAGTGAAGAAAGCGGAGTGCCCAATTGGTGCGCAGTTTCTTTTGCCATGCCCAACCAAATTAAGTTTTGTTGTGCTGTTCTGGAGATGGAGAAAAGATAATAAGCAATCAAAATATAAATTGCGATGAGTGCAAGTTGTATGAGGGGAAAATACTTTATCTTTTTAATGATTTCTGAGTTTCGGTAATGCAGCGTAATTTGCTTAATGCCCAAATCCAGTTGAATAGGGACATTGAGCTTGTCCATTTCAGCAGCCATTTTTTTTAATTCAACTGAAGATGTTGGTGGATTTTGAATATTGCCAATGAACAAAATGGAGTCTCTTGTTCTGTCTATGGCAATTACCGGTACAGAGAGGGTATTTTTTGCGACATCTTCAATAAATGAACTTTCATAAAATTCAATCAGTGATTTTAATTTGTAGTAAATGGTGGAATTATCGTAGTACAACTTGTTATAGAGATTTTTATAATAAGGGAGAATTAAAGGATCATGCAACATCCTAATGCTCTCAAATCGGCGCTTCACAATTTCAAACTCAGCATGTTTTGCTTCCTGGATGTTTCGTGAGGTAACAGAGTCAATATTTGCCCATGAATTGATTTTGTTTTTTTCGTCAGTAAGAATAACAGGAATGGTTTTGTTACTGGAAATGACCGACAGATAAAAACTTCGGTCATCATTGTTTTCGGTTTCCAAAACCCTTCTTGTTGCATCTGCCCAAAGTTGTATTTTTTTATATTCCTCAATTCTTAGTCTGGCAAACAAATCGCTCGTAGCTCTCACAAGTGAAGCCCTGTTAATAATTGCTTTTTGCCAGGCCATTAATCGTGATTTTTCAGAATCTTCAATCTGGGTGGCCAAAAAATTCAGGTAAATGATTGTGAAAATCACAATAATTCCTCCCCCTGCAGCCAGCAGAATTTTCCAATATTTTTTATTTAGAAGTGCCTTCAAACCAATATTCTTTTTGGGTTAAAAGAATGGAACAACATTTCAGGGAAAGAAAGCGAAATTTGCATCGAAGGCCGCAAAATGATTAATTACAGTTGTCATCATCAAGAAAACTTTTAGCAGGATGAGTTAAATAAAAGGAATGAAGATGCGTTAAAAAATCTCTTGAAGGATTCATTTTCTGTTTAGCGTTGTGAAAATAGTAATTTTGTACTAAGGGTATGGGCTTAAAGCAATTCCTTATATACATTCTTATTTGTTGTGGTGTTTATTCATCCAGGGCCGATACATTCTTTGTAAGACTTTCTGATACAAGTGGATTCCGCAGTCAAGCTTCTGCTGTATGGGGCAAAGACCTGATGTCCATTGATTATCCTTTTTGCCAATCAAAGATTCATTTTCTGAGAAAGGTAGTCAGGGTATCGGTTGCATCTTCCATTCGTCCTGAATTGGTATCAACCATGATTCCAAACATTGAGCGTGTTTACCCACAAGTTATTTATCAACAATATTTTACTCCCAACGATTCCTTGTTCGCTTCTTTTCAATGGTATCTCACAAAAATCAGGACTGAACAGGCTTGGGAATATTCCCGTGGGGAGCCTTTCATAAAGATAGCTTTGGTTGATGATGCCATTGATATCAATCATCCTGATTTGGCGGAGAATATTGCCGTTAATGTAAATGAAATTCCCGGTAATGGGCTGGATGATGATACCAACGGATATATTGATGATTATAAAGGATATGATGTGTCTTTGCAGTCTCCCGTAGTTACTCCCCCAACTGCGCAGTTTAGGCATGGCACTCATTTGGCCGGATTGATGGCGGCATCAAGTAATAACCTGCGCGGAATCGCATCGGTTTGCCATCATGGAAGGCTTCTTCCAATTAAGTGTACAGATAATTTTCAAACTGTTTCTCATGGACTTGAGGGTGTTGTTTACGCCATAGATGCTGGTGCTGATGTGGTGAATATGTCATGGGGCTCCCCCTTTCCTGATCCCTTGCTCAAAGAGGTAATTGATACAGCTGTTTATCAGTCAAAAATATTTTTTGTTGCAGCAGCAGGAAACATGGGAGATTCACTCAGAAATTACCCGGCTGCCTTTGAAAATGTAGTTGCAGTCTCTGCCACCGATCAGCTTGATCAAAAGCTAAGTTCTTCCTCCTTTGGGGATTGGATTGAAATTGCTGCTCCCGGTAGTTCTCTTTTAAGCACCGAGCCGGGTAATGGATATGCTTACATGTCGGGTACTTCTGTTGCAGCACCCCTTGTGTCCGCATCTATTGGTTTACTCTTGTCCTATAAAGCCTATCTTACCAAAGAGGAATTGATGGATTGCCTGCTCAACACCGCTGACAGTTTTCCGAATCCGTCCTTACATTTCGGCAGAGGAAGATTAAATCTGGAGAAAGCCATGGCATGTGCCGGTTTATTGGGGCTTGTGAATCCCGCAATCAGCAAGCAAAGCGAAAATCCTCTTGGGATCACTAACCAATCAAAACTAGGTATGCATTTGTATTTTTATTCTCTTCTGGGGCAGTGCATGTATCATACCATTTTACCTCCGGGGGGTTCTCTTTTCTACAACACTCTTCATCTCCCTGATGGGATTTATATTCTTCGATCCGGACATTCCCGGGGACTAAAAATTTCCATCCACCATGGTTAAAATTTACAAAGAATTTGTTTTTGATTCAGCCCACTTTTTACCCAATGTTGCGGAAGGACATCCTTGCAGGCACATGCATGGGCATACCTATAGAATGAAAATATGGCTTTCAGGAGAACCAGATCCACAAACCGGCTGGTTAATGGATTTCGGGGATTTGAAAAAGCAAGTTCAACCATTACTTACACTTATGGACCACAGGGTGTTGAATGAAATATCCGGGCTTGAAAATCCAACGGCTGAAAATATTTCCATTTGGGTTTGGCAAAAATTAAAACCCTTATTACCTTCACTTGCTCAAGTAGAAATACATGAAACCCCAACATCAGGAGTAATTTATGAAGGAAATTAAAAACATATTCCTGCTTTTCATCTGCATTCCGGCATTTTTGTTTGCCCAATCACCCAAAGATTTGATTGAAACCGGTAAGGCACACCTGGAAAGCGGAAAACTTAAACAGGCTCACCTCTCCTTTGTAAAAGCACAGAAAATGAATGCATCCGATTACGACGCATTCTTTTTGGATGGTGTTACGCTCTATCGTATGGCTAATTACAACAGGTCTCTGGGGGCGCTTAAAAAAGCCAGAAAAATCAATCCCAATGCTGCTGATCTCGATTTTTATACCGGACAGTGTTACCTCAAAAAGAGATTCAAAAGAACATCATTGATTTTTTTTAACAATGCCATTCAAAAAGATAGTTCAAAGGCTGAATATTTTCATAGCAAAGGCCTGGCCCTATATCGTCGAAAGAAATACAATGATGCGCTCAAAGAGTTCTACACAGCAACATTGAAATCAAAACCCTTGAGAGAATCCTTTCTCTATTTAGGCCTGAGCAACAACAGAATGAAAAAATATACAGCAGCAATTGATGATTTCACAACATGTATTGAGAGATATCCCGACTATGGCCTCGCTTTTTTTAACAGGGGGATACTCAAAATAAAAGTGGATGATGAGGTTGGTGCCTGTCAGGATCTTGATGAAGCACTCAAGTTGAACTATCAGCGCGCAAATAAGAAGCTGAATAAATATTGCCGTTGATTTTATTTGAAAGCAGGACAATCTGTTTGGCTTGGCAAAACATCCTTTTGGCAAAACTTATAGCTGAAAACAATTTCGTGTGTGTTTGCGCTCACCATTCTCACTTTTGATAAGGTATAGTCAAAGCTGTATCCAATATTGATCACATCATTTGTCCATCGGATATAGGAGCCAACGCAATCGCTGATACTGCGATAAAAAATGCCCAACTCAAATTGCTTTTCATAGGTTGCGGCAAATGTTCCGGTAACTGATGGCATCCCATAAGCAGCCCACATCAGGTGTATGGAGGGCGTAAAGGTTACTACCAAGCTTTCTTTTGAAAAAGTTTTACCTGCAGTCAGTAAGATGTGTCTACCATAATTCGCGTTGGGACTTTTAGTGGCATCGGAAAGGCTATTTCCCAATGCTTTTTTTAGACTCAGTCCGATAAAATGATCGGGAGAGTATAGCAGTACGCCAGGATTCAGATCAGGAAAGATTAATGCCTGCCCTGAAGAGGCAAGCGCAGGATCATTGATTCCATTATTAACGGCGTTGAACTTATCTGTTTGCAGAGAATATTGAACTATTCCGGCAAACAGGCCTGCGGAAAGATAAGTGTTCCCAGCAATAGGCACATGATAAGCATAAGAAAGAAACAATCCCGTTTGTCTAATGGGCCCGGCAACGCCGGTAAGGTCATTTTCAAGAAGAAACCCAATGCCATGGCGGGTTTTACGCCAAACCTTTTTTTTGTGTTTAAGCAAAAGATTCATGCTTAAGATGGTTGTTTTTGGTGCTCCCTCAAAGCCCACCCATTGTGTGCGATATCCCAGTCTGAAATCCGTGCAGCCATAACTACCTGCTGCCGCCGGATTCAAGGCATAATAGTTCAATTGATATTGGGAATACTGAGCGATTTGCTGGGCATCAGAAACAAGTCCATGCCATACAAAGGCTGAGAAAAAAATTAATATAAGATAGCCTTTTCTGGTCATTTCACAATGGTTACAGTTCCTGAATGGTAATAGTTTTTCTCGTCGCCCGAAAAATTGTATTTTATCACATAATAGTAAACCGCAACAGGCAATGGCAGGCCATTGAAAGTACCATCCCATTCCTGACCGGATTCATATCCGTCGCTGTGAAAAATTTTTGAACCCCAACGGTCAAAAACATCAACCACAATATTTTCAAATCGAGATGTATTAAGAATTTGCCAAACATCGTTTACACCATCCTGATTCGGCGTAAAAACATTTATCGGTGTGATGTATTTATTCACTTTCACCACCACTTCGTCAATACAAAAGCAGCCGTTAGGATAGGTGACGAACATGTTGTATTTCGTCTCTGTTTTAGGGGATACAAAGGGGTTGCCTGAACTTGGATCAGAAATGTCTGTGGAGGGTGTCCAACTGATGAGTGAACCCGGAGGAACAACAGGAAAAAGAGCCACTGATTCGCCGATGAGAATGGTTTTGTCTTCACCTGCACTGCAATCTGTTGCAGTTTCGCTGGGAGTGAATCCAATCAATCCGTCTGCGTTTGCGGAACAACCATTGGCGTCTATCACCGTGGCGGAATAAGTTCCTGAGACAAGCGAAGTAAACAAACCTGTACTATTTGTTTCCCCACCGGCCAGGCTGATTTGGTAGGGAGCAGTTCCTCCTAAAGCAATGAATTTTATTGAACCTGAGTTACCTAGACAATTCGCATTGGCAGTTGATTGAACAAATAAAACCGGAGGCGAATTTTCAATCACCGTAACCTTGTCAACATACACGCAACCATTGCCATTATTATCTCTTAACTCAATGGTGTAGGTACCTGCAGAGAGATTGTTAAACACTCCTGAAACAGATGTTTGGGCGGTTCCAGGAGGTGGAACAAGGGTATAGGTAATTCCGGCAGTTGCACCGATAATTGAGTTTAGCGGATAGAAAATTCTTCCGTCCGATCCCCTGCATGCAGCCATCAAAGAAGAGCCTGTTGCTGATTGTATACCTGAGTTTGCACTCACAAAAACCACGATTGTACTGTCGCATATGCCATCGCTGATGGTAATCTGATAGGTGCCTGCAATGAGGTTGTTGAATGCAGGATTGTTTGTTTCAGGACCACCATTAAGGGCGTAGGTGAAACTTCCTGTTCCTCCACTCACATTGTTAAGTTGAATGGATCCATTTGCTAGATTACAATCAGCTGCACCGGAAAAAGCTGTGTATGTAATGAGGCTATCCGTACTGATGGTGGCTTGTCTGCTAATACTGCATCCCAAGGCATTGATGATGTTCACTGTATATGTACCGGGATTTAATCCTGAAAATACAGCATTCGATCCGGGAGGCCCTGCATTGAGGGAGTATTGATAGGGTTGTTCACCAAGGAAAACATCTGTTACACTAATTTGTGCTTTGTAATTACATACCGGATTTAATAGATCCAGTTTTGCCGTTGGAGTAATGGCGCCTCCTGATGCGCTTGCAGAAAAGTCACAAACCGAAGGAACTGTTCCGGTATCACCACATACGAGAACATACAAGCGTGTACCTGCGGAAAGACCTGAGAGTGATAAGCTGTCACCCGCATTTATATTTGCATCGCAGAGGAGTTCGTTGAATGGATTTGCACAAGACAAGGCCGCAAAAATACTTGCACGCAAAACAGGTGTACCACTGATTGCATTGATGTTGTTGAATGAAATGTGGACAGATCCTGTGTCATTTACAATGGTGGTTGTGAACCAAACTCCGTCCAGAGGATTCGCAAGACAGGCGGGAATGACATTAAAATCGGTTGTTGCGTTTTGGGTTGAAGCATTTACCGTTGTGCCATGACAAAGTGCAAGTGCACCCGCACAATCGTCATTAGCTGGCGTTTGTGCAGGCAAAATACCGGAAATTAAAACCAGCAATAGGGTGAAATAAAGGAAAAGGCCCGCCGGTGTTTTTTTCATTTGGAAAGTAAAGTTGAGGTAAATGCCCTTGACTGATTTAAAAATGATAAAAAATTTTCAACAAACCCAATTTAATAAGTATTAGTTGAAAATAATCTGCTCCGCTTGTTTGTGAACAACCTCTCCAATGCACACTGGAGCATTATATCCATTAGTTATCATCATCTCTTCAATGGTCTTCTCCGCATAGGAAGAGGCAGTAAACAACAAGGGACCATTGGTCTGAGGATCACAGTAAACCAGAAAATCTAGTCCCTCCAATCCTTTGACATGTCCCTGAATGGCTTTCAGATTATTGGTGGTAATGTCGGGATATATCATCGATCTTACACACTCTTCAGCACCCTTGAGCAAAGGGATCGCACTCTTTTTTACCAAGGCTGAAAGCCCTGCTCCCTCCATCATCTCCATTAGATGTCCGCATAGTCCAAATCCTGTTACATCGGTCATCGCATGTACTTCTTCGGAATCCGCTAAAAGACTGCCTTCTGCATTCAGATGTTTCATTGATTGCATCCAAGCCTCAGTCCATTCGGATTTAATTTGTCCCCGTTTATAGGCTGCTGATAATAATCCACTTCCCAGTGCTCTGCTTAAGTAGATTTTATCTCCGATTTGTGCAGTGCTGTTTTTTTTGAGTTTTTTTTCTGTTACCCATCCATTCACGCAAAGTCCAAAAAACAATTCTTTTGATTCTATTGTATGTCCTCCTGCAAGAGCTACGCCTGCATTCGCACACACCTGCGATGCAGCGCCTAAAATTTGATTCGCAATAACAGAAGGAATTTGTCCTGAAGGCCAGCCGAGCACAGCCAGTGCCAGAAAAGGTTTTCCGCCCATAGCAAATACATCGCTCAGGGCATTGCATGAGGCGATGATGCCGTAGTCGGAAGCATCATCCACCATGGGTGTAAAAAAATCTACGGTGCTGATTAAACACATGCCGGAGTCGGTTCTCACCACCGCTGCATCATCGGAGGTATGATTACCAACCAGCAAGTTGGTAAATGTTTCCGGAGAAACAGAAAGCCCTTGCAGCATTTCTGAGAGAGCGGCTTTTGGCAATTTACATCCGCATCCTGATGATTTGCTGTATGTGGTTAAAGCAATATCCAACTTATTGGTAATACGGGCTGATCATGAGATATACTACCGGGCCGGTAATCGCAACATAGAGCCATACAGGCCATGTAATACGCGCCAGCTTTCGGTGTTTGTCAATCTCACCGGCAAGTGCACGATAGGCCGTAAACAGAATGAAAGGAAGAATAACAGCAGCCAAAAAAATATGTGTTACAAGTATAATATAATACACCATTTTAATGGTTCCTGTCCCGCCGAAGGTGGTTTCGCCTGCCAGTAGGTGATGGATAATATAGGATACCAAAAACAAGATGGAAAGCACCAGTGACCCCAGCATCAATTGCTTGTGCTGTTCAACTTTTTTCTGTTTGATTGCCAACAATGCCAGCACAAGAAGCACAGCAATCAAGCCATTGATACAGGCATTGATTTTTGCAAAAATATGCACATCAAATCCTGGATTGATATCCAGTTTTACCCTGCCCAGTATCACTACTGCTGCAAAAACTACAAAGGAAAAAATGCCGATATACCATCGGGCTTTCGATTCATTTGCTTGAATTTTCATGATGATTCATGTTGAATTTATACTCTCCGTTTAATACCACAATTTCATTCATCAGGTTGTTCACAGACACCACTGAAGAAGCTTCGTAAATGCCTCTGAGCATTCCATGATGATCAACCAGAAACAAGTGCATATACAAACTATCTGCAGTGATTCCGCTAATGAGTTGCAGGGCATTTTTGAGCTCCTTGCGCTGTGCATCCTCCAAGTACAGATAATCCCATTTTTTTCCTTCGGCATGGGTTTCGTTACGGTATCGCTTTAGCAAGGATCTAGCATCTGTGGTATCAGGCAGGCTGAGCATTTTCAGTGGCTTGATATGCGAAATTCTTTTTTGAATGCGAAAGAGATTTGCCGCTGCCATGGCACAAACTTTTCTATCTAATGAAGGCAATAAATGAATTACGATAAATTTATTTGAGGAACTGAAAGTATCGCCGTTGCTTAATTCTCCTTTTAACTCCGGCAGGGATGTAAAAACAGAATCACCGTTTTCTATTGCCAGGAATTTTCCGTAATGTTTCAAAGAAATAAACACCGGCTTTTCAAGTTGGGTAAAAGGTTTACGGATATAAAAAACATAAAAAAGAAGACAGAGTGCTGCCGGGACAATAAAAAAAAGAGGAAGCCAAACCCTGCTTCCTCTCTTTGTTTTTTTTACCTGCTGATTATTCTGCATGACCACCTGCGGCATGTCTTGCTTTTACTTCATTCTGCTGATCGATGATATTTTGGTCTATCACATAGCGATAATCCTTTGAGTAGGAACCTTCACTAAGGTCAACCAGGGCCACGAGATACAACACAAATACAATAAAAGGTACAAGCACAAGATAGCGGAATACCTTTACCTCATCTCCAAGGTGCATGAATGAGAGTACAATATAGGCTGCTTTAAGGACGGTGAAACCGATGAACAATACCTTGATAAGCAGGGTTCCGTTGATGTGCCAGTCCTCTGCCTTAAAACCAATCCATAGTTCAATCAGGGTGATGGCAAGCATGATCCAGAAAACATTCCAAAGCTTGCGGCGAATTTTTTTACCGGCCTCTTCTGAGTGAATGGCCATGTGCTCATAGCTGGGAAAACCGTCGTTGAATTCAGACATGATTTGGTTTTTTTAGAGTAAGTAAAAGAAGGTGAAAACGAATACCCAAACAAGGTCAACAAAATGCCAGTAGAGGCCTACTTTTTCAACCATTTCGTAATGTCCTCTGCGGGTATAAGTATCGTTGAGCACATTGATGAAGATAATTGCATTTAAAACCACACCGCTAAATACATGCGTTCCATGAAAGCCTGTGATGAAGAAGAAAAAGTCTCCGAATACGGGAAGTCCGTATTCATTGTATGTGAGGTTTGCTCCGTGCACAACTACATCTTTCCATTGACCATCCACGAGGATGTTGCGCACAGCACCTTTTTCGGTTCCTTCAATGAAATGATACCACTCCCATGCCTGAGAGCCCACAAAAGCCAAACCGCCGATGATGGTGAGAAACATCCAGATACTTACTCCGCGTTTATCGTTGCGGTGTCCTGCTTCTACGGCAAGTACCATAGTTACTGAGGACATAATCAGGATAAAGGTCATCAAGCCCACATAGGCCAATGGAATATGTCCTTCATAGAAAGGAAAATGGGTGAAAACCTCTCCCGGGTTTGGCCACAAATCAGAGAACTTGTGCCTCATGAAGCCATAGGCAGCGAGGAGTCCTGAAAATGTGAAGGCATCGGAGATGAGAAAAAACCACATCATCATTTTGCCATAACTTACACCGAAAGGGGAAACCCCTCCTTTCCAGTGTGCTTCTACTGCTGAATGTCCAGCCATAAATGAATTTTGAATCCGGGCAAAAATAGGGTTGCCATTTGGCTTATGCAAGCACAAAACCCATAAACCGGTATTTTTTTTTCACAGGGTTTTTCAGTCCTTTTTTCGGGTAAACCTTAATGCACCAAGCATCCAGTTGGGTAAGGGCTTGCTTCTGTCGCGGCTGCCCAGATTGAGGTACCAGCCGATGACTTTCAAAATAGGAATCCTGTAGGTCTCCACAAATTCAATCCAGGTCCCGTCAGGATCCTCGCAATAGGTAAAGTGACCGCTCGCCTCTCCCATGTCGAAGCTGTTGCCGCTATTGATGGTAAATGGGTGTCCTTTGGCTGCTACATGGCGTTCTAATGCTTTCATGTCATATACATCAAAACAGAGGTGAATAAACCCCTGGTCTCCCCAATACCGGTCTTCAAAAATCCTTCGTGGATGGTAATCGATAGCCTCCAGTAATTCAATGGTATTTTGCCCCAGCAGCCTGCTGAATGTGCCCGAAACTTGTTTGCTTCGCTCCAGAATAACTCGCCTAAAGGCTTTGTTTCCTCCCGGCAGATAAGCCAAATCATCGAAAATGCCGCTCCCATCAAAAACCAATTTGTCAAAACCGAGTACATCCCTGTAAAATGCCAGGCTTTTTTCCATCTTACCTATCCCGATGCTGCTGCCGGCAACCCCGCCGCAGTGGGTGAGGGGCTTGCGAAACCAGTCTTTACCGGGAATGATGTCAAAATAATTTCCGAAGGGATCGCGCACATAAAAATGAATCTCTCCCGCCGGATTTTTGAGAACCTCTGAACAGCTTCCTTTGGGAAGGATTTCACTTAGGATCTGATGTGATTTATTTACATCGGGAGATTTGATTTTCGCAGCAAAAAGTCCAAGATCCCCCAATTCAGGATTAAATTTCGGTGCCTGTGGTTCTCGGCTTGTGTATTGCCAGATTTCCATTCCACCTCCGCCTGCAATGTTGATGGCCAGCACGGCCGAACGGGCATGCACCTTGCCGCCGGTGTATTTGGTCATCAGTTTGGCCTCTGCACTCTCCTGAAAAACGGGTATGTCCATGCCAAAATGCTTTCGGTAAAAGTCCCATGCCTCTTGAACATCAGGAACACCAATGCCAATTTGCTGAATGCCTACAATATTCTCTTTCATATGAATAAGGATTTGATTTCGGTTTTTTGGATTACCTTGCAAGAGTAATTATTTTTTTGATGAAAGCAGACATTCCCTCTTTCAACCGCAAACAGGCCATGCTGAGTGTGGTAGCAGCACTAGGTTATTTTGTTGATATTTATGATCTCATCCTTTTTAACATCGTTAAAAAACCAAGTCTCATCGCGCTTGGCGTAACAAACCAAGCACTGGAAGACACAGGTATTCTGTTGTTCAATATGCAAATGATTGGCATGCTTCTCGGCGGCCTTATCTGGGGTATTGCAGGTGACCGAAAGGGAAGGGTGAGGGTACTTTTCGGTTCTATCATCCTGTATTCTCTGGCAAACATTGCCAATGGATTTGTGCAGAATGTGGGTCAGTATGCCATTATCCGACTCATCGCAGGGATAGGTCTTGCGGGTGAACTTGGCGCCGGAATCACGCTGATTTCCGAAACCATGCACCGCGAATACCGAGGATACGGAACCATGGTTGTGGTGACTTTTGGCGCACTGGGCGCAGTGTTGGCAGCCAATGTTGCAGATAAGTTCGACTGGCAGGTAGCCTATTTTACAGGAGGCGCACTGGGATTGGCATTGTTGGCACTTCGGCTGGGAACCTTTGAAAGTGGCATGTATACCGGAATGAACAACAGCAACATCAAAAGAGGTAATTTTCTTTCTCTCTTTTCCAACTCAAAAAATGCGTTCAGATATATTTACTGCATCCTCATTGGATTGCCCATCTGGTTTGTGGTGGGCGTGCTCGTGGCATTGTCTGAAACATTTGCCAATGTGCTGCATGTACAAGGCGAAGTCAGAGTGAGTCAGTCGGTTATGTATTGTTATTTGGGCCTCTCGGTTGGCGATGTGGTAAGTGGTCTGATGAGCCAGTTGTTGCGAAGCCGAAAAAAGGTGGTGCTGTTCTATCTGATATTTTCCGTACTCATCATTCTCCTGTACTTGTTTTCACCGGTGGTTTACGCAAGCATGTTTTATTTCTATTGCTTCCTGCTGGGCGCTGCAACCGGCTACTGGGCTTTGTTTGTAACCATAGCATCAGAGCAGTTCGGTACCAATATTCGTTCAACAGTAACCAATACAGTCCCTAATTTTGTAAGAGGAGCAGTGGTTCCCATCACGCTTGGATACAAATCTCTTGTACCTTATCTCACACCTGTATACGCCGCTCTTGTGGTAGGATCTGTTTGCCTGCTATTGGCTTTTACCGCCATCTTTCGGATCTCAGAAACCTTTGGTGCAGATTTGGATTACTACGAAACCCTTTGATTAATTTTCTTTCCAGGGATTTGGATGTTGTGCCAGTCCGAGCATGGTAATCACTCTGTCTGTAACAGTGGATAGTATCTCTTCTATGTTCTTGGGATTGTTGTAAAAGGAGGGCGTGCAAGGCAAGATGATCCCACCTGCCAGGGTAACCTGCTCCATGTTGCGGATATGAATGAGGTTATAGGGCGTTTCTCGCACCATTAACACCAGCTTCCTTCTTTCCTTGAGCATCACATCGGCTGCACGGGTAATTAAATCGTCGCTGATGCCACCCGCTATTCTTCCCAATGTGCCCATGGAGCAGGGACAAACAACCAGCGTATCGTAGGTGCTTGAACCGGAAGCAAAAGGAGCCATGAAATCATTTTTCTCAAAATGTTTAACAGGCAAATTTTTGTAAGAATTGTCTCCACATTCATGTTCCCATACAGTTCTTGCATTTTCTGACATGACCACTGAGAGTTCAGCAATGGTTTGAGGAACATAGGAAAGCAATTTGTTGATGAGTTGTTTCGCATATACCGAGCCACTCGCTCCGGTGATGGCAACTGCAATTTTTCTGGACATCTTGTTATTCAAACAAAAAAGCAAGGTGAAATGTTCGGGAGGCTTCCTCGCATCATCAAGCGATTGGCTTCCAACCGCAAAATGGATTACCGGATTTTTTTTGCTTCTGCCTGTATCACTTCATAGGTATCTGATTTGTAAATGATACCAATCACATACAGTTTGTTTTTGTTCCATTGCGCGGGTAAGGTTTGCGTGTACACCTTTTTCGTGCCTTCACTACCTGCCGCAGGATTGTCGCTGATTGTTTCTCCCCATGCTCCATTAAGACATGCCCTGAGCATGTGTTTGTGTTTGTAATTGGTAATGCGTTCCGGATTCTGGCTGTAATCTTTTTGAGAGGCAATGATGCTGTCTTCAGCCAGGTAAACAGAGAGCTTATAGGAACCGCTGAGGGCTGCCGAAAAATTGGATTTAATGGTTACTCTTAATTTGGTACCTGCGCTGTTTACCTCGTTCTTAACAGCCATAAACACAGAGGGCGGCAAAGCAAGTCGCTGATTCACTTTCGATAACCATTGACTGTATGGGAGAATATGATTTTGATTTGCAAATCCTGCCCGGTCAACCATTCCTTGAGGCAAGCCAAAAGCAGAGATACCAAAAAAAGCATCGATAGCAGTGCCTTCTGAAGTACGAAAGTCATTTGGATATCCCTCCGATGGTTTGGGTTCGGCAAAGAGTCCCACATGGATGGCCACAGGCACAACCGAAGCTCCTTTTTGCTGAATAATTTCATCCAGTTGGATGGCTGCTTCAGGGCAGTTGCCACAAGTATGACCGGTGTAATCTTCCACCAATACTTTTTTCTGCGTTTGGAACCCGGTATCAGGATAAGTAACAAAAACCTCGGAGGTGTCGCCCGGATTAGTAGGTTGTTCGGGTTGCTTCTCGAGACGATTATCTTTGATCTTGTCACAGGCATGAAACAGGATGACAAACAGCAGAAGACAGGAAATTTGATGCAGGAATTTCATATCAGAAAGAGGTAGTTACGGAGATTGATAAACCATTGGAAGCCGGAACCTGTCTGCAAACACCACCCACGCAGAAAATACCTGCTCTTTGCCTTCCATAGCCCAAACTTATTCTTGTGGCTTCATGTGTGTAGCCAATGTTGAGCATCGGATAATGCAAACGCTTTTTGGGATCTTCATTGCCAAAATTATACTGATTTAGAAAAGCAAAAAACCATTTTGGTGAAATGGTATATTCGGCCAGGAAGGCTGCCCAGTTGCCCCTGTCCTGTTCGGTAAACAATACCTGAAATTCGGTGCGCAAGGCATGTCTGCTATTAAATTTGTAGGTAAAATCGGCAACCCCTATGTGGGCATGCACGATTTCTGAACGAAGGGTAACACCTGTAATCACGCTTCCGTTGAACACAAAATTGGCATACATCAGAACCATCTTCAGTTTTTTCGATAGCTTTTTATTGATTTCTATGTTGAGGTCCTGAAAATAGATATCCCGTGGAATTTTGAAGTAATGACTGCGATAGCCTTCCAATGAATCACTGCCGGTTATTTTATCAGCCACTATGCCATAGGCATTGGAGTAGTTGATGAGCAGTGTGGTTCCATATTGGCCTCCGAGCAGCGAACCTTTTTGAAAGGTGGTAATGACATCGGCCTGTAATCCGGTTTCTCCGTTGGGTTGGGTGGCATAGGGATAAAGGGTGGCCGCAAGATTATAAGTATGCTGACGGGTAAGAGCCGGAAGAAAATTAATCAAGAGGTTGTTCAGTTGTGCATCACGGTCGCTGCGAAAATTCATGTTGTCAATACGCTTCATGCCCAGATTAAAACCAAATCCTTTTACGGTATAGGCAAAATTAAGCAGCAGCGCTTCGCCCGGTTTGTAGATGTATTTATTAACGGTGGATGGATCGTTTACCTTGTAAACATATTCGCCG
This sequence comes from Bacteroidota bacterium, assembly GCA_046297395.1. Lineage (GTDB taxonomy): Bacteria > Bacteroidota > Bacteroidia > UBA4408 > UBA4408 > JBEICQ01. The sequence goes on from JBKCNM010000093.1 coordinate 16,603, forward strand.
GATACACTGATGTTTTTGAAGTTGGCGCGGGCTCTTCCTGCAAAGGCACCCACATTTTCCGGCAGACGGAAAGTGCTGTTTTGGTCAAGCTGGTATTTGCTGACAAAACTTCCTCCCAGTACAAGGTTGTTTACCTTGTCTTTTCGCGATGGTAAAAGTGTGTTGAGGTTTAACTCCCCGTCAAAACCGCGCACAATGCCGGGACCTTTTTCAAAGAATACTCTTTGTTTACCAACAAGTCCTTTGATTTCAAGTCCTTTGATGCCAATGAATTTCACGAGTGCACCATCAAAACAGTTGTCATAGCCAAGCCCTCTTTCTTCATATGCTCTCAAAATCAGTCCAGAGCCGAATTGTTCATAAAAGTTTCCTGCCGTAAACTCAAATTGTTCATTCCTGTATCTGGCAAATCGGAAGGGAATCCCATTGCCATTGTAGCGCTGATCAAAGCCCAGCAAGGCATTGTAATAGGCTTCGTATCGGATACCTGCTGTGAAATTGCCTTTTTCAAAAATGAGGTTGGTGAAATGGTTCATCCTGAACTTTTCCGGCACAATAGGAGCACCAATCAGTGAATCGTTACGGTAATATTGAATATCCGTTTGTGTATTTCCGTGCAATTCCCCACCGAGAGGCTGTTGTGCTTCGCAAAAATGGCTGAGCAAAACAGCCATGATCAGTAATTGCAGTTTATTTAAGCGCTTCACCGGCGGCAACTTTTTTCACGATTTCATACAACTTCTCGTCATCACCCGGAGCAGCTGAATTTTGTTGATAAACGATTTCTTTTTTTCCGTTAATTACAAAAAGGTGAGGTACATTGTTCACATTCATGGCTCGTTTAAAATCTCCATTGGGATCCAGGTAGACTTCATATTCCCAGTTTTTACCTTGCACATAGGGCTTTACTTTTTCCATGTTGCGGGCATCATCAATGGAAACGGCAATAATTTTTACACCTGTTTCTTTTTGCCAGTCGGCATAGTTCTCAGCAATGGCATTTAGTTCCGCTTTGCAAGGGCTGCACCATGTGGCCCAAAAGTCGATTACCATAGGTTTCCCGTCATTTTCAAAAGCAGCTGTATTAATGGTTTTACCGTCGAGGTTTTTAATTTCCACCCCGGGAATTGTTTTGGTCATTTGTGCGGAACAGTTCAGCGCAAATGCAAGTAATAAAAGGCTAAGAGACTTTTTCATTGTCATGCAAATTAAACAAAAAGCCCCCGTTTTTCAAAATGAATAGGAGCTTGGCCATTTCCCATTTTTAATGGTTAATCAACAATTTTTCAGTTGTATGCATAGGTATTTTCAAGAAATACAATCCGGGTGCAATGTTTGCTGTAGCAATATAATTCTTGTGTTTCCCTTGTCCTATAATAGCTTCCCGATGTACCAACTTACCGGTAGCATCCACCAATTCAATTACTGAAACAGGAGATTGTTGCTCAAATGCAACTGTAAATCCTGAATTAGATGGATTGGGATAGAACTCAATAGTATTGACTTCATCAGTCTGATTTATTTCTGTTGCAATATTGGAACTGATATTGATATTATCGATAAACGCATTGTTTCCTTCATCACTTATGGCAACAAATTTTATCATCACTTCATTCTCATTTGCAGTTCCGCCAAGTAACACGGATTCTGTTCTGTAATCTGCATCTATATTTCCGGCATACTCATTTACAGAGGTTGTTGGGAATCCGGTTGCAAGAGTTGCTCCTGATTTTTGCCAGGCCAAATGCCAGTTTAAACCACAATCTTTTGAATAGTATAGAGAGAGTGTATCCTGTGAATGTATGTTGCCATTCAGGTATCCTTTTGCCGCAATTTTAAATGTTAGATTGGCATCATTATAACCTGAATATGATAAAGCCGGTAAAAGCATTTCATCTTTGCGGCGTGCAGGGCTATTATAATAATTCATTTTTAGTGCCCCCTTTGGGGTGCCTAATCCTGCGGTTGCACTCCTACTGAAGCCAAAAGCATCATTGTTAATGTTAATCCAATGGCTGTAGGGAAATAATGAGTTATTAAAGTTTTCTGTGAAGGAACCAATTTGCTGAGGCGTAGCTATTGAAGAGAAGGTTTTTGATTGGATAGGAGAATGATTGTTAGTTCCATTGATTGTTAACAATGAACAGGAAAGGGTGTGTATTCCCGATGAGAGTACCGGAATGGCCGGAAGGCTTAGATCGATTGATGCACCCGGTGCTAGAAACCCTGAAAAGGGAATGTTGATGGGGACACCTCCATCAACACTATAAGAAACCACAAAAGAATTTAGGGAAGTAGTACCTTGATTAAATGCAGTGATGGTTGCATTCACAAGTGTATCGCACTGTAATTCTCTTAATGAAACATTCGAGACGGAGGCAAAGTTAGGAAGCGCCACTGGTTCACTGAATGAAGTATGGAGAATGGATTTTCCTATGTCCTCCTGCAGGAAAGCCACAACAGCAATTTCAGAGGGATCATATATATAAGCAGGTAAGGAAGCTGCAATGGTGATTGTTTGATTTTCTCCACTTGTCCAGGTACCCTGCAAGGCAATTCCCCCAGGATTAGGAAGCATTTTGCGCATCACATAATAAAAGTCTGTTTCGCCATTGTTTCCCGGCGGCGTATGGAATCGGATGTGTTTTTCTACCAGTGCTACCCTCAGGAACAATTGAGTGATGATTGCAGTCTGCAGTGCGCTTGTGTTGCAGGTAATGTATATAGAGTCAAGATCAGGAGAAATGGAATGATTGAGAGTGATTGAAAATGGATTGGGAAGCGAATACAAACTATCTATAATCTGTTGTGTGAAGTTTACTATGGAACCAGCCGGACCCGTTCCAATCAAGGCATTGGTTGATCCATTAAGAAATGCAACGGGTTCAGCAACAACATTGTAATAATTTATTCTGGTATTGATTTCCGAAGGATTTTGCGAATGCATTGGGTCTGGCGTTGGCCAATCAGTCTGGTATTTCAGAGCAACAATTTTGTCGGTATTAGCCAGGAGCAGTGAATTAAATCCCTGATTGATAGCTGCGCATGGGGCACTATTGGCATTGGTAAATTCCTCGGCGAGTATTCGCTTTTGAGAAAGAGCAGAAACATTTATATTGTCAATAAACACATTATTACCATTGTTGCTAATAGCCACGAATTTAATCAGCAGTTCCGAAGCGTTACCGGTTCCGGGCAGCACGGCTGATTCAGCCCTGTAGTCATTTGTTGAGGCACCGGTATACTCATTAGAAGAATAAGTAGGTATTCCTGTGGCCAATAAGCTCCCGGATTTAAGCCATGCAGTATTCCAAGTATTGCCGCAATCAATGGAAAACATTAATTGTAAGGTGTCTTGCGAATGCACACTGCCATACAAATATCCCTTTGCTGCAATTTTAAAATGAATGGTTGCATCACTTGTTCCGCTACAGGATAGTGGAGGAAGAATGATTTCATCGCGACTACCACTTGTACTCGACCAGAAATCCATTTTAAGTGCTCCTTTGGGATTGCCATACCCTGCGATGATATTCCAGGAAAATCCGGCGAGATCATTCATGTAATTTGTCCAGCTGTTGCCTAACAGAGGATTGCTTGTAAAATTTTCCTGAAATGAATTGGCTGGAACAGTTCCGGCCATAACATGAAAAGGAAATTGAAACTCTGTGGAATGGATGCCTGTTCCATTGATGTTATTTAATCTTAAGGTAAGTGTATGGTTACCGGGAGATAATGGAGAACCTATCGGAATTGTAACATTTGCCGAATCTCCTGATGCCAAATTGCCTGAAAAAGGAAATGTGTTACTCAACCCTCCATCAATGTTGTAAGCAATTTCTGCGGAACCAAGTGGCAACAGCCCCTGATTGCTGATCGTTACCGACGGACTGATTTCATTGTTACAGGAGATGTTACTATTTCCTAACGCAACATGAGTAACGGATCCATATTGCTGTAAAGGCACAGGCTGGCTGATTGCAGTTTGTTGTATGGCCTTTTGTACATCTTCCTGAAGAAATCCTATAAGGGCAAGTTCCGTAAGGTCGTAAATGTACGAGGGCAAAGGCATCGTAAAGGTCAAGGTATCTGTTTGTCCCTGGGTCCATGTATCGCTGAGTAAAGTCCCGGTGGCATCGGGAAGCATTTTTCGCATCACATAATAAAAATCAGTTTCGCCATTGTTGCCAGGGGGTGAGTTAAAATGAATATGCTTCTCAACAACCGCCAAACGCAGAAATAGTTGCTGAAGGTTAATGGGTTGGGAGGCTTCTACAATACAAGTGACAATGATAGAATCAAGATTGGCAGAAATGGTGTGGTTCAGTGTCAAGTGAAAGGGCGAAGGCACCTGATATTCATTGTCAATAACCGTTTGGGTAAAATTCACAAGTATTCCGGGCGTACCTATTCCACTCACTCCGGAGGTAGATCCATTTAAGTAAGCAATAGGTTCGGCGTTCACTCCATAGTAATTTATTCTGGCAGAAATCTCCGTGGGATTTTGAGCATTCATTACATCTGGTGTAGGCCAATCCGTCTGGTATTTTAGTGCAACAATTTTGTTCGGATTGTTCAAAAGCAATGCGTTAAATTCGGGATTAAGAGCAGCGCAAGGGCCACTGTTGGCATTGGTAAATTCTTCAGCAAGCAGCAATCGCTGCACTTGTGCATTTGCAGTGATACCTAAAAAAATCACTATTGCACCAAATAGCATGGTTCTCATATCACAAATTAAGTAATAGTTGTTATAATAAAAAAGCCCGGATAATCCGGGCTTTTTCTTGACTGAGCAATTACTCTTAATGCTGAATGAAAAGTTTTTTTGTCTGACCACCATTGATGCGCACGAAATACACACCATTGTTCAGGTCAGCTGTAGAAAGTCTGATGTTTTGTTTCTCTTTGGCAGCAATGTCCTTGGCGATAACCAGTTTTCCAACTGCGTCCAAAACTTCCAGTTTGCTTTGTGCAGCAGCAGTCTGAACAGAGAAAGTAACCAGGTCTCCGGCAGGATTGGGATAAACTTCAAATGAGTTTTCGGTATAATCTTTAACTTCAGTGATTACCTGAGATGCTGTAATGTTGATGTTGTCTATGTAAGCATTGTTACCATAGTCGCTGATTGCGATAAACCTGATCAATACCTGAGAGGAATTGCCGGTTCCGGGAAGTGCTACTGTTTCATTTCTGTAATCGCCGTTGGCAGTTGCTGTATATGCCGTTTGCAGTGTTGTAGTCGTGCCTGTTGCCAGGTTTGGTCCTGCCTTTAACCAGGCCAGATTCCAGGTACTGGCACAATCGGTAGAAAATAAAATAGCAAGGGTATCCTGCGTATGTACTCCCGTGTTGTCATAGCCTTTGGCAGCTATTTTAAAGGTTAATGTGGCATCGTTGTATCCACTGAAGGTAAAAGGAGGAAGAATTAGATCATCAACTTTTCCGGCTGCGCTGTTGTAAAAATCCATTTTTAATGCACCTTTGGGATTACCGAAACCGGCTGTTGCGTTTTGCGAAAAACCATAAGCATCGTCGCTTATGTTAATCCAATTTGCATAAGGGAATGCTGCACTGGCAAAAGTTTGCACATAGGCATTGCCCGGCTGCGAATTGCCAAAAACAAAGAAGGAAAGTGTATAGGTTTGAGAATTTTGATTGCTTCCGTTTAAACTAAGCAGGGTAAAATTCAATGTGTGCTCACCAGCGCTCAAATTGTTGATGGCAGGAATGGAAACGATAAGCGTATCCCCATTGGAGATGCTTCCGCTGAAAGGCAAAGTTTGAACATTTCCTGAATCGAGTGAATAGGATATTACCGCTGTTGTTAATGGAGCAGTACCTTCATTTAATATGGTAATAGTGGGATTGATGTTGGTGGTGCAGGTGTATAAACTTGGCAATCCGGTTGAGGCAGAAGTAATACTTGCATAGTTTGTAATGCCGGCCGGTTGGCTGATGGCAGCCTGGTGAACTACAAAATTTAAATCATCCTGAACAAAACCCACTATCGCAATTTGGGTGGGGTTGTAGATGTAGGCGGGTATTGGAAGGGCAAAACTAAATGACTGGCTTTGTCCGTTGTTCCAGATTGCAGGAAGACTCGTGCCATTGGCATTGGGGATCATTTTGCGCATCACATTCTTGAATTCAGTTTCTCCATTGGTTCCCGGTGCCACAGAGAAAGAAACCACTTTCTCTACCAGGGCAAGACGCAATGATGGCACAAAGCCGGCAAAGGGCTGAGAAGCTGTAACCGTACAATTGATATAGATGGAATCGAGGTCAGCAGACAAGTTATGGCTTAAATTCAAGGAAAATGGAGAGGGAGTAGCATAGGCCGAATCAATCATCTCCTGGGTATGCAGCAAAGGTGCTCCTGTATAGATAACACCTGCGGGATCAACAAGCGGTACAGTGTCCCCGTTAAAATAACTCATAGGAACTCCTATTACTCCGTAATAACTTACCCTATCGGCTACATCTGTTGGATTCTGTGCATTGAAAGGATCAGCACCCGCCCATGAGGTATGGTATTTAATGGCTACAATTTTGCTTGTGTTTGAATCCAGCAAAGCATTGTAAATCGGATTTTGATAGGCACTTCCGGCGGTAGATGCATTGGTGAACTCCTCGGTGAGGACAAGTCTTTGCGCCTGACCCATACATTGGAAGGCAAGAATGGCGCTGACTGCGCTTAAGTATAGTTTTTTCATATAGTTTTTTTCAAATGTAAAAAAATAGAAAATACAAATCTTAAGAAATTCTTAGATATTCATTTTGAACTTTCATTGACCACCAAAAAAAAAGCCCGGATACACCGGGCTTTTTATAGATCATGTAAGAAGATTAATGTTGGATGATTAGCTTTTTGGCAGCTCCTCCGTTAATACGCATGAAATATACTCCGTTGTTGAAGTTTTCAGTTGCAATATTGATGGTTTGCTTGCCTTTGCCGGTAATGTTTTGGGTATAAATGGATTTACCTACTGCATCAAAAATATCCAAACGGGATTGGTTGCTGCTGTTGTTCATCACCAAGCTCACCAGGTTATTGGCAGGATTCGGATACATAGCGGAAATGAGGTCTTCGGCAATTTCATTAATACCTACCTGAGAAGCAGAGATATTGATGTTATCGATGTAAGCATTGTTACCATAGTTGCTTCTTGCTTCAAACATAATCAGGATTTGTGACTTGTTTGCTGTGCCTGCAAGTACTACGCTTTCGTCTCTGTAATCGGCATCTGCAGTTGCAGTATAGGAAGCGGTCGCAGCGGCAACAGTTGATAAATCTACTCCATTTTTTAACCATGCTTGAGACCATGTGGCTCCGCAGTCAGATGAGTATTTCACAATCAGGGTGTCATCGGTTTGAGAACCATCGGAGAACGGGTAACCCTTGGCTGCAACCTTAAACGAGAGTGTGGCATCTAAAAAGTTGTTGAAGGAGAATGGAGGAAGAATTACCCTGTCAACTTTTCCTTCAGTACTATTATAAAAGTCCATCTTAAGGGCACCTTTGGGAGAACCAAATCCGGCAGTATTACTTCTGGTAAAACCAGGTGTATCATCATTGATATTTAACCAGTTTGCATAAGGGAAGGTAGCAGTTCCGAATGATTCTGTGAAAGCATTGCCTGCCTGGGGTGTTCCAACAATGTATAATGACTGATTGAAAGCTGCAGAGTTGGTGGTGCTTCCATTCAGGTTAAGCAGTCTGTAAACCACATTGCGCTGACCAGGATTAAGACTGTTAAGTGTGGGAATGGAGAAGGTGGTCACTCCGCCCGGAGCAACATTGCCTGTGAAAGGAGCTGTTTGAGCTGCACCTCCGTCAATGGTGTATGAAACAGTAGCGGAAGTAAGTGGTGCAGAACCCTCATTTTTAAGAGTGATGGTTGGAGATACAGATGTATTGCAGGTTACAATATTCTGACTGAAAGTGGCACCAGTGATGGCTGCATAGTTTGCAATGGCTACCGGAAGGCTGATGCCGGCTTGCTGAACTGTTTTGTTAACATTCTCCTGGATGAAAGCTACAACAGCAATTTGAGTGGGGTTGTAGATGTAGGTGGGTAATGCCAATGCATAGGTAAAGGTGGTATCCTGGCCTTGCGTCCAAGCAGCAGGCAATGTTACGCCGTTAGCGTTAGGAACCATTTTGCGCATCACATCAAAAAACTCTGTTTCTCCGTTTGTGCCGGGAGCAGTTGAAAATACTATGGCACGCTCAGTAATAGCCATTCTCAGGGAGAGGGCCGGCAGGTTGATTGCCTGAGATGCGGTGATTGTACAGGTAATGAAAATGGAATCAATGTCTGATGACAAGGTATGAGAGATGTTTATGCCGAATGGTGAGGGAACAGCATAAGCACTGTCAATGATGTCCTGATTGAAATTAGCAGGAGCTCCGGTATAATTGGGAGCAGTTAATGCGCTGGTGTCACCGTTTAAATTGGCGAAGGGAACCCCATTAACACCATAGTATGTCCTTCTGGTGTTTACCTCTGTGGGATTTTGCGCATTCATAGGATCTACACCGGGAAAATTCACCTGGTATTTCAGGGCAATCATCTTGGTAGAATTTGCATCAATGAGGGCATTAAATGCTGGATTTTGGCCGGCGCAAGGTCCACAAGAGGCATTGGTAAATTCCTCTGTGAGCGACAAACGCTGTGTTTGTGCCATCAACCCAATGGTCAAGCTTAGACCTGCAGCAAGAGTAAAGATTTTTTTCATGTTGTGTTTGGTTTTTCTGAACCACGAATTAAAGCATAATTTTGTAATAAATAAAAGCAGGGATTTATTTTTTCTGACATCAAATCAAAAGCCATAAAACCAGTGAGTTATAAAATAAGTTTGAGTTTTTTGTTGCTGGTTTCTGTGTATTTTTTCTCTTACATGTTTGGGATTCCAATGGCATCCGGCAACCCTCACTTGCAATATATCTCCTTGCCCGGGAATCAGGATGCGAGGTTTGTCGCATATTTAAATAACCGGCTCTGGGTGGGAGGTACCAATGCCCTTTGCACCAACTCCTTTGATTTTTTTCTTGTCTCCGTTAACACGAGTAATGGACAATATATCAGTCATTGTTTGGGCACAGATACAACGGATGTTTGTTTGGGTGGAACGGCAGATGAAGCCAGAGGCCGATTAATCATGTGTGGCGAAACCAGGCCATCAATCGAAAACACCGATGCCCTCATCCTGATTGCAGACACAAGCGGAGAGGTTGTTGCCCAAAGGCAAATAGGTTCTCCCTTTCTTACCGAATCTGTTAAAAACGCAGCCATCATGAGCAATGGCAACATTGTATTTACCGGTTTTATCTCAGATTTCACCGGCGCCAATAACATGTGGATTTTATGCACTGATTCATTGCTTCAAACCCGCTGGCAAATCAGTTTTGGTGGAAATGGCAATGACATTGCCAATGGATTGGCACTTGATCCTGCCGACACCATCTATGTGCTGGGCGACTCAAACAGCGATGGAAACGGAGGCTATGACGCCATGCTCATGAAAATCTCGCCCGATGGAAGCGTTTTGTGGAATAATTATTACGGAAACAATGTAAACAATGGCACCCAGGGCATTTTTGCTACCGATGACGGGAACTGGCTAATTTTCGGTGAAACTGATGCCCCCTCAGGTCCTCCGTTTAATTATTGGACGCGCAAGGTCAATCCTTCAGGTGTTCAATTGTGGGAGAGGGAATTTGGTGGGGTGGGAGCTGATGCACTTTTTGCCGGTTTGCTTTTTCAGCACCAATTTTTCTTCACGGGGTATTCCAGTTCTGCTGCAAGCGGAGCACCCATAGATGCCGTATTCTGTATCACAGATACGCTCTGCAATGTTATAGGGGAATGGCAATTGGGAAGAAATAGCATCGATATTGGATTTTGTATCACCCAAAAAAACAACCACATTTATTTCGCCGGGCAATCTGCCGATGGTGATGATGATGATATTTTTTATGGCATGTATGCCCTGCCTCCGCAAAGCATAGGTGCAACGCAAAAAAACAGCATGGCTTTTTTTCCTTATCCCAATCCTGCCGGCAATGAGCTTATCATCCCTCAAGGGAATACCCTTTTTGGTTTGGATGATATCACTGGGCGCGATTGTACTTTCTTGATTGATTCAGTTGGAGATAACAAAATTTTGCTTGATAACTTGCCCTCCGGATTATACATTTGTAGAACAAAAAAAGGCAATCACCTGATTTTTCATCAACATGAATAAAACACTACAAACACTCTCTCTTTTGCTTGGACTTGGTTCAATTCTTTTGTCCACCAATGCAAAATCCCAAACATTCACTATCACGGATATACTGGGTGACACAATTAATAACACCGAGGTTTCTGTTACCGGTCTTTCCACAGATGCCACACTTTCTTTTCCAGCGTATGTAACCAACAGTGCATCCGATACCAATGTAACCAGATGCAGGAGACGAATCATTGAACAAGTAGCTTCCACTACAAATTATTTTTGCTGGGGAATTTGTTACGGCCCTTCCGTCAATGTAGGCAACCAATCAGTTGTGCTTGGTCCTGGCGACACCTATGAAAATTTTCACGCGTATTTCACTCCTGACAGTACCAGTGGAATCAGCCGTATCATGTATGTGTTTTATGACAACAACAATCCTGCAGATTCAGCTTATTTTACTGTGAAGTTTGAAGTTTCCCCCAACCTGGCAGGTATCGGCGAAGTCGTAAATGAAATTCCCGTGAAATTGTATCCCACCTCAGCTTCGCAAAACATTACCATTGAAATGGAAAAAAATTTCTCAGGCATGATTGCTGTTTTCGACATGAACGGAAAACAACACCACCTGATTAATTCTCAGGGCAAAAGCTTGCTGAATCTGGATGTTTCCGGTCTCTCTCAAGGAATGTATCAGGTGATGATTACGGATACACAAAGTGGAAAAAGATCTGTAAAAAGATTCATCCGACAGTAATACTTAACCATTTTCTAAACCAAGTCCGGCCCTGTGCCGGATTTTTTTTGCCCATTTCTGTTTATAGTTAGCTGGTCCGTTTTAAGAAAAAGGCTGTTGTCTTTTCTTGTAAAATTACTTCGCTCATCATTTTTTAACTGTTTTTGTATCCATAAATTTAGACATGTCTAAATTATTATTCAAATTTGCCAAATGCAAAACATCAGTCGCGACGATTATCTGAAACTGATTTACAAGCTCTCTGAAAATACAAGGGATTCTATCCTCACTGGTGATATTGCACAGGCCATGGATGTAAACGCTGCTTCGGTAAGCGACATGCTCAAGAAGTTATCCCTGTCGGGAATGATCAGCTATGTGCCTTACCAGGGCGTTAAGCTTTCCCGCAAAGGGCGCAAGCATGCCATGCAACTCATTCGCAGGCATCGTTTATGGGAAAGTTTTCTGGTTAATCACCTGGGCATGCACTGGAACCAGGTGCACGAAATAGCCGAACAACTGGAACATGTTTCCTCAGAAACACTGATCAGCAAACTGGACGCCTTTTTAGGCTTTCCTGATTACGATCCCCATGGTGATCCCATACCGGATGGCAATGGTGTGATGCCACAAAGACAATGCATGAATCTGCTGGACGCCAAACCCGGACAAGAACTTGTGGTGGCAAGGGTCATGGATGATTCCCCTGTTTTTCTGGAATCCTTCGATGCTCTTTCCATCAAGTTGGGAGACACATTCAGTGTAAGCCATGTAAATGCATTCGATGGATTGCTCACGCTCCAGCGAGAGGATTTATCACGCGTTTACATGAGCCGCGACATGGCCTCTCGGATTGAATGTTCCCCAATCGCTTCACAAACATCTAAACATGTCGGCTGATTACGAACACTTCGCAGGTAAAAAGATCGACACCACCCAACATGCAGGTGGATTCCGAAGATTGCTTTCTTTTCTGGGGCCCGCCTATCTGGTGAGCGTAGGCTACATGGATCCTGGAAACTGGGCAACAGATATCGCCGCAGGCAGCCGTTTCGGCTATTCGCTTGTTTGGGTATTGGTGCTTTCCAACCTCATGGCATTGCTCCTGCAAAGCTTGAGCGCAAGGCTCGGAATAGTTACCGGAATGGATCTTGCGCAGGCCTCCAGAAAACAATATCCCCGACTGATTAATTATTATCTCTACCTGCTTGCTGAGATTGCCATTGCGGCCTGCGACCTTGCAGAGGTGCTGGGCATGGCCATCGGATTGCAACTGCTCACAGGCATCCCGCTCATCTGGGGTGTGGGTATCACGGTGCTCGATTCCTTTTTACTTCTCTACCTGCTGAAGTTCGGCATACGCAAAATGGAAGCTTTTATCATTGCACTTATTTCCTTGATAGGTCTTTCATTCTGCGTGGAAATGTTTTTGGCCCAGCCTTCCATTTCACAAATTACCGGTGGACTTGTTCCCAGTTTACCGGGCAAGGATGCGCTCTACATTGCCATCGGAATTATTGGAGCCACCGTGATGCCACATAATCTCTATCTTCATTCATCACTGGTGCAAACCCGTCATTTTTCAAGAGAGAAAAGTGAACTCAAGAAAGTCATCCGTTGGAATGTGATTGATTCAACGATTGCACTCAATCTTGCATTTTTTGTAAATGCATCCATCCTTGTTTTGTCGGCCGCTGCATTTTATTCGAATCACCTGTTTGAAGTAAATGATATCCGGGAGGCGCATCGTTTTCTACAACCCCTGCTGGGTTCTACGCTTGCACCGGTGCTTTTTGCAGTGGCATTGATTGCTGCCGGGCAAAGTTCAACGATTACAGGAACACTCGCAGGACAAATTGTGATGGAAGGCTATCTCAACCTTCGTATTCAGCCTTGGATGCGCAGGATGATTACCCGTTTGCTTGCGGTTACTCCTGCGTTTTTTACCATTTATTTTTCCGGTGAGGAGAAAGCCGAAGACCTGCTCATTTTAAGTCAGGTAATCCTGAGTATGCAACTTGGTTTTGCCATTGTACCGCTGGTACATTTTGTATCTAACCGGGAACTCATGCAGGGACTGGCGATAAAGCCCTTTACAAAAATCCTTTCCTGGCTTGTGGTGAGTATCATTCTATCTCTGAACATCAAACTGGTGATTGATGTGTTTTTGAATTGGAAAAACGATTACCAACCCAACTGGCTTGCCCTGGTGAGTGTGGCTGCATTTCTCTTGTTTTCAGCACTTGTATTGCTTTATATTATTTTTCGCCCTGTATTCAGACCACAGGCTCCTTCCGCCGAAATTCATAGCAAACCCGGAGAAATTTTCCCCCTCACCCAGCCGATTTCTTTTAGGGAAATTTGCATCTGCCTCGATTTCTCGGGCATTGATACGCGTATTATTTCATATGCCATCTCCGTGGGTGGAAAACATGCACATTACCACTTGTTGCACATCAATGAATCGGCAGGTGCACTGGTGATGGGTGGTGATATCATGGACAGGGAAACCACTGCTGATGAGGAAAAGTTAAAGGAATACTGCCAACAGTTGAATACCCATGGATACATGGCCTCTCACCACATGGGATATGGCAATCCCAAAAAAGAAATCCCTGCCATTGTTCAACAATTGCAGCCCCATCTACTGATAATGGGTGCGCATGGCCATACCACTTTTAAGGACATTATCCTTGGAACCACCATTGATGCGGTGAGGCACAAAGTAAAAATGCCTGTTCTTGTTTTCAAGGAATGAACCCTCTCCGAATCGCCATCATAGGTCCTGAATGCAGTGGAAAAACCACGCTCGCCATGCATCTCTCCCACTTGCTGAATGAGCCAATGGTTCCCGAATTTTCAAGGATGTATTTTGCAGGTCGTAAGTATGAATATGATCAAGATGATATACTCAATATTGCCCTTGGACAGGAGAAGCTGGAATTACAACATGAATCATTTTCAAAAAAATTTTTGATTTGTGACACCAACAATCTGGTGAATTGGGTATGGAGTGAATACAGGTACGGAAATGTACCTGCATCACTTAAAGCCACCTATCAACCGCAGCGATATGCCTTGCAACTGTTATGCAAGCCTGATGTTCCCTGGGAGTCGGATCCCTTAAGAGAAAACGCGTCCCGCTTAGAGGATATATACAACTATTACTTAAGAATCCTTCATGCAGATGAAATTCCTTATGTACCTATAGAAGGGGATTTTTTACAACGCTACCAAATGGCATTGGCGGCACTTGAAAAAATGGGCTTGTATGAGGAGTAAATTACTTCCTGTTTTTTTCCATGACAGAAATTTTTCTGTCCAATCGGATAAGGTAAATCACGATGCCTGTAAAGATGACAAGCAAGACACCAACTACCACATAGATTTTTCCGTTGCTGCGCATGGTATCAGCCATTTCAACAGCTGTTTCCTGTGAGAAACTTTGTATAAACAACAGGCAAAATAGTGTTGTGAGAATGGATCGAATTTTCATTGTTCTGGTTCAAGTTTTCTAAGTCGAATGCCCAGGGAGGCAAGCCATGCGCCCAATAGAGACCAGCCTATTATGGCAGGGTAAAACACCAGCCGCATGCCATTGTCGAGATCATATTTGCCAAAGCCCGGATTTCCACCGTTTCCGGGATGCAGTGAATCGGTCATACGCGGCAGGATGAGCAGGAATACAATGAGCATCACCCAAGCAAAAATGTTGTACACCGCAGCAAGTCGCGCCCGTTTATCAGGATCGTCTACTGACTGTCGCAGGAGGATATAGGCAAAATAAAAAAGAAGGGTAATCGCTGCACCATTCAGCTTGGCATCATTTACCCACCAGGCGCCCCATGTATAATTGGCCCAAAGAGATCCGGTAGCTATCCCGAGCAAACCAAACAATACACCAACCTTGGCACATTCACTTGCCAGAAAATCTTTTTTAAGGGTAGGTTTGTTGAGGTAAGCAATGCTTCCTGTGAATGATGCGGTGAGGATGATCATCATGGCAAACCACATGGTAACATGAAAATAAAGATTTCGTATGGTTTCATGGAGGATTTCCATGCGTGGTACCGGAAGCAAAAAACCGCCTATGATGGAATAGGCGACAAGAAGAATACCAAGGGCTTTCCACCAATGTTTTTTCATGCGGGACAAATGTAACCAAAGTTACCTCAATCCCGGTTTTCTGTTACTATATTATCTCTTATCTTGGGAGCCATTTAATTATGAAAAACAAGCTCCTTCTCCTCCCTATGCTGATTGCTTTGGCAGCCTGCAACAGCCCTTCCGGAAATTCCGGTGAAAACATTCCGCAGGTTTTATTGGAAAACCGCGATACTTCTGTTCATCCCGGGGATGATTTTTTTACTTATGCCAACGGCGGCTGGATGAAGAAGAATCCCATTCCCCAAAGTGAGCATGCAACAGGGATTGCACTTGCTGTTCGAGATAGTGTAAACAATGCCATCCGCAGGATATGCGAAACATCCGCCGCAAATACAAGTGCACCCAAAGGCAGTTTGGTACAAAAGATAGGCGATTTCTATGCCTCAGGTATGGATACTGTTGGGATTGACAAACAAGGGATTGGACCCATCAGTCCTTTGCTCAAACAAATTGAGGCCCTCAAAACAATCAACGATTTGCCGGCATTGCTTGCAGAAGTGTCCGTTTATGCATCCGGTACATTTTTTCAGGCCGGCATTTCCAAAGATGAGAAAAACAGCAGCAAAAATATTTTCTACCTCTATCAGGGTGGCATCGGCATGCCAGTGAAGGAGTATTATTTTGATAATGATCCTCAGACAGCAGGAGTGAGAGAGGCATACAAAATTCACCTGAGAGAGATGTTTCGAATGAGTGGAATCGGTGGGAAAGATTCTGTAAAGGCCGCTGGAGAGGTATATCTGCTTGAGGAGAAGTTGGCGCGTGCATCGCGCAAAATTGCCGATTTGCGAGACCCCTACAAAAATTATAACCGCATCTCACTGAAGAAATTTCAGGAGGCCACTCCAAAATTTAATTGGTATTCCTTCTCTTCCGGCCTTGGTATTGCCAATCTGGATTCAGTAAATGTTGGTCAACCCGAATTTTTTGAGGCCTTCAACAACATGCTCTCTACTGCCAGTCCGCAAGTAGTGCGTTGGTATCTCTCATGGTCTGTGCTAAACACTTATGCCAATTTTTTAAGCAAACCCATCCGCGACAGGAACTTCTATTTCTACAATACGGTGATGAGTGGGGTGGAAAAACAAAAACCTCGCTGGCAGCAGGTGGTGGAGGAAACCAATGGAAACTTGGGCGAAATAGTGGGACAGGAATATGTGAAAAATTATCTTCCCCCCAACACCAAAGAGAAGCTTCTTGAAATTGGAAATAACATCATGGAAGTGTTTAGGGAGCACCTTCAAAAAATTGATTGGATGAGCGATGCAACCCGCCAAAAAGCATTAGAGAAATTATCGAAAGTGCGCATGAAACTGGGTTATCCCGATAAATGGAAAGATTTTTCTTCACTGGATATTTCACGCGAATCATACTGTAAAAATGTAATGGCTTGTACAAAGTGGTATCACAACTACGAATTACAAAAGTTCGGCAAACCGGTTGATAAGGATGAATGGTTTATGATGCCTCAAACCTATAATGCTTATTACGACCCGTCCATGAATGAAATTGTGATTCCGGGATGTAACATCATCGTACCCGGCTATCCCGGTTTGGCACCGGATGCTATCTTGTATGGCATTGTTGGAGGAGGAACTTTTGGACATGAAATCACACATGGTTTTGATGATCAGGGCAGCAAGTTTGATGCCATCGGGAATCTCTCTGATTGGTGGACCAAGGAAGACCGTGAAAAGTTTGATGCCAAAGCAAGAAGATTGGTTGAACAATACAACTCCTTTACAGTGTTGGACTCGCTGCATGTGAACGGAGAAAATACCCTGGGCGAAAACATTGCCGATTTGGGAGGCTGTGTCATGGGATATGAAGCATTCATGAAATCACCTTCCGGGAAAAAAGAAAAGGGAGATTTCGGTATGAAACCTTCAGCCGAATATTTTCTTGGATATGCCTATGGCTGGTTATCAAGCCGCCGAGAAGCGGATCTTGCCAGACAAATCAAAACAGATGTGCATTCGCCTGCACAATACAGGGTTAATGGACCACTTCGCAACATTGATGCATTTTATGATGCCTTTGGTATAAAAGAGGGGCAGAAGATGTTTGTGCCCAAAGGCCAGCGTGTGCAAATTTGGTAAAGCAAAAACCTTCAGGGAATGATGTAGGTAAATCCTATGTAAAATACCCTGCCGGTTAATGGCGCATAAATCATGGATGCATCAAAAGTTTGTGCAAAAGGATTTTCTGCGGAGATGATTGCTCTTGGCTGAACAAAGTTCAAAAGGTTTTCGGCACCTGCGTATAACTCGGCGTGTTTAAACTTTCGGTTCACCTGGGTATTAAGCAGAAAAAAAGGCAAGGATTCGGTATCATCATGCACGCCCGATGGATGAAAATGATTCACCGGCATGCGGCTTTTGCCCATGTATCTCGTGGTAAAATCAAACCTCCATTTTTCGAAGTCGGTATAGTAACTCAGGTTCAGTAATAAGCGATGGAGAGGGATCATGGGTTTGGGTCCTGTGGTGTTGCCCAGCCCTCTATAAGTACTTATAATTTGATACCATTTATAGGACAATCTTGCTTCAAATCCCGCAGAGAGCCTTGAAACGACATCCGCCTGAATACTTCGAGAGAATGATGCACCATCCAGGTTGTAGATGCTTACTTTGTCGAAAGACTCATAAAAATCGACTAGCACCTGATTGACAAAGCGGGTTTCAAAAACATCCATATTCAGTTCTACATCTTTTCCGCACAAACTTGTTCTCTGGTTCAGAGAAAAACCTGCAGTAAAAGCTCTCTCGGGTTGTAGGTTGGACGCAGGCAATACTTTTCTGGAGCTGGCAAAAATGGAGGTGTTATCCAAAAACGGATTGGCAATTCTAGTGCCGCTTCCTGCGGTAAATCGTAGGGTGGTTTTGGGTTTTGGATTGTATCGTATGTTTACTTTTGGTGTCAGCCACCACTTCCAAACGGGATGATAGTCTGCACGCATACCGGCCATCATACTTAGGTTTTTACCCTCGTTACGGGTGAATTCAAAAAAACCTCCCGAAACAGGATCCGTTCTCCTGAATCCTGAGTCATTGTATACCTCATTAAAATTGTCATAAACAAAGGATAGACCGGTTTGAAAGGTATTGCGTGTATCAACGATAAAGTCCTGGTATATCAATCCACTTTGGAATGATTGGTAGCGGACGCTGTAGTTTTTATTTCCAAAATACAATTCCTGTTGGGTGCTTCTCAGGTGATTGAGGAACCCCAATCCGCGTGTCGGAAATCTAGGAAAGAGCAGGGCAGTCTTGGTAATTACATCTGTAGATCTTACAAAGGTTTCCATGCCCATCCTTTTACCTTTTAACCGCATAGAGGGTTCATAATTCCATTCTCCTCCGGTTTTGTTATTGTATACATTGCGCACAAGCACTTGTGTCATCCATTTGGAATTGCTCCATTTAGCGCGGTAAAAAACATTGCTTACCTGTTCAATCGGAATATCCAGAAATCCATCCCGGTTGACATCATTTTTTAAGTACACTGAACTCCCATGCAAGAAAAGCGAGTGCATAAATTTTTTTCCATTGTTTCCGTTAAGGTTGAGATTGATTTCTGATCTTCCAAGTGAATTCTGATAAGCATTAAAGCTGAGACGATCGGCTTTTTCAGGAGCCAGCAATTCTACATTAATGGTTCCGCTGATGGGTTCATATCCATTTACCACACTCCCGCTTCCCTTAGAAATATCAATGCTCCGTATCCATGTTCCCGGTATGTATTGTACACCGAAAGAGGCCATGGCTCCGCGATTGTAAGGAATATTTTCTGTATTTATCTGGGTGTAAATTCCATCGAGACCCAACATGGAAAGTTGTCTCGCACCCGATACCCCATCGCTCATGACTACATCAACAGTAGCATTGGTTTCAAAACTCTCTGCCAGATTGCAACATGCTGCTTTTTTCAGCTCCATTTTTCCAATGGTTTCGGTGTTGAGGAGCTGCAATCCCGATCGTTTTAAACTTTGTCCTCTTTCATACACTTCAACCCCTTTTAATTCGATGCTGCGGGTAAGGTTTATCCGAAGGCTTTGTGTATCGCTCACATACACCAAATGATCTGCAAACCCTGCTGCCTTGATCAAAAGCGTGTCTGCATAACGAAAAGGAAGGCTGAATTTTCCAAGTGAATCACTTTGGGTTTGGGAAGGATGGTGAAGCCATGAAACACCGGCAAAAGGAACAGGCGCACTATCGAAATTAATCGTTCCGGAAAGTGTTTGGGTGAAAGCCTTTGATGATAGGAGACAGTTGATGATTAAAAACAGCCATCCTATGCAAATTGAAAAATCAGGGAAGTGGTATTTTCTCATCAGGGAGTGCTGCTTGAATCATCGGAATCGTAAAAAACAGAAATGATTCGCTTGGTAAAAATACAATAATTACAAATGTATGATGTGGATGAATTTTCAACTTTGTATTTGCATGGCATGTTTCAACTATCGGATGAGGACAAGAATACCTCTTCGATCAACCACCTCTGATTTCGGATTTTTACACTGAATCCTATAATTATAAATTCCATCCATTGCTTCTTTTCCATTGGAAATGGTTCCGTCCCATCCCTTTGTTACATCCTTGCTTTCATATATTCGTTGACCCCATCGATCAAATATTTCAATGGAAAAATCAGAAATTCCAATGGCTACAACTTTGAAAAATTCATTATTCAGGTCACGGTTGGGTGAAAATGAATTGGGAATCCAAAGGCGAAACTCAGGATATACAATCACCTCAAAACGAAGCGTGTCTGCACAACCATTTTCATTTTTTACAACCTGCATCACCTTGTAAGTGCCGGTATCTGCGTACACATGGGTCACCTCTTTTTCTGCATACATCTTTCCGTCCCCTGTTTCAAAAATCATCATTGTTCCTCCTTTGGATGTATCTCTGAAAGTAATCGAGGGCTCAAAGATGGAGAGCGATGTAGGTCCGGGTGTGAGTCCGGTTATCGGACTGGGCATGAACTGAAGGGGAGGAGAAAGCACCAAGTCTAGTGTGTCTTTGCATCCCTTAAGTGTGATGATTTTGAGCGACGGTGAATAGGTTCCCGGTTCAGTATATTCATAAACCGGTGATGCAAGTGTGGAGCTATCTCCATCGCCAAATGTCCAAAAATGAAGCATAGGCGTTTCTGCAAGAGATAAATTTTGAAACTGACAGATAAAGGGTGCACAGCGACTTGATGAAACTGTAAAATCGATTATAGGTCGGTTGTAAATTCTCACAGAGTCGATAATATTTTTTTCGCAACCATTTTCATACATGGTCAGTTTCACCGGAAAGATTCCGGGCTGGTTAAACACAACACCCTCAACATCGGGGGCATTGGATTGGGAGATGTTGGCATTTGGTCCGAATTCCCATAAAAAGGAAGTGTTGGAAGAAAACACACCCTGCGCCTGAAAATTAAATTGATTGCTATCAAAACATTGATTTACATAATTTGAATCATTGAATGGTCTGATTGATGGCGAGAGCAGCGGAAACACAAAAAAAGTATCCTGCACCGCACTCGAACAATTGTTTGTATCGGTTACAGAAAGGGTAATGGTATAACGACCTGTATCCGGAAAAGTATAGCTCGGTTCAAAGAGAACGGCAGTATCGGAATTGATACCCTGTATTCCAAAATCCCAATGGTATGTATTGCTACCATTATCAGTTAAGTTTTCGAAATCCACTTGCAAGCCAACGCAATATTTGGTGATGTCGCCAATCTCAGGTTCGGGGATGGGATTTACATATACATCATGCGTAACCGTGTCTGAACAGATAAATTGGGAAACAATCAGTGATACCCGGTGTGTGGAATCCTCTGTGAATGTCACATTGCTGATGCTTTGCTGATTTGAAGTAAATGTGCCAGCGCCTGTGTTCACCGACCAGTTGAAGCTTGCGGAAGGATCAAACACCCCTGAAGCTGAAAATTGATAAGCATTTGTATTGAGACATTGAGGAGGGGGAACTACAAAATCAGGATCAAGTTCAGGATAAATCAAAAAGGTACCAAAAGAAGTATCTGCACATAAGGTGTTTCCATTTACAACATTGTTTGCTATCAACATTACATTGTATTGCCCGGGTGCTGGATAAGTAAATGTTGGCTCCTGAAGGGTGCTTGTATCACTGGTGCTTCCAAGGACTCCGAAATCCCAAAAAAAGCTGTTACAATTCAAGCTTTGGTTTTCAAATGAGTAGGTCAAGCCACGGCAGTAGGGATTTTGTCCGTTACCCACAGAAGACAACTGGTTGGTAATGATGGATACCGAATTGTCGCATTCCTCCACATTAAACTGAAAATCTCTTGAGACCTCACTCAGTAAAATACCATTGCGGTATTCCTGAACACAAACAGCTACCACATACCTTCCCGGCAATGATGGATTGATAAACAACTGACCTGTTTGTGGATTGATGCTCATGGCAGGTGAGGAAGGCATGGGACTCGCCGAATTAAAGGGGCTTACCCAATTTACAAATCCTGCAGGAGGTGGATCCGGTGGTTGTGGCATAGGGCTGGCAGTGCTTGCACCGCTATAGGGTGTGCATAAACTGTATACCAGTTGATCTCCATCCTGGTCAAAGGCAGAATGGTCAAAAGTAAAGGGTGTATTCCTGCACAAAAAAATTGGAGGTATCTGGTTAAACCGCGGACTGCTGTTGATGGTTCCTGAGGGAGGAACCCGACTGATATAGGAACTGCCCACATCCGAGGCATCAACGATATTGATGATGGAATTGTTTCTGCAACACCTGGTATAAATTAAATCATATCCATTGGCATTTGATGGCAATACAATGGTGTCTTTATACACACCCATTTGTGTGCAAAGGTTGGGAGGAGAAAGCACGCAACCCAGATTTGTATTTTGGGAGAGCGAGGTAATCACCGGATTATAAAGCCTCAAGTCAAGATACAGTGAGTTGCCTGTGTAAATCCCCACTGATGCAGGATTGTCGAAAGTAGCGCCGCTTGAATTACAATCGCGATAAACCCTTAATGTTACCTCATATTGTCCATTGGGAAGTAAACGATAAAAGAGTTCACCTCCCACAAAGTGTTCTGCAAGCAATAATTTGCCATGTAACAGGATGAAGATGCCCCATAGAAATATCCTTTTGGTTAATCGATGAGACATATGGATAACATGTGCTTTTTACATGAATTTATCTCAGCAGATGAACAAACCCGTTGAGCGTTTGCGGTGGCGAAAGAGGAATCTGAATGATGTAATAGTAAACACCTGAATCAGCGTTGGCACCATCCCAGGTGTTTTCCGAAGAATAATTTTCGGTTTCAAATTTTTTGTTACCCCAACGATCATATACAGTAAGCCTTGTATTCGGATAATATTCCAGATTGGCAACTATAAATTTGCTGTTTGAATTGTCTCCGTTGGGTGTAAACACATTCGGAGGATTCAAATCACAGGGCAACTTGTCGATTTCTATCGTATCCCTTGCGGTGGAGTTACAGGCATCAGTAACTGTAACAAAAAATTTACTTTTCTTCAGAAAAGTAGCTGTGGTGGTATCGCTGTTGGCTGCAAAAAAAGTGGCTTGCGGATTGTCGCTTGTCCAATTGTAGGCAAAAGAATTGGTTCCCCCTATTGCATTTACTTTGAGCAGGTAGTTTTGGTAGGAACAAATGGCTGTATCTTTATTTAAACTCAGTTCAACAGGTCCGTATACAGGAACATCCACCTGAAAAATGACGGAGTCTTTTCTTCCGCAGGAATCTCTTAGCGCAACTCTGAAGAGCTGGGTTTGATTGGTGGTTAGTATGAACTCCGGATCATTCACCCATGAACCATTGTTCCAGGAGAGCAGGTATCCCGGTCTTCCTCCTCTGAAATTTGCTTTTAACTCAAGGGTATCGCCTTTACAAAGTACCTGACGGTTCCTCATGTCCGACAAGACCAGAGAATCTTCTACAGGCACAAAAAAACCAACTGTATCAAGGGTGCTGCATCCGGTTGCAGGATTGGTGATCCTGATGGAGGCAACATAATTACCGCTTGTAGGATATGTAAAGGAAGCATTCCTTATGATGGAGGTATCTGCCGTATTTCCGGTTCCAAAATTCCACAACACATTGCCCTGGTCTCCGGTAGCTGAAAATTGCACATTGGCACTATTGCAGTAAGGTATTTGCACAGCACCGCTGATGCTGGGCATGGGAAAAGTGGAGAAGGTGGTGGAAACAGAATCAGAACAGGTATATTGGGTGATGACCAAAGATACTGTATGACTACCTGCTGATGGATAGGTGATGCTGCTGATGTTTTGAGAGGTTGATGATTGGTTGCCTGAAGCACCTGGCATATACCACTGAAAAGTTGCGGTAGAATCGAAAGCACCTCCGGCAATGAAGTTAAAAAGATTACCTGTCTGACACTGTGAAGCAGCAGGATCCAGGGCAATGTCAAGCAAGGGCCTTACATGGTAAACACCTGTAGCGGTATCAGAGCACACACCGTTGCCATTGTCAAGAGAGGCAATCAGGGTTACTGTGTACAAGCCTGTGTCGGGATAAGTAAAAGTGGGAGAAAATAAATTGGATGTATCTGAATCAACCCCAGGTACTCCAAAATCCCAAAAATAAGTTTGTGTGTTGATGCTATTGTTTTGAAAAGTGATGGTGGGTCCGGAACATGAATCTATGAGGCTTGGAAAGGAAACAATTGCATTCTGACAGGCAATAACATTGAATTGAAAATCCCTTTTTGTTGTGGTGATGAGTACCCCATTGCGATACTCACTCACACATACGCCAACAACATACCTGCCTTCTGTGTTGGGTGTTCCTGTGAGTAATCCTGTAGTCGGATTAATCTGAAAAGGGACGCTTGCATCTATAGGATTGTTTGCGTCAAATCCTGCAACCCATGTTACATCAGGATAGGGCGGAGCACTGGGTGTGCCTCCGATGGCAACGCCGTCTGAGGGCGCACAGAAGGAATAGGACAAAGAATCACCGTCTGCATCGGTGGCGGAGTGATTAAAACTCAACGGTGTGTCTTTGCAAATAAATGTAGGTGGAAACTCATTGAAAACAGCATTGCTGTTGTCAATGGAAGTATCTGCAGGCAAATTCGCCACAAAACTGCTTGAGGTGTTGTCCGGACTTTCAATATTGAGAATGTTTCCGTTTCGGCAGCAAACGGTATACATCAAACTATATCCGCCCTGCGTAGGAGGCAAGGTAATCGTGGACTGGTATACTGCCTGCTGTACACAAACATCAGTTGGTGCGATGGCACAGGGTGGCAATACCGGTTGTTCAACTGTGGTGATGACAGGATTGGGAATAGAGAAATTGTCGTACAATGTGCCATCAATGGTAAAAGCATTAAGCACTAAGGGATTGGCAAAGGGTGCTGCAGAGCTGCAGTCCCTGTATATGATGATTGTCATTGCGTACTGATCTCCACCCAAATGCTGGTAATTTACCACCCCGCCAATGATGTGAGAGGCGTTGAGTTTGATGACTGAGAGCGATAGAATGAAAACAAGATAAAGAAGGTGTTTTTTCATATTGTTGGAATTAATCTGATGCAACAATTTATATGGTTAGTGCTTGGTAATGGGTGCATCTGATTTCAAAGGTAAAAGTAGTTACCCCTTATTAATTATCCAAAAATCCAATAATTCTGAGGAATAGAATCATCGGTCAATGTTAAGGATTGAATATCTCAGAAAAATCAACCCTTAAAAAGTTTAACAATTTGTCCACTCAGAAGATGCAAGAAGGATGTTGAATTATCCGCAAACAAAGCACATAAAAAGTTCAGCCAGCCCTTTATCCGCGGCGAAAAAAAACAAACATCATGATGCATTATGGGGCATGCAAGTGAAATACAGCCCTTAGAGAGACTTAAAAACATCACCCATTCATGGGTGTATTACCGAAGAAGCTGCACGGTTCCTGTCAATGGTTCCACCCCCGCCTGGATAAATTGTACGATGTAGAAATAGGTACCGGCATCTACACCTGAACCATCCCAGGCCGTTTCTTCCGTGTAGTTGCTGCTTTCAAATACCATACGGCCCCAACGGTCATAAATGGTTACCAAAGCATTGGGATATTCCTTTAGACCCTTGATGATGAAACGATTGTTCACATTGTCACCATTCGGGGTGAAAACATTTGGCGCATCCACATCGCAAGCCTTCACACGGATAAAAATGCTGGCTGTATCAAAAGTGCTGCAAATGTCCTTTACCCTCACACGATAGCGTTTACTTTCATTAATCACAACTGAATTGGTATCAAGCGTGGAAACCAAAACGGAATCAACTCCTTGTCCGGTTGACCAAATGATGTCGTAACCCAAACCAACAGCACCTCCGCTGATTGTAACGCTCAACAAGGATTTGTTACCAAAACAAGCGGCTGTATCTGGTGTAACTGTCGCTTCAAGAGGCGCATAGTTTGGAATGTTCATGGAAATACTATCCCTTGCAAGAAGTCCGCAGGTATCCTTGGCCTCAACCAGGATAACAGTGTCTTTCAACACATAATGGGTATAGTTTGGCAAAGACTGAAAACCGGCGCCCCCAAACGAATAACGAATGGCCGGTCCACCGCCTGTTGTGGTTGCATTTATTTCTACACCATTGCCTTTACACACCACCGTTACAGGATCTCCTGCTTCAACCGTAAGAGGACTGTAATTGGGTACATTGATGGTGAATCGGGCAGTATCTGTTTGGTTGCAAATGCCTCTGGCTGCAAATGTGTAGGTGGTGGTTTGAACAGGAGAGAGGGTAACACTCAGGTTAGAAAAATTACCGGGTGACCAGTAATACAGGAAGGTAGTATTGCCATTTTGGTTTACTACTGGAGTGATTGTGATTGGCGTATTCGGGCAAATTACATCAATGTTTGCGATGGGATTTATCACCACCGGTTGAAGCGGGTTAACACCGGCAGTAACAGTTGCTGTATTGCTGGTATTGCAGGCTCCATTCACCGTAACCGTGTAAGTGGTGGTTTGAGCGGGATTCACATTCACTGTGCTCCCCGTCAGATTCCCGGGCGTCCATGTATAGCTTAATGTGCCGTTTCCTCCAACTGCAAATGCAGAGAGCGTGATGTTATCACCCGGACAAATGGCGTTGGGGGGATTGTTGGCTGTAATCACTATGGGATTGGTGGTAACAACCGTTCTGGCAATGCTGTCGATATCTGTATAGACGGAAGTTCCACATACACTGTCAGTAACTGTTACATAAATGTTCCCAGTTGTGGTTCCTGCAATGTAATAGTTGGATGAGCCCTGAGCCGGACCTGCAGCGTTGTTCCATAAAAAATCAAAGTTGCCCGATCCACCAGTCACAAATGTGTTCAGGAATACCGTATCGCCCGGACAAACAGGTGTATTTTGAGGAGTGATAATCACCTGTGGGAAATCATAATTGTCGTCAATAAAAAGGGTATCTACGGAGAGTGAATTCTGGCAGGCACTATTGTTATTTACGCTTACAATAACAGTTTCCAAGCCTTCAGGGAAGCCATCATCAACAGTAGTAATTGGAAAGGAAAGAGAGGTAATTCCTGCCGGGAAAGTAATGATGGTTGGCAATGCCGGGGTGTAATCAAAAGGAGCGAAAGCAGTTCCGCCAATCACAACATTGGCAGGGAAGGCTGCAGGTTGTGGAGAACTAAGTGTGAATGTGACTGTGGCAGACCCGCAGAGTTCATATACCTCAGAAGGGCTTATCGATACTGTTACATTCGGTGGGTTTACAATATTTACACGGATGAATCCTGTGTCAATCCCATTTGTACAGGTGTCGGTTACCACCAAATAATACTCAGTGGTATCACCGGGACTCACAGTAATGGTGGGAGTTGTTGCCCCTGTATTCCACAAGAAATTGTAAGGGGTGTATCCACCGCTTATGATGGGTACAAGGGTAACACTTTCTCCAAGACAGATGGTGGTGTCGCTGGTATTGACAACAATCGGTGAAGGAGGAACAATCCAAAGTGTTGAACTGATGACATTAAAAACAGTACCTGAACAACTCAGCTGTTGAATATTGATGATGATGGACTCAGGACCTTCGGCAATCGCATCGCTAAAAGGATTGATGTTAATGGTAACTGTATCAACTCCGGGCAAAAACACAATTGTATCAGGAATCAGGTTGTAGTCAACACCGTTAATAGCAGTACCTAAAATCTCAATGGGAACATTAAGCGTATCGGTATTGGTGGTTGATGGACGGATAAAACGGAAAATGCCGGGCATACATCCTTCCACAAGTGTGGTGTCTCCGTTACCGGTAGCTGCTTCAAGTACGACAAGGTTGGATGACAAACTTTTTGCTTTTAACAATACACCGGAATCATAAGAGAAGTCGCCTGCATCTGCAATGGCAATTTTGAGGTGATAAGTTTGACCGCATTGCACAATGGCTCTTGCCCTCAGCACAGTGGTGATGCCATCAAATACGAGTTCAGTGTTAGAGGCATTGTCAACATACAAGGAGTCATTGGAGTTTTCCCATGCGCAACTTGAATTGGAATCGCCTCCATTGATGTTGTAAATAGAAACAGGGATGTTGGTGTTGGTAATCAGAGCGATATTTTCTGCATTGTTAAGAAAAGGACCATTGATTCCCGGGCCACTCAAAAACATACCGAATCCATCATTGTATTCACATACAAATTCAGGATATTCCTCTGAACCAAAAACATATTCAAACTGAATGGTATCACCTTGCGGCACAAAATCAAACTCAAGAATCGCAGGATCGTTGGCTGAAATACCGGGATTATTTGTTTGAATGATATCTGCAATATCCTGATCCTGTGGGGTATTTTGCTGGTTCTGGATGGTGCTGGAAGAAAATGTTGAACTCGGGGCGGCAATGTCTGCGGCATCTCCGGTACTTAATACGATGCCACTATCAATACCAAAACTGGTGAACCCTGAGAATTTGGCAATCTGCCTCGTAGAATCCCCCTGAAACTGAACATTTGTTACGGTGATACCTTGTCCCAGAAATACTTGCTGTACACACTGGGCAGGGGTGAGTGTGTTGTCAATGGTTTGAGCCTCTGAACCCAGTCCAAAAAAAACCAAGCCCAACAAACAAAAGAGAATCTTTTTCATGCTGTAAATCAGTTTGCAAGGTACAAAAATATCATATAAAGGGAATCAATAACGCCGCCGCAGCCAAATCCTGAGGGAGTGCAGGCAGTATAAGAATATCATGTATTAAAAAAAAGGGGGAGCATTGGCTCCCCCTGAAATGATTGATTTTTTCTTTCTTATTGCCTGATAAAAGGTCTCTGCAAAGGCGCTGAGCGGGCAGACTCCAATCGCAGCAGATAAGCACCCGGAGGGAGCTCCGCAACACCCAGTCTGGAAATTCCGGACATCAGTCCACCTGATTGCCAGAGCTTACCGGAAACATCCATGATGCTGTAACGATTGTAATGTGCTGCCACTTCCACTTGCAGGTTTTCGGTAACAGGATTGGGATACAAAGAGAAGGATTCTTTGCTGATGTCCCGAAGGCCAACATAGCCGGAAAACGCCAAGGCATCAACCCAAAGTATTGACCCTACCTGAGGATAATCTTCACTGCTGGATGAAAACCAAATCTGGCAACTGTCTGGCATGGTATTCATAAACGCACTGTCGTATACCAGTGTCACGGATCGCTGGGTATAAGCGGACAATGGGCCGGTGATAAGGTCAAAACCTTCCGCCACAATATCCTGAGAGGTTCCATTCCATTTTGTTAAAGCTACATAGCAATAGGCAGAATCTCCATTTGCCGGGCTGTATTTTGCCTGAAAAGAAAGTGTTTGCGGACGGGAGGTAAAAGGATATCCGGGCACAACTTTTACAGGAGGTGTTTGTGCAAGAGAAAAGGTGGTGGAACCGGCGAAACAGATGCCGAGCACATCAGGAAAATTATTTGTGTCAGGATTCGTAACAAGAGACACGGTAGTTAACTTGAGAGAAAAATTTCCCTGATGGTTGTCGGGCGCACTCGCTGAGACAGCAGAAGTTGGATTTCCACTTCCAATCAGCGGCGCCGCAAGCAAATTAGCCGTCACCCAGCCGATAGGCTGTTGAGGTTCACCTGCTATGGAACTCCCCCAGTTTTCAAATCCGGGATTTGGAATGGTTTGGGCGAAACCAAGAGTACCAATCATGGTAAAGGCAAATAGTAGTACTTGTTTCTTCATGTTCATGGAATTTTGAGGATTTGTTTGTTTTGGTTTGGTTGTTTAGTATAACAAAGGTAATAAGTACCGGGCATCAATTCCTCGAGGGGCAGATTAATTTTTCCGGCAGGAAGTTGTGCAAACTGTTTCACGACTTTGCCCTGTAAATCAATCACCCTGATGTGTTCGCCGGGCTCTTTAAGTTCCACCCATATGCCGGAAGTAAAGGGGTTAGGAGATGCCTCTTGTGTCATTGAAAGGCGGCTGTTGATGGCAGAAGGTTCAGGTTCTATCGTTGAAACCCAAAGCGTGTATTCACCATTATCCAAAAATCCAACAGCCGGCAAAAAACCACCCAGATTGCTCATCCAGTAAAAATTGACGAGCGTATCTTTTTCGGGTTGAACCAGGCTGTTGAACCATCCGGTAAAAGAATTGTGATAGGAAATGGTATCACTCATGATGATCTCTTCCCGAACAAGCATACATGCTTTGGGTACACCGTTGGTAATAAAGTTACCGTACCCGGGAGTGGTGATGGTTTGCAAATAGGATCTCTCTCTTCTCACCGAATCGATGACAAGCAAAAAGCTGGTGTCTTTTGTGTAAGAAAATGTTGACTCAAGCACATGTGTACTGCCATATAAAAGTGGAAAAGGAATGCGCACAGACGGTGCATCTGCTTTCCATAAGTTTCCCGACTGAATCATTCCCTGCAAATGAATACCACTGTTTCTTGAAGTATATAACCATGTATCCCGGTTTCCCCACTGAATGGCCAGAAGACTATCCGGAAGATCGGTATTCAGATACCAGGCTTGTTTTTGAATGTCGATGGTTTGGATGCCAATCGACTGCTGATTTTGGATGTTCCAGGTAATACCTTCGCCACCGGCAAAGAAACTTGAGTCAACCGATGTAAAAACATTGTACTTACTCATTGTAAAAGGACGAAGCCAATCCTCTTTGTTGATGGTGAATTGGGCTTTGGTCGATGTAAAAAACAGCGGAATCAGGATGAGACACAACAGGTATCTCAGTCTACCATCAATAGCCATGTTCTTGTACAATTATTTTGCCTTTAAAATTTTTCTCAAAAACTTTCCAATCTGTGGTTTTATAATGGTTCTCACCAAAATAAACGAGAATTTTTTCCATCATGGCAGGTTCCAGATATCCGGGAACCGGGCCAAGTGATTTGAGTGATTCATCCAAAAAAACGGTAGTCGGGTAACTCATTTTTCCATTGAGCAGTTGAGCCGCAAGGGTGTGCGTTGTTCTTCCGGGACCGGGTAAATAGAATTTTTTACCCGCATAGAGAATGGTATCTGCTTTCTCTGCGTTCAATTTTACGCTGTAAAAATATTTGTCAAGCAGTTCGGTAATCACCGGGTGCCTGAATGTTGATGCATCCATTTTTTTACACCAACCACACCAGTCAGTATACACATCCACAAGTACTTTTTTGGCTTGTGACTTTTGTAGCTTTTCTAAGCTGTTAAACTCCTGCCAGTTTACTTTTCCCGATGTTTGAGAAAAAAGAGGTTGGTAGAGCAAAACCAATAGCAAAGCAATAAAAAAAAGAATTTTTGTCATCGGATGCCATGCATCATTTTAAGGAGGAAAGCCGAGAGCACAAACAGGATGATTGAGGCAATTCCGGCCATAAACACAAACAGCATAAAAAAGGAGTAGAGCGAATCGATGGAATAACCAACAAATGATTTCGATTTGATGACTGAACCACTGAATACACTTTTGATGGTTCCCTCTTTGTTGGAATCATCGGGAAGTTCTTTGAACGAAACAGCATCTATACTTACATATTCCTTGGAATTGATCATTTCACTTTTGTCTTTGGTAGCACAAATGGTGATTCCGTTTTTGGCTTCTTGTTCCTGAATGGCTTTTACCTCTATCATGGTTTCGGGGTAATAGGCACTGAGTGTACCTGCAAATTTGTTGGCGGCTGCTGTAGACAAAAACCACACGCCCATGAGCAGTGAAGCAAATTTAACGGGAGCCAGTTTATTTACCATCGAAAGACCAATAGGAGAGAGGCATAACTCCCCATAGGTATGAATCAGATAGAGGCTCAATAACCACATCATACTCACTTTGGTAGAAGGATCAATGCCTTTTACGCCGAGGGCAATGACAAGGTATCCGAGGGCCAGCAGCATCAATCCGATGGCTTGTTTATAAGGTGAAGCAGGCTCCATATTGCGCTTCCCGAGAAATCCCCAAAGGGCAACAAACAAGGGAGCAAAAATAACGATTGACACTGCGTTCACCGACTGGAAAAAACTGGCTGGAATGGTGGTGCTACCAATGGTTCTGTTGGTTTGTTCTTCTGCAAAAAAAGTAAGTGAAGCCCCTGCCTGCTCAAAAGCTGACCAAAAGAAGATTACAAAAAATGCCACAATGTAAATCACCGAAATTCTTTGTTTTTCTGTTTTTGTAAGAGATTTATCGGAGATGATAAAACCGGGAGCGGCTATACAAAGCGAAAAGATGAATGAACCGATCACGCCTTGTTCCAGATACATGAATAGTGAATAAAGTCCGATGGCTACAGCACACCAGGTGATGATCTGTACCATTGAAAATTCGCTGTTTTTTTGGCCTTCAGCCTGCTCATTCCGCTTGCTGTTGGGCGCGCTGCCAATGGCTTTTCCTTCAGGAGTAACAATGTATTTGTCTTTGAGGGTAATGAAAAGTATCAAGGAGATTATCATGCCGAAGCAAGCGGCAAGAAAGCCCCATTTGAAATCACCCGGATTACCCGTATCTCCCAGCCAACCACAAACCAGTGGAGAGAAAAAAGCACCGAGGTTAATGCCCATGTAAAAGATGGTAAATGCGGAATCAACCCTTCTGTCTCCCTGTGGATAAAGTTGACCAACCATGGTTGAAATATTGGGTTTAAAAAATCCGTTACCGAAAATCAGGGTGGTTAATCCAACCATCATGAGCATCCTTGCGATGTCCACATTTTCATAATAAGAACCGCTCAGGAACATGAAAAACTGACCAATGGCCATCAGAATTCCTCCGATGATAATGGATTTTCGGTTGCCCCAGAACCTGTCTGCCATGTATCCGCCAATCAAGGGCGTGAGATAAACAAGACCGGTGTAGCTTCCGTAGATGTCGGAACTCATCGCCTTGTCGTACATCAGTGCTTTGGTAAGGAACAAGACAAATATGGCACGCATGCCGTAATAGCTGAAGCGTTCCCACATTTCGGTAACAAACAGGACATAGAGTCCTTTGGGGTGATTAGATGAAGATGTGCTCATGTTTTAGTAAAACACAATGATAATGATAAATGATTGACCGATGCAAACTTTGGTTTATTTCCCCCAAATCATTTTAAGCGAAATAAGTAAAATAAAAATGCCGAAGATTCGCTTCACGGTGAGCTGATCTAAACTCAGTGTAAGCTTGGAGCCGAAATAGCTCCCGAAAACAAAGGTAGCACAAATGACAAGGGCGGTTTTGATATCGATGTTGCCCGATTTGTAATAATTGTATGCGCCCAGAATACCCACGGGAAGTACAAACAGAAATAGGGTTGTTCCCTGTGCTTTGTGTTGGGAAAATCCAAAAAAATAAACCAGTACAGGTACGATAAGAATGCCGCCTCCAATGCCTACCATGCCGCTTAAAAATCCTGCGAACAGGCCCACCAGTAAAAGAAAAATTAGAGAAGTTGTGCTCATGTGTTAAAAGTCTGTTGCGCGTGAGAGATAAAAAATCCTTGGTTTCTGTTCACCATCATCGTGTCCCCATGCCCAGTCCAGTCTCACAAAATAGCCGAATAGACGAGAGCGCAGTCCCCAGCCATATCCTGTTACAAAGGGCTGTCGGTCTTTTTTAATGGTCACAGATACCGGATAGGCTGAAATGATTTCTGAATTGTAGATATTGCCATTGCCAAACGGAGAGATGCCTGTCCATGCAGTACCCACATCATAAAATCCGATGACCTGAAAATTCGATAGGAAATCTGAGCGCAGCGGACGGTTGTACAACACTGTAAAAACCGGCAGCCTCAGTTCATTGTTGAACACGCAAAAACTATTGCCGTTGCGGATATTCTGACTAAACCCCCGCATGTTGGTAGCAAGTGCCTGAAAGGCATATTGCTCCTGGTTGGCCACAGGAATACTCCGGTTAAAAGTGGGATTGGATGTGCTCAAGTTAATCCAGTTATCGGTGGCTCCCAGATAATAAACAAGTTTTTGTGGGCCGAAGGATGTGCTGCTTGCCCCTCTGAATGCAAAAATAAAATTCTTGTAGATTTTCTGATAGTAACGAAAATCGGCTCCCAACACAGTAAGGTTTTGATTGGTAAGATTGATGCTGTTAAAGTATTCTCCAAATATTTTGAAACGCACGCCATTAAAAATGTTGATGGCCTTTTGCCTGCTGTTGTCGAAGATGTATTCTGCTTTTCCGCTTACCCAGTAATCATAAGTATTTTTTTTGGCAAGCGATACCAAGTCGGATGATTGGTAAACCGATCGGTCGTTGCGGGCACTTAGCGAAAATCTGATTGAAGAGACTTCGCTGAAAGGATAGCGTAAAGCATAAGTGAGTGTATGTGAAAGAATTTTTGCAGAACTCTGCGCCCTTGATGCAGGAAAACTCTGGCGGTAAAAAGTATAGGTACGGTCCCAGCGATGAGCTCGGTCCTCAATACCTGCAAGAAACTCATTGGAGCGAAGATCCGCAGATAATTTGAATCCTCCGAAAAGACGGTAATCTTCAAAAACATCGCTCAAACCAATTTGAACCATTCCGTTGATACCCGGATTAAAAAACACCTCGCCACCGGTAAATTTCTGGTAAGTTTGGTTCACAAAATTATTGTTGAATTGAGTGGTTATCTGATCCAATGTAAAAAACCTGAAATAATTCAGTTGTTTTGGAAGTTCAAACACCTCACCGGTTTTTCCAACCGTTGATTTTTCACCTTTTGAAGGTTGATTTTTATTTTTTTCATCAGCTACCTTGCTTGTCGGTTTTACCTGAGCATTTTCAACTTCAAAATTATAGGATTGAAAGCGTATTCTGTTTTTTACCCACCCGGTGTCAGGTTCAAGAAAAATCTGTCGCGCCCTTTGATACAAATGAGTTGTTGCCTTTTCCTGTGAAGTAACAATGTCTTTTGAGAGCTCTTGCCTGCCGGTATTCGGCGATTCGGCAGGCTGCATAAGCAGGGTTGTGGCCGGCCTGTACCTGCCTTTGTGATAGAAAATCTGATTGATCTGGTTTCCATCTTTGCTCACCTGGTGTTCAAGAATACCCGCTGCATAAGCAGAGATGGGTTTCTTGGAAAGATAATAACGATAATGCTCAGTGGTGTCAACAAAAGCCAGTGCGCTGTCTTGTAATCCATACATTCTGGTGATCTGTCTGTTTTCATCGGTCAGGAAAATAAAATGATTTTCATCTACCTGCTGATTTTGTATTTCGGAGATATTGGGTGTTTGTGTAAGACGCCTCAACACCCTGTTCTTTTTGATGTATTCATAAACAAACAAATCATAATTGCTTTTGCTGTATTCCGAAAAAAACAATTTGCTGTCAAGACTATCCTGGTTGCGGTTCGAAGAAAAAACAATTTCCTTTCCGGATTTGATAAAGGCAGGATACCTGTCGTCATACACATCATTGGTGATTTGTTCGGATGTGTTTGAGGCAAGGTTATATACATAAATATCTGTTTGCCCCTTTTTCATGGCAGAGAGCAATAGTCTTTTGCCATCAGGTGCATAACTTATATCAAGGATTTTATCATAAGTGGTGAGTGGGGGTTTTGTTTCCTGCTTCATCGTCTCCATGTCAAAATACTGAAGATACAAATCACCTTTGCTCTCGGTTACAAAAGCAAATCGGGTTGAGGAGGGATGCCAACAGATAAGCGGATAACTGTAATCTGTTATGCGCTCTAATTTCACATCTTGTTTGAAAATTCTCTTCCGGGATTTTTTATTCAGGTCCACTAGAAAAATTTTTACCTGCCCCATTTCGTTGGTCACATATACGG
Organism: Bacteroidota bacterium; assembly: GCA_046297395.1. GTDB lineage: Bacteria > Bacteroidota > Bacteroidia > UBA4408 > UBA4408 > JBEICQ01. Next base: position 52,005 of record JBKCNM010000093.1, read on the forward strand.
CGTACCTCTTGTCTGGACTTGTCTTCCATTGTGAATACACCTTGTTTTTCCTGACTTTAAATGGAAACTGCTCTTTGCTGAAAACAGGCATTGATTTGTCTTTTCCTTTTTTCTCATAAATATTTGTGTAGTACCTGAACCATTCGTCAATAACGGTACTAATACCGGCACCTAACACAAAGTTGAAGCCGCTTTCGATGTTCCTGCTTACCTGACTCAGGTAAATGAGATTAGGGATGACCTCAAAACCATAATTGTCCGAAATGTATTTCCAGATGGAATATCCGGCAATGTTTGCATTTTCCCCCTCCAGGTGATTGAACTTCCTAAACTTGCGCGTAAGGATTCCATCTCTGAGTTTTTCTTCGTCGTGGATGCTCCAGTTTCCTGCTAAAAAGTTGATGAGTCCACGGGTATACCATTCCGGAAGATGCAGAAGCGTAGAACTTTTTACGCGGTCTTTCCAGCTGCCACCATATAACCACTGACTAATGATTACATCTGCAACGCCCGCACGGATTTGTTTCTCCAGTTGCTGTCTGTCGCTTTCAAAAAATAAAAACACTTTGTTTCCTACTACCCGGGTGGTTCCACCGATATTGTTCGGGTCGGTGGTTACCAAACCAATATTGCTCTGTTTGAAGTCTGTTTGCCGGTTGTAAAGGATAAACTCTACCCTGTCTTCAAGAGTAAAATCAATTTTGTTTTCAAATTCAAGGATGTTGTTGTTGATTGATTCTGCAACAAATGCTGCCAGTTCAGCACCATTCTGATAGAAATATACATCGTATTTGTCGAATCGGTAAAACTGCCAGTCTCTCTGTTTATACTGGATGCGATTTTTTCCGAAATCGTTTTGCAGTCCGTTGTAAAATTGCCCCCGGGCATCTAAGCATAAAATGAACAAAATAACGGTATATAAGGAAAGCAAACCCTTCGACATCATTGCTGTTTTTTCATTTCATGCGATTGTTCAACCTTACAAATCTGGCTGATGTATCGTTTGTACCATTTGTTTGCTCCTTCTGCTTTTGCTTTTGTGTGTACCGGATCTTTTCTCCATGCATCAATATGCTCAAGGCTTTCCCAGTAGGAAATAAAAATGTTGTTTTTTCCGTCTCCGGCCTTCTGAAATCCAAGATATCCGGGAAGTGCTGATACGAGCTCCAGCGTTAGCTTATCCATCTCAGCATATCCTTCCAGATTGTCTCCTATCTCATAAATAAATATCACCGCATACATAATATTGTAATTGAGTTGTAGGTTTAATGCTTTACCAAATGTAAGAATTTACCTCCTAAACCGGTGGCGTGAATTGGGTTTTTTTTCCTGACAGCAAGATGTAATCAGCGGGATGATTTCCAAAGTCATATGGAATACGCAAGTAGCTATCCATTTTTTTTGTAATCACCAGATTCGCTCTTTTGCCTCTGCTGATGGTGCCTAACTCTTGACTTAACTCCAAAGCAGCCGCCGTATTGATCGTGGTGGCATGAAAGGCTTCTTCCGGACCCAGGCCATATTCTATACAGAGCATGCTCATGATCCGATGCATGTTTCCGCTTGGTGAACTGCCCGGATTATAATCTGAAGCAGCTGCAAGCGGAAGCCCTGCATCCAGCATCGCTCTGGCAGGTGGCTTAGGCAACTGAAGAAAGTAAGCGGCACCCGGCAAAAGTGTTGGAATTACCCGACTTTGCAACATCAATTGTATTTCTGCTTCACCTACATATTCGAGATGGTCTGCACTGATGGCACCAATGGCCACCGCAGCCTGCACTCCTCCCGAAAATGAAAGCTGGTTGGCGTGAACCCTCGGTTTCATGCCATGCCTAAAGGCACACTCCAGAATGCGTATGGTTTCTTTTTCAGAAAAGTAATTTCTTTCACAAAATACATCAGCATAATCAGCAAGATTTTCCGCAGCAACAGCAGGAATAATTTCTTGTTCGATCAGGTTGATATATGCTTCACGGTTGTTCTTGTATTCCTTAGGTACGGCATGAGCAGCAAGCAAGGTGGTCTTTACGGGAATCAGATTCAGCGAGGCAATACGCTTGGCTACCCTGAGCATTTTCAGTTCCGATTCTAGGCTGAGGCCATAGCCTGATTTGATCTCTATACCACCGGTGCCGGAAGCAATCACCTGTAACAATCTTTCTTTTGTTGATTCAAAAAGTATATCCTCGGAAGTGTTACGCAGCTTGTTTGCTGAGTTCAGTATGCCGCCTCCCCTGGCTGCAATTTCTTCGTAGCTCATCCCTTGTATCCGATCTCTGAATTCTACTTCTCTCGTTCCTGCAAAAACCAGATGTGTATGCGAATCAACCCAGGAGGGAAAAACCAATCTGTTCTCACAGTCCATTACTTCAAGTCCGCTCCAGTCAACAATCCCCGGAAATGTTTCCATCGGTCCAAAATCAGCAACCAGGCCATCTTCAATAGCCAACCATGCATCTTCTATCACGGGAAGTTTTTTCATTTGCTCCCCGCAGATTCGTTCAGGGGCTTCATCCCAAACTTGCAAGAGCTGACCGATATTTTTAAGCAGCATTTTTGTTTTCATAAAAGACCCAATGTGTGTGAAATGGATGTCCTCCAGATCAGAATAAATACGCCGGCGGTTGCAAGTAAACTGCCAATGAGTTGTTGGGTATTGATCCGATGGCCATAATATATTCTTGAAATAAGTACAACAAAAACCGGTACAAGTGAAAACAGGGTTTGTGCTACACTGGCATCAATATGGCCAAGGGCATACATACAACTTGTCATGCCAATGACCGGACCGCACAATGTTCCCCAAAGCACATATTTCAGCCCATGGTTTTTGTTTTCAATGACAGGCATAATTTCCTGTTTTATTCTTCCTGTAAAAAGCACCAGCAAGTATGCCATTGCGCATGAGGTAACCATGCGTATCCATGCAGAGTGCGCCGGTTCAAGTGATGTGGCTGTATGCATGGCTTCTTTCGAACAAACGATTCCAAGTCCCTGGCATATGGCTGCCAGCGCAGCATAGATGATGCCTTTGGATGATTTCTTGTCTGTGTTTTTTTCTTCCTGCTTCAGCAGACTAATCAGAATGCCGGATAAAGTAATAAGCATGCCTGCTGAACCCATGGTGCTCAACTGCTCATTGCCCATGAACACCTCAGTGATCAGCACCACACCCGGTGCTAGGGTTGCAAAAATGCTCGATAAACGAGGGCCCAACAGGGAGAATGAAGAAAAGGAAAAAAAATCCCCGATCGTCAGTCCAATCAGTCCCGATAAACCCAGCCAAAACCATTGTTCCTTGTTGGGTAGGGTAAACATTTCGCTGATGCCAATCCCAAAACCAAATATGAGCATGAGGCTTAGCAACAATGCAGCAAGCAGGAGTCTGAAATTGTTTACCGTAAATGCTCCCATCCTGTTAGACGCTTCCGTAAAGGGAAATATTCCTATTGCCCAGATAATGGCTGTGAACAAAGCTGCTCCTTCTCCCATCAGGCAAACAACGCGCTCCCTACGCGTATCATATTGCTGCCACAGGCAATGGCAATGCCATAGTCACCACTCATCCCCATCGATAGCACTTTTGCCTCAGGCAAAACATACAGAAGTTTTTTATGCAGATTTTTAAGCACCATGAAGTCTCTGGCACTCTCATCTTCCTCAGCCGTTAAACTGGCCATACCCATTAGCCCACCAACAATCAAATGAGGATATTTGTTTGCAAAAGGAATATTGAAAATTTCTTCTGCATTTCCTGGTGAAAAACCAAACTTGCTTTCCTCCCTGGCGATATGAAATTGTAATAGAATATTTGTTGGGGTTTGCCTAGCCGCAGATTGTTTTTCCAGTTCATCCATGAGCTTGATGCTGTCAACACCATGGATGAGTTGGGTATGACCAATGATGCTTTTTACCTTGTTTGTTTGCAGATGACCAATCAGGTGCCATTCAATATCGGCAGGTAGTTGTTTTTTTTTCTCCAGTAATTCCTGCACGCGGTTTTCTCCAAATATTCTCCATCCGGCTTCATATAATTCATGGATTTTTTCCATGGATTGGTTTTTGGTAACCGCCACCAGGGTTGTTCCTGCAGGTAGCCGGCCAAGAATACCATGCAGATTTTCTTTTACCCTCATGTCTGCAAATGTAATGCTTGGCATCTGTTTGACGAAAGGATACAGAAGGTGTAACTTTACCCTGTGAATCTTCATCAGCCACTGGCCGAAAGGGTGCGCCCAAAGAAACTCTCCGATGTGATTGGTCAAAAACACCTGATTGGACCTGCCGGACCCATCAGCACTTTTGTTGGTCGCAACTCTCTTCCCTCACTCATTTTGTGGGGCCCACCGGGTGTAGGCAAAACAACGATTGCAAGTCTTCTTGCCGGTGAATTAGGACGCGATTTTTATCCTATCAGCGCAGTTCATTCCGGAGTAAAAGATGTAAGAGAGGTAATTGATCGAGCCAAACACAGGAACCTGCTTAGCAAAGGTGCTCCGGTCTTGTTTATAGACGAGATTCACAGGTTTAGCAAATCTCAGCAAGATGCCTTGCTGCATGCCGTTGAAAATGGCTGGGTAACACTTGTGGGCGCCACCACTGAAAATCCTTCATTTGAAGTAATTGCGCCTTTGCTCTCCCGTTGTCAGGTGTATGTGCTTCAGGCACTCACCTCCGAGGAGCTCATGCAAATTCTTTTTCAGGCCATGGAAAAAGATGCCTATCTGCAAACAAAAAATATTTTCCTCGATGCCACAGATGCTCTTTTCAGGGCATCCGGGGGAGACGCCCGCAAACTGCTTAATATTTTTGATCTACTTGTACAAACATCCCGGGAAGAAGAAGTGCACATCACCGATGAACAGGTGATGGAACTCATCCAGAAAAAACAGGCGCTTTACGACAAATCCGGGGAGCAGCATTATGATATTATATCAGCCTTTATCAAATCCATGAGAGGCAGCGATCCAAACGCTGCGGTGTATTGGCTTGCCCGGATGATTGAGGGGGGTGAAGATCCAATTTTTATCGCCAGGCGCATGCTGGTATTTGCCTCTGAAGATATTGGCAATGCCAATCCCACTGCCTTGGTGCTGGCTACAGCTTGCTTTGATGCGGTTCATAAAACAGGCATGCCTGAGGGAAGAATCATCCTTTCTCAAACAGCCGTTTATCTGTCCTCCTCAGTCAAGAGCAATGCCTCTTATGTGGCTATCGAGAAAGCACTTTCATTGGTTAAAAAAACCGGCGATCTGCCCGTGCCAATGCATCTTCGAAACGCTCCTACATCATTGATGAAAGAACTCGGTTACGGAGATGGATATAAATATGCACATGATTTTGTTGCAGGCAGTGATGAATCCTTGCAGGAATTTCTTCCCAACGAACTGGCAGGAACAAGTCTTTATCAACCCGGAAACAATGCAAGAGAAGAAGAAATGAGAAAATATCTTTATTTTGTATGGAGAGAAAAGTATGGTTACGGGTAAGCTTTTTACTTTCTATCGATGCTGGCCCTGCCTGTTGTTGTTCTTTTGGATTTCCTGCAAGCGTGAACCCTTGCGCTGGGATACCAAATGGTCGGCACCAATTGCTTATGGAAGAGCCGGTGTAAGTCAAATCATCCCGGATTCACTTCTTTCAATAAAAAATGGAGGAGAAGTTTTCCTGGCATGGAAAGGGAGGCTGGGTGCCTCCGGAAGCAATGATGTTTTTGTGTTGCCTGATACCACCGTGTCCAAATTTTTTAACTCTGGTCTTTTTACTTTCACCGCACCACCTGGTACCAGTTTGTTCGGAAGTTCAGAGGACTTCACCTTTAACACGGGTGCAAGGCTTAGCAAAATCGTTCTCAAATCGGGCCAGCTTCGTTATGTAATTAAAAACCGGGTTAAAGGAAACATCCTGTTTACTTACAAACTGCCTTTTGCAACAAAGAATGGATCTGTTCTATCCATCAACAGGCCCATTCCTGCCGGAAATGCAAACACTCCTTCAGCAATCTCCGGCGTGCTCGATATGACAGGATATGCCATCATGATGAAAGGGAAAATGGGTGACAGATTCAATGCCATTGCATCCGAATACGATGTGCAGCTTGATCCGAATGGCCAAGCTGTAGTCATCGCACCCTCTGATTCAGTGCTGGTCTCTTTTAGTTTTGAAAACATGGTGCCGGACTATGCCAAAGGGTACTTCGGACAAACCATGCTTAAGCTTGAAGGAAATTCTCCGGTTACGCTTTTCAAAAACCTGAGTTGTGAGGATTTTCAGCTCAATGATGTCAACATGAAACTCACACTCAACAATGCGATGGGAGCAGATATCGCTTGCAGGATAAAAAAGATTGCTGCCATCAACTCCAAAAAAGGAACAGAAATTCCATTGCAGCATTTTCTCGTCAACAACCAGGTGCAACTTTCCAGGGCAAGCGAAGTTCCTTATCAGATTCAATCGCGCACTTATGCCATCAATGCCGGCAACTCAAATATTGCGGACTTGATTTCTGGCTTGCCAACCTCCCTTGGCTACAGCATTGAAGCAGCTTTAAATCCTTTGGGAAATATCTCAGCTTCGAATGATTTTTTAGTCTCTCCAAGAGTTTTTGATGCAGACATCTCTATTGAAATTCCCCTGCGCCTTGGATTGAAAAACCTTGCCTACTCCACAGGTGATGCAAATGGTAATTTAAGTCCGGAGAATGCAACAAATTTTAAGTTTTCTGTTTCTGAAAATGATGTTGCCAAAAGCAATGGCGCTACCTTGCTGTTCAAGTTCATCAATGATTTTCCCATGGAAATGCGATTTGAGCCTGTCTTTTTCGACAAGGATAACAAACCACTTGCATTGACATTTTTGCAGGCGCCGGCTACCAAAGCACTTTTTGTGATGCGTGCCGCTGTGCCGGGAACAGACGGAAGGGTAGTTACGCCGACAACTTCCGATATCCAATGTCAAATGACAAAAGCAGATTTGCAGCAAATGACAAAAGCAGTGAAGATGGGTTACAGGATTTATCTGAACACCATTGACGCGCAAGGGAAATATCATTTGTGGTACGACGACTATAAAATCGATTTCAGTATATCTGCACGCCTCAATTATGAAATGGAATTGCGTTAGATTTTTATTTCTTTTTTTCTTGTGCAGAAATGTTTTTCCCTCTCAGGCCGGTTTGCCACGGAAGAATGAATCAATTGAATTCTTTACCACTCAATCTGCTTTCAGCACCAGCCTGAGTGCATCTTCACTTGCTGATGTCTACAGGGGAGGTTTTCTTGATACCAATCGACTCTTGTCGATGAGTAAAGAACTAAGTGGAAGAAACCAACTTTTCTTCACTGAAAAATATGGACTGGAATATTCATTGGATGTTGCCGATGCTTTTCTAAACCGATTTAAAATCCGATGGGATGCAGGCGTTTGTCAACGAAATCTGCTCTTTACCACATTTACAGGAGATGCCTTTCGTTTGCTTGCCTTTGGTAATCAACCCATGAAGGAAAACGAATTGTCATTATCAGGAACCCGTTTTCTGGATTTAAATTTTCAGGAATTTTTTACGGGATTTACCGCGGTTTCTGAAACAGAATCAGGTCGATTCAGTGTTCGTCTTGCAGGATCTTTGCTCAACATGAAATCTTCTTCCGATTTTCAGATTTACAGAGGAAACATGTTTACTGATTCAATCGGCAGCAGAATAGCTACCGACATTTCCGCCAATTTCCGTTCAATGCCGGGTGATACTGCACTTCCTTCCACTTTTTTTTCGCACAGGGGATATGGATTTCTTGGCCACCTGAGTCTATCTTACACAATCAAAAATAAATTCCATTTTGCTCTACAAGCAAATGATCTGGGAACCGCTACCTTCTACCGTTCCTCGGTCAGGTCTATTGATACCGCAATGGTATACAAAGGATTTTATATTCATACTTATGGATTGCTTTACACTCCCGGATACACAGTGGATACAGATTCTCTAACCCGCGCTTTCTCCCGGAAGCCCGGAGGTAGGTACACTTCCTATTTTCCTTCTTCCATCATCATTTCCACCTCCTGGAAGCCAAGAGATACTACATGGCAGGTATCTTTACAATCCACTTTTTTTCCAATGCTCTCTTCTGTGTTTATGCATCAGGTGAGTTTGCATAAAACCATGGGTGTATGGAAGTATTCTGCGGGTGTTCTCCAATTTTTTGGAAAGCGTTATTCATCCACCATTGGTGTGAGTGTAAAAATAAAAAAAACCTTGTTTTTTACTCTCGATGTAATTTCTCCTGAAGTCCTTATTATTCCGGGAAGCACAAGGTCTGCAGGCATCCGGGCAAGGGCAAGATGGAATTTACCTCATCGCATAAAGCGGAAGGCCTGACATCAGGTTATTCACTTGTTTTTTTATCGATTGGATCCGGGTTTCGTTGTTGCGGTTTGCGATGCAATCATCAATCAAGGAGGCTACCGTCTGCATGTCTTTTTCATTTAATCCCCTGGTGGTGATGGCAGGAGTACCCAACCTGATTCCGGAAGTAACAAAGGGAGATTTATCATCAAAAGGAACCATGTTTTTATTCACTGTAATATCTGCTTTTACCAGTGCCTGTTCTGCTTCTTTTCCTGTACAATTTTTTGAGCGAAGGTCAATCAGCATGCAATGGTTGTCGGTACCTCCGGATACAACCATGTAACCCATGTCCATCATGTGACTGCACAGTGCTTTGGCATTGGCAATGACCTGTTTTGAATAAACGGTAAAGGACTCATCAAGTGCCTCACCAAAGGCAACGGCTTTAGCAGCAATTACATGCTCGAGCGGACCACCCTGTGTGCCCGGAAATACTGCTGCGTCAAGCAATGCACTCATGGGCTTGATTTCTCCTTTTGGAGTAGTTAATCCATAGGGATTTGGAAAATCTTTTCCCATCAAAATAAGCCCTCCTCTTGGGCCGCGGAGGGTTTTATGAGTAGTAGTTGTAATCACATGACAATGAGGAACAGGATTGTTTAACAATCCGGTGGCAATTAAACCCGCAGGATGAGAAATATCGGCTAATAAAAGTGCTCCGCATTCGTCCGCAATCTGTCTTAGCCTGGCATAATCCCAGTCTCTTGAATAGGCTGATGCACCACAAATAATAAGTTTGGGTTTGTTTGCCTTCACGGTTTTTTCCACCACATCATAATCAATTCTGCCTGTTTCTTTGGAAACTCCATAGAAGGAAGGTTTGTAAAGTTTTCCGGAAAAATTAACCGGAGATCCATGCGTAAGATGTCCTCCATGCGAAAGGTCGAAACCGGTGATGGAATCACCCGGATGAAGCAAGGCAAGCATCACTGCTGCATTTGCCTGTGCGCCTGAATGAGGTTGCACATTGGCCCATGCTGCACCAAAAAGTTTACATACCCTGTCGATGGCCAATTGCTCAACCTGATCTACGATATGACAGCCACCATAATATCTTTTACCGGGTAAGCCCTCGGCATATTTATTGGTAAGCACACTACCCATCGCCTCCATGACTTGCTGGCTAACAAAATTTTCGGAGGCAATCAGTTCTATTCCTTCTGTTTGGCGATGTTTTTCAAGCTCAATCAGGTCAAATATTTGTTTGTCTTTATTCATGATGCACTGTTTTGTTTCTGGAACTGATGATAAAGGTAGGAAGCAAAATCATGAGCACCAACGGAGATTGTAGAATACCCATAAATTCTCTGGCAAGTGTATAGCCTTCCAGGCCTTTTCCTGTTATTTTTCCGAGTGTATAAAAAATTCCTGCTACCAAAAAAAGAAGTCCATGGATGGCGATTGTGATGAGGCTGTATTGTTTATTACGAAAATAAAACCACACGGTTAGCAAACAAATACCCATGTAGAAAAAAAACACAAGCACCGTCATGATCCACTTTATTCTTAGTAGAGCAGCATTAGAATATTGTTTTAAAAACAAGAGCCATTCCGGGAAATGGTAATTGTATGTACTATCTGTTTCTTGGTAATAATTCATGTAAACCTGCATGTTCACATGTACAAAAAAAATCTCCCGGTAATAACCCGCTACAATGAGCAATACAAGTAAACCTGTTCCAAAGAGGATATTCTTAAGCTTTGGAGACATTTTTTTGGACGGATTTAATATCTGAAAAATAAAGGGTCCAAATCATCCAGAGAGCAAAGACAATGAGATACACCGAAACTGTGAAGGTGTAATTGTGATTAAACTCTAAGTAATGGGGTGATTTATAGGCAATGATGGCAAGCGCCAAAATTCTGATGATGTTGGTAAGGTGAATGATTAATATGCCCAGGGGAATAAACCACAATTTATGTTTCATTTTTCCGGGAAATGCAATCACGAACCCTGCAAACAAAGCAAACAATTCCAGTCCGTTGCAAGGATAGCCAATGAGCACCCCATTGGATCCGTCAATGCCCACCACTCCCATCACATCAGCATCTGCCGGAACCTGCATCATGGTATAGCCCATGCTTGTTAAAACCCATACGCAGATATTGGTGAGGTTGTTAATGAGCATGTAATCCACTTTGCTTTCCGGATGCAGAAAAAGGTCGTACAGGATATACCAAATCACATACAAACCTGCTGATTTCAGCAGAAACAGGACCGCCAGGTTGTTCTTGATTTTCGATAGCATAAAAAAGGCTTCAGGAGTGAACCCGAAGCCCGATTATAAACTGGTTAACAGTATTATTTTCCGGCAGGTGCGGGTGCAGGTTTTGCTGCTCCGGACGGGAAGTTTTGAATGGGTTTGGATTTGGTGTTTTCAATTTTCTCCTTCAGTTCTGATTCTTTTTGAACAGCACTTGTTCCTGATTTGTAAACAAAGGAAGCTGCAATGCTCAGCACCACAAGTGAAATCGCCAAACCCCAGGTTATTTTTTCAATTACCTCGCTTGTTTTTTGCACACCCATTACCTGGTTGCTTGCAGCAAAGTTTGAAGCAATCCCTCCTCCTTTTGAATTTTGTATCAATACAACAATGATCAGGAGAATGCATACAAGGATGATTAGTACTGTTAGAAAGCCGCTCATTTTGTTGGTTTATTTTGTTGTTTTTTTCTGGTTTCCTGTATAAGGGCTGCAAAGTAAAGGCTTTTCTCCGGATATTTCAACTCCAAAACCCTTAATGTCCTGATGGCCTTGCTATAATTGCCCTGCGCCATGTAAATTTTTGCCAGGGTTTCACTCGCCAAATTATCATCTTCCGTAACACTCTGCCTGGCCATGTTCACCGGAGAGTAAAACTCCGTTTTCGGTTTGCTGATTTTGGGCTCTTCCCTAATGAATTTCTCCACCAGCAAATCCTTGGGTTTTTTGAATGCTTGTTTCTCCTTAATCTCTTCCTTGTTATCCTGTTTTTCAGCGACTTGAGGATTTTTTAGCCAGTCAAAAAAGTTTTTCTCTGTGCCTTTTTCTGTGGGTTGAGAATCCGAGTCCGGCTGCACCTGTTGTTGGTCCAGTTCTTTTTCCAGATGCAAGGCGGTATAATGGCTAATACCTGTGGCCATCACTTCAACATCCAATTCTGTTGGCACACCTTCTGAGAGCACTTCCTCTGCAGCTTCTTTAATCTTTGAATGCTCAATTTGTTTTTCATCCAAAGGCTGTTCATTTTGCAAGTTGGTGATAACTGAGGGTTCTTCAATGTGGGAAACTGAATCCTGCCCTGATTCATCAGAAACAGGTGCTTCGGTAGGAACCATCGCCTTCTCCGGAGGATTTTCCGGAATCTCTATTTGGGCTGCCAAAGGCATGGGTTTTTCCTCGGCACTTGCATGTTCCGTTACCAACTGTGAAGGCGTATCATGCAACAAATCGTATAGTTTTTTACGATTTGCACTGTAAGCTGCTGCAATTTTTAATCCTGCCCCGGACTCAGCAGGCTCATAAAGAAATTTGGCACGGGAAAGCAGAATATGTGCCGTGGCAAAATAAGGATACTTGCGCGTCATCACATACAACTCATCCATCGTTGCCGAAGGCATTGAATTTGGATTATGTAAAATTTCCTTCCAGTTCATAAGGATGATTACCAATTGCTAAAACAGCGGTTGAAGATGTCCTGTGTGAGTTTGTCCTGGATTTCACGGGTGAGTCTTCCTTCTTCGGATGAGAGGGTAGAAGTAGCAGGAAAATCCGCAAACTGCGAAAAACTTTGTTCAAAATCCTGCTTCGGATTTTGGGTATTAACAAATGAAACCTGTACGGTGATGGTGAGTCTGTTGATGGCTGCTGCACTCTGTCCGGCAACAGAAGATACTGCCGCAGGGGCAATAGCATCGCCGGTAATTTTTCCGTTCATGATTAAATCCCCGCCACGCACAAGCAACTTTAACCTACTCTGTGAAGAGACAAGAGACCTGAGGCCCTCTGTGAAATTCTGACTCAGGTAGGGAGGTGACAATGGAGCGAAGTTTTGAAATGTGGCAATACTGATGCTTTTGAGATTTGGTGAAACCGAGGCATCAGATAAACCATATTTCATTCTGCAGGAACCATGCATCATACTGAGCAATAGAACCAAAAAATAAGCAGGTAAATATTTTGTCTTAGCGGATGCCGTATTCATTAATTTTTCGGTAAAGGGTTCGTTCAGAAATACCCAATTCACGGGCTGCCTTTTTGCGCTTTCCCTTGTGTTTTTCCAGGGCTTTTCGGATGAGTGATTTTTCTTTTTCTTCAATCGAAAGCGATTCTTCCACTTCGATGGTCGGACGATGAAAACCAGCCATGGGAGTCAAGCTGCCATTATCCATGATGAGCCCGTCGTGAGGATTGAAGAATGTACTCACTGCCTGCATTTCATCCGATCCGGCAACAGGCGCAGCTCCACCCATGAGGTCGGCCACAATTTTCTTTAAATCAAACAACTCTTTTCGCATCTCAAACAGAACTTTGTATAAGATATCCCTTTCTGTGAATTCATTTTCAGGCCTTTCTTTTCCCAACAAAACCGGAAGCTTTTGTTCAGCAGGAAGATAATTTCTCAAGATCTCAGGAGTGATGTCTCTTTGCGTTTCAATGATGGAAATTTGTTCGGTAAGATTTTTCAGTTGTCGTATGTTTCCCGGGAAATGATAATTTTCGAGCAATTGTTGTGCTTCGGCATTGAGTCTGATGCCGGGCATGCGATACCTGGAGGCAAAATCTGCTGAAAACTTGCGAAAAAGCAAACTAATGTCGCCATGTCTGTTGCGTAAGGCAGGAATCCTGATGGGTATTGTATTCAGGCGGTAATACAAATCTTCACGGAAACGATTTTTCTCAATGGCATCAGCGATGTTTACATTGGTGGCTGCGATGATTCTCACATCGGTTTTTTGCACCTTGGAAGAGCCTACTTTGATAAACTCCCCCGATTCTAAAACCCGAAGCAGTCGGGCCTGAGTATGAATAGGGAGTTCCGCCACTTCATCCAAAAAGATGGTGCCTCCGTTTACCACTTCAAAATAACCTTTTCGTGCATCGATTGCACCGGTAAAAGAACCTTTTTCATGGCCAAACAATTCACTGTCGATGGTGCCTTCAGGGATGGCTCCGCAATTTACAGCGATATATGGGCCATGTTTGCGACTGCTTAGGTGATGAATAATCTGAGGAAATACTTCTTTTCCGGTACCGCTTTCTCCTGTAACAAGAACACTTAAATCGGTGTTGGCCACCTGCATGGCAACATGTAAGGCCCTTTCCAGTTCCGGATTGTTGCCGATAATGCCAAATCTTTGCTTGATTTCCTGAATACTCATTTTTTCTTTTGCTTAGCGGGCACTCTTGGAGTTTCCGTCACTATCTACATCCACAACTTCATAGCCCAGTTTTTGCAAGCCCGGTAAAATTTTCTCTTTGTCGCCAACAATCGTAATCACCATTTTTTCTGTAGGCAAATACTGAGCAGCAAGAGCATTGATTTCAGGAACTGAAATACTTTTAAGGATGCCGGCCTGTTCCTCTGTAAATTTTTCGCTGAGGTTGTAGTCGAGGATGCGCCTCAAGAATCCTGCTTTCTGAAAGTTCGATTCGTATTTAAGTGCTTCGCTTTGTGCGAGGGCACTTCTGGTAAAATGAAGTTCCTGCTCGGTGATGCCTTTCTCTCGGAAGTTTTTCAATTCTTTAAAAAACTCTACAACAGAACTGTCGGTAACATTGCTCCTTACTCCTGCAGCGGCAAGAAAAGTTCCCTTGTATTGCGAACCGCTAAAGGATGACCGTGCACCATAGGTGTAACCTTTTTCTTCGCGGAGATTCAGGTTGATTCTACTATTAAATGACCCGCCAAGAGAATAATTCATGATGGTATTTTTAAAGAAATTTCCGGTTGCATCCCATGGCAATGCCACATAACCGATGCGAATTTCGCTTTGTGCAGATTTCTCTTTGTTAACCAAAAAGATTTTTGTTTTGTCGATGTTTCGTACGCTGCTCTCTGCAGGCATTTTTACATTTTTTGAAGCCCAGCTTTTCAGAAAGCCAAGTTTGTTAATGAGTTTTGTCTGATCCAGATTGCTTACCAATACTGCGTTTGTGAGGTTTGATGACCAATATGTCGAATAAAAATTTCTCACATCTTCCAGCGTGATGCTTTCCACTGAGCCTGTAGTTCCGATGGATGGAAGAGACATGATGTCATTCTCTGCAAACAAGAGGCGGTTAAAGGCATTGTTGGCCATGGTACCTGCCTGCGTGGACTGGTTGGCAATCAGTTTGAGCTGTTCATTTTTCAAGCGATTAAAATCTTCTTGGTCAAATTTGGGTTTAAAAATTTTCTCTTTCAGTATGTCCAGTGTAGCATCAAGATTTTTAGTCAATGAAAACAGGTTGATGGTAATTTCATTTGTGCCGGGAAAGATGGAGATGCTGCTTCCCAACTTGTCGAGTTCGTCGTTGATTTGCTCTGCACTTCTGATCTCTGTGGATTCATCCATCAGCATCGCCATCAGATAGGCCGTGCCTGCTTTGGAAGTGTTTTCAAAACGATGACCGCAATACACTGAGAGTTGGAGCGTTGTAACGGGCAATTCACTGTTAACAGTTCCTATGATGCGCAATCCGTTGGGAAGATTTTCACGCCACAGCGCGGGCACTTTCATCGAAGGATTTTTTCCGGCTTGAGGTCTTTTTGTTCTGTCAAAATTATCCTTCGGCTTGTTGTAAACCAGTCCCTGGTATTCTTTGTGATCGGCATCGCCGGGATTGGTTGCCTTGGGCGTGAAATTGTCGGGCCCTGCCACAAGAGACGATTTTCCTTTAGGAACCACACTCAACACCACATGATTTTTTTGCCTGATATAGGTATTATACACCCTCATCACATCTTCTTTGGTAAGGCTTCTCAGTATCTTGAGTTGTTCCGGAATCTGGTTCGGATTTTTCATGTAAGTATTGTAGAAAGCCAAACGGGAAGCTTTCCCGCTAACCATGGAGAGCGATTGGATAAGTTCTGCTTCAGACTTACTCTTGAAATTCCTCAGTTCCTCATCTGTAATGCCCTTTTTTTCGAATGCAGACAAGGTGGTAAAAAGCATATTTTCTGTGTCTTGCAGCAACATGTCGGGCATGGCTTTGATTGAAAAAACAAACATCCCCGCGAGTTCCATCGAATAATGATAGGATTCTGCTTCAATGGCTTTTTCCGATTTTATGAATTGCTGGTACATCGGGGAAGATTTACTTCCGGAGAGCACAAATGAAAGCGCATCCAGAGCCGTTTCATCTTTGTCGAGAAAAGAAACGCCGGGGAAAGCTATTTCAATCAAAGGAAACTTCACATTGTCTTAATAAGTAATGTAACGGTTGGCGTCGAGTTTGGGCTAGATGGTTCCCATGTTTTTTTCCTCCGGACCCCG
>JBKCNM010000094.1:0-27485 GCA_046297395.1 Bacteroidota bacterium
ATACTAAGAAAGAGGCTACATATTTAAAAAATAACATCCCCCCCTTGCATGCTGTAGCCTTTCGTTCTTCCCTTTTTGTTGGTGCCGATGATGCCAGGGTGAGGGCGGCGGCTGCCTGTGGCAGCCGCCGCATTGAACTCTATACCGAACCTTACGCATCAGCATTTCCGAATACACCCGCCGATGCCATTCGCCCTTTTGTAAAAGCAGCACAAATAGCCGGGGAACTGGGTTTAGAAGTAAACGCAGGACATGACCTCAACCTGCAAAACCTGGCCTTTTTTGCCAGAACCATCCCGGGATTATGCGAGGTGTCCATCGGGCATGCACTCATTACCGATGCTTTGTACTACGGTATTGAAAATACCATCCAGCTTTACCTCGCCAAACTCCATCAAACATGAACCTATTTTACAGGGACACAGGAACCGGAATTCCTGTTCTCATCATGCATGGCCTCTTCGGCTGTGCCGATAACTGGAACCTGATGGCAAAAAAAATTTCATCCGAAAATTATCGCGTCATCACGGTTGACCTCCGAAACCACGGCCTTTCGCCACATCATGAAGAATGGGATTATCATTGCATGGCCGAAGATGTGAGAGAACTATGTGAGAAATTGCATATAAAAAAAGTCATTTTTATTGGTCATTCAATGGGCGGAAAAGTGGCCATGTACCTCTCTGCCATCTGTTCCCATCTCATAAAGGCAATGGTGGTTGTTGACATCGCTCCACGATACTATCCTCCGCATCATCATGAAGTTTTGGAGGCACTGCTGAGCGTAAATCTGCCCTTTCTTACAAACCGTAATGAAGCCGCCAGCATCCTGTCCAATAGGATACATGAGGCGGGAGTTGTGCAGTTTCTGCTAAAAAATCTTTACCGAAAAGAAGAGCACGGCCAAGCTGTTTTTGCTTGGAGGATGAATCTGGACAACATTGTTAAAAATATTTCAGAAGTAGGAGCCTCGTCGCCCTATCCATCAGAGAAAGAAAATCAGCAATATCCGGTGCTTTTCATCCGGGGTGAAGCATCAGATTATATTGGGGAAAAGGACCGAACAGACATCATGGATCGGTATCCTGCAGCTGAAATCATCACGATTATGGGTGCAGGACACTGGGTTCAGGCTGAAAAACCTGAAGAATTTTTTACATGTCTGTTGGAATGGTTACGAAGAAAGGATCTGGTTCTTAAGGAGCAAGCATCTTGAACCCAACTCCGTGAACATTGATAATCTCTATTCTTGGATCGGCCTTCAGGTATTTGCGCAATTTGGTGATATAAACATCCATCGAACGACCATTGAAATAATTGTCGTCATGCCAAATTGTTTTTAAAGCAAAATTCCTGTCAAGCACATCATTTTTGTGTAGACAAAACAATTTTAGCAACTGGGCTTCGCGGGTTGTTAAACGAAAAGTCCCTTCTGCATGAGCGAGCGTTTGATGGTCAAAATCAAAATGAAATTTGCCGATATTGAATTCCCTGGCTTCTGTATTGTTCAGACTCTTGAATGATGTTCTGCGAAGAATGGCTTTTAATCTGAGCAGAAGCTCTTCTGAACTGAATGGTTTTACAATGTAATCATCGGCTCCTACATGAAATCCTTCGATGGCGTCCTCTTTGAGGGACTTGGCAGTAAGAAATACCAGGGGAACTTCTTTGTTAAGCAACCTGATTTCCTTTGCCAGGGTGTAGCCATCCATGATGGGCATCATCACATCCAAAACACAGGCATCGTAATCGCCCTGTTTGAATTTTTTTAACCCATCCTTGCCATCAGTTGCAAGGGACACATGATAGTTTTTGTCTTCGAGATATTCTTTCAGAAGACTGCCAAGGTTGTGGTCATCTTCGACCAACAGAAGGTTTAATTTGTCGGCTGTTTCCATAATTTTTTTGGTTTTAAGGCGTTATCAAAAAGTTGACCAAATATAGTTAATTTTCGATAATACAACATCAAATATCGTTATTCGACATTTTTTTTGGGATAAAAACAATGAAAGTCGAACCCTTTCCCTGTTCGCTTTGCACCTGCACTTTTCCTGAATGCTTTTCAACAATGGCTTTCACATAGCTTAATCCAAGCCCAAAACCCTTCACATTGTGAATATTACCTGTGGGAACCCTGTACAGATTATCAAATATCCTCTTTTGGTTTTCCTTGCTGATTCCTATTCCATGATCTTTGCAAATGATTTTTATGCCACCCTGGGCGTTCTGGGTTGTAAGTTCGATACTTGGCGGGCTCTCTCCTGCATATTTTATGGCATTGTCGAGCAAGTTGTTCATCACATTGGTCATGTGTATCCGATCGGCATAAACCTGATGTAAATCGGGAGCCAAAACCGTTTGCAGGCTTGCTCCACACTGGTCGAGCTGGAGTTTAAGGTTATCTATGGATGACAAAATAATTTCATTCATGTTTATGGGGGAAGTATTTAACCTGAGATGTCCTTTTTCAAGAACAGCTGTTTGCAACACGCTTTCAACAAGCAGGCCTAACCTTTTGTTTTCCTCCTTAATCATTTGAACATAGCGTGCTTGTCGAGTCTCTGATTTACTGAGTCCCGGATCTCCAAGCACATCGCAGGCAAGTGAGATGGTAGAAATGGGTGTCTTTAACTCATGGGTCATGTTATTGATAAAATCATTTTTTATTTCAGATAATTTTTTCTGCTCCAATATGGTTTTAAAAAAGAAATAAAACACACCGATGATGGTTACTATCAGCAGTGAGGAAAGCCCAAGAAGCCAAAGCATTGCTTTCAGGAGATAACTGCTTTCTTTGGGGAAATACAGTGAGAGCAAGGGAGGCCTCACAAAAAGATTGTTCTGAGCCATGCAGATTTTAAACCTGGAATTCTTTATTTCATTGGCATACATGGAAGCCACAGGGTAGACAAAGTATTTCTGGTAATTTTCAAGCACCCCAAACACATAGGGTGTTCTTATGTTTCGGTCGAGCAACTCAGCCCTGATCAGTGAATCCAGCTGCATGGTGTCAATTCGGTTGAGATAATCATTGTAAATATTTACGCTCACAAGCTCATCAAAGATGTCATTCACAAATTCTTTTTTTTGCGAAAACCAAGCCATGGATTTAATAGTGGTATCAGTGATGCTGCTGGAGAAGGGGCCGGAATTGTTTAAGCCCAGAGAGAAATCGAAATTCCCGTCAGAATCGGTTCCCATTACAGATTTTTCTCTTCTTTGTGTTGTAATAATTCCGCTGGAATCTGTGGTGATCTCTTCAAAAACATTGAGTTTTACATGCTCCTTTTTTCCTTTCTTGAGAGGCTGGTTTATCCCCAGGCCGGTGTTTTGACTAATGTCCTGTCCACCCGGCATAAATGTGTTATTTGCTTTACGCAGGTTCAGCCGGCGCGTTATTCTGGCTGCTGTAGCTTTTCTTTCCAGGGTGTATATGACCTTGTGCATGGCCTCATTTACCCCCTTCTCAAATGCTGCTCTCTCCACCTCGAGTGCATGGTTTATCCAGTACAACTGAATGGCTACCAGCGCAACAATCACAAGCGACACAGCCAATATGGCCCAACGAAATTTATTCATCAACAATAAGATTTAACTTTTCTTCTACTGAATCTGGTTTATTTGCAAATTTGCGACTTATGAGGATGCTCCTGCATTGTTTGATGTTAATATTTATTAGCCGAACGCTTCACGCGCAAGTAAAAAGAGAACTCCTTTCAGGTGAGCTGGTGAAAGAAAAAAAAAGCGAGCCTCTCAACAATCAGGTCTGGAAAAATAAGATTTTTTTCGGAGGCAATGCGGGCTTACAATTCGGTTCATTAACCTTTATAGATATTTCCCCTTTTGTTGGCTATCGTATTAACGATAAAATACATGTAGGAATCGGAGGTTCCTATATTTATACCTCTAATCGATTTATTCGAAGATCTGCAACCATTCTTGGTGCAAGGGTATTTGCCAGGTATTTTTTTAAACCCTATTTCTTTGCTCATGCCGAAAATGAGTGGTTGCGAAGCTCGGCCCTTTTTTCCCAAACAGGCTCTCTCAACACTCCTCTGGTGGGCATCGGATACAGACAAATGATTGGAACGCGAGGTTTTATGGATCTCACAGGCCTTTGGAATTTTTCAATTCATTCGGCTACTTATTACTCAAACCCCGTAATTCGCATTGGCTTTTGCTTTCAATAGACATGAATCACACAAAATCGCAGATTGAGCTCGCAAGAAAGATTGTTGAGAAGATGATGGAGAAAGACAATTTCAGCAAATGGTTGGGCATTCAGGTGGTGGAGATCATGCCGGGCTCATGTGTTTTATCCCTTACCGTGAATGAAGAAATGCTCAACGGATTTGATATTCTGCATGGAGGAATTTGCTTTTCACTGGCCGATAGTGCCCTGGCTTTTGCCTCCAACTCCTACGGTAACAAAGCTGTTTCGGTAGAAACATCAATTTCTCACCTGGCACCTTGTCGTGCAGGAGATATTCTTACCGCAAGCACAGAGGAGATCAGCAATGGAAATAAAATTGGTATCTACTTGGTGAGCATTCACAACCAGGATGCACGCAAAGTGGCAGTCTTTAAAGGAAGTGTTTATAAAACCGGAAAAAATTGGTTTGAATCATGATTCACTCAGCATACATTATTGGTGGCGTAAGAACGCCTATAGGTTCATTTGGCGGAAGTTTATCCCAAGTAAGGGCAGACGATCTCGCAGCACATGTGCTCAGGCATCTGGCCGCTCAATTCAAGGAATTAACCAGGGAATCCATCGGGGATGTTTTGATGGGATGCGCAAACCAGGCCGGTGAAGACAACCGAAAGGTGGCGAGGATGGCACTCCTGCTTGCAGGTTATCCCTTCTCAGTGCCCGGTGAAACGGTGAACCGACTATGCGCCTCAGGATTGTCTGCGGTTGCATCTGCTGCAAGAAGTATTTTCAGTGGGGAAGAACAATTGATGATTGCAGGAGGCGTTGAACACATGACCCGCGCACCATGGGTAATTTCTAAAACAAGCACGGCCTTTGGAAGGGATGCACAAATGTTTGATTCCAGTTTTGGCTGGCGATTCATCAATCCCCTCATGAAACAGATGTATGGAATTGATGCCATGGGAGAAACAGCCGAAAACCTGGCTGAGAAATTTAAAATCAGCAGAGAAGACCAGGATGTCTTCGCCCTCAATTCTCAGCTGAAAGCCGCAAGGGCTCAATCCTCCGGCAGATTTGCTATGGAAATACAAGCCATAGAGATCCCTCAAAAAAAAGGGAATCCTTTGATTTTCTCGGAAGATGAGTTTATCAAACCCTCTACCAATGCCGAGGTACTCGCATCGCTTAAAGCGGCCTTCCGCCAGGGCGGAACCGTAACCGCAGGCAACTCATCCGGTCTCAACGATGGTGCTGCTGCCTTGCTCTTGGCATCAGAAAGGGGTGCAAAAAAATTGAACGCAAGTCCGATGGCACGCATTGCCGGTATTGGCATTGCAGGAGTTGAACCTCGTGTGATGGGGATTGGTCCGGTAGAAGCTTCTTTAAAAGCACTTAAAATGGCAGGGATTCCGCTTAACCGGGTGGATTTAATTGAAATCAATGAAGCCTTTGCTGCACAGGTATTGGCATGCACAAGAAACCTTGGACTTGACGACAAAGATACACGCATCAACCCCAACGGAGGTGCCATTGCCCTTGGCCATCCGCTGGGAATGAGTGGCGCAAGGCTTGCCCTCACCGCGGCCATCGAATTACAAAAACAAAAAAAACAATTTGCACTTGTCACCATGTGTGTAGGCGTGGGACAAGGTTATGCAATGGTGCTCGAAAGAATATGATTTGTGCATTTGAAGGAATGATTCCGGTGGTGGATGAAACAGCGTTTGTGCATCCTCTGGCCACAGTTACAGGCAATGTGATTATTGGCAAGCATGTGTATGTTGGTCCGGGTGCAGCCATCCGCGGCGACTGGGGAAGTATCATCATTGAAGACGGATGCAACATCCAGGAAAACTGTACCCTGCATATGTTTCCCGGAACCACCGTACATCTTAAAAAGTCTGCACACATAGGTCACGGAGCAATTATTCATGGGGCAATCATAGGAGAAAATGTGTTGGTAGGTATGAATGCTGTAATCATGGACGATGTAATTGTTGGAGATGGATGCATCATAGGTGCGCTTACCTTTATCAAAGCCGGTGAGGTAATTGCTTCCAGGAAAGTATTGGCAGGAAATCCCTATAAAATCATCAAGGAGGTGAGTGATGAAATGCTGGCCTGGACAACAAAAGGTACTGCATTGTACCAATCATTACCTGCAGAAATGCATCGAAGTTTTAAAATCACAGAACCCCTCCGTTCTGTGCCGGAGAAACCTTATGAACAAACAAGGAGATATACCACATGGAAAAAACAAGAAGGAAATTGAAGTCGTATTTCATTCCGGTATTGCTTGCTTTGTTTCTGTATTCCTGTAAAGGACCTGAAGAAAAAAAAGTTGCATCAACCGCTCCTCCTGCACTTGAAGAGCTGAACAAAGCCATCGAAAAAAATCCCCGTGATGCAATGGCCTGGTACAATAGAGCGAATTATTACTTCAAAAAAAAAGATGTGGGTCATGCGGGCGAAGACATGATCAAGGTGCTCGAACTGGATACCAATACTTATGAGTTTTTCTTACTTGCAGCCGATATTCACCTGAGCACCAACCAATCCGGAAAATGCAAGGCGGCCTTGGACAGATGCCTTGCCATTGATCCAAAAGGATTGGATGCCCTGATAAAAACAGCTGAATTGTATTTGTATGTAAAACAAAATGCACTGTCCAATGATTATGTGAATCGCGCATTAGACATTGATAAAG
This sequence comes from Bacteroidota bacterium, assembly GCA_046297395.1. Lineage (GTDB taxonomy): Bacteria > Bacteroidota > Bacteroidia > UBA4408 > UBA4408 > JBEICQ01. Next base: position 6,864 of record JBKCNM010000094.1, read on the forward strand.
ACAATACCAGGGCTTTGTTTATTCTTGGCATCAACCAGAAAGAGAGTGGCGACACAGCCAAAGCCATTTATGCTTTTCAGCGGATTATTGACCTTAAACCGGATGAATATGATGCCCTGATGCAGGTAGGCATGTTGTATGCTGCACGCAACAACATTCTCTGCATGGAATACCTTAAAAAAGCAGCCATCCTCAGACCTTCAAGCTATGAACCTTACTTTAACAGCGCCCTTTATCACCAAAAGAACGGCAATATTGCGGCCGCAGTAAGGGATTACCGTGCAGCTCTTAAATGCAAACCTGAATCGGCAATCACCTGGTTCAATTTTGGTATTCTTCATAGTAAGCACACGCTGGATTACGATCAGGCAATTTTATGTTTTACGAAAGCCATCACATATGATCCCGCTTTTGAAGAAGCGTATTATATGCGCGGCAGGGTGTATGAGAAAAAAGGCAATACAAACATGGCTAGTCAGGATTATACGGAAGCCCTTCATATTAATCCTGAATATGAAAAAGCATTCGATGGCATGAAAAGGCTGGACAAATGATGCGTGAGAAAATGATTCAATCAGGCTATTATGTCCTCCCGCTCTTGTATGCTGTGGGGGTGCTTGGTATGCTCCTGTATAAATCTTTTTTTATTCATTGCACTCCCTATTTGCTGCTGATCTGTTTTGCTTGGATTATGCTGGCAGAAAAGGAACAGGGTGCTGATAGAACGCGTATGATCCTACTTGCTGTTTCCGCAGGATACGCCATTGAACTGGTAGGTGTTGGCACGGGAAAAATCTTTGGAATTTATTGGTACGGTGAATCTCTGGGGCCTAAAATCTCGGGGGTTCCTCCGCTGATTGGAATCAATTGGTGCATGCTTCTACTCGGAGCTTCTTCGCTTGTGACATATGCCCTACAGGAGAAAAGTATCTTGTTAAAATCCTTTCTGACGGCAGGCCTAATGACCATGTTGGATTTTTGTATGGAACCGGTTTGTGATGTGCTCGATATGTGGTATTGGGGTGCCGGTGAAGCAGGCCTACGAAATTTTATGGTGTGGTATGCATTTTCCATGTTGCTTTCACTTATTTACTTTGCCATAGGCTTTAGGCGTATAAATGTGATAGCCATGCTCGTATTCGGATTACAATTTGTCTTTTTCTCCGTCCTGTGGGCTTTACACGCCGCAAACATTTTTTTATGAAATTTGTTAACCTCTTATGATTGCATCAGTTCTCATCGTTATGGCCACCTTCTTTTTTATGGAATTCATGGCCTGGTTTACGCACAAATTTGTGATGCATGGTTTCCTGTGGTACCTGCATCGCGACCACCATCAAGGACATGAAGGTTTTTTTGAAAAAAACGATGCTTTCTTTCTCATTTTTGCTGTGCCAAGTGCCTATTGTTTTATTACCGGTATCATGTTCAAGGATTTCAGGTTAATGATTGGTATTGGTATCGCATTATATGGCTTTGCTTATTTTCTGGTGCATGATGTGATCATCCACCAGCGCTTTCGCTGGCTCAGGAAATTAGACAACAGATATGTAAATGGCATACGAAGAGCACATAAAATTCATCACAAAAAAATACACAAGGAACATGGTGAAAATTTTGGCATGCTGATTGTTCCGCTCAGGTATTTCAGCCTTGAAAAAGAAGGCAAAAAATCAGCCTGAGTCATGTTCTCCAAATCCTTACATTTGTCAGTATGGATTACAAAGGAAAATTGCAGGAATTGCTCAAAAACCCACTGAATGTTTTTCTATTAAAAGGTTTTTTGGTGATGGGCTTTTGGACGCTTCTCACTGAGTTCATTGCCAACCATCCTGTTTTTAAACCCATCTGGACCGGCCTCAATGGTTTTTTACTGAGCATCATCGTTAACAGCTCAGCATTTTTATTAAAAATCGTGGGTTACTCGGTTTCCCTTAACGGTGCCATTATCCGTATTGCTGATTCTCCGGGCGTGCATGTTGGTCCCGCCTGCATCGGTATTGGCATGTTGTATGGATTCTTCGCTCTTATATTTGTTTACCCGGGTGACTCGAAAAAAAAACTATGGTTTACACCACTTGGATTAATTGGAATCATGTTTCTCAACATCCTCAGGGTATCGGTGCTCGCAGTAAATAGTCTCTACAATCCTGCCAATGTTGATTTCAATCATAAATATATCTTCAATGTCTTGGTTTACATCTTTATATTTATCATGTGGATAATCTGGGTAGGCTACATAGGCAAAGCTCCTGCAAACAGCGTAGAAAAGGAAAAGTAAACTTCCTGTTCAGCTGCTTTACCTTATCTCTGTTATTATTTTCAATTTTTCAATCTTCTGCGCAAACGCAATATGTTCGTTTTCATTATCTGGGCACAGAAGAGGGATTAACCCAGGCCTATGTAACCGCGATTAGTCAGGATCCATCCGGATTCATCTGGATTGGTACACAGGATGGACTGAATCGATATGACGGTTATCACATCAAAACTTTTAAGAATAATCCCAATGATACCTTATCGCTTCCTTCCAATTCAATTACCGGCTTACATGCAACAAACAATCAATATCTCTGGATTGCACATGAAAGAGGAATTTCTCAACTCGATTTAAAAACAAATAGATGCAGCAGGGCAACATTTCCGGGTGCGGATAAAGCTGTTCAACAACTTTCGGGTAATGCCGATTGGTTATCCTTTCTCTCCTCATCCAAACACCTTGTACTGGTCGATTCAAAAAGTCCCATAAATCATTATGCAGAATATGAGTTCAGGGATTCCATTGTTCAGCAGGAATGGTGCGGCAATCGTTTAAAAATCCTGGATACAAGGGGCCAAATCTTTACAATCTTTCCCGAAAAAAAAGAATTGAAACAATCAGATGTGACCGGTGTTTTGCCAAAAGGAAAACCCAAAAGGAAATATCTGCTGGGAGAAATGATGGTTTTTTTATACGAAAAACACCTGGAAATTCGTAAAAGCAATGGCAGCATACTCCGTACCATTCAATACGCTGCTTCCTCTGACAATACACAATTTGAATATTCCATTTCTCCTGACACATCCATATGGCTTGCCAACAATTTTTCTATCAGTAAAATCGATTTAAAATCAGGTAAAGTAACGCTTCTCAAATCTGCACCGGGGAGTTTATTTTCACCTGATGTAAACCGAATTCACTGCATGTACAAAGACATGACAGGGAGCATCTGGTTTGGAACAGAAAATGGACTTGCTTTTGCCGATCCGAGGAATCTGGCTTTTCGATTTGTTCCTGTGAACGAACCGGAATCATCCGGAAATTCTTCAATCATTACCTGGGGCAGTGTCAGACATTTTGAAAATAATTTTCTCGGCACCTCTGAAGGATTATTCGTGTATGACAATCAATGGCAAGTAAAGCAGAAAATCATCCTTGCAGGAAATGGCAGACATAATCCCTCCGTATTTTCTCTTGCAAAAAAAGGAAACTGTATTTACGCAGGAACCGATCATGGTATGTACATGATCAGGGAACAGAAAAATAACTTTGTAATTGCTGATTTTACACTCAAGAACAAAAGCCTCTATGAAGGCAACCGAATTTATCAAATCCAATTTTATGATTCAGCTATCTGGCTTGCCACCCATAAAGGAGTAATTAGGATTACGGAAAATAATCAGCAACATGTGCTTTACAGGACAAACCGACCAATCAGACAAATCCTGATGAGCAGTAAACAGAGAATATTTTTAGCCACAGACGGGAATGGATTGATGGAGTTGAATTGGAAAGAAAACGGGCAGCCGGCATTCCACTCGCACAGAATAGGTCTTACACAATCCATGCGGAAATCGACCGAAGTGATGCTGACTTTGCATCAGTCTGGGGAAAAACTATATGCAGGCACTTTTGGTGGAGGATTGTTGGTATTTGATACGAAACAAAACAGGTTCACACAATTTTACACTGAAGAGGACGGTCTTGCAAATAATTCTGTGAACGCCATTCTTTCTTCTGGAAAAGATAGTCTTTGGCTGAGCACAAACAATGGTTTAAATGTTTTTATCCCTTCTGCAAAGAAGTTTAAAAACTATGAAAAACAGGATGGACTCTTGTGCTCCGAATTTAATGCCGGAGCGGGAACCGTTCTCCCTGGAGGCGAGTTATTCTTTGGAGCTGTTGGCGGACTGGTTGTATTTCACCCCTCGCATCTGAGAAAAAACGAAATACCTCCGCTCATTAATATCACCGGAGTAAAATTGTTAAATAAGTATGTAGGGCTTTCTAATCAAAAAAAGGTTTTTGATGTATTCCCTTACACCGATACCTTGAATTTTAATTTCAGAGAACGCTATTTCACGGTTGATTTGTCTGCGTCACATTATTCCAATCCGGGTAAAAATAAATTCCGTTACAGGTTGCTTGACAGAGATGAGGAGTGGATAGATCTTGAACAGGAAAACAAAATCAGTTTTAACAACCTGGAACCGGGCGACTATTTGCTGGAAGCCGAAGCCTATAATCCGGATGGAATAGTCAGCAAAAACAGGGCAAGACTTTTTATTCATATACAGGCTCCTTTTTGGAAAACCATCTGGGCAAAAATCCTCTCCGGATTAATCATCATTGCCCTTACAATTGGATATAACCGCAGAAGGGTATTGGCGGTAATCAAACAAAAAAGAATTCTGGAACAGCTGGTAGAGGAACGAACAGAAAAAATTCTGCATCAGACAGAAGAGATAAATCGCCAGAAGGATGAATTGGAAATAGAAAAGAACAAATCAGACAAGCTGCTTTTAAATATGCTGCCTTCGGATACTGCCGAGGAACTTAAAACCAAAGGAAAGGCTTCAGCCAGAAGCTACAGGCAAGCATCCGTGATGTTTACGGATTTTGTCGCATTCACATCAATGTCTCAATACATGAGACCAAGAGATCTTGTTTTTGAATTGGATGAATGTTTCCGTAGTATGGATGAAATTGTTGAACAATATGGATTGGAAAAAATCAAAACTATTGGTGATTCATACATGTGCGTAGGAGGTGTTCCTGTACGAAATATCAGTAATCCCTTTGATAGCGTCCTGGCTGCGCTAGCCATCATGGACTACATCAGAAAAAGAAATTATAAGCGGATACAAGAGGGCAAAATGCCGTGGAAGCTGCGTGTGGGAATACATACCGGCGAACTGGTTGCAGGCGTGATTGGTTCCCGAAGACTTGCCTATGATGTTTGGGGTGCCACCGTGAATGTTGCCAAAAGAATGGAAGCCGCAGCCGAACCCGGAACCATAAACATCTCTCATGCCACCTATCAGTTGGTTTCAGATTTTTTTGATTGTATTCCAAGAGGTAGAATTGAAGCCAAAAACATTGGCCCAACAACCATGTATTTTGTGGATGGGCTCAAAGAAGAATTCCGTCTTGATAACAGTCTTTTTGTGCCTAACGAATTGTATACAGAGCGATTAAATCATCTTTTATATTCAAGGTTTAATTATAAAAAAATGGAGCAGCATATGATTAAGCTGCTGAGTGAAAACCTGCCTCCTGAATATCTTTATCATTCATTAAAACACACATTGGATGTACGGGATATGGCCGAGAAAATCGGAAAATCAGAGGGACTCGGGAAGGAAGAAATTTTCTTGCTGAAAACAGCAGCCTTGTACCATGATGCAGGCTTTTTAATCAGGTATGATAACAATGAAGAGGCTGGCGCGGAATTGGCAGAGAAACATCTGCCATCGTTTGGTTATTCAGCTTATCAGATAGGGATTGTTAAACGACTGATTCTTGCAACAAAAATGAATGTGATTGTTCAGGATTTACTGGAAATGATTATTTGTGATGCAGATCTTGATTACTTGGGCAGGGATGACTTCCCTCTTATTTCTGACTTCCTGAGGCAAGAACTCCTTCATGTGGGTAAGATCAAAACAAATAAGGAATGGGATGAACTACAGATAAAATTTCTCAATGCTCACAGGTTTTATACTTCAAGCAGCAAGAAAATGAGGGATTCAAAAAAACAAAGCAACCTGAACTTGGTGAAGAAAAGATTTGAAAATTATAGTTGAAGAATCTCTTCAATTTTCTTTTCTAACTCGTCATAGCCTACAGGTTTGATAATATAATCAGACTTTGGTACTGATTCCATTTTATCCTTATGAACCTGATCTGAGTTTCCTGTTAAGAAAACAATAGGAACTTCAGAAAATTTGCGGATGGCATTGGCAGCGTCTATTCCTGTGCGAGAGCCTGAAAGATTGATGTCCATCAGTATCAACTCGGGATCGAGTGTCTCTGCTTGCAGAATAGCTTCCTCACAAGTGGATGCTATCCCAATACAGTCATGACCCATTTTTTCAAGGTATCTTTTTACTACGAAAGAGAGGATAAAATCATCTTCAACAAGTGCAATTCTTTTCATTTAGTATCTACTGATATGGTGAATACTGAGCCCTTATGGTTGCTATAATCAAGTTTTCCATGCAACTGACGAACCAGTGTCTGAACCAACTCAACTCCTATAGAGCCTTTTTTGGTGTTGTTGTTAAAATTAAAGCCGGGCCCATTGTCTGAATACACAAAAACTTCCTGACCAGGAGAATGCTTCCATGAAACAAAAATCATAGGATCTGCATGATCCTTGAAGGCATATTTCATGGAATTGGTAAGCAATTCATTTAATATCAAACCGTAGGTAAGCGCTGAATTCATGCTTATTTCATCATCATCAATATCGAGCTTAAACCTGACATGTTGAGTTTTAGAAAATTCATAAGAGCTAATGATACTGGAGGCAAGATCGGAAAAGTACTGTGACATATTAATCGCACCGAAATTTTCGGATTGATAGAGCTTTTCGTGAATGAGCGAGATGGACTTAATACGCATCTGGCTTTCAAAAAAGACCGATTTCAGTTTCTCATCCATGACACTTTCTGAATGCAAGAATAACAATCCGGAAACCACAGCCAGGTTATTTTTAACTCGATGGTGAATTTCACTCAAGAGGACTTCTTTTTCCTTGAGTGAATTGCGCACAGATTCCTCTGCATTGTAGCGCTCAGTTACATCCATGATCATAGAGGTATAACCCACCAACTGACCATCACTGTTTACAAGCGGAGTATTATACCACTCACATTTAATCAAGTGTCCATCCTTATGTATATTATCAAACGAACACTTTCCGCCGCCTGTTCTTTTAATGCTTTCAATCAAATCATCTTTTTCTTTTGCCTCAAGCGATGAGGGCATCATCAGAGAAATATGTTTTCCAAGGATCTCATCCGCTTTGTATCCGAATATTCTCTCAGCTGCCACATTCCACTCAGATACATCAAGAGTGGCATTCCACTCAATATAAGCCAGGGGTGTTTGACGGATGTGCAGATTATGCCGTTGCTGCTGAAGCTTAAGACTGTTTTCAAAACTTTTGATGTGTGAAATATCTGAAACCCTTTTCATTTCATAGGGCACCCCGTTCACAATTATTTTTTTGAGGGTTACCATCCCATGAAAGGTTTCTCCGGTCATGGTTTTAAACAGGGCTTCTCTGTTATAAACTTCACCGTTACTGAGCATTTGTTGCAACTTCAAATCTTCTTCATTAGACATCTTTTCCAACCTCAGAATATCTGCTTTTTGACCGACAATCTGCTCGGCAGAAGAAATATGAAATAACTCGAAAGTTTTTTTATTGCAGTTAATTACCTTCCTACCACTGATTGAATTGAGAAGAATTGCATCAGGACTTTCATCAAAAATATTCTGCAACATGGCAGAATTATACATCAGCTTATCTTCTGTAATTTTTCGCTCTGTAATGTCCCGTGAATTAATCACCAGCGATTGAACGAGGGGCTCATGAAGCAGGCTGTGACAAATATTTTCTACAATCAGGTATTGACCGAAACGGTGTCTGAACCGACACACAACTGTGGTGATGGTACCAGGCCTGCGTATGGTTTTACGAATGGATTTGATCATGCTGTATCGATCATCCGGATGGATAAAATCGATGGTGGATCTTCCAATCACTTCAAATTCCTTGTATCCCAGTGTGCGGTAAAAAGCCGGACTAACAAAGGTAAAAACACCTTTGTCGTTGACCATTGAAATTACATCAGTGATATTTTTGATGAGAGATTTAAATCTGGCTTCGTTTCTGCTGAGCAATTCCTTTGCCCTGCGATGTTCAGTAATATCGATTGCAGAAAAGGCTAATGCCCCAAAAGAGGAATCGGTAAGCAGGTTCCTGATGCTCACTTCAAAATAATATGAAATTCCTGCTTCCTGCTCTACCTCTATTTCAAAGGGAATTACTCCGGATGCTAGAGAAATGCTCTCCCGAAGTCGTGCAGAAATGCTGTCCTTGTTCCTCAAACCAAAACAGTTCCAAACGGGTTGACCTGCTGCACAATGTTTCTCATAAATACCTAAAAGACTTTTATTGCCATGATGCATTACAATGATTCCGTTTTCATTAATCATGAAAACCAACTCCTTATCACTGGTATACATCTTACGCAACCTGGTCTCATGTAAAAGCTGGCGATTAAAATGCTGTTTTAGCTGAGTTATTTTTTTAAGGTGCAGAACAAAAATATCATCTTCAATTTGCGGACTTTGAATATGCTGAATAACCGCTTTGTAATAATCGCCATTACATGCAAATTCAATATTTTCATGTACCTCATTTGAAAAATCAGCGTTCAGCATTTGAAATATTTTTACTGCAACCTCAACAGGTAAAATCTCCTCAATCGTCTGGTTTTTTCTAAGATTAACAAGAAGTAAAGACGAGGATTCATTCCACTCAATCAAATGTGCATTTCTTCCAATCAAAAGAACAGGATCTTCAATCCTGTTTATGACTTGCATTTGCTTTTCAAGAGCTATTGCTGCATCTTCCTTTTCTTTCCCCAATGCGTCCAGCTTACTTTCTAATTCTTGCACCCTCTCCTCCAACAGTTTATTGGCTTTGGCCAGACTGTCTGCAGATTCGGCGAAATTAGCCTTCTTCTCGTTGCCTAAAATATCTTTGTTCAAGAGGACCTGATTGCTTACCCCTAAAAATAAATAAAGTTTTTAACATGGAAACATTTTCATGGGATTTCCACAATTGCAGGTTTTTTAAAATAGACTGGCAATTCTGCTTTAATTGAAACATCTGTCTCCACTCCTCCGGCTATGAGGGTGAATGACAACAACCCTTTCCCTGCATATTCATCTGTAGAGAGCTCATATGGCAAACGCCCCGAGGGGTTGAAAAAAATCCTGTCGCCTTTCTTGATACCGGCCTTTGAGGCAGGAGAATCCTGAGCAAGGGCAGTAACCAACCAAGCATTTTTATCGGGCAAGAGCTGACAACCCGAAACTGCAACAAAAGCCAAATCGGCTTGCTGATATTCTATCCTCCAGCCCGCTTTTTCAATTGCCTCCTCAAAAGGTGTAGCAAGAGAGGAAGGGGAATAAATATGTTTTTTAAAAAAATCCTTCCATTCAACGCCTGTCATTTCTTCAAGCAAATTCCTGTAATCAGACAAATCATACCCGATGCCCCTTTCTCCAAACTGTGTAAATAAAAATCGCATCACATCATCCAGAGAACGACTGCCTGATGACTTATCTCTGATCATCCGGTCGGCAATAAAAGCCAGCAAGCAACCTTCGGTGTAGATGGAGACTTTTCTGCCCGGAGTGCCCTGAATATACCCATCAATCCAGGTATCAAGACTCGACTCTGTGATGGAGTGATGGTATCTGCCGGGATTGTCGAGATGCTTTTTTAACTGAATGTTGAGCCTTTGCAAATAATCTGAAGTATTATATACCCCCGTTTGGAAAAGAAGCCAATCCCCGTAAAAGGTAGTTATCCCCTCATAAACCAAGCCTGCATCGCAGAAAACCGGTTTTCTCAAATTGTAGGGAAGCATGGGTTTGGGACGGATGGTTTTTATATTCCAAACATGAAACAATTCATGACAAGCAATTCCCAGCAATTCAAGGTAATTCGCTCTCTCAAATACATTTTTGCCGGGACCAAGAACGATAACGGTACTTCGCAAATGCTCTACACCATGGTAACAAAATTCCTGAGGATGAATAAACAGAAATGCATAGTTTTTAACAGGTATGCTACCAAAAACCTGAAGGCATCCGGCTGTAAATGCAGTAAAATGCTCAATCAATTCCGATGGATTGGGAATTGAGTCTACGCCGGTAAAATAGAGGGTAAAAAGACATCCGCCGGACTCATAACTGAGATGAATAAGCTGCCTGCTGCAATAGAAGGGTGTATCTGCAAGTGTATCATAATCCGGAAAAACAAAATACAGTGAAGTATCTGATTCTGTCTTTAAAAAACTTCTGTCACCTGCAAATTGCATGCTTTTCAATTTTTGAAAGGCAACATGAAAGGGATGATGCTCAGTATGGTCTGTGAAAAGGATGCAGTTCACCGGATTGATGTATAAAAGTTCCTTTCCGGCATAGCTTGATCCTGCATTCAATTCGGCAGCATAATAATCATATTGAACCTGCAACATCCCGGATGTATGATGCAGGATTTTCCAACTGTTTTTGTCGTTTCGGGTCACAAAAACTGCCTTTCCGCTCCCATCAAAAACACACAGATTACGGATATTTTTTGCGTAATTGCTTTCTTCATAACGACCGGGACGCCAAGCTGCCACATACAAAATAGTTTCTGTTCCAAGCACCTCAATGTCCAGGCTGATTCTGTAAAATAATTCCCAATCCTCCGCCGGGGACACATGAACTCTTGTCATAGGCATCACTATACTACAGGACGATATTCCCCAAAAATATTCCTGAACACATCGGCAATTTCGCCCAAACTCACATAGGCTTCGCAAGCATTGAGTATATGAGGCATGAGGTTGGTTCCATCAGAGGCGGCTGTTGCAAGATTCTTCAAACACTCCTCAACCTTGGCTGCATCTCGCCGGCTTTTTACTATTTCTAGTTTCTTCATCTGTTCGGCACGAATGGAATCACTTACAGAAAAAACTTCCTTGAGAGGCTCTTCATCCGATGTAAAACAATTTACGCCCACAATCTTTTTTTCTCCTGACTCAATGTGCTGTTGGTATTTGTATGCACTGCCGGCAATTTCATCCTGCATGTATCCCTGTTCGATGGCTGCAACGGCACCACCGGAAGCATCAATGATACGGATATACTCCCATGCCTTTTGCTCAATTTCATCGGTAAGTGCTTCAACAAAATAAGAACCTGCCAAAGGATCTACGGTTTCAGGAACACCACTCTCATGGGCAATAATCTGCTGGGTTCTGAGGGCAATTCGGGCAGCTTCTTCTGTGGGCAAGGCAAGGGCCTCATCAAATCCGTTGGTATGCAATGATTGAGTTCCTCCCAGCACAGCAGACAAAGCCTGAATTGTTACTCTGATGATGTTGTTGTGAGGCTGTTGAGCGGTAAGGGTTGAGCCCCCCGTTTGTGTATGAAACCGAAGCATCATGCTCTTGGGGTTTTTAGCGCCCATCTCAGAAACTATTTTCGCCCACATTCTTCTGGCAGCACGAAACTTTGCCACTTCTTCAAAAAGATTGTTGTGGGCATTGAAAAAGAAAGAAATTCTCCCTGCAAACTTATCAATGTCCAGTCCCCGCTCCATGGCAGCTTTTACATAGGCTTTCCCGTTGGCCAGGGTAAATGCAAGCTCCTGCACGGCATTGGCTCCGGCTTCCCTGATGTGATAACCACTCACAGAGATGGTATTCCATTTGGGTAATTCAAGGCTGCAATACTCAAAAATATCAGTAATAATACGCATCGAGGGACGAGGAGGATAGATATAAGTGCCCCTTGCCGCATACTCCTTCAACAAATCGTTTTGGATGGTTCCGGAAATATTTTTCAAATCTGCTCCTTGTTTTTTTGCCATGGCAATATACATGGCAAGCAGGGTAGAAGCAGTGGAATTAATGGTCATTGAAGTGGTAATTTTCTCAAGCGAAATTCCACCGAAAAGAATTTCCATGTCTGCCAGCGTATCAATGGCTACCCCGGCTTTTCCCACTTCCCCCTCAGACATAGGATGATCGGAATCGTAACCAATCTGGGTGGGCAAATCAAAGGCAACACTCAGCCCGGTTGTTCCGTTTTGTAAGAGATAATGGTATCTTTTGTTGGATTCCTCGGCAGTGGAAAAACCGGCATATTGGCGAAAAGTCCACAAACGACTGCGGTACATATCGGTTTGAACGCCTCTTGTAAAAGGGTACTCTCCCGGGGTTTCAGGATTCCGGGGAAGAGGCGCATAGCTGGGTTTTATTTCAATGCCCGAATCGGTAAAAAACTTTTTTTCGTCCATGTCGATGATTAAGTCCAACAAATGTAAAACAATCGCGATGAAACTTCGTTTCTTTGAAGCCACATGAAAATACAGCAGCAAACAGCAGTTCTGCTCATTAATTTAGGGACGCCCGACAGTCCATCAACACCGGATGTACGCCGTTACCTGACCGAGTTTTTAAACGATCCGCGTGTCATCGATATTTCCCCCTTGGGTCGCGCAGTTCTTGTAAATGGTGTAATTGTGCCCTTCAGGGCCCCAAGGTCTGCCAAACTCTACAGAGAGATATGGGATGAAAATGGCTCTCCCCTTCTCTTCCATAGTCTTGCCCTGAAGGATTCGCTACAAGAAAAGGCGGGCGAAGCGTATCATGTTTTTTTGGCCATGAGGTACGGAAATCCATCTCTGAAGACCACCCTGGAAACGATACGGAAAAAGGGATTTACCCGTTTGCTTGTATTGCCTTTGTATCCTCAGTATGCATCCTCAACCACCGGCTCGAGTATTGAAAAATTTTTTAGTTGCATTTCCCACTGGGAAACTTTGCCGGAAATCAAAACCGTTCAATCCTTTTATCAGCACCCTGCCTATCTGGATGCTGTTTGCCAAACAGCAGCGCCTTTTGACCTGAATTCGTATGACCATATACTTTTTAGTTTTCATGGAATTCCGGAAAGGCACATACGAAAGAGCGATATCTCAGGGGTTTGCCTCAATGGGTCCTGTTGCGAGCAGATACATGCAGGTAATCACCTGTGCTACAAAGCAGGATGCACCTTCACCGCAAGGATGGTGGCCAAACATTTAGGAATACCACTGGACAGATATACCATCTGCTTTCAATCCCGTTTGGGAAAAACCCCATGGATCAAGCCCTATTCAGATCTGGTAATTAAAAATCTTGCTGAAAAAGGGGCCAAAAAACTGCTTGTATTCTCCCCGGCATTTGTGGCTGATTGCCTGGAAACAGTTCATGAAATCGGCGTTGAATACGATGAACTTTTTCAAGAACATGGAGGAGAAAAGGTAACACTTGTGCCCTCCTTAAATGCAAGTCCTGCTTGGGTAGAAGCATTGCACAAAATCATTCAAGAAAATTGTTGATCAATCCTTTCTTACTCTTCTCAGCAGAAATCTGAAGAGAGGTGGAAACCATTGCCTGAACTTTGGCATAAGCAATTCCTTGCCTCCTATAAAAATCTCTTCACGATTGCTTTTTATGGCTTCTATAATTTTATCGGCACAAACATTGGGTTCCATGGCAACGGCATGTGAGGCATCCATGATTCCGTGAGGCTCTCCTGATTTGCCCAATGCGTTTAAAGAGACGGAGGTTTTAATTTTACCGGGGCAAACCATCAGTACAGTGATTCCCCTCGACTCACATTCCAACCTAAGGCTTTCGAAATACCCATGCAATGCATGCTTGGCAGCACTGTAACCGGAACGGAAATAGAAACCAAACTTCCCTGCGATGCTGCTTATTACCACAATTTTTCCTCCTCCCTGCTCCATCATTCGTATGGCAACCAATCGACCTATTTCGGCATGTGATAAAAAATTTGTTTCCATGAGACTCCTGAGCATATCCTCAGATGTCTCAGTAGCAGTGAGTCTTTGACTTACACCTCCATTATTGATGAGGATATCGATGCCACCAAAACACGACCAAGCATTTTTAACAATTTCCTCTCTGCTGATAACGGTATCAGCGAGGTCGAAAGCGAGCATGCGCGTTTTTTCATGTCCCAGCTCCTTGCATAGGGCTTGCAGCTTTTCAGTGTTTCTTCCTGAGAGCACCAAACAGCAACCAAGCGCAGAAAATTTTCTGGCCAGGGCCTCTCCTATCCCCGAGGATGCTCCGGTAATCCAAATGCTTTTGCCTGAAGGATTCATGTGGGTACAAAGAAAAACCTAAAATCACTACATTCGCTGTCCCCGAAAAATAATTCATGGAATTGCCCAAATCATTTCCCTTTACTGAGGCCGAAAACAAGTGGTATGCATACTGGCTGGAAAAAGGTTTTTTTAAAAGTATCCCCGATCAAAGAGAACCCTATACCATTGTGATTCCTCCACCCAATGTAACAGGTGTGTTGCACATGGGTCACATGCTCAACAATACCATTCAGGATGTGCTGGTGAGAAGGGCGCGCATGCAGGGAAAAAATGCCTGCTGGGTGCCGGGTACCGACCATGCCTCCATTGCCACTGAGGCAAAGGTGGTTCAAATGCTTGCTGAAAAAGGAATAAAAAAATCCGATCTGAGTCGCTAAGAGTTTTTGAAACACGCATGGGAATGGAAAGAAAAATACGGGGGAATCATCCTCGAACAACTCAAAAAACTGGGCGCTTCCTGTGATTGGGACCGTACCCGTTTTACGATGGATGAACCTCTGAGCAAAGCAGTGATTCAGGTTTTTGTAGACCTCTATAACAAGGGAAAAATATACAGAGGTACACGCATGGTTAACTGGGATCCCAAAGGGCTTACCGCCGTGAGTGACGAGGAAGTGATTTACCGAGAGGTCCAATCCAATCTCTATTATGTAAAATATCCGATTGTAGACCATCCTGAAGCAAACGCATCCGAAAGCAATGAATTGATTACAATTGCCACCACCCGGCCGGAAACCATTCTCGGAGACACTGCCGTTTGCGTTCATCCCGATGACCCAAGATACCTGCATCTGAAAGGAAAATATGCACTGATACCTTTTGTGAACAGGGTTGTACCCATCATATTTGATACTTATATAGATATGGAATTTGGTACAGGCGCCCTCAAGGTAACGCCTGCTCATGACATCAATGACCATCAGTTAGGAATCAAACATGGGTTGGCTTCCATTGATACTTTATCTCCTGATGGAACAATGAGCGAAGCGGCCGGGCAATACATCGGTGAGGATCGGTTTGTGGTACGAAAAAAGATTGTAAAAGACCTTGAAACAGCCGGATTACTTGTAAAAACCGAATCCATAAAAAACAAGGTTGGACACAGTGAGCGGACGCAGGCAGTGATTGAACCAAAACTCTCTGTACAATGGTTTTTAAAAATGGAAACCATGGCGGGCCCTGCATTGAATAGTGTGATGAACGATGAGGTAAAGCTATTACCTGAAAAATTTAAAAATACCTATCGCCATTGGATGGAAAATGTGCAGGATTGGTGCATCTCACGGCAGTTGTGGTGGGGACAGCGGATTCCGGCCTATTACCTACCGGATGGTAGCGTGGTGGTGGCAGAAAACCGGGAAAAAGCCGAGGCTGAATGCATCAAAAAGTATCCCGATGCAAATCCTAAACTATTGCTTCAGGATGAAGATGTTTTAGATACCTGGTTCAGTTCATGGCTGTGGCCCATTTCTGTGTTTGATGGTTTTAAGGACAGTAACAACAAGGATATCAACTACTATTATCCCACCAATGACCTTGTGACTGCTCCGGAAATCCTGTTTTTTTGGGTAGCCAGAATGATTATGGCCGGGTTTGAATACCGCGGAAGCAAACCCTTCAGTAATGTGTATCTCACAGGAATTGTGAGGGACAAGCAAGGCAGAAAAATGAGCAAATCGCTTGGCAACTCCCCCGATCCATTAGAGCTAATGGCAAGGTACAGCGCCGACGGCGTAAGAACAGGTATGTTATTTTGCTCGCCTGCCGGTAACGATCTTCTTTTTGATGAATCACTTTGTGAGCAGGGAAGAAATTTTACCAATAAAATCTGGAATGCATACAAGCTGTTGAGAGGGTGGACAACCACGGAAATGGCTCCCTCTGCCCATGAAATCAGTGCAATGGAGTGGTTTCAGCATCGTTTGAACCAGGCTTCAGAAACCACCGATGATCTCTTTGGTAAATACAGAATTTCAGAGGCCCTGATGTGCCTTTACAAATTAACATGGGATGACTTTTGTGCCTGGTATCTGGAATCTGTGAAACCCGAATTCGGTAAGCCCGTTTGTTTAGAAGTTTATAATCGAACACTTGCTTTCTTTGAACACATATTATCTCTGCTGCATCCCTTTATGCCATTTATTACCGAGGAAATATGGCAGAATATTGCCCCGCGTTCTGAAGGAAGTAGTTTGGTTGTCTCTTCATGGCCATCAGGAGGCACTTACAATGTTGAAATCATCACGGCTTTTGAACATGCATCAAATGTTGTGAGTGAAATCCGAAACTTCAGAAATGCATCCGGAATTTCTCCCAAAATAACACTCGACATTTTTTCAGAAGACCTAGGCTTACAGGAATACCAAGCACTCATCTGCAAACTCGCAAATTGCAAGCTTCTTTTGCAAA
Source organism: Bacteroidota bacterium (assembly GCA_046297395.1). Lineage (GTDB taxonomy): Bacteria > Bacteroidota > Bacteroidia > UBA4408 > UBA4408 > JBEICQ01. The sequence goes on from JBKCNM010000094.1 coordinate 23,510, forward strand.
CCGGAAAACCTGATGGATGCAAACCGGTATTAGCAGGTACCACCGAACTTTGGATTGCGTCTGCAGGTTTCTCAAGTCCGGAGGAAGAGAAAAAGAAAATTATTGCAGAGCTGGAATACCTTAAAGGATTTCAACTCAGCGTTGAAAAAAAACTCGGTAACAGCCGGTTTGTAGAAAATGCAAAACCCGAAGTGGTGGAAAACGAAAGAAAAAAATTGCAGGACGCAAGTCTAAAGATGGACAAGTTAATGCAGCAATTACAGGCTATCAGCCGATGATTAAAGCCGTTCTTTTTGACATGGATGGGGTTTTGGCCGATACTGAACCCTTCTGGCAGGAGGCACAGTGCAGGGCTTTTGGTGAAATTGGAATCAACCTGAGTAACGAAGATTGTGCTCAAACCATGGGCATGAGAATACATGAGGTGGTAGATTTTCGTATGAAAAATCATCCTCATTTGCATTTCAACAAGAAAATGGTTGTTGATACCATCCTCTCTTATGTGGTGGAAAACATCAGAGGAAACGCAAAGCCTATGCCCGGTGTTGCTGAAATACTCGAATCACTTGAAGGGCTCGAATTGCCTTTGGCCCTTGTTTCTTCCTCACATTACCGCGTAATTTATGCGCTTCTTGAGAGCCTTCAGATGCGTCACTATTTCGACCTGATTCTTTCCTCAGAAGATATGCCCTATGGCAAGCCACATCCGATGCCTTACCTGCAAGCCGCTGAATACCTTGATGTACCGCCTGAAGAATGTCTTGTTTTTGAAGATTCTCCCAAAGGTGTTTTGTCGGCACTTTCCGCCGGCATGCGTGTAATTGCCATCCCCAATACTCGTGTAAAAGAAAATCCTATCTTTGAATTAGCACAATTAACTTTGGATAATTTCCATGAATTAAAAGCAAATAAAATCTCAGATTTTTTTGGCTGAATAAAAATAACTATGTTTGAACATTGTTTAAGATAAAGTTTGAAAACAAATGAACATCTTGAAGTTGCCTGCGTTATTATTACTGATATACAGCACCTGCATAAGAGCACAGAACTTTTCCTACATTGATTTTTCACAATTCAAGGAAGGAGATTTGTTGTTTCAGGATTTAGACTGCGGAGAACTTTGTGATGCAATTGAGAAAGTTACCCAAGGTCATCAAGGGTTAAATGTATCTCATGTCGGAATGGTCGTGAAACATAAAGATTCACTCTGGGTTATAGAGGCATACAGTAAAAAGGTTGCTTTGATTTCGCTTCCCGATTTCATGGGTCGTACTGTGAATTCAGATGGTGATCCAAAAGTTTTTGGCGGCAGGCTCAGATCGGGATATGGAAATCTTGCACGAAAGGCCTCCGAAGAATCAAAAATTTATCTGGGTGTTCCTTATGATGATTCCTTTGCCTCAGGGCTCGATAAAATTTATTGTTCAGAACTGATTTATTACACCTATAAGTTTGCCAACAAAAATATTGAGGTCTTCCCTCTTCAGCCCATGACATTCAAGGATCCCGATACCGGAGTAACGCTCCCGGCATGGGAAAATTATTTCAGCGAACTCAAAATGAAAGTTCCGGAGAACGAATTGGGATGCAACCCCGCAGGAATCTCCAGATCTGACAAACTCGATATCTTTTTTTCGTTCGGCGATTTTTTGAAATCTGAAAAAGAAAAAATAAAAGAGAATGAAAAAGGAATGAAACATTCACTTTGCGTGCAAGAAAGAGGAAAGAAAAAAGAATGAAAAAGAAAAATTCAACCAATAACAAACACTTAATTTTTAAAAAATGGCAGTAAAAGCAATGTTATTCATCGATGGTTCCTGGATGTACCATAACCGGAAGCAAATTGTCAATGCAGATGAAAACGAAGATTTTGACATCGACTACAGAAAGATTCCCTTGATTGTTAAAAAATTCCTGGAATCAAAATTACAAACCGATGTAGACATGGTAAAGACACACTACTTTGCCTCCATCGCTATCAATCGTCCTGGATTTGACAATTCGAAACAAAGGCAATTTTTTGAAATGTTGTCAACTCGTTGTTTTTACAACACCGAGGTTTATGAATTGGATTTCAAAAACATGGAAAAAAGCCGTCACGAGAAAGCGGTAGATATTGCTTTGGCTGCTTCCATGCTTTATTATGCAGCGGTTCCTGCAGCTTATGATATCGCCGTTGTGATTGCAGGAGATTATGATTACCTTCCTCTTTACAAGCGTGCCAAACTTCTCGGCAAAAGGGTATGTCTAGTTGGTTTACATCCGATAGGTGAATTTTATCCTACTTCACCCAGACTGACCGAGGACAACAGGTTATTCGATCTTCCAATGATTTTCATGGACGATTATGCGATGGAACTCAGACTCACAAAAGAAGAGAGAAGTCGTAATTGCGACGGATGCGGAAGAGAGGAAGTAACCACCTGGGAGGGAGAAAAATTCTATTGTATGGTTTGCAGAGCAGAAAACCATGCCTCCAGGATTGACAGGGTTTGCGACAGCTGTGGCAAAAGTGAATCCACCACCTATACCACAGAATGGTTTTATTGCCGCGAATGCCGCGAGGAATATAATCGTACCCGTGGCAAAAGCAAGACCGGGGTTACCCGTCCGATGTAAATAAGAGAAACATTCATTCAGAAAAAGGGCAGCAATGCCCTTTTTTTATTTGGTAATTTTACCACGCATGGATTTCCTTTTTTCATTTGTATTGAAACCTTTCCTTCGGATACTTTCCGCCCTGCCCATGTTTTGCCTCAATCTCATTGCAGACCTGATTCGTTTGCTCCTTGAGCATGTGATCAGATACCGCAGGAAGGTAATTTCAGAAAATCTGGAAAAGGCATTCCCGACACTTTCAAAACATGAGATTAAAAATATAAGACATCATTTCTACAAGTCATTCGTTGATGTGGCCATCGAAACCATTGCACTGATGCGGATAAAAAAAACAACACTGATGAATGGAATGAAGCCCGATGAGGAAGCAAAAATGTTGGTGGCAACATTTGCTGAGAAGAGGATTCTCCTGCTGGCAGGTCATCTCGGTAACTGGGAATGGATGGGACAGGCAATGAAGCTGCATTTTAATCTACCCATGCTTAGTGCCTATCATCCACTTCAATCTGAGGAAGCCGATGCATTTTTATTTCAGTTGAGATCTCGCTTCGGACTCATACCGGTTGCGATGAAATCATTGACGAGAAAAATCAGCGAGAAAAAAGATGAAGCTTTGGCAGTGGCTCTTGTGGCTGATCAGGCAGCACCTCCGGAATCTGCGCACTGGTCGCTGTTTTTTGGACGACAGGCGGCATTTTTTCCAGGCCCGGGTAAGATTGCCATCAAGTACGGATTACCGGTTATCTATCTGAGCAGCAAAAGAGTGAGCAGAGGGAAATACCAACTCAATGCAAAACTTTTATGGGATGGAATGGAGAACATCACCGCCTCCAACATCACAGAAAGATTTGTAAATGTTCTTGAAAATGACATTCGCTCAAGACCCGGAGATTATCTCTGGAGCCACAGAAAATGGAAACATAAAAAACCTGATGCATTGTAAAAAATGCCTTTAACCATAAAACCCGATAGCCTTACCTGATGGAAACAACTAATATTCTACTTGCCGGTTACAATGGATTAACAGGGTCTTTGGTGAGAAAAAAACTGCAACATGATAGGGGCGGAAAATTATGCCTCATCGGTAGAAAACCCCCAGAAGAAACAGCCAACAATGAACTGTTCATGCAAACTGATTTTTCGGAAAATTCATTGCAATCACTGGTGTTTACAGATGCGCAAACCCTGATCATCTGCCTGGGAACGACGCTAAAAAAAGCAGGCTCAAAAGAAAATTTCTTTTCCATTGATCATGACTTGGTCATCCGCCTGGCAAGAAAAGCCATTCTTTCCGGAGTTAAAAACATTCTACTGGTTTCAGCTGCCGGTGCAAATGTTCAATCGCCCAACTATTATC
>JBKCNM010000095.1:0-71850 GCA_046297395.1 Bacteroidota bacterium
TTTTTCTCAATAAACAAGGTTTTTTAATCATTGTCCACCAAACCCACCAATCTGGATGAAAAGTAAATTTAGCTGACTGGGTATTAAAACGCGGCGGGTATCCATTGAATTGAATGAGCAGACCTAAAGGTTCAAAAATAAATTGTGAATTGTGAAATGGAATCCTAAACTTGCGCAATATTCCCAAATACGAAGACATGTCTGTTCAATTACTAAAAGGAAAAAGAGGCATCATTTCCGGTGCACTCGACAGCAATAGCATTGCATGGAAAGTAGCCGAAAAGGCTCATGCTCATGGAGCGGTGTTTACCCTTACCAATGCACCCATTGCCATGCGCATGGGGGAAATTAAAAAACTGTCTGATGCCTGCCAGGCAGAAATCATTCCTGCCGATGCCACCAGCATACCGGAGCTCGAAAACCTCTTTGCCAAAAGCACTGAGGTGCTTGGCGGAAAGATAGATTTTGTCCTTCATTCTATTGGGATGTCACCCAATATCCGCAAAAACATTCCTTATCCTGAGCTCAATTATGATTTTTACATGAAGAGCATTGATGTGTCTGCATTGTCTTTGCACAAAATGCTCTCTGTGGCCATGAAGCAAGATGCCATCTCAGAGTGGGGATCGGTAGTGGCTTTGTCATATATAGCTGCGCAGCGAACTTATCCTTTTTATACAGATATGGCTGAAGCCAAGTCTATCCTAGAATCGATTGCCCGTAGTTTTGGTTACCATTATGGTAAAAAGAGAAAAGTGAGGATCAATACCGTTTCACAGTCACCCACCAAAACCACCGCAGGTAGTGGCATCAAGGGCTTTGAGTCATTTTATGATTTTGCCGATAACCTGTCGCCACTCGGAAACGCAGATGCAGCCTCCTGTGCCGACTACTGCATTACCCTGTTTAGCGATCTTACCCGAATGGTAACCATGCAGAACCTCTTTCATGATGGTGGCTATTCCTTTACCGGAATCAGCGACGAAATCATGCAGAAACTCTGATGCCCGCAAAGGTCAGACTGATTTTTTTCTCCCTTCCGCTTGCAAGGATTTTTATCCCTTGTTTTCTCTATTTGGGCATTGGTAACAATGATGTGTTTGCACAGGCACTTCCCAAAAAAAGGCTTCCCGTGGATATACGGTTCTCATGTACAGCCCCGGCAGTTCTTGGCGGGGCCAATTTTAAAACGGCCTACAAGGGTAGTCTTGAAGTCTCGGGAGGCCTCTCTCTGTATAACAAAAAATCCAGCTGGTCGGTTTCTGTGCTATACAGATATACCTCAGTTCAAGCAGGTATTAATGCCCTTGCATTGAGTACCAATATCTTTACAGAAGTGCAACTCAAATCCCTTATGTTGCAGATTTCAAGAAGGATATATGAAGACGATAAATTTAATTTGCAGGCGTTTGCCGGTGCAGGTCATGCTTTTATTGACGCCCGCAGAACCCTCTGTCTGCAAGACCCACCAAGGATGTACAAAAATCATTGGCAATCGGGAATAGAACTTGGTATGCGTGCACAAGAAAGGGTATGGGTAGCCCTGCACACTTCTGTTACCCGCTATGCATGGGCATTTGATTACAGGGAACATTGTTTGGATACTTATTACACATTCCCAAAAACTTCTCCTGACAAAGGAATATGGTTCTTTTATGTTGGACTGAGTACAAGAATTTTTCTTACTGATCCTGCAGAATAAGGAAGATTGCTGAATGCATTTTATACTGGAGCAGGGAGTTGAGAAATAAATCGGGCATTTGCTTTTTTGGCTTGCGCAACAAACTTAATTTCGTGCCCGGGAAATGGAAGCGCATGCAATGTTTTTAAAGGATCCTGTATTCAGACTGATTTCGTCTGCTGCCGATGAACTCGGATTGCCCACCTATGTGATTGGAGGATATGTGAGAGATTGTTTTCTGCAACGCAAAAGCCGCAAAGACATTGATGTGATGTGTGTAGGCAGCGGCATCGAATTGGCGCAAAAGGTAGCTGCAATGTGCAAGGGAAATCCCGAGCTGGTGGTCTACAAAAATTTTGGTACAGCTTTACTCAAGACCGAAGACCACGCCATAGAGTTTGTGGGTGCCCGTAAAGAGAGTTACCGCCACGACACCAGAAAACCTCTTGTTGAAGACGGAAGTTTGCAGGATGATCAGGCAAGAAGAGATTTCACTATCAACACCCTGGGCCTGTCTCTGAATGCCAAGACTTTCGGTGCCTTGCTAAACGAATCCAATGGCCTGCAGGATCTGCATGCAGGCATCATCAGAACGCCTGCCGATCCGGATATCACCTTTTCGGATGATCCTTTGCGCATGATGAGGGCAGTGAGGTTTGCCTGTCAGCTTCACTTCACGATTGTTCCGGAGTGTATTGAATCAATCCGCAGAAATGCGCATCGCATCAGCATAGTCAGCACCGAGAGAATTACCGACGAACTCAATAAAATCATACTTTCCACTTTGCCTTCCAGAGGATTTATCCTGTTGGATGAGTGCGGCATCCTCGAAAAAATTTTTCCTCAGTTTCTGGAACTGAAAGTGGTAGAAAGCATTGGTGATAAATCACACAAGGATAACTTTTACCACACCCTTCAGGTGCTCGATAATGTTTCAGAAGTCTCCCAGGATTTGTGGCTTCGCTGGGCCGCTATTTTGCACGACATTGCCAAACCGGCCACCAAAAGATTTATTCCTGAAATCGGTTGGACTTTTCATGGACATGAGGACAGGGGTGCGCGCATGGTTCCGGGGATTTTCAGGAATTTAAAATTGCCGATGGGAGATAATATGCGATTTGTGCAGCAATTGGTTCAGTTGCATCTGAGGCCTATCGTACTTTCACAGGAGCATGTTACCGATTCTGCCGTGAGGCGATTGCTGTTTGATGCTGGAGATGCACTTGATGCACTGATGATTCTTTGCCGCGCAGACATCACTTCTAAAAACAAGGAGAAAGTGCGGCGACACCTCAGGAATTTCAATCTTGTACAGCAAAAACTAAAAGAGGTAGAAGCCAAAGACAATATCCGAAATTGGAAACCTCCTGTGGATGGCAATGAGATTATGCAATTGTTTTCCTTGCCTCCCGGAAAGGCTGTAGGTATGATGAAAAATCGCTTGAAGGACGCCATTCTCGATGGAGAAATTCCAAACAAGCGTGAAGAAGCCTTGCAGTTTTTGCATGCACTGGCGGCTTCGGGTACGATCAGTGAATAGTCCAATCTTTTCATTGTTTACAATATCCTCCATACTACATTGTCATTCCTACACAGATATTCAGATTGTATGATTTCACACAAACGCGAGTATTTGCCCTGTCTTGGGATGCCGGTGAATAAAAAAGTCGAAAACTAAGGAGGGGAGTACCTTGATAAATTATCGATTATTAGTAAGTTTGGAAAATCCCGATATGGAAAAAGAAAGTTTTGCAGCAGCCCCTCAAAATCTGGAATTCAACAAGAATGAAGATGCCAATAAATTGCTTTTCTCCGACTTACAAAGGAGATTTGAAAAAGTATCATTAGGTGGTGGCGCTGCGCGCATAGAAAAACTGCATGCAGAGGGCAAAATGACTGCCCGTGAGCGAATTGATTATCTTTTGGACAAGGACACTCGCCGGGTTGAGATTGGTGCTTTTGCCGGAGAAGGGATGTATGCCCAGCACGGCGGTTGTCCGGGTGGTGGTGTTGTGGTGGTGATAGGTTATATATCCGGAAAGCAATGCATAGTAGTGGCAAACGATGCCACTGTAAAAGCGGGGGCATGGTTTCCCATTACAGGTAAAAAAAATCTGAGGGCTCAGGAAATTTCTATTGAAAACAAGTTGCCCATTGTTTATTTGGTAGACAGTGCCGGCGTTTACCTGCCCATGCAGGATGAGATTTTCCCTGACAAGGAGAACTTTGGCAGGATTTTCAGAAACAATGCGGTGATGTCTTCCATGGGCATCATTCAGGTGGCTGCCATCATGGGAAGCTGTGTGGCCGGCGGAGCTTATCTGCCTATCATGAGTGACGAAGCCATGATTGTTGACAAAACAGGGAGCATTTTTCTTGCAGGTTCATATCTCGTGAAAGCGGCCATTGGTGAGGACATCGATAATGAGTCCCTCGGAGGAGCCACCACACAATGCGAAATATCGGGAGTAACAGATAACAAATGTGCAAATGACAGAGACGCCCTGAACCGCATTCGAAATATTTTCGACAAGATTGGAAAATTTGAAGAAGCCGGATTCAACCGCACAACGCCTGCTCAACCCTTGCTCGACGAAAAAGAAATCATGGGCATTTTACCCGCCACCAGAGACAAGGCTTTTGACATGCGCGACATCATTCTCCGTTTGGTTGATGAATCTGCATTTGAAGAGTACAAGGAAAAATACGGACAGAGCATCATTTGCGGTACAGCCCGCATAGAAGGTTGGGCAGTAGGTATTGTTGCGAACCAGCGCAAGGTGGTGAAAAGCAAAAAAGGAGAAATGCAGTTTGGTGGAGTCATCTATTCTGATAGTGCCGATAAGGCAGCGAGGTTTATCATGAACTGCACCCAACGCCGTATTCCGCTTGTTTTTCTCCAGGATGTAACCGGGTTTATGGTAGGCTCACGGAGCGAACAAGGCGGCATCATCAAGGATGGTGCAAAGCTGGTAAATGCAGTGAGCAACAGTGTGGTTCCAAAGTTCACAATCATTATTGGAAATTCATTTGGTGCCGGAAACTACGCCATGTGTGGAAAAGCATACGATCCCCGATTGATTCTTGCATGGCCATCCGCGCAAATAGCTGTGATGGGAGGTTCACAGGCTGCAAAAACCTTGTTGCAGATTCAGGTGAGTTCCCTCAAATCGCAGGGAAAAACAATTGACCCCGAAGAAGAAAAGGCCATGCTCGACAAGATAACGGAGTCCTATAATGCGCAAACCCAACCCATGTATGCAGCTGCCCGACTTTGGGTGGATGGAATTATCCATCCCCTCGAAACCCGTAAAGTAATTTCCATGGGAATAGAGATGGCAAACCATGCACCTGTTACAAGGCCCTTTCAGTTGGGTGTAATTCAAACCTGATGCCCAAACATTCACATATCTTTCTTTTTTTGTTTCTGTATGGATGGAGCTACCACATGTCCTATGCACAAGCGGTTGCATGCAATGGATACTTCCTGAGAAACCAATCGAAAGATACTGTTGTAACCAGTATCATGGTTCCCATGAAAGACAAACGAATTGAGTTCAGAAAATTACAATGGAGGGTAACAGTAAAAGATCCATTCTCCACCATCGATCTCGATAAAATGCCGGGCGACATCAGAGAATTCGGATTTTCATACAATGGCAAACGATATGTATACTGGACTGTCCCCAATCCTTTTGATAAAACAGGTCCGGGAAACAAAACTTACGATAAAATGTTTTTGAGGCTGATCAAGCCCGGGTTTTGTAAAATATTTGCAGGCTATACAGAAATTCCCGGTGTGAACATGGAAGGGAAACCCAGCAAGCAGGATTTGCTGCTTAAAGCCAATAACAAGGCATGGCTTGTGATTAAAGCAGGCAATGCAAAGGAAGATCTCTTGTTTTATTTCTCTGATTTTCCCTCCTTAACAGAAAAAATAAAAAGCAATATCTACACAGATAAGGATATTGAAAAAATTGTCTCAGAATATAATCAATTTAAAAAAAATAATTTGAAGTAGTTTTTCTTTTTTTGCAAACCAAAATTTAGGGTTCTTCATTATCCAACCAATCATGGCAAAACTCGTCCACATATTCGAAGCGGTAAATATTATCAGGGAAGGAGGCGTAGTGGCTGTTCCCACTGAAACTGTTTATGGCCTGGCTGCCGATGCTACAAATGCAGAGGCGATAGCAAGAATTTACAAAGCCAAAAACCGCCCGGCAGACAATCCCCTGATCTGTCACTTTCATAGCATTGAGCACATTCTTGAATGGGGAATCACACCGAATGATACAGCTTTAAAATTGCTGCAGTCTTTTACGCCCGGTCCGATTAGCATGTTGTTAAACCTTCCTTCAGATTCTTCTCTCAAAAATGCTACTTGTCAGCGTGAGCAAATCATTGTAAGAATTCCCTCCAACAACATCTTCGCGGCACTCATATTGGGTTCGGAAAAACCCCTGGCGGCTCCATCAGCCAATACATCCGGTAGATTCAGCGGCACAAATGCAATGATGGTTCAGGAAGATCTGGGAGAATTGATTGATGCCATTATTGATGGAGGATCAAGTGAGCATGGCTTGGAAAGTACGATTGTTGATTGTACCGAAGAAGGAACCGTAAAAATTCTCCGGCCCGGACCTATCGGCTCCGACCAAATCAGAGAAGTGATTGGCCCGGATATAAAAGTAACCAAAGTAAAATCAGGAAATATCATCCCCGGAAGCAAATACAGACACTATGCTCCTACCACTCCTTTGTTTTGGTTTAACGCCGATATTCCTTTCGATAAATCCCGCAATCCGGTGCTCATTCTTACCATGCAGGATGAAAAGCGATGGAAGGGAGCAAAGCATTACGATGATCAGGTTCCTGTTGTTATGATGGGAGATGAAAACCAACCTGAGGCCATCTCACACAATCTCTACCAGTGCCTTTATCACGCAGATAGCTATCAGCGACCGTTGGCTTATATCTCCCATTACCATGCAAGCCACAACACGGGCATAGGGATTGCACTCGAGGAGCGTCTCACAAAAGCCGTAGAAGGAAAAAGCAATTAGGTCAATCAGCTTTTTTTACTCAGGTAGTTAGATTTGTTTGCCCTCAGCAAACTCAATTCCCAATTCCAGGCACTTCTTACCATGTCGCGTACATCCAGCTTGGCTTTCCAACCTAGTTTTGTCTCAGCAAGAGTGGTATCTGCATATATTTTTTCTACATCTCCTTCTCTGCGAGGGCCGATAACATAGGGGAGTTCAATCTTATTTTCCGATTGAAAAGTATTTACCATTTCCATCACAGAGATGCCTTTGCCTGTTCCGATATTAAAAACTTCATAAGGATCTTCTGTTTTTTTGTCAATCAGTCTTTTAATGGCTGTGAAGTGTGCCTCTGCAAGGTCGCAAACATGAATAAAGTCGCGGATGCATGTGCCATCCTCCGTATTGTAATCGTTGCCGTAAATGGTAAGTTTTTCGCGCTTACCTGCTGCAGTCTGAGTGATATAAGGCATAAGGTTGTTTGGTGTTCCATTCGGATACTCTCCAATAAGGGCACTTGCATGTGCACCTACCGGATTAAAATACCTCAATGCAATGGTAGGAAATCCAATCTCATGGGAGGACGAAAGGATCATTTCTTCGCACACTTGTTTTGTATATCCATACGGTGATTGGGCCTTTGCCATGGGCGTTTGTTCGGTTACCGGGAGCAAAGCGGGTTGGCCATAGACCGTACAGGAAGAAGAAAAAACCAAACCTTTTACAGGCTTGTTGAGCATTTTAAGCCCATTGAGCAGATTGATGGTAGAAAAGAGATTGTTCTCGTAGTATTTGAGTGGGAAAGCACAGGATTCGCCAACAGCTTTAAAAGCTGCAAAGTGAATAACAGCATCAAGCTTGGGTTGGGTAGAGAAAAATCTTCTGGTGGCAAGCCTGTTGCTGAGGTCAATACCTACAAGTGAAGGTGATTTTCCTGCAATTCTTGAAATTCTTCGGATGATTCTCGAACTGGAGTTGGAAAAGTTGTCAAGAATAATCACATCGTATCCCCGTGACAAAAGCTCCACGCAGGTATGAGAGCCAATATAGCCGGCACCGCCGGTAACCAGGATGCACTTGGCCATTGACTTACAAACTCCAGTAAGGAATACTTTTGATCTGGTTGCGGTAAATTCCCTTGATGTCAACAAGAAAACCATCATTGTTCATGATGCTCTTGAAATAATTTTCGTCAAGGGATTTGTATTCCTGGTGATTCACGGCAACGATTACAGCATCATAATTTTTTTCAATTTTTTCATGAAGCCCAAAACCATACTCATCCTGCAGTTCATGTGCATCTGCATGAGGGTCCACCACATGCACATTGATGGAGTAGGAGCGTAGTTCCTTAATCACATCGGCCACCTTGGAATTCCGTATGTCGCTCACATCTTCCTTGAAGGTAGCTCCCATCACGAGCACTAGCGCCTTGTTGGGATCTTTTTTAGCGGCAAGAATTTTTTTAACGGTCTGCTTCGCAATATAAAATCCCATGGAATCATTCACATACCTTCCGCTGTTGATGATGCGTGCATGGTATCCAACAGATTCTGCCTTATGGGTAAGGTAATAAGGGTCTACACCTATACAATGCCCGCCAACCAGTCCCGGATAAAACTTAAGGAAATTCCACTTGGTGCCTGCTGCCTCCAAAACCTCATAGGTATTGATCCCAATTTTATTGAAGATGATAGACAGCTCATTCATCAGGGCAATGTTTACATCACGCTGGGTATTTTCAATGATTTTTGCAGCTTCTGCAACTTTGATGGAAGAGGCTTTATGTACGCCGGGTTCTACGATAATCCGATAGGTTGCGGCAATGTTATCGAGGGATTCTGCATCACAACCCGAAACAACTTTCAAGATTTTGGTAATGGTGTGTTCTTTGTCTCCGGGATTGATTCTTTCAGGTGAGTAGCCCACCTTAAAATCTTTTTTGAATGTCAAGCCGGAAACTTCTTCAAGCACAGGAATGCAATCTTCTTCGGTACAGCCGGGATATACGGTAGATTCATACACCACATAATCTCCTTTTTTCAGGCATTTGCCTACAGTTCGAGAGGCATTGACCAGGGGTTTTAAATCGGGCATGTTGTGCTCATCAATGGGTGTAGGAACGGCCACAATAAAAAATCTGGCTTCCCTGAGCACATCAATATCGCTTGTGAATTTGATGTCGGTGCCTTCAAAATAGGATGCATCCAGTTCATTGCTGGGATCCACTTTGTTATTCATCATTTCTACACGCGACTGATTGATGTCGAAGCCGATAACTGAAATTTTTCTAGCAAAAGCGAGCGCTATTGGTAATCCTACATAACCCAGTCCGATGACTGCAACTTTTGCCTCTTTGTTGATGATTTGCTGATACATACCGTTTTTCTGTTGGCCCTCAAAAATAGGGCGATTTATTTAATTTCAATGTTTCTTTATGCTCTTGTCTTATGAACCTTGGGCATCTCTTTGCCGGTAAATTCTTTCGATGATGTCAACCACTTTTAATCCCTCGAGGGCATTGGTGGTAATGGTATTTTTACCTTTCAGGGTTTCAACCACATTTTCAAATATGTAATGATGGTTGTTGGCAGAACCCTTATATGCCCCATAATCGTTGGCGGGATTGGTAGGTGCGAGTTCAGGCATGTTGTAATCTTTGATATGGCAGTATTCAACCTTGTCCATGTACTGACCACCCACTTTCACACTTCCTTTGCTTCCTACAATGGTGATGCTGCTTTCAAGATTTTTATCCCATACCGAGGTGGAATAGTTGATACATCCCATTCCCCCATTCACAAAGCGGAAGTTAACCATTCCACTGTCCTCAAAAGCAGTCATCCCCGCATGATTAAAATCATTGAACCTGCCTTGTATGTCTGTGATGTCTCCGAAGAGCCAGTACATGATGTCGATGAAGTGAGAAAACTGGGTAAAGAGCGTACCTCCATCCAAATCTGCCGTGCCTTTCCAGCCTCCGGATTTGTAATATCTGTCGTCGCGGTTCCAGTAACAATTCAGTTGAACCATGTAAACATCTCCAATAATTTGGTCAGATACAATTTCTCTGAGCCACATGGATGGGGGAGAGTAGCGGTTTTGCATCACACAAAACACCTGCTTGTGCATCTGAAGTGCCTTGTAGATTACCTGTTCGCAATCTGCTTTGGTCAGTGCCATGGGTTTTTCTACCACCACATGTTTCCCTTTTTCGAGGGCAAGGATACTTTGTGAGCCATGCAGTCCATTGGGAGTACAAATGCTTACCACCTCTATGTCCGGATGCGCTGTTAGCATCTCTTCCATATTTTGAAAAAAGGGCTCATTCAAATCTTTTAATTGAAGTTGTGCAGGATTCATCACATCACAAACTGCCAGCAACTGACATTCAGGATTGCGTCTGATCATCTCGGCGTGTCTTCTGCCGATATGGCCTTGCCCAACTACAGCAAACTTGATTTTTCCCATAAGTGATTATGCTATTTTTTTTACCTGACCGTCGCTGAGTGTGTAAGTTTCACCGCTTTCAGGACAGGTGGCGATTCCTTCGGTATTGAAGTGAAGACGATGTCCGTATTCACTCATCCAGCCGGCCTGTCTTGCCGGGTTACCCATCCATAGACTATAATCAGGGACATTCTTGGTGACTACTGCCCCTGCGCCGATAAATGCAAACTTTCCTATGTTATGTCCGCATACAATGGTGGCATTGGCACCTATAGACGCTCCTTTTCCAACATGGGTGCGGGCGTATTGGGCACGGCGGTTTACTGCACTGCGCGGATTTGTAACATTCGTAAATACCATGGAAGGACCCAAAAAAACATCGTCTTCGCAGGTTACACCGGTGTAGATGGATACATTGTTCTGCACCTTTACATTTTTTCCCAATACAACCTCGGGAGAAACCACCACATTCTGTCCGAGATTGCAGTTTTCTCCGATGGTACAGTTGGGCATGACATGTGAAAAATGCCAAATTTTTGTTCCTTTTCCGATTGAACAACCTTCGTCTACAACAGCGGTAGGATGTACAAAATAATCGTTTGCCGGTTCCATTTATTCCTTGATTTCAAAACCTTCCAGTTGCTGCATCTGGGCCACTGAGTATTTTACAGCAGTTACCTCAGATGCCGGGGAGCCTTTCTGGCAGGCGATGATGAGTTCATTAAGTTTTTCTTCTTCGGCCTCTGCTTCAATAAATACAGTTCCGTTGGGGAGGTTTTGCACAGAGCCCGTGATGCCCAGTTTTTGGGCTTGCTCTCTTACAAACTTTCTGAAGGTAACACCTTGTACCTTGCCCCATACTACAATGTTGAAATGTCTTTCCATGAGTAATTATGCAAATTGGCGGTGTTCTTTTTTAAACAATTCTTCTTTGGGCAGGCCCTTGAAGTATTCATAGGTAATGGCAAGTCCTTCGGCGCGTTTTACCTGAGGTTTCCAGCCAAGAATTTTCTCTGCCAAACCAATGTCGGGTCTGCGTTGTTTGGGATCATCCTTGGGCAATGGGAGAGAAATCAGTTTTTGGCTGGTACCTGTTAAGCGGATAATCTCCTCTCCAAATTCTTTGATCGTTATTTCTTCGGGATTGCCGATGTTTACCGGCATGGGATAATCACTAAGCAACAACCGATAGATGCCTTCAATGAGGTCGTCTACAAAACAAAATGAGCGGGTTTGTGAACCATCCCCAAACATGGTCAGGTCCTCGCCCCTGAGTGCCTGTCCGATAAAAGCAGGCAGTACCCTACCGTCGTTCAAACGCATTCGGGGACCATAAGTATTAAAAATCCTGACAATTCTGGTTTCCAGTCCATGGTAATTGTGGTAGGCCATGGTGAGTGCCTCCATGAATCGTTTGGCTTCATCGTAACAACCGCGAGGGCCTACGGGATTTACATTGCCCCAGTAATCCTCCACTTGGGGATGCACCACCGGATCGCCGTAAACCTCTGAGGTGGAGGCAACCAAAACACGGGATTTTTTTACGCGGGCCAGGCCCAGCACATTGTGTGTACCAAGGGAACTAACCTTGAGCGTTTGTATAGGTATTTTAAGGTAATCAATCGGACTGGCGGGAGAGGCAAAATGCAAGATATAATCCAGCTCACCGGGAACAAAAACAAACTTGGATACATCGTGGTGATAAAATTCAAACTGTTCCAGTTTGAAGAGATGGGCGATGTTTCGCAGGTCTCCCGTGATGAGGTTGTCCATGCCTATCACATGATAGCCTTCCCTGATGAGTCGGTCACAAAGATGTGAACCCAAAAAACCGGCGGCGCCGGTGACCAATGCCCTTTTTCTGTTCATAATGATTTCAGGGCTGCGAATTTAACAAAAGAAAAGGCAGTTCCTGTCCTGAGTTCACAATTTAGTGGATTCCTGATGAGGCCAGCCATCGCTCTGCATCAAGGGCTGCCATGCAACCTGAACCCGCAGCGGTAACTGCCTGGCGGTAAATTTTGTCTTGTACATCCCCGCAGGCAAACACCCCCGGAATATTTGTTTTGGAGCTGCCGGGTATGGTTTTGATGTATCCTTCCGCATCCATCTCCAACTGGTTTTTAAAAATCCCTGAATTAGGGGTATGGCCAATGGCGACGAAGAAGCCCGTAACCGGAATGGTTTGAAGTTCTCCGCTCAGCAGATTTCTAACCCTGACCGAATGCACGGATTGGTCTCCTAATATTTCCTCTGTTTCTGTGTTCCAAAGGATTTCAATGTTGGGTGTATTCATTACTCGGTGCTGCATGGCTTTTGATGCTCTCATCTCGCCTTTTCGTACCAGCATGGTTACTTTTTTACAAAGCTTGGCAAGATAGGTGGCTTCCTCTGCGGCAGTATCACCCGCGCCAACGATGGCCACTTCCTGTCCGCGGAAGAAAAATCCATCACATACCGCACAGGCTGATACACCGAAGCCATTGAATTTTTGTTCGCTTTCGAGACCCAACCAGCGGGCAGAGGCGCCTGTAGCAATGATGATGGAATTGGCAAGAATCTCATGCTTTTCATCGGCAATCACCTTAAATGGATAAACCGAGAAATCCACTGAGCTGATCCAGCCGTAGCGTACATCTGTTCCGAATCTCATAGCCTGTGCCTTGAGGTCTTCCATCATCTCCGGTCCCTTTGTACCCTTGGGATACCCCGGAAAATTATCAACTTCTGTGGTGATGGTAAGCTGTCCGCCCGGTTGCAAACCTTCATAAACAACAGGTTTCATATCGGCCCTGGCAGCATAAATGGCTGCCGTGTAGCCGGCCGGGCCACTGCCGATAATCAGGCAGTGAATAGTCTCTGCAGATTCATTTGTCATGTCGGCAAAGGTAATCATCCGAATGTGTCCGTATACTTGTTATGCAAGACTTTTACACAGGTAATGATGAAAAACTAGTGAGCCTGCAGAAACAGGCTTGGGCTTTTATTAGTACCTTTCAGGCCACATTACAAATCTCATGAAAATAGAAAAAAACAGGGTAGTTTCTCTCAGCTACAACCTGCATGTACCCGAGAGCGAAGGAAATGGCGAAGAAATGGTTGAACAGACGAGCCCCGAAAACCCTTTTGTTTTTTTGTTCGGAAGCGGAAACTTGCTTGAATCTTTTGAAAACAACCTGATTGGCAAAACAACCGGCGAAGGTTTTGATTTTATCATTCCTGCTGCCAACGGCTATGGTGAATATGATGCCGATAAGTTGGCGGAAATTCCCATAGAGGCTTTCCAGGGACCCGATGGCAGCATCGACGAAGAAATGGTGCAGCCCGGTAATGAACTCCCCATGGTGGACAGCGATGGCAATCGTTTGCTTGGCATTGTGGATGAGGTAACTCCTGAGTTTGTTCGCATGGATTTTAACCATCCGCTCGCAGGCAGCGATCTGCATTTCACCGGAATTATTCTGAATGTGAGAGAAGCATCTCATGATGAAATTGCCCATGGTCATGTACACGGGCCTCACGGACACCAACACTAAACCAACCTTAAACAAAAGCCTTCTGCTGATGTTTATTTAACTTACCTCAAAACCAATGGATGTTAAAGTAGGGAAACTGCTTCAAAAGATTGAATATCCTTCAGATCTAAGGGCACTCAAAAAAGAAGAACTTCCGAAAGTATGCAATGAGCTGCGCGATTTCATTATCGATGTGGTCTCTGTGAAAGGTGGACATTTTGGAGCCAGCCTCGGAGTGGTTGAGCTTACAGTAGCACTTCATTATGTGTTTAACACGCCCCATGATCAACTGGTATGGGATGTGGGACATCAGGCCTATGGCCACAAGATTCTTACAGGCAGACGAAAAATATTTCACACAAACAGAAAATACAAAGGCCTCTCAGGATTTCCAAAAAGAGATGAATCAGAATACGACACGCTTGGCGTAGGACATTCATCCACTTCAATTTCAGCCGCCCTGGGCATGGCTGTGGCAAATCGTTATAAGAATGATCCCCGGCAACATGTGGCCATCATTGGCGATGGTGCCATGACAGCAGGTTTGGCTTTTGAAGGGCTCAATCATGCAGGTGTTGAAAATTCCAATCTCCTGGTCATCCTCAACGACAATTGCATGTCCATCGATCCCAATGTGGGCGCATTAAAGGAATACCTCACAGACATCACCACCTCGCACACTTATAACAAGGTAAGAGACGACATCTGGAACCTGCTCGGCAAAGTGTCTAAGTTTGGTCCCAATGCCCAGGCAGTGGCTTCAAAAATTGAAGCAGGAGTGAAGGCTGCCCTGCTCAAACAAAGCAATCTCTTCGAGTCATTGCGATTCAGGTATTTCGGTCCGGTAGACGGACATGATGTAATCCGCTTAACCGGCATTCTCAATGACCTGAAAGACATTCCCGGTCCTAAAATCCTGCATGTGCTAACACAAAAAGGAAAAGGATACAAGTTTTCTGAAGAAGGCAATCAAACACTTTGGCATGCCCCGGGGCTTTTCAATAAAGAAACCGGCGAGATTATCAAGGTAGCTCCTGCCTCTCCACAACCACCCAAATACCAGGATGTATTCGGGCATACGATTGTGGAACTGGCAGAGAAAAATGAAAAAATCATGGGCATTACGCCTGCAATGCCCAGTGGCTGTTCGCTCAACATCATGATGAAAGCCATGCCCGACAGAGCATTTGATGTGGGTATTGCGGAGCAACATGCAGTAACTTTTTCTGCCGGACTGGCTACACAGGGGCTCATACCCTTTTGTAATATCTACTCTTCATTTATGCAACGCGCATACGACCAGGTTATTCATGATGTGGCTTTGCAAAAATTACATGTTGTGTTTTGTCTCGACAGGGGTGGCCTTGCCGGTGCAGATGGACCTACGCATCATGGTGCCTACGACATTGCCTACCTGCGTTGCATTCCCGGCATGGTGGTCTCTGCTCCCATGAATGAGGAAGAACTGCGCAACCTTATGTATTCTGCTCAGCTCAAAAACCATGGTCCCTTCAGCATCCGTTATCCCAGAGGAAATGGCGTAATGGTAAACTGGAAAACACCTTTCCGCGAAATCATCC
This sequence comes from Bacteroidota bacterium, assembly GCA_046297395.1. GTDB lineage: Bacteria > Bacteroidota > Bacteroidia > UBA4408 > UBA4408 > JBEICQ01. The sequence continues at coordinate 15,272 of JBKCNM010000095.1, forward strand.
CCGGCAAAGGGCGTAAGTTGCGCCATGGCAACGATTTGGCAATACTCACCCTCGGACATCCCGGCAACTTTGCCACAGAGGCCTGTGAAACACTCGCCGAACAAGGCATTGAAGCTGCCCATTACGACATGCGATTTGCCAAGCCTCTTGATGAATCCATTCTCCATGAAGTATTTAGCAAGTTTGACATGGTAATCACTGTTGAAGATGGATGTGTGGTAGGTGGCATGGGCAGTGCGGTAACAGAATTTATGGCAGAAAATGGTTACAAGGCCATGGTGAAGCGACTGGGTATCCCGGATCGGTTTGTAGAACACGGGGAACAACCGGAACTATGGGCTGAATGTGGTTTTGATGCGGCAGCTATTGTGAAGGTAGCCCTTGAGTCGGTAAAAAAATCCAGCAAACTTTCTGTTCGCCGCTAATACAGTGGAAAAAGAAGATTTTGGTCATGCGCACATATGGCGTGTAGCCTATCCTCTTGTATTGGGAGGAGTGGCTCAGGTTGTTATCAACGGCACAGATACAGCCTTCCTCGGAAGGATTGGTGAAATAGCCATGGGCGCTGCAGCTATTGCAGGATTGTACTATGTTACATTTTTTATGCTCGGCCTCGGATTTGGAATTGGTACACAAATTCTGGTAGCAAGACATGAGGGTGAAAACAATCCCACTGAGGTGCGTAATACCATGCAGCAATCTCTTTTTTTTCTCGGTGTTTTGGCCGTTTTATTGTTTGTTTTGATGCAGGTTTTCAGCCCCTGGCTCTTGCATTTTTTTGTGGAGTCTGATGCCATCAGGGATTCTTGCATATCCTTTATCACTTACCGTTCATGGGGTATTTTTCCGGGCTTTGCCATTCTTTGGGTAAGGTCTTTTTATGCCGGCACGGCAAACACACGCATTATTTCGGTAACTACTTTGCTTACAGCCTTGCTCAACATGCTGTTTAATTATCTGCTGGTTTTTGGCAAAGGTGGATTTCCTGCCATGGGCATATCCGGATCGGGACTTGCCAGTACCCTGGCGGAGACATTCACGGCTTGCTTTGCCTTGCTTTGGTTGGCAAGTGACAAAAAATCCGCCAAATATAAATTGCTCAAAAAAATGCGTTTCGATGCCGGTGCATTCCGCAAACTCATCGAACTTTCTTCTCCGCTGATGTTGCAAATTTTTATCAGCCTTTGTTCTTGGTTTGCCTTTTTTCTGATCATCGAAAAAACGGGCGCCCATAACCTGGCCATCTCCAACCTGGTGCGAAATGTTTACATGATATTGATGATTCCTTTGCTGGGTTTTTCTAATGCCACCAATACGCTCGTGAGCAACCTCATCGGACGCAAAGAATCTGAGAGGGTTTTTGAGTTGCTAAAAAGAATATGTCTGCAAAGTAGTTTGTGTACGCTGGTGATAGTTCTTTTTACGCTTGCCCTTCCTAGGCTTGTGATGAGTGTTTTTACCAATGACGAAATCTTGATTTCCCACACCTTGTCAAGCCTGCAGGTCATCAGTGGTTCATGCTTGCTCTTTTCTGTCGTGAACATTCTCCTGAGTGCCATCTCCGGAGCAGGATTTACAATAGCCTCACTGATCATAGAGACGCTTACACTTATCATTTACCTGCTCTATGTATACTGGCTCTCAGTAAGACTCCATCTTCGCATTGAGTGGATATGGAGCTCGGAGTATGTATATTTCTTTATGCTTGGCTGCTGTTCGATATGGTTTCTTAAGCTTCGACTGCAAAACAAACTGGCGCTTTCAGACGAGCGCAATCATTGAAATCTCAACCCCTGCATCTTTGGGTAATCGTGCCACCTGAACAGTTTCTCTTGCGGGAAACTGACCATCGAAAAATGAACCATATACCCGGTTCACAACTTCAAAATCATTTAAGTCGCGTAAAAAAATGCTGACTTTAATCACTTTTGAAAAATCTGTTCCCGCCGCTTTGAGCACAGCTTCGAGGTTTGACATGACCTGTTTGGTTTCGGAGGTGATATCCTGGTTAATCATGCTTCCGCTCTCAGGATGGAGGGCAATTTGTCCGGATGTAAAAAGCATGTTACCTGCTTTTACTGCCTGGCTATAGGGCCCAATGGCAGCAGGGGCGCTATTGGTATGTACGATGGTTTTCATGTTCTGCAAAATTGTAAAAAATAGGCATACTATATCATATGCGCATTGATGGCTGTTTGTACGAACGATATTGCCCTCGGTAAAGCAATGATGCATACATGCAGATACGGGAGGCGTTACACGATCTTACTTTTAAGCATAAAGCATTGGGTTTTAGAGTTGTTTTGCGCCTTATGAGTGTGATAAATATGGATACCTATTTGAATCGGATAAGTGTCCTTACTTTCGCCTTAACGAGTTTTTCATATTTGATTTAAATAATCCCAAAAAACAAATCTATTTCTGTAAAATAATATTCTATCCTATAATTTTTTACCGCTACCGTTTTTGGGATGGTCTAGTAAATAATCCCAAAGTGCGGAATTTTCAAACTTGCTTGGCCACTCTCCATCTTTTTATTCCGGTTTTATTATTCAGTACAAATTTGTTCAGCTGCTTTACCAACCTGCCTTTATTGGATTATTTTCCGGGTTCATTGACTTTGAACATAATTGATTGATGGAGGCGAATAAAAAAATGGAGTAAGAGCAACATGGTGATGTATCAGGCTAGGTATTTTTAATTACATTTGGGTTATCAAGTTATGCTTATTCCATGAATAAAACATCACTTTACTTTTTGTTCGGAGTTTCTTTTTTGTGCGTTATTTGGTTTGCATGCAAAAAACAACCTTCGGTTCCGTCACCCATTCTCTCTCCTTCAGGTGACACTATTACTGTGCCGTTGCCCAGTCCGAATCCCCTGCCTGATGGAGTAAATGTTGATCTAACCAAAGTACCTTATCCAAAGCTTTCTGAATACCGATTTTTTACAGGTGCACTCAAAGACCAACAGCCGGCAACCTCAGTTATTCCCTATCAACCTGCTTCCTCATTGTTCACAGATTATGCCCTAAAAAAAAGGTTTGTTTGGTTGCCATTTCGTGCAAAAGCTCAGTTCGTAGCAGTGAATAAACCCTTAGAATTGCCTACAGGCTCGGTGCTTATTAAAACATTTTATTATGACCATGTGCAACCCTTAAACAATACAAGAGTGATTGAAACCCGATTGATGATTAAAAAATCCGGGGGCTGGATTTTTGCGGAATATGTATGGAATGATGAGCAAACGGAAGCGTATTTGCAGATGAGCGGTTCATACACACCGATTTCATGGTTACAGAACAATACACCCAAGAATACCACCTACCGCATTCCCTCCGAAACCGAGTGCTTTACCTGCCATAAATTCAACAATGAACCGGTGCCTATAGGTATCAAACCACAAAACCTCAATACGCTTTATAATTACGGTACCCAAAATACAAATCAGCTTCAATATTGGATAGAAAAGCGTATACTAGGCAATAACATTCCTTCAGGGTTTGAATCTACGGTAGATTACAATGATCTTTCTCAACCTCTCAAAACTAGATTGAGGTCTTATCTTGACATCAATTGCGGGCATTGTCATCAGGAGAACAGTCATTGTGATTACCGGCCCTTGCGTCTGGCTTTTTCTGAAACAAGCCTTTCTGCAAACATGGGTGTTTGTATAACTCCTGATGAGAACATCAATGCATCCCTCCTAAAAATCATTGTGCCGGGAAATTTCACCAAATCAGTGATGCATTTCCGCCTCAATTCCACCGATGAAAGTACGCGCATGCCTTTGCTTGGCAGAACAATTGTGCATGAAGAAGGCTTGCAACTGCTTAAGGACTACATCATGTCTATCACAAATTGCGATTAAATCAATTCACTCAATACAAAAAAAATGAAAAAGAAAATGTTTTTGATGGTTCTGTTTTTGATGAGTGCCCACATGGGATTCTCTCAGACCACCTGTAATTCTGCACAGAATGTTGGAGCGGGCTCGCATACCATTTCAATTATCAATGGAATAGAGGTACCTGCATCCATTTGCGCAGATGGTGGAGCGGGTGCCACTGCTGCCAATTGGTACAAGTATGTTCCCACTCAAGATTACGAGGTAACAGTAACCACAAATTTGCCCATCAACACTCCTGTAGATAATAGGGTGCATATATATATCGGTGACTGCAGTAATTATTCCTGTTTGGCAGGCAATGACGACAGCAACGGTACATCGTTTTGTGAAGTAACCTTTAATGTTACTGCCAATAACAATTACTATATTGTATTTGACAATCGTTGGAGTAATGCGGGATTTGTTTTTCAACTCACAGAAAATGTAATAACCGGTCCCGACCCCAATTTGGTGCAGTTTCTGCCCCAAAATATAACTACCATCAGTGGTTCATATAAAAATGCGATGGTTGATATGAATGGAGATTATCTCGATGATATTGTTTCTGTTTCCTCGGATAACATACAGATTCATTTTCAAGATACCGGAGGATTATTTTCAGTTCAAAATTTTCCAACTACCAATGCAACCTTTCAACCTTCATGGAGCATTGCAATGGGCGATATCAATGAGGACGGATACAACGATTTACTTTATGGTGGAGGCAATGGGGTTACATTTATGAAATCGAACGGACTGGGCACGGGGTATATCCAGTCTTCCGGCAATCAATATGTTTTTTCTCAGCGCAGTAATTTTGTAGACATAAACAACGACGGCCATCTTGATGCCTTTGTTTGTCATGATGTGGCGCCAAATGTCTACTACCTGAATGACGGAAACGGCAACCTCACTTTTTACCAAGGTGGGTTAGGCAATCATCCGAATGGAGGAAACTATGGATCCATCTGGGTAGATTACAACAATGACCTTCTTCCGGATTTGTTTATCGCCAAATGCAGGGGTGGAAATACCACTGCCAAAATAAATGAATTGCATCGCAATAATGGCGATGGCACATTCACAGATGTATCTACCCAATCAAACATGGCAGATCCTGTACAAACATGGTCATCGGCATGGAATGATTTCGACAATGATGGCTGGATGGATGCTGTGGTAGGAGCAAGCTCATCCGCCGATGGGATGCACAAATTTATGCACAACAACGGCAATGGAACTTTTAGTGATATTACTGCAGGCAGTGGCCTGGATACTTACACAGGCATGGCCATTGAATATATCTCACATGACTTCAACAACGATGGCTTTGCTGATGTGTTAACAAACGGCAATATGTTGTTAAATAACGGAGACAATACATTTAGCGTTTATTCCTTTCCAATGACCAACGGTCCTGTTGCCGACATCAATCATGATGGTTTTTTGGATGTGCAAAACGGCACTCAAATATTTTATAATAGTGGTAATGCCAACAATTGGATAACCATCACACTAAAAGGAATCAACACAAATAGCAACGGCATTGGGGCAAGGGTAGAACTTTACGGCAACTGGGGTAAACAAATCAGAGATGTCCGATCCGGTATGGGATTTCGTCATATGGGAACGCTTAACACTCATTTTGGTACAGGAACAGCCACAACAATCGATTCCGTTTTGGTTCGTTGGCCTTCCGGGAATGTAGATATAATTTGTAATCCTGCCATCAATTCCATCCTGCACATCGAAGAGAATAGCGGGCCAACACCACTAACCGTATTTCAGGCGAGCAGCAGCAATCTTTTTGCAATGGATACGGTCGCTTTTGATGACAACTCAACAGTTTGTCCAAACTTTTGGATTTGGACAGTCGATCCTTCATCCGGTTGGAGCTTTGTAAATGGCTCGAATGCCAACTCTCAAAATCCGGAAATTCTTTTTGAACAGCCCGGAAGTTATTTTGTTACGCTTTGGTCAGGCAACAGCAACGGCATGAGTAACAACCTGCAAACAGACACCATTACAGTTAATAGTCTTGTGGGGCTGAATACAATTTTATCGAAGCAGTTGAGGGTATACCCCAATCCGGCCAAAGATTTCTTGCAACTTCATAATTTGCCTCCTTCCATTGCTTCAGTTAAAATTACAAACATGTTAGGTGAACATGTAGAGGCAATTTATTCATCGGATTCACATGTTTTGTCAACATCTTCTCTGAGTCCAGGAGTATACCTTGCAACCGTGGTGTTGCACAGTGGCGAGATTATGCAATCTCGTTTTGTTAAAGAATAAACCATCTTCATCATAATTATGACTTTCCTTTTTCACCGAAGGTTCTTTAGATAATAATTGGTGTTAAGTTGAAGGAAATTTCAGCAGTTCTGCCGTTTCGCCGGGGTCGAGAACCGATAAACGCCTTATTTGCTGAATAGGAGAAATATCAATATGAACACAGGACTTTCAGTCATAGGAACACTTGCGCTTTATTCCTATTTCAGGCAGGCTGGATTCTCATACCGGATTAGTTTGTAAAGCATAGGGGGCAATCCTACCTCAATGTTCTGTGTATTCTCAGTTTAGAATTTCTTCGCCCATAAGCAGATTCGTTTTTTTCGTTGTCTTTTTCTAACGAACTTTTCCGAATATCTCAGTAACTTTTTGTTCCCTGAAATCGAAGATTGTTTATAATTGCTTTTCAATGAACAAAGCGTTGGCCATATCGCCCAAAAATCCCATGGGAGGAATGTAGTGCACCTCGTCTTCCATCATCACTCCACCATGTACCTCGCGAATCCGGTGCTGATGATGCCACATGCTGTAAGGACCCAGGCGCTGTTCGTCTACAAACATCTTATTTTCCTGCACATGTGTGATTTCTGTTACCCATGTCATACGCAGCAAGGGCAGGGGACTAACCCTATAAGTGATGATCATTCCGGGATACATTTTTTCTGATAGCTTTTCGGAGGTGACTTCAAATCGCATGTATTCCGGGGTAATTTTACTAAGGTTCTTGGGGGATGAAATAAAATCCCATGTTTCCTCCATACCTGCAGGGATTACCTGCTCTCTGTATAATCTAAATACGCCCATACTTATCTGATTGTACTGATGCCTCCATCCATTGTTACTATTTGTCCTGTCATAAATGACGATGCTGGGCTGAGCAAAAAGGAAACAGCAGCTGCCAACTCTTCAGGATGGCCATTTTTTTTGAGCGGATGCCTTGCCGCACTCGCTTCTTTTTTTTCCGGTGTCCCCAAAATTTTTGAGGCAAGGGGAGTGTCAGTAATTGATGGAGCAATGGCGTTTACTCTGATAGAGGGTGCAAATTCGGCTGCAAGTGCCCTGGTCATTCCTTCCACCGCACCCTTGGATGCCGATACCAATGCATGAAAAGGAAATCCGGTTTGCACCGCCACAGTTGAGAAAAGAACCACCGATGCATCTCCACTTTTTTTGAGCGAAGGCAGTGCATGTTGAACCGCTTTGAGCGCACCAACTGCCTGCAGGCGATAATCTTCAATTAATTCCTGTTCAGTAATACGGGCAGCAGGTTTAAGCAGAATATTCCCTGGACAATACACAAGTCCGTGCAGGGTATCGGGAAGCCAACTCCAGTCTGCAGCCTCATCCAGCACATTCAATGGATGAAAAAAGAGATTGGTTTGATTTTGCCTTGGGTGTGAGTGGTAGGTAGCATACACCTGCGCTTCTTTAGAAAGGAGATCTGCAGTGGCTTGACCGATGCCGGAGGATCCTCCGATTACCAGAATATTTTTCATACCATCCTAACAAGCCGCATGCAATAAAGTTTGCACAGCCTTACATTTGTTGCATGATTTTTCCTTCGCGTTTGGACATTGTGTTGTCTGCTTTTCCGGGTGTTGAGACCCGTGCAAGGGCTGCTGCACTTATCCGTCAGGGAATGGTGAGTGTAAACGGGAAGGTAATCGCCAAAGCCTCCATGCCGGTTCATGAATACGACCGGGTGGAACTTGCAGGCACACTTCCTTTTGTAGGCAGGGGGGGAGAGAAGTTGCTTAAGGCATTGCAACACTTTGCCTTGAAGGTGCAAGGGCAAACTTGGATTGATGCAGGTGCTTCTACAGGCGGATTTACTGATTGCCTTATTCAGCAAGGGGCTGCGGCAGTTTATGCCATAGATGTGGGAAGCCAACAGTTGCATCATTCTCTGAAAAATCATCCCGCAGTTTTTTCCTTCGAAAACACCGATATCCGGTATTTTAACCATGCAAGGTTCCTTCCATCCGGTGCAGATGGCATCTGTGCCGACCTGTCTTTTATCAGTCTGAAGGGCGTTTTGCCATTTTTAATGCCCATGTTGCATGAGCGCGGACAGATGATTCTTTTGGTGAAACCCCAGTTTGAAACCCTGCCTGGACAAAAAAACCGCAGGGGCATAGTGGTTTCCGAGAAAGTGCGGAGTGCCGCTTTGTTGAGAGTATTGCAATCCATTGCTGACTGCGGCGGCAAGGTAGAAGACCTCATCACTACTGATGTGGCCAATACCCGAAAAAAAAATACAGAGTATCTTGTGTGGATTAAAAAGAAAGCCAATGTGGTTGTCGTGGATCAAGGGATTTGAAGCATTTTTGAAACTCGAGAAGGGGCTTTCGGCAAACTCGATTGAAGCCTATTTGCGGGATGTTGACAAGTTGAAGCAATACCTTGAAATGCAGGGAAAAAAAATTGCTCCACCTGCGGTGAGCCGGCAAGATATTATTGCCTGCATACACTACCTGCATGGCTTAGGTATCTCTGAGCGCTCACAGGCCAGGTTTATCTCGGGGCTCAGGACTTTCTTTAAATTTCTATTGCTCGAAAATGCCATCGATACCAGTCCTGCCGAATTGATTGATTTGCCCAAGCTGCCCAGGAAATTGCCTGATGTACTCTCGGTAAATGATATTGAGCGCATCATTGCTTCTGTGGATTTGAGTGCGCCCGCAGGACAAAGAGACAAAACCATGATAGAAGTGATGTATGGTTGTGGACTCAGGGTATCTGAACTGGTGCACCTGCGTATTTCAGATTTGCTTTGGGCCATGGAGTGTGTGCGCGTAAAAGGCAAGGGAAACAAAGAACGCCTGGTGCCATTGGGTGGAGAGGCCATGAGGCAGTTGAAGATTTACCTGGAGCATCAGCGAGCATCAGGTATGGTAGCCAAAGGACATGAAGATTTTGTTTTTCTCAACCAAAGGGGCAAGCACCTTACAAGGATTGCTGTATTCATGCTGGTAAAAAAGCAGGCATTGCTGGCCGGCATTCGTAAGAAGATAAGTCCGCATACCTTCAGACATTCCTTTGCCACGCATTTGGTTGAAGGGGGTGCAGATCTAAGGGCAGTGCAGGAAATGCTTGGTCATGAATCCATCCTTACAACCGAAATTTATACCCACCTTGACCAATCATTTCTTCGTGATACAATTATTCAGTTTCATCCAAGGGCACAAAAATGAAATCCACCGGGCTGCTTGAACAGGATTTTTTTGAATCGGTTTACCAGGTGGTTAGACTGATACCCAAGGGAAGGGTGAGCTCATACGGAGCCATTGCCAGATACCTCGGCGCAAGTCGCAGTTCAAGAATGGTGGGCTGGGCCATGAACAACAGCCACCGTGTTACGCCACCTGTTCCTGCACAGCGTGTGGTAAACCGAAACGGCATGCTCACGGGAAGGATGCATTTTTCTGATCCGGATGAAATGCAGCGTTTGCTCGAGGCAGAAGGTATTGAAGTAAAAAATCATACAGTCCTTCAATGGGAAAAACTATTTTGGGATCCCTCCAAAGAACTAGCATTATGAGTATCTTCCCACAATACCGCAGATACAGCCATGGCAAAACATGGTACAAGATTCATTCTCCTGATAAGTTTACCGAATTAACTGTGCTGGGATCGCGATACCTGATTCATGAAATTGAGGCGAAACAATACCCTGAAAAGTTACGCATTGCTGACATGCTGGATGGTCGTGACGGAACTTGGATAAGTGTTACTGAAGCTGATTATGATCATTTTCTGGCATCCTGCCGAAAGAATTTACAAAACGGCACATCATGATGACTTGCTTACAGGCTATGCATGAATTTGTAAACATGCAGTTTGTAATCAAAATTACCATATGTCGAAGCCACAATACATATCAGTCTTTCCAATGCCAATTTGTTTACCTTTGAACAAATGAAGACACATGCCGAATGGTTTGCAGATTGGTTTAATACGCCTTATTATCACCTGCTCTATAGCCATCGCAACCACAATGATGCAGCTGAATTCCTTGAGGGTTTATTGTCTGCTGCCAAACTCCCGCCCAATGCACGCATCCTGGATGCAGGTTGTGGCAGTGGTCGTCATGCCCTGTACCTGCATCAAAAGGGTTTTCAGGTTACCGGTATCGATTTATCCGAAAAAAATATACGGATTGCTTCCAGCCATGCCAAGGAAGGATTAGCGTTTTTTATCCATGACATCCGCAATGATTTTCGCATCAATTATTACGATGCTGTTTTTAATCTGTTTACCAGTTTTGGATATTTTGAAAATGAGCATGAAAACCTCCGGGTGCTTTCTTGTTTTTACAATGCCCTTCGTCCCGGCGGGCTGCTTGCCTTAGATTATCTGAATCCCGGCTTTGTCAGCAAAAATGCAGATTCCATCGGTTCTAAAACGATTGAGGGGATTGATTTTTCTTGGGAAAAGAAAATCCTTGGCAGGTTTGTGGAGAAACATATTTTGGTTAAAGACAAGGAACAGACATATCGCTATTCGGAAAAGGTTGAACTGATTAATCATGAGCAGTTTACTAACTACCTTACTACCATTGGCTTTGAGCAGATTCGTTTTTTTGGAGACGCTCAATTTAAAGACTATCATCCTGTGCATTCACCCCGGCAGATTATCTTCGCCACAAAACCCAAACGATAGTGTTTTTTGCTTTTTTCATTAGTTTTTTATCCACTCTGGGTATTGGTTTAGCAGGTTTTGTGGTGAAACCTGCCCGCCTGCTGCACCAAAAGTTGCTCCTGGCTTTTACGGGTGCCTACCTCTTTGGTATTACGGTATTGCTTTTGTTGCCGGAGGTTTTTACCGAATCTTATCCCGGTATAGGCTATTGGCTACTGGCCGGTTTTGTGTTTCAATACCTGCTTGAGTTTTTGTCCGAAGGCATTGAACACGGGCATCAACACATGCACCAGCATCATGCCCACGATGTGCATCTGCCCATAGGATTGATGCTCGGACTTTGCATCCATGCTTTTTTCGAGGGTATTCCCATGGTGAGACACTTGGCAGATGGCAACATCAAAATTTCTGAAACGCTCCTGCTTGGCGTTGCTGTGCACAACATTCCGATTTCACTCACGCTGGTGCAGGTACTTCGTGAATGCGGACTAAAAAACAAACCGGTGATATTGCTTCTGTTGCTTTTTTCTGTGATGACTCCGCTCGGGATTTTGGCCGGAGGGTATTTTTACACAGGAATCGCTGCTGGGCATGAACAATGGCATGCTTGGTTTCTTGCCTTTGCCATTGGAATATTTCTGCATATCTCTACAACCATTTTATTTGAAAGTCACCAGAGCCACAGGTTTAATTTGCAAAAAACCGTGGTGATTTTATTAGGCTTTGCATGTGCCCTTGGATTTTTTTTGGGGGGTGCTTGAACAACTCTTCTTGTTTCATGTTAAGGTGTCATCAATTGATTTTCATTGGTTTTGTGGTTTAAGCCCCGGGAATGCAAGGCCCGGGGTTTTCTTTTGCTTTTTAATCTTCGTTTGCCCACTTTTGCCTCCCCAATGAAATCATCACACAAACGATATACAGTTACCGCCGCATTGCCCTACGCCAATGGGCCTAAACACCTTGGGCATCTGGCAGGGGCCTACTTACCAGCCGATGCCTATGTGCGCTATTTGCGCAGCCGTAAAAAAGATGTGGTGTTTGTTTCCGGCAGCGATGAGCATGGAACAGCCATTGCCAATCAGGCCCTCAAAGAGAAGGTAAGTCCTCAGGAAATTATCGACAAATACCACCGAATCAACAAGGAAAGTTTCGAAAAGCTGGGTATCTCATTTGATATTTACCATCGCACCAGTGAGCCCATTCATCATGAAACAGCGGCTGCGTTCTTCACTGAGCTCTATAACAAGGGATATTTGAGGGGAACAGAAACCGAACAATACTACGATGCTACATCAGGCAAATTTCTTGCCGACAGATACATCACAGGAACTTGTCCAAAGTGCCAATATCATGCAGCTTACGGCGATCAATGCGAGCGCTGTGGTTCTGATCTCACACCCACCGAACTGATTGAGCCCCGCTCTGTTTTAAGTGGAAGTAAGCCCGAACTGCGGAAAACCACCAACTGGTTTCTTCCCATGGATGAATTGCAGCCTAGAATAGAGGCTTATATTGAGGACCATCGCTACTGGAAGCCAACAGTATACGGACAATGTCGTTCATGGCTCAACGAAGGATTAAAACCCCGAGCAATGACCAGAGATTTGGATTGGGGCGTGAAAGTTCCCCTGCCGGAAGCCGAAGGAAAAGTGATGTATGTTTGGTTTGATGCACCAATCGGATACATTTCTGCCACTCGTCAATGGGCAAAAGATCATCAAAAAAACTGGGAACCTTACTGGAAGGACAAGGATACCAAATTGGTTCACTTTTTAGGAAAAGACAATATTGTTTTTCATTGCATCACCTTCCCCCTCATGCTCATGCTGCATGGCGATTATATTTTACCCGATGATGTACCGGCCAATGAATTTATGAACCTGGAAGGGGAAAAGATGAGCACCAGCAGGGGCTGGAGCATAGAAATGCATGAGTATATTAACGATTTCCCCGGCAAGGTTGATGTCTTACGATATTATCTGCTGAGCATTTTGCCCGAACAGAAGGACAGTGAGTTTACATGGAAAGATTTTCAGGCAAGAAACAACAATGAACTGGTGGCGATTCTCGGAAATTTTGTGAACCGTGCCCTCGTGCTAACACATAAATTTTACGGCGGAAAAGTGCCTTTTGCTGGGCAAAATACCGAAGCCGACCTGGCATTGATTGCCGAAATGGCTGAGTTCCCTGGGCGTGTGGGCGCTTACATAGAACAGTTCCGTTTTAGGGATGCACTCATGGAGATGATGAACCTGGCCAGGCTGGGCAACAAATATCTCGCCGATACAGAGCCCTGGAAAATTGTAAAGACCCAACCCGAGAGAGCAGCCCATATTTTACATTTGAGTCTGCAGCTTTGTGCAAGTTTGTCCGCATTGTGTTTTCCATTTTTACCAAACACGGCTGCAGACATTGCCAATATGCTCAACATCGGGATTCCCGATTGGGACCATGCAGGAAAAACCAACTTGCTTAAAGGCGGCGATAATATTAAGGAAGCACATTTGCTTTTTGAGCGCGTAGAAGATGAAGTAGTTGAAAACCAGTTAAAGAAATTAAGGGAGAAAGCAGCGGCATTGTCACCTGCTCCTGCAACATCAGAAACCGTCATTCAGGCTGCGAAAGATGCCATTACCTACGAAGCTTTTTCTGCGATGGATCTAAGAATTTCTCAGGTGCTTGAAGCTGAAAAAGTGACAGGAACAGATAAATTGCTAAAACTTCTGATTGATACAGGACTCGACAAAAGAATCATTGTTTCGGGGATTGCGCAGCATTATACGCCTGAACAATTGCCGGGAAAAAAAGTACTGGTGCTTGTGAATCTCGAACCCCGAAAAATACGGGGAATTGAATCCAAAGGAATGATTTTGATGGCAGAAGATGCCTCTGGTAAACTCAGTTTGGTTTGTCCGGTAGAGGATGTAAATCCCGGATCCGTCGTTAAGTGAGACAATGAACTTTGCCGGTAAATGAAGTAGCAACATCTTCTCTTCGGACTGAGTAAAACAGAGGAAAAACGCAAAAGGCACAAGTTAAAAAAGTTGGATGTATCAGATACATTGCGCCTTTTTTTGCAGCATTTCAATTTGTTTTTTTTCTTCAGAGCACAATCAGCGTACAGCTATTCCATAGCCCACATATCTCAGATTCTCCGGGATTAAAGGCATCATGAGGTCATCTGCACGGGAGAGCAGGTTTCGCTGTTTTTCAGTCCTGCCAAAGGCAGAAAAAAAACCATGAGATTGTATGTTTACAGAAGAAAACTCCCCGGTCAGGGTTCGGAGTTCTGTCATGTTTGGGTATCTCCATGAATGTCCCCATTTTACAAAATACCTGCGCATGAATTGGTGCAGGGCTGAGGCCGACAGATTTTCTGCAAACAAAAATATCCCGCCCGGCTTCAGGGCTTTGTAAATTTCTTGGGTTGCCAGTTTTTGCTTTTCAAAATCATTATCCCTTCCTATACCGCCCAACACAGATTTGCATACGACCAAATCAAAATGAGATTCATAAGGAATGCGTGTGGCATCAATGTCCTGATAGGAAATTAATTTTTCCATTCCGAATTTTTGGTGAAGGGGATAAGCAGATTTTTCACTGCCCGATAAATCAGAGCATATTACCTGAATGCCTTTTTGTGCAAGCCAAAGAGAGAGGCCTCCTTGGTTGGCTCCCAACTCCAATGCATTTTGAATCTTGTTCCATGGCACATGGGTTTCCCAATAGTGAAGGGACTTGCTCCAGCAGCGTGAATCCCATAAAAGGTAATCATGATTTGAAGGTAAATTTTTTATCATCTGAAATTAAATATGGTCTCTGCAAAGTAAAAAAAACCATAGATATTTTGTTTTTTATTCATCCCTAAATGTCTATTCGAATGAGGAAAACAAATGTCCTCAGGTATTTTTTCGAAAGTTTTAATTTTTGCTGAATCATTGTCCGATTTGCGATAAAGAGGAAATTGCTGATGTAAATTCGGGGATAATTTTGCTTTTTTGCAAGATGAAAATTTCCTACCGCTGGTTATCCCGATATCTTCCTCAAATACCTCCTGTGGAGGAAATAGCTGAACTGCTTACTTCCTCAGGCCTGGAAGTGGAATCCATTGAAACTTTTGAAACCATCAAAGGAAGTTTAAAAGGCTTGGTATGCGGAAAGGTACTCACCTGTGTGCAACATCCCAATGCAGACAGGCTTAAACTTACAACGGTTGACGATGGAAGTGGTACCCTGATACAGGTAGTGTGCGGAGCACCTAATGTGGCAGCAGGACAGCATGTGGTGTTGGCACCTGTGGGAACCACGGTTCATCCCTTGGAAGGTGAACCTTTTGTAATCAAACAAGCAAACATTCGCGGAGAACTGTCTCAAGGCATGTTGTGTGCGGAAGATGAGATAGGATTGGGAAAGAGCCATGAGGGCATATTAATTTTGCCTGAAACCATAGCACCCGGTCAATTGCTTGCACCCATTTTTGGAGCAGAGGAAGACCTGGTGCTCGAAATAGGACTTACTCCCAATCGCATCGATGCCATCAGCCACATGGCCGTTGCCAGAGAAATTGTGGCATTGTACCGCATCCGTAAAAACATCCTTTTAGATTTTACTGAGCCGGAACTTATCATGGCTCCAAAGGACATCAGCATGCCTGTTGGCATCAAGGTTGAAGCTGAAGATACCTGCCTGCGATACAATGCCAGTTATGCAAGCGGGTTTGCCGGCATTCACACGCCTTTGTGGATGCGCAACCTTCTGCTTGCTGCAGGCCTTCGTCCCATTCATCTGGCTGCAGACATATGCAATTTTGTGATGTTAGAAACCGGGCAGCCCATGCATGCTTTCGATGCCGCAAAGATTGAAGGCAAGCATCTTTATATCAGAAAGGCTCAGGAAAATGAAGCCTTTGAACTACTCGATGGAAGCCTGTGCAAAACAGATGCTCAGGATCTTGTTATTGTCGACACAAAGAAACCTCTGTGCCTTGCCGGTATCATGGGTGGAAGGGAAGCCGCCATGCAGGTAAATAGTGATGAGCTGGTGTTTGAATCAGCCTGTTTTGCTCCCATAAACATTCGGAAATCCTCCAAAAGATTACAGGTAAAAAGTGATTCATCCTTTCGTTTTGAGCGCGGCAGCGACATCAATGCCTGCGAATATGCGCTGAGGAGAGCCATCACTTTGCTTTCGCAATCTGCTCCCGCATGCAAGATACAGGGATGGTTCCAACATTATCCCGTGTCGGTATCACCCAAGATTCTCCAGGTAAATCCCGACAAAATCCGCCGCATTACCGGAACCCTTGTTTCAAACAATGAGATGGCAGGCATTTTAACCACAGGTGGCATGCCCACAAAAGCAGAGGGTGAAAACCTAATGGTAAGCATTCCTACCAGCAAAGTGGATGTTACCCGCGAGGCCGATGTGGCAGAAGAATTTTTAAGACTATACGGATACGACAATGTGGTCTTGCCGGAGGTCATGAAGTTTACTCCTTCCTCACTTGGCTCTCCTTATGAACTTAGAGACAAACTGGCCGGGTATCTCACCGGGAGAGGATTCACAGAAACCATGTCCCTTTCATTGGATGCTGCAAACGGATGGCATGCCGAGGGAGTGGAACCGGTGCCGGTTGATAATCCGCTAAGCAGCGAACTGGGTGTGTTGCGCACCGGAATGCTGGGAGGCATGCTGAAAACAACAGCCCATAACATGTCTCACAAAACCCATGACATTCGGATTTTTGAATTTGGAAAAACCTATGCCAAAACTCCGGAGGGCATAGCAGAAAAACATGTGCTGGGTATCCTGGCAAGCGGCAAAATGAATGAGCATCATTTCTCGGTCTCGGGAAGAGAATCTGGTTGGATGGACATCAAAGCCCTCACAGAGGTATGTCTTCAAATGTGTGGATGCAATCCATCGAACCTCAAAATTTCCTCCACGGCTCATGGTTTTGTTTTTACAGGAAAAAAGGAAATGGTTTTTGCCGAAATATATGTACTCAATAAAAAACAGTTGGCCGGTCTTGATATCAGGCAGTCTGTTTTTGCTGCCAGCATCTATCTTGATGTATGCAATCGATATGCTGAAGCGGCTCCCAAATTCAAACAGGTGACCAAGTTCCCTTCGGTAAAGCGGGATCTAGCCCTTGTCATAGATCACACGGTGGAGTATCATACCTTGAAGCGGCTGGCTTTTGAAACGGAGAGAAAGTTGTTGAAAGAAGTGAGTTTGTTTGATGTGTACAAAGGAGACAAAATCCCGGAAGGAAAGAAAAGTTATGCGCTCAGTTTTGTTTTGCAGGACGCCGCAAAAACCTTGTCTGATGTTGAAATAGATCAGTGCATGGACAAACTCCTCAAAAAATTTGAAAAAGAGACAGGTGCTTCGTTGCGATCCTGATGTACTTGCGATTAAGATGATTGTTTTTCCAAATGCAAAAATAAACCTCGGGCTCTGTATCACTGATAAAAGAGCAGATGGTTACCACAACATCAACTCGGTGTTTTATCCGCTCCGGAATTGTTGTGATGTGTTGGAAGGCATTCATCTGAACTTGCCTGATCATACCTGCAAGCTCATCATGATGGATGAACATTGGAAGGAGCCCGAAGAAGCGAACCTTGTTTACAAGGCCTATCATTTGTTGGCCAAAGATTTTAAGCTGGGAGGTACCTGCTTTCGTCTGAAAAAAACGATTCCCACAGGAGCAGGTTTGGGTGGAGGATCGGCCGATGCTGCATTTGCAGTTCAACTATTGTCGGAACTATATAATTTGAACCTAAGCAGGGAACAGAAGCTTTCATATGCTGCCATGTTGGGGAGCGATGTGCCTTTTTTTATCGACAATACGCCTGCTGCGGTGAGTGGGAGAGGAGAAGACATCCGGCCCATCGAATTGTCTCTCTCCGGTTATTTTCTTTGCTTGATTCACCCCGGAATATTTGTATCCACACCGGAAGCATACAGACTAATCAGTCCCGCCGTGCCCAAACATCTTCCTGCCGATGTGGTACAATTGTCTCCTGATAAATGGAAGCCTCTCTTGGTAAATGATTTCGAAATGCCACTCTTTAAAAAACATCCTCTTATTGGCCGTCTCAAGGATTGGATGTACGAGCAGGGTGCCCTGTTTGCGCTCATGTCGGGCAGTGGAAGCGCAGTGTACGGTATATTCGAAAAAAAACCCGGATTGCCTGCTTTTCCTGGCGCCATTTTTCAGAGGGAATTCCCACTCTGAGCCATTGATGGATTCCCTTATCTTTGCTGCCCTTAAAAATGGATATGAAAAAAGGACCTGTTTCCGGTTTTATAGAACACCACTACCGTCATTTTAATGCAGCTGCCCTCATGGATGCAGCCAAAGGTTACGAAACCCATCTGCTGGAAGGTGGCAAAATGATGATTACCCTTGCGGGTGCCATGAGTACAGCCGAATTGGGTATCTCACTTGCCGAGATGATCCGACAGGACAAGGTTCAGATCATTTCCTGCACTGGTGCAAATCTGGAGGAAGACATCATGAACCTCGTGGCTCATAAATCATACAAACGCGTGCCACATTACCGCGACCTGAGTCCACAGGACGAATGGGATTTGCTCGAAAATCATTTCAACAGGGTAACCGATACCTGCATTCCTGAAGAGGAAGCTTTCAGGCGCTTACAAAAGCACATACATAGGATTTGGAAGAACGCCGACATGCAGGGGGAAAGGTATTTTCCCCATGAATTTATGTATCAGATTTTGCTCAGTGGCGAGCTTGAACAGTATTATGAAATAGATCCCTCCAATTCATGGATGTTGGCTGCAGCGCAAAAAAATCTGCCCATCATTGTACCTGGTTGGGAAGACTCCACCATGGGAAACATCTTTGCATCCTATTGTATCAAAGGAGAAATTAAACCTTCCACCATGAAGTCAGGCATCGAGTATATGATGTGGTTGGCAGATTGGTATATCAAGCATTCATCCGGCAAAGGAGTAGGCTTTTTTCAGATTGGTGGCGGGATAGCAGGTGACTTCCCCATTTGTGTGGTGCCCATGCTTTATCAGGACATGGAAATGGAAGAAATTCCTTTTTGGAGCTATTTCTGCCAGATTTCTGATTCTACCACCAGCTATGGTTCTTATTCCGGGGCGGTTCCGAATGAAAAAATTACCTGGGGGAAATTGGGTATTGAAACGCCCAAATATGTCATTGAATCCGATGCTACCATTGTGGCACCTCTTATTTTTTCATGGTTGTTAGGTTGGTAATTTTTATATTTACACGCCTTCATGAAAACAAGCACAAGCAAATTTTACCTCGCAATTCTTCTTCCGGCACTGATTCTCCTATCTTCTTGCCAGAGGCTGGACGATCAATTTTTTAATCCTACCTCCGTTTCAGGAGAATATCAGCTCGAGGATTACACAGGAGATACAGAGATAAAGCTGGATTCCAATTACCGTATTGCAGAGAGTTCGATTGATAAAACCGTGGTTTTCCCTTCCAGAACACCCTACGAAACTTCCGACCAATACATTCGAGGTATTTACATCAGTGGATCTAAAGGCTTTGCCAAAGACACCGTTATTCTCTACTTGCATGGCAACAAGGGAAACATAGATTTTTACTGGAACCGGGCAAAATTACTGGCACATGTAGGTGGAAAGTACAGGTACGGGGTGCTCATATTCGATTACCGTGGTTATGGTTTGTCGCGCGGCACCTCTAATGAAGCATCCCTGTATGCTGACACGGAAGGTGCTATGAAGTGGTTAAAATCCAAAGGAGTTGATGGAAGCAGAGTGATTGTATATGGTTTTAGTTTAGGAACGGCCCCTGCTGTTGAATTCTGCCAGCAATCGCGTATTCTCACTCCTTCAAAAATGATTCTTGAGGCACCTATGGCATCAGCTTATGCACTTGTTGAGGGTGCTGCCAAGCTGAATATGCCGGCAAGTTTCTTCACTGATCTGCAACTAAACAACCTCAAAAAAATCAAGCGCGTGATTCAACCCTTCCTATGGTTGCATGGCGCCGATGACGACTACATTAGCATGGAAAAACAAGGCAAGCCGGTGTATGAAAGATACCGTGGCATGTTTAAGCAAAAAGCCATCGTAGAAGGTGCCGGTCATTCTGATTTACCCACAGTGATGGGTTTGGAAGGCTACAAAAAAACCATTTACGAATTTATCTTGCGTAGAAGGTAAATTACCTCCGTTTTGCTCCCTTCTCTCCTCCCAAGCATCGAATTTACCGCCGATAAATCCCATACCCTCAGGGACAGGATCAATGGCCAAACTTATCACTCTCTCCACGGGGCATGTGCAGAATCACAACATGTGTTTATCCATTCCGGATTGCTTTATATGCGCTCTTATGGAGTTACTTCCTTCAGTATTTTTGAAGTTGGGTTTGGCACCGGCTTAAATGCATTGCTCGCTTTCATCACAAGTTTGGAAGATCCCGGCATGACAATACAATACCGGGCCATTGAAAAAAATCCACTTCCTGAAGAAATATATTCCTCATTAAATTATCCCAAGATTCTCAATCAGCATGGAATGGAAGAGGCATTTTTACACATGCACACAGGTAAACCTCAACAAGAAATCTGCTTGGCAGATCGGTTTACACTCAACAAATACAACCTTGATGTGTTGCATTATACCGGTGATATAAAACACAACCTGGTGTTCCATGATGCCTTCTCCCCAAACATACAGCCGGAACTATGGTCTTCCGCATTTTTTGCCAAAACAGCCGATATGATGATGCCAGATGGCGTCTTGGTTACCTACAGTGCAGCCGGACAAGTGAGAAGAAATCTTAAAGATGCAGGGTTCGAGGTTGAAAAAATTCCGGGACCTCCGGGTAAACGAGAGATGACAAGAGCCATTAAACGATGAAAACCTCCCTGCACAGATATTCAGTTGTATTATCTTTTTGTCTCTTGATGTCCTCAACTTTCATCCTGGCTGGACAAAATCCCTTGAAAATTAGATTCACTGATGCAAAAACCGGTCAGGCAATTCCGTTTGCAGCAGTTACCTGCATGCATCCTGATAGTTCCGGAGCCCTCACTCAGGTTACCGATACAGCCGGTGAAGTTCTTTTGCCCGGGGGATTCGACAACTGCTTTATCATGAAGTTTGATGCCATTGGATACAAGCGCAAAATTGATGGCAAGTTCTGCCCTCCATTCAATAGCCCCATCCTCGTTCCGATAAATCCTGTTGGCAACAAACTCAAGGAAATCACCATTGAATCACAGCGGAATCTCTTGAAGATGGATGGAGAAAAAAAAGTGTTTGATGTATCTTCCTCCATTGCTGCCGTTACAGGGAGTGCTACACAGGTTTTACAGCAAGTACCCGCAGTGAATGTAGACATGGAAGGGAATATTTCACTCCGAGGCAATGCCAATGTACTGGTTTATATCGACGGCAAACCCAGCGGACTGACAGGAGCAAACCGACAAGCTGTGTTGGAGCAGATTCCGGCCGCAAACATCGATAAGATAGAGGTGATTACAAATCCCTCTGCAAGGTATGAAGCCGATGGCATGGCAGGTATCATCAATATTGTGCTAAAGAACAATAAACAGAAAGGCTATTCTTTGAGTGTCACACCCGGTTTAGGGACCAATAATAAATACCAGTCCAACATCAACCTGGGAATGAAAGCGGGAAAAACCTCTGTCACCCTGATTTATAGTCTCAGGCAGCAGGCCATTTGGAGCCAGGGATATTCCACACGCGATAATTTTTTTCCGGATACTTCATTCTATTTTGCACAATATGTACATGCCCGAAATCTTCCGGTTACACACAGCGGAAGAGCTTCTCTGGATTGGAATCCAAACGCATCCGATGCATTTAGCATAGGAATAAATACAAGTATTCAGCGACAGAAACAGGAAGAATTCTTTCAGTATTTTACTTATTCTCCGAGAACCATCTTTCTCAATCAATGGAGCAGACAATCGGTAACATACACCAACAACATCACAGCTGAACCCACCCTGAACTATAAGCACATGTTTTCAAAAAAAGGACATGAATTAGCTGTTTCAGGAAGTTTCTCCTACAATGAAAACCTAAGTAAGGCAACTTATTACGACCGCAACATCGAAAACCTGCCTCTTGCCAATGAGCAGACTTTATTCAATCCCATCAATGCGCTTTTCAGGATTGCTACAACACAAGCGGATTATGTGCTGCCCTTTGCACAATCCATGAAGTTTGAGAGTGGAATCAGGATTAACAGAAGACTCCTCGGAAATGATTTTAACCTATTGCTTCCGGGCTCTGTAGATGAATGGAATCCCATTCCCGGAAGATCCAATCAATATCGCTATGATGAGTGGGTCTCTGCAGCCTATGCCATTGTGAGCAAGAAAAACAGTTCCTCTTCCTGGCAGCTGGGCGTACGCATGGAAGATACGCGCATGCAGATTGGACAGCTCACAAGTGATAGTTTGGTTGACAGACATTTCACGGATTGGTTTCCCAACCTCAATGCCAACCTTGCCATGGATTCAAACAACGATTTGCACATTAGTTTTTCCAGGCGATTAAACCGGCCGAATCCTCAAACACTGAATCCATTTTCAGATTATACCGATGCACTCAATATAAGAATAGGCAATCCTTTTCTTAAGCCCGAGTATGTGCACGCAGCAGAAATCTCCTGGTTATCCAGACAAAAGAAAATGTCGTGGATCCTCACAGGTTATTACAGGTATCTCACCAATACCATCCAGCGTTTTAGAGAAGCATTGCCAAGTGGTTTGTCGGTTGTTTATTTCAGAAATTTCAGCCACTCAGAGAATGCAGGGATGGAAGGAACGCTGAAGTCAGATCCATTTCATTGGATGAACTTGACCTTTAATGCCAATCTGTTTTATATGAAACTCAGGGGCAGCAACAGAGAAGGAGACCTTTCAAATGATATTTTCAGTTATAGCCTTAAGTTCTTGGCTTCCATAAAACTCCCTTTCAAAACCGATTTACAAATTACGAGTGTGTATAACGGTCCCAATGCACTCTTGCAAGGCAGGTTTGGAGCTGTTTATGGAACAGACCTGGGACTCAGAAAAGATTTTCTGAAAGGAAAACTGAGTTTGGTTGCCAATCTTTCGGATGTCTTCGATCAACGCGTAATGCTCATTTACACCGAGGCAGCCAATTTTAAAAGCGATAACCGAAGAAAGAGAGAAACCCGCATCCTGATGGTTTCAGCTTCTTACCGCTTGGGTCAAACAGAAAACAAGAAGCGACAGGGACGCGAGAACCAAAGTGAAATGAACAACGACATGGGGGGATGGTAATTTTCATTACATTTGATTACCTTACCCATGAGAAAAGAACTTGCTAAAATCCATTGTCAGAATTGTGCCTCCCGCTTTCATTCAGTTTTCTGTGACCTGGGTCAGGAGGATGTCAACCGATTGAACAATGCTAAACTCTGCGCAACCTATAAAAAGGGACAGGATATTTTTTTAGAAGGTTTTGCTTCCATCGGTCTCTATTGTATGAACAAAGGAAAGGTGAAAGTGCACCGCAATGGTGATCATGGAAAGCAACCCATCGTGAGGTTGGCAAAAGCAGGCGATATATTGGGATACCGTGCACTTATTACAGGAGAACCATATTCCGGCACAGCCACTGCTCTGGAAGATTCAGACATATGTTTTATACCAAGGGAAATGTTTTTTTCCCTGATTCAAACAGATACACAGCTGTCTATGCAGGTAATGAAACTCCTTTCGCATGACCTCGGGCACGCCGAATCAACCATCAATAACCTTGTTCAGAAATCAGTGAGAGAAAGAATGGCTGAGGCAATTCTTTACCTGAAGGAAACCTATGGCTTAGAGAAAGATGAAAAAACACTGAATGTGCAAATATCACGGGAAGATTTCGCCAATCTTGTAGGTACTGCCACAGAAACGGCCATTAGGCTGCTCAGTGAATTCCGCACGGATGGCCTGATAGCGTTTGACGGTAAAAAAATTGTACTGCTCGATACACGAAAACTAACAAAAACCGCAAACATCGACGACTGATGCTTGTTAATTACTTCTGTTGATAACTTATAAATCGCAGCATCGGACCTTTCACAGGCAATCTTCACCTTTGTGGAGTATAGTTTAAAAACAAATAAAATGTACATGAATTTTCAGGAAGAAGATAAGATTCGCAGGGCTTTTGAAAACAAAGACTGGAATGAAATCAAGGTACAGAACTCCTGGCAAATTTTTAAAATCATGGCTGAATTTGTGGAGGCTTTTGAAAAGCTCGCAAAGATTGGCCCATGTGTAAGCATTTTTGGTTCGGCACGAACCAAACCCAACAATGCCTATTACGAACTTGGTGAAGAAATTGCCTATAAACTCACCCAGCTGGGTTATGGCGTAATTACAGGAGGCGGCCCCGGCATCATGGAAGCCGCCAACAAAGGCGCAAGAAGAGGAGGAGGAAAATCTGTAGGACTCAACATTGAATTGCCCTTTGAACAGAGTGCCAACGATTATATTGATTCGGATAAACTGCTGAATTTTGATTATTTCTTCGTGAGAAAAGTAATGTTCATGAAATATGCGCAGGGTTTTGTTGTATTGCCCGGCGGATTCGGAACCCTCGACGAACTCTTCGAAGCCATCACCCTCATACAAACCAAAAAGATAGCCCGATTCCCAATTATATTGGTGGGTAAAGACTATTGGGGAGGGCTGATGAATTGGGTGAGAGAAGCCATGTTGGAGAAAGAACAAAATATTCATCTTGAAGATTTAGACCTTGTTAAACTCGTGGATACCGCAGACGATGCCGTTAAAGAAATTGAACTGTTCTACAGCAAATACCTGCTCAAGCCTAATTTTTAGACATTTACTTTTCCTGTGCTCCCTGCTGTCTGCATCCGGCTTTTCCCAGGATTATGACTCGCTTGTGAACTACCGGCATCGCTTCGCAGGCGATCGCATGGATTATACCCTAAAAGCCTATGTGCGTCAGGAAAAGCTTAATGGTCCCATAGAAATAAGAAATCCCAAGGGAGAACTTGTTCTCGAAGGAAATTACCTCAATAACCGGAAGAATGGAGCCTGGAAAAAATACACCACACGAAACGGAGAAAAAGTGCTTTTAGAGGATTGGTCCTTCGAAGATCCTATGCATCCTGTTCTTCTTTCTAAGTACGACTCGGCCTCGGGTAAGTCATTGGAAGTATCACAAACTTTTGACCTTTCAGGGGATTCACTCCCTTTGGCTGCTGAACCAAAATTTTCAAGAACGCTCATCAGGCAATTGATGCCAGGCCTGCCCCCTGACGCATTTACGGAAGAAGAGTTGCACAACCTCACCTCAAGATTATTCAATGCCTGTGTAAATGCCCGGTTATTTCCATTCGATGCCGAAGGCAATGCTGTGATTGCCCGCAAAGATGCGCCCTTGTCATCAAAAAAACCTTTACGATTGCTCTTCAGAGACATTTATTATGTAAATGCCGGTGACGGGCTCAGACGCTTACCCGACTACATTGGCTTTGTGCTAAACGATAAATCTGAGTGCTGGTTTCAGTTCAGTAAAATGCAGAGACATCCCGGCTTCACCACTGATCTTCCCTTTATCGAGTCCATCAGGAGTGGTGCGCTCTCCGGAAGAGTATTCCGCGGATTGGATCCCGATGGCAAACCCATCTCTCGAAATGAGCATTGGAAAACCCAGGCGCTCGAATGCATGTTCGACCTGGTGTTGATGGAATCCATCTTGTGGAAATAAAATCTCTTGCATCAAGGCCGGAGACAAGAGCAACATAGCATCCCCTGTTTTCTTTATTACAATTTTGCATGTCTCTCTGAGTATATGTCCGCAACCATTACAAAGAATAGAAAGACTGACTCAAGATATTTGTATAAAGCAAGAAGGCTTGACGGTTATCTATTAAAAATCATTTAAGCGAAGAAAGGATTCTCAAATGAATGGGAATTTTATGTTCAATCCGTGCGGTATATTTTAGTTAAAAATCCCTTATTGAATGCTTGTCTATCCCGGTTTTCTCAATACCCGCAGGGATAATATTTCTGTAAATGAAGTGCTCTTGGCTTCGTTTCCAAAGCGCCCTACATATCCGAAACACAGCACCCAAAGCCATTCTACCAATAGGAAAATATCAACCATGTTGAGCGTTGGGTACTTACATAGGCGAATAGTAGCGTCAAGCATTTTTAGCTGCGATTTGATGAGCTTCATCATTCCTCGAAGAAGCAAATGGAATTGTGAATTTGCATAGCAGAGAATGATGTCATTTTGTTACATTTGCAAACATTCATTCCAAGGCCTTTATGAAGATTCTCGTATGCATCAGCAAGGTGCCCGACACGACCACAAAAATCTCTTTTAAAGAGAACGATACAAAACTCAATGAAGAAGGTGCTACCTTTATTATTAATCCATATGATGAGTGGTATGCCCTGGTAAGAGCGCTTGAGCTCAAAGAAACATTGGGCGGAACGGTAACCGTGATTCATGTTGGTTTGGCAACAGCAGATGCCGAAATCCGCAAAGCACTTGCCATTGGAGCGGATGATGCGGTACGCATAGATGCCGATGCTTCCGATGCCCTCTTTGTTGCAACACAAATTGCTGCCTTTGCTGATGGAAAAGGTTTTGACTTGATTCTTGCCGGCAAGGAAACCATTAATTACAATGGATCTGCTGTGGGAGGGATGCTCGCTGAGTTGCTTGGCTTGCCCTATATTTCGCTTGCCACCAAGCTTGATATGGAAGGTACCCTCGCGGTTGTTGAGCACGACATTGATGGAGGAACTGAGGTGTTGGAATGTTCCTTGCCTCTTGTGATTGGCTGCGCAAAAGGAATGGCTGAAGCCCGAATACCCAACATGCGGGGCATCATGGCTGCAAGAACCAAACCCTTGCTGGTGGTTCCTGCTGTGGATGCCGCAATCACCACATCTGTAAAAAAATACACACTGGCGCAAGGCAGAACAACTTGTAAAATGATCCCATCCGAAACGCCTGAGCAACTCATCGAATTATTGCATAACGAAGCCAAAGTCATCTAAGCCATGTCCATACTTGTTATTACTGAACTCACCAAAGGAAAGATTAAAAAATCCTCTCTGGAGGCCATCAATTATGCCGCTGCCATCGCCAAAGGAAGTCCGGTAACTGCGCTGGTTTTGTCCTGCACTGCCGATGCCGATCTCTCCGATGCCGGAAAAGCAGGAGCTACCAAAGTGCTTACATTGGCTGAATCTGCCTTAAATTATGCAGATACACAGGTGTTGTGCAAAGCCGTTACCATGGTGGTTGCATCCGAAAATTCCGGCATCATTGTTTTTTCTCACGATTTTACATCCAAAGCCGTTGCTCCCCGTTTGGCAGCTGCACTCAAGGCAGGTATGGTTCCTGCTGCAGTAGCATTGCCCGACACAGGTGCAGGATTTGTTGTCACCAAAAATGTGTTCTCCGGAAAAGCAACCGCCGACTATGAATTGCATTCCGATAAAAAAATTATCTGCCTTCTGCCGAATACCTTTCCGGTTACACTCACTGGAGCAGCAGTTTCCGCCTCAGAAGCCGCTATTTCTCTCAGCGATACTTCCGGAAAAATAAAAGTTAGGGCATTAAAGAAAAATACCGGAAGCATACACCTTACCGATGCCGAGTTGGTTGTATCTGCGGGTAGGGGTATGAAAGGACCTGAAAATTGGGGTATGGTGGAAGAGCTCGCAACGGAACTTGGAGCCGCCACCGCCTGTTCAAGACCGGTATCAGACATCGGATGGAGGCCACATCATGAGCATGTTGGTCAAACAGGTATAGCCATCCGTCCAAACCTTTACATTGCCATCGGAATTTCAGGCGCCATACAGCATCTTGCCGGTGTGAATGGAAGCAAAACCATTGTTGTAATTAACAAGGACCCTGAAGCCCCGTTTTTCAAAGCAGCTGACTATGGAATAGTAGGCGATGCTTTTGATGTAGTTCCAAAAATTACCCAGGCCCTGAAAAAGTTTAAAACGCAATCGCATTAAGATAGAAAGCGTGATGCAAAGTTTTTTTTCTATTTTTAGGCTTACCAATCAATGCTGAAAAGGCATCGTGCATGAAAAAGATTAAACTCGAAGTAGTTCAGATACAATATAGCCAAACTCAATCCGGGGCGTATGCATTGGTATTGGAAGATACCAAAGGCAAACGAAGGATTCCCATCATTATCGGTGGGCTTGAGGCCCAAGCCATTGCAGTGGAGCTAGAGCGGATGAAGCCCAGCAGACCCCTTACCCATGACCTTTTTAAACCTATTTTCGATGAGTTTGGTTTGCAGGTTACTGAGGTCATCATCTATAACCTTGTAGAGGGGATTTTTTATGCAAAAATCATCTGTTCCAATGGCGAAAAAGAAGTTGAGATAGACTCGCGTACTTCTGATGCCATTGCCATTGCACTTCGTTTTGAATGCCCGATTTACACCTTTGATTTTATTGTTTCATCCGCCGGAATATCCCTTGAAGATGAAGATTCACAGGTGGGTAATGAAGAAGGGGAAGAAGATATTACCGACGAAGACTTGATTACCGAATACTCCCGATTCACAGATGTACAGCTTGATGAAATGCTCAACAAGGCCCTTGAAAATGAAGATTATGAAAAAGCTTCCAGGATAAGGGATGAAATGCATAACCGAAATAAATAATCATAAATACAAGCCAAATCAATTATTCATTCAATACAATTATTAATAACAGAGCAATAAAAAATACCTTTTATTAGAAGAGAGAAGAAAGACCGGAAGTAAAGACAAGAAGAGATGAAATTGGTTGCGTGGATTCGGGAAGAGGAGTGTAATAAGGCAATTGCTTGCAAGCTACATGTAAACAAAGGTCTTTCAGGATTGGTAATAGAAAGAAAACCATCCTTCTTAAAGAATCTGAGCGCGGGCGAAATGTTCGAAAAAGCAAGAGAAAGCTTTGCCCTCGGCCAAATCAAATCAGCATGGAATGGAATGCAGCAATACTACCGTTCCAATTTTCCATCCTATCCGGGAATACAGACAATCTATTGCGAAAGTATCAATGATCCCGAAGTGATCAGTTTCACAAATAAGTTTTCTCCAGACATTGTTCTCCTCTCCGGCGTAGAGGTGCATGAACCAAAATCAATAGAAACAAATCTCAAAACAGTTTATCTGCAGATTCACCATGGACTTGCACCTTATGTGAATGAAGGGAATAACAGCACCAACCGGTGCCTCTCAAACAAAACATTTCATTTGCTTGGCAATGCCATCCTCTGCCTCTCCAGCAATCAACAGCCACCCGGTATTATTTCAAACGAAACAACCTTCTTTGAGGGGAAGGAAAAGTTGAAAGACATTTACATAAAAATTATGGAGCATGGTCATGACCTTTGTTTGAGAAGTCTCCGAATGATTTCTGAAGGCAAATGGGCCTCAAACAATCAGGAAGAGGTGATAGGCGCAGATCTTACAAAAAATAAAGAATGGGGGTTTGCCGAAAAGAAAAATCTGATTAAAGGGCTTGCAGCA
The DNA here is from genome assembly GCA_046297395.1 of Bacteroidota bacterium. GTDB lineage: Bacteria > Bacteroidota > Bacteroidia > UBA4408 > UBA4408 > JBEICQ01. The sequence goes on from JBKCNM010000095.1 coordinate 44,664, forward strand.
TTTTCAAGGCATGTGAACAGTTCTGAGACAAAACGCCTGCGCGAGCAACTCAAGCTCTATTCGCTGCGCAGATAATCAGGCCTTGCCCATTCTGGGCATGTTGCGCATCATTTTCGTCATTTGGTCTTTGTTGCTAAACATGCGCATCATTTTGCGGGTATCTTCAAATTGCTTCAGTATTTTATTGACCTCCTGAACGCTTTGTCCCGATCCTTTGGCGATTCTCTGCTTTCGGCTTCCATTAATGATGTCCGGATTTTCTCTCTCTTTGGGTGTCATGGAATAAATGATCGCTTCCACACCTTTAAAGGCATCATCGCTAATATCCATTCCCTGCATGGCTTTTCCAACACCCGGAATCATGCCCATCAAATCCTTGATGTTACCCATCTTTTTGATCTGCTGCAGTTGATTGAGAAAATCGTTGAAGTTGAATTGGTTCTTGGCAATTTTTTTCTGCAGCTTTCTGGCCTCCTCTTCATTGTATTGCTCTCTTGCTCGCTCCACCAAAGAAACAACATCACCCATGCCGAGGATACGGCTGGCCATACGCTCCGGATGAAAAACATCCAGGGCTTCCATCTTTTCACCTGTACCAATGAACTTAATAGGTTTGTTTACCACATACCTGATAGACAAGGCAGCTCCGCCTCGTGTGTCACCATCAAGTTTGGTAAGCACCACACCATCAAAATCAATTCGGTCGTTAAAAGCTTTGGCTGTGTTAACAGCATCCTGTCCCGTCATGGAATCAACCACAAACAATATCTCCGAGGGTTTAATGGCTTGTTTGATCTCGGCAATTTCATTCATCATTTCCTCATCCACAGCAAGCCGTCCTGCCGTATCAACCAGCACCACCTGATGGTTATTTTCTTTGGCATGCCTAATGGCATTGAGTGCAATCTCAACCGGTTTGTTGTTACCGGGTTCTGTATATACTTCTATGCCCAGTTTTTCACCCAGGGTCTGCAACTGTTGAATAGCAGCAGGGCGATACACATCGCAGGCAACAAGCAAGGGATTCTTTCCTTTCTTGGTTTTGAGATAATTTGCCAACTTGCCGGTAAATGTAGTTTTACCGGAACCTTGCAATCCGCTCATGAGAATCACGGCAGGTTTACCTGCCTCGGCCTTCAGGTTGATATCCGTGCTTGAGCCACCCATCAGTGCACTTAGCTCTTCATGGGTAATCTTCACCATCAACTGTCCGGGAGAGATGGCAGTGAGCACCTCTTGTCCGAGGGCTTTTGTTTTTACGGTATCGGTAAACTGCTTAGCAATTTTAAAATTTACATCCGCATCAAGCAATGCTTTGCGCACTTCTTTAAGGGTCTCGGCTACATTGATTTCTGTGATTTGTCCTTGGCCTTTCAGAATCTTAAAGGCCCTTTCAAACCGGTCGCTTAGATTTTCAAACATGGTTTTTAATAAGAGACGCAAAGGTAACAATCACCTTTGGCTTTGCCATATCAATAAGGATTGATTCTGTCTGTCCAGCCAATCTTAAACGCAAGTCCGGCCACATAAGCATTATTTACAAAATCATTGATGCCCAATTGATATCCAATAAAAAACATATTGCCTGAAGTATTCAATTCCCATCTCAATCTGAGAAGCATGGGTCTGTCTCCATTGTTTAATTTGCCCCTGTAGCCATTGATTCCTGTGTATAGCACCATGTTTTTATGTGTCAGTAAAAATCCTATTCCATAGAGAAGCGCTCTCCGGTGTTGCCACTCACCCGATTGCCAAAAGTAAGCGCCCCCGGACATGCTTATGCGAATACTTTGGGTTTTGTTTTTCACGATTGTTTTGGCTGCAATCCCGTCTATCCAATAGGCTGCAGCTCCTGTATGTCTGGCATTTTCACAGTGACCGCCGGAGTAAAATTTCAAACCTGCATCTACACTTATGTCCGGAAAAAAGTGGAAATCCTGCAACACCCTGCATTTTGCCTGTAAAAAAGTTTCGCCCACCGAGAAGCCCATGCCGGCACTGTCTCTGGCATATCGCTCATCACGAAGGGTAGGATTCATGCGATACCACTCAAGCAATTTACTTCTTAGACTTAGAGAGAGCCTGTTCTTTTGTATTGGAAAATGCAGTGTGATATCCGGATTAATGGTTTGCTCCCCCTTGCCCCGGTAATATTCCATGCCCGTGGCAACAAAAGTTCGGTATCCAACTTTTGTATCAAACATTTCTGGAACAGGCAGTGCATGAGGTCCCATAAAGGCAGGAACACGGCGTAAGAGATGTTTTGCCATTTCGCTGCTGATGCCATGACGGCTTTCCCACCAAGCATATCCAGGAACCTGTGCATTAGAAAACTGAAAATTCGTAATCAGGGATAATAACAAAAACTTAATACCGGTAAAATGCTTCCTCATCATTGCAGGCGCTATATTAGCGCAAAATTAAACGACGCTGTGAATGTGCAATCCTGAGCACAAAATTCTAATTGTAGATGATGAGGAGGATATCAGGGATTTGCTCCTTCATCTTCTTAAAAAGGAAGAATATCAAGTGATGGCCTGTGCAACCGGAAAGGAAGCAATTAAAAAAGCGGCAGAATTTCAACCTCATTTGATCCTGTTGGATGTGATGATGCCGGAAATGGATGGCATTGAAACCTGCAGAGAGTTGAGAAAAAAACATAGTACCAAAGATACCATCATTGCTTTTTTAACAGCACGCAATGAAGATTACTCACAAATTGCCGGCTTTGAATCTGGTGCAGATGATTACATCAGCAAACCCATCAAGCCAAGGGTTTTGGTAAGCAGGATTCAGGCGCTTCTTCGCAGAAATGAAAACGCTAGTAAAACGCGCAAAACACCTGTGACCATAGGAGGCTTAATCATTGACCGGGAAAAATTTCTTGTCTTTAAGAACAATGAACCCATCCAATTGCCTAGAAAAGAATTCGAACTACTGGACCTACTCACCTCCAAACCCGGAAATGTTTTTACAAGAAGCAATATTTTGTTTTCCGTCTGGGGCGAAGATGTGGTTGTTGGCGACCGTACCATTGATGTACACATCCGCAAACTCAGAGAAAAATTAGGAGATTCTTGCATCAAAACGGTTAAGGGGATAGGATATAAATTCGATATAAATGATGAAATAATCGACGAACGGATAACATAGATAGATAAACTGCAAGCTACTTTTGCAGTACCCTATTCTATGAAAAACCTAACAACCCTCATGTGGCTTGCCCTGTCTGTTTCCGTACAGACCAATGCCCAACCGCTTCGTCAAAAAGGACATTTCACCGAACCCCCAAAAACCTGTGGGAAACACCAATCGTTAGAAGATAATCCTTCCATTACCGGTCACCGTGCACCGGAAGGACTACTTTCTAAAGGATTCAAGGCTGATGTAAAAGACATGCGTATTCCGGAAATCGGGGATTTCTCTACGATATGGACGAATTCTCCTGTATCGCAAAACGCAACGGGTACCTGCTGGGCCTATTCCGGCATCTCTTTTTTTGAGACAGAATCATTCAGAAATACCGGAAAAAAAGTAAAACTTTCGGAGATGTTCTTAGTTTATTGGGAATATCTCGAAAAAGCCAAATACTTCTTAGAAAAACGCGGAGATGCTCATCTGGATGAAGGATCAGAGTGTAATGCTGTGAGTCGTATTCTCAGAAAATATGGCGCTCTGCCACAAGAAGCATACAGCGGCTTGCTCCCCGGAAAAAATGAGCACAACCATTCGCAGATGCTCAATGAAATCAAATCGTATTTAAAATCCCTTATTGAGAAAGGACAATGGGATGAAGCTCAGGCCTTGGATGAGGTAAAACAAATCCTTCACCGGCACATGGGGCAACCTCCCGAAAAAATACTCTTTAACCAGAAGTTCATCACCCCGGTTGAGTATATGCAAGATGCATTGAATCTCAATCCTGATAATTATATCTGTATTATGTCCCTGATTCAATCCCCTTATTGGGAAAAAGGCGAATACCCGGTGGCAGACAATTGGTGGCACAGCAAGGAATACTACAATCTTCCATTGGATGTATTTATGATGATCGCCAAAAGAGCCCTTAGGGCCGGATACAGTTTCTGTTTAGGAGGAGATGTGTCTGAACCCGGATTCAATGCATCAAACAATGTAGCTTTCGTACCAACCTTTGATATTCCCTCTGACTATATTGACGAACATGCTCGTCAATTGAGGTTTTTCAATAAAACCACCAATGATGAACACGGGATGCATGTAGTAGGATATCAGGAATTTCAGGGCAAAGATTGGTTTCTTCTGAAAGATTCCGGTGCAGGTTCCCGCAATTGTAAAAAGAGTAGTAACCTATACGGTTATCTGATTATGCATGAGGATTACATTAAACTAAAAATGATGGATATGATGGTGCACAAGGATATGCTGAAAGACTATTTGCCCAAATTTGAGAATTGATGATATTTGCCGGCAGACATGAATCCTGATCGGCTCAACATCAACGACTACAACTACGATTTGCCGTCACATCGCATTGCGATGTTTCCAAAAGAACCGCGTGACAAAAGCAAACTTTTATATTACAAAAACGGGCAGATCACAGATCGCATTTTTGATGAATTACCCGATATTTTGCCCTCCGGAAATCTTATTGTATTTAACAATTCCAGGGTCATCCATGCCCGCTTGCTTTTTGAAACATTAACTGGTGCAGCGGTAGAAATATTTTGCCTTGAGCCATCCCGCCCGGGAAATCCCCATTATTGGCATTGCATGATTGGCAATCTCAAGAAGTGGAAAAATCCCAAACTGAGCAAAAAAGTGAGCATGCCCCAAGCAGAAATTTTGCTTGAAGCCGAATTGCTGGAAAAAAAAGCCGAAGCCTATGAAGTGATGTTTACAATTACACCGGCTGATGTGTATGATATACCCGAAGTGATTGAACAATGTGGGTTGCTTCCGCTCCCTCCCTATATTAAACGCATGGCCACACAGAGCGACGAGGAATCATATCAAACTGTGTACGCACAGCACCCTGGCTCTGTCGCTGCCCCAACTGCAGGATTGCATTTTACACCAGGCGTGCTCGATGCGCTGAGTCTTAAAGACATTACCCAAACCTACCTTACCCTTCATGTAGGCGCAGGAACCTTTGCACCGGTAAAGGAGGATAAGGTGATAAATCATGTGATGCATCAAGAACGAATTATTCTTGGCATCGAAAGCCTGAAAACCCTGTATGCGAAATCAGATGGATTGGTGATGGCAGTAGGTACCACTTCTTTACGCACCCTGGAGACCATCTACCGACTCGGAAACAAAATTCTTCAACCCGGTTTTTCTCTTTCAGAGGTGTGGGCATCTCAATGGGAGGCATTCGAAAATCCTTCTTCGCTCACAAGAAAACAAAGCCTGGAGAATGTACTGGAATATATGGACAAAAAAGGATTGCAAAGCCTTGAAGGAACCACCCGTTTAATGGTGTCACCAGGCTACCCGGTGAAAATGGTGGATGCCATCATCACGAATTTCCATCAACCCAAAAGCACGCTCATGTTATTAATAGCAGCCATGGTAGGGGAGGACTGGAAAAAAATTTATGAGCATGCCCTCGCAAATGAGTATCGATTTTTAAGTTATGGCGACAGTTCCCTGCTTTTTAAACAAGGGTAATTCTGTTTGCCAACCATGAATCTTTAGCAGGTATGCAAATGCTGCTTAACTCGCCAAGTGTTTGCAAGTGATGAATAACATAAACCGGCGTTTCCTTTCTGATCCATTTGTCTGCCTCATTCACTGCACACAAATGTGGGATTCCGTCCACTAAAGCAAGAACTTTGTTTCGGTCAAAAAAATTAATTTGCAATGCTTCCCCGGCACTTCTTACAACATGCATCAATTTGTCTATGCCACAACCGCTGGCTCCTGCCTGCGTCTGATCCAAGGCTATTACAAGAAAAAAATCCTTGAGTAGGGCATGTGCCGCCTTCATTGGTTTTTCATGAGAAGTCCAGGTCGGAAAAAAACGATCAAATGTCTGTGAAAGATAATTTTTATCCGCATCAGTAAGTTTTCGGTCAGCCTGAAATATCCACATCCTGCTTTCAGGAGGAAAACCGGGAAAGAGTTGAAACCTATCTGCTTGCATATCTTTGCAAATGTACCACATGAGTAGTCATTTTCATCCCGACTGGGCTCCCTTTTTGCAGACAGAATTTAAGAAAGCTTATTTTCTGGGACTCGCAGATACACTCAAAACAGAATATGCTTCTCAAATAGTTTATCCTGCTAGGAAGGATGTGTTTAACGCTTTTAGATTTACAAGTCCCGAGAAAACAAAGGTGCTAATTCTCGGCCAAGATCCCTATCACAATCCAAATGAAGCACACGGACTCTGCTTTTCAGTTCCTCAAGGAATCAAAATTCCGCCAAGCCTACAAAATATTTTCAAGGAACTTGCTTCAGATTCCGCTTTGCACCCACGCTTTTATCCGCCCTCGCATGGAGATTTAAGTGGCTGGGCAAACCAGGGTGTCCTCTTACTAAATGCCGGTTTAACTGTGAGAGCAAATCAACCCAATTCACATTCCAATCTCGGATGGCAAACCTTTACAGACCATGTTATTTCTTATGTGAGCGAAGTAAGCCCGTTCACCGTTTTTCTCTTGTGGGGAAGTTTTGCCCAATCAAAAAAAAGTCTGATCAACCCAAGTAAACATGCAGTGCTTACTGCACCGCACCCTTCTCCCTTATCTGCCTATCGTGGATTTCTGGGATGCAAACATTTTTCCCAAACCAATGCACTGCTTCAACAAAAAGGAATTTCGCCCATCAATTGGAACCTGCACATTTGAATGGTCTTGATTTTTTATACATTGGCCTTGGTGTCAAAAAAACACTTATTGCATTTTCATGAACAATAAAACAACCACTGTTTCCCCGGTTGGCGGGAGTTTGAATGAGTCACTGCCTGCCATGGATTCCTGGCAAAGAACTCCAAACGGATTGCTGATACAGACTGCACTTGCCAATATCGAAATGACCATTTACGACCATGCAGTTATTCGAACCAATATTTTCCGAAACCATGCAAGGCCGGGAAAAGTTTCCTATGCGGTACATGCCCAACCCAAAGGAATTGCGTTCGACATCATTGAAGAATCTGACAAACTGGTAATTGACACCGGCATTTTGCGCTTGCAAATTCTTAAAAACCCTGTGCGTTTTGCATATTACAATGCGGATGGTCGATTGCTAAATACAGATGATCCGGCTTTTGGCACTTCATGGATTGGAACAGAGGTGAGTACCTATAAGACGATGCATGCCGATGAAAAATACATTGGGATGGGCGAAAAAACCGGCAATCTCAACCGCAGAGGAAAAGCATATACTCATTGGAACACAGATAAATTCGGATATGCAGCAGATGCAGATCCTCTGTATCTCTCCACCCCGTTTTTTATTGGTTTGCGGGAAGGGCTTTGTTACGGGATTTTCATGGATAACCCGCACAAATCGGTGGTGAGTTTCGGCGCATCAAACAACCGCTTTATGTATTACTCTGCCGCTGATGGTAACATGGATTCCTATTTTTTCGGGGGACCATCGGTGGCAGACATTATTGCCCAGTACAGTGCACTTACGGGAACCATGGAGATGCCTCCATTGTGGAGTTTGGGATTTCAGCAATGCAGGTACAGTTATTATCCGGAAACAGAACCCCTCAACGCAGCACGAACTTTCAGGGAAAAGGATATTCCCTGTGATGTGATTTACCTGGATATTCACTACATGGATGCTTATAAAGTTTTTACCTGGCATCCATCAAGATTTCCCGATCCTAAAAGGCTTACGGATACATTGAAGAACCTTGGATTTAGCTTGGTGGTGATTCTGGATCCGGGAATCAAAACAGAAAAAGGATACAAGGCCTATGAGGAGGCACTCGAGCAGGATTTGTTTGTAAAATATCCTGATGGAAATGTTTACGAAGGACAGGTATGGCCGGGATGGAGTGCATTTCCTGATTTTACCAATCCTCTTGCCCGCAGCTGGTGGGCAGAACAAATCAAGTTCCTTACCGACTCGGGAGTTGAAGGCTTTTGGAACGACATGAACGAGCCTGCAGCCTGGGGACAACATTTGCCTGATTTGATTGAATTTAATTTTGATGGCGAAGGAGCCTCTCACCGCAAGGCGCGGAATGTTTACGGGATGCAAATGGCAAGAGCAACTTATGAAGGAGGAAAGAAACACCTCGGGAAAAGACCATTTGTTTTAACACGGGCCGGATTCAGTGGTGTGCAGAGGTATGCAGCCGTTTGGACAGGAGACAATACAAGTTCTGATGAACACATGCTTGCCGGTGTTCGCCTGGTAAATGCCATGGGCCTGGCAGGTATTGCCAATGCCGGTTATGATATCGGTGGTTTTGCAGGCGAATGCAATGCCACCTTGTTTTCAAGATGGATTGCCATCGGGGCTTGTTCTCCTTTCTTTCGTTCTCATGCCATGGTAAACAGCCGCGATTCAGAACCCTGGACCTACGGCGAGGAAGCAGAGGATATTTCCAGAAATTACATCAAGTTAAGGTATAAACTCATGCCTTATTTGTATAGCACATTTTATGAAGCCTCACAAACCGGCATGCCGGTGCAGAGAAGTCTCGCCATAGATTATTACCGGGATGAGAAGATTTTTGCTTCTGCCTTTCAAAACCAATATCTCTTTGGAAGCGCTATCCTTGTATGTCCGGCCGAAAGCAACAAAGAGTATCTAAAAACTTATTTGCCGGAAGGAAAATGGTATGACTTTTTAACCGATAAAAAATTTGAAGGCAGCAGTGAACATCTTGTTGAGCTTCACCGCGAAACCCTGCCCCTCTATGTGAAAGCAGGATCAATTTTGCCCATGCAAACAGTGGTATCTAACCTCAAGATAAAGCCTGAAACTACGCTTGATATTCACCTGTATGAAGGTGCAGATGCATCCTTTACCTATTATGAAGACGATGGTGAAAGCTATGACTACCTGCAAGGAAAATATTACAAACGAAAAATCATTCATAAGCACTCGCAGCGTGAATTGTGTTTTGACGAAGCAGAGGGAAGTCTTACCAGCCACTTCAAAGAAGTGCGGATATTCTTCCATGGCTTTGCCGGTTATAAAAATTCGGTGAGGTGCAATGGTGCTGAATTGCCTATACAAATGGAACACATTTCGCACATGGAGCCCCTGAGTGATTTTGACCCATACCACAAACCGCCCAAGGACAGGGTGGTAATCATGGATATCAATACAGTAAGGGTTCCTTTTGTCAAAGAAGCTTTTTCTCTCACCTGGGGATAATCAATCATTGCTGCTCATAGGGAAACCAAGCCGGAAGAGGGCTGCATTTAGGTATACAAATTCATTACTTTTGGAAGGAGGTTTGCTAAGTCTCCTGACTGGCTCTATTTCCTGATGTGATGAAGATATTGTTTGTCATTCCCACCTTGTCTTGCGGAGGAGCAGAAGTGCTTACATGCGGACTTGCGCTTGAACTAGTCGAAAGAGGTCACAAGGTGAAAATTCTTTGTCACCTACCTCTGCATGCAAGCCACAGCATGATTCCCGACAGAAAAAAACTCGAAGAATCGGTGGAGGTAGTGGTTTGTAAGGATACGGTTGACTTTCATTTTCTAAGGCCTACCGTTGTTCATGTTCCCACTTTAAGAAAAATACTGGATGAGTTTTGTCCCGATGTGGTACACTCCAATTTGTTTTTTTCTGAATTGTATTCCCGCTCGCTCATCCATCCCAATACCACCTATATCACACATGTGCATGACAACATGTTTCAGTTGAAGGCTGTTTCGTTGAAAACTTTCTTTTCCAAAAAACTATTGGTGTCAGCATGGGAAAGGTTTTGGATATTGAAAAAATACAAGGCTTCTCGTACGCGGTTTTTGGCAATTTCGCCTGATGTAAGAACATTTTTGCAAGAAAATTTACCCCTCTCTCTCCACGACATCACCTATATTCCCAATGCTATTAACCTCAAGCGATTTGCAGGAAAAAAGTCAAGTTTTATGGCCGATGGAATACTCAAGATTATTTCGGTAGGCAGTTTAGTAAAGAAAAAAAACCATGCGCTTCTAATCAGTGTATCATCGCTTCTTAAAGAGCAAAGAATACCTCATCGTATAGATGTGTATGGAGAGGGGCCCCTCAGAGCCCAACTGGAAGAAGATATCTCAAAACACTCTCTGCAAAAAAGTATTTTTTTTCATGGACACAGTGGAGAAATTCCTCAAAAAATGCATGCGTCTGACCTGTATATCCATCCCGCTACTTACGAGCCATTTGGACTTGTATTGCTGGAGGCAATGGCTTCAGGGCTTCCTGTAATCTCCCTTGATGGCTATGGCAACCGGGAGCTCATCAAGGAGGGATACAACGGATTTTTATTGCCCAATGCTGCGACAGCTCATGAAATCAAAAACAAAATTGATTGGTTTCTTGAAGAACCTGCAAGGTTCGTTGAAATAGCTGAGCATGGACTTGGTTTTTGTCTCGACTATGGCATGCAAGTATATGCCAACAAGCTCATTGATCTGTATCGGAGAGCATAAGCTTGGGTTCTCTCTCTAATTGGCATCATCGCATAAAAATGATTCACACAAGGTATAGAGAAATTTAAGAGACATTTCTTCACTCATCAGAAAATGTCTATTCATGGATGGTACCTAACAAGTGAAAGTTTATTTGCTCTCGCTTTGCATCCGAACAAAGGGTAAACTGCTATCTTCTACTTGAAGAATATAAAATCCGTTTACTGCATTTTCTAAAATATAATGATTGCCTGAAGATTGGAAAATTCCTGAAGCAACCATTTGTCCGAAGAGATTAAAGATGATGTAGGGTCGTCCAATTAATTGCGCATCTACATGGGCGATTACTTTATCTGAAGTATGATATATTGATATTTTTTTCTCTTTTTTCAGTGCTGAAGTACCACTGGAAATACATGAAAGGTCATTGTTCTGCGCAGAGGAAATACCGCTTCCTGCATTGAGCAAATCTTGAAACAAATCGCCCTGCGCACATTGTCCCTTGAGATAAAAATCGAGCCATGGATTGAGGAGAGAGAAAACTGTACTTTGTTGTGCGCTTGCACTGATGCTTGCTTGTGGTGAGCAGGATAACTGTCCCAAAGAACAATTTAGGTTATTGGATGCAAACTGGCAATGGTCTCCGCCCGTGATGCTCAAATAAGTTTTGGCGTCACTGAATAAGGAATCATACAATGGGAGCTGATGCACAGATGGTGGTGTTACACAATCATTGCTGCCGGCAAAAACCAGGCAAGGTAAATTGCTCTCATTGTTTAAAGGCGCATAAGGCGGATTGGTAATGGCAGGAGCCATCACCGCCATGGCCGTGATGCCCGGGTTAAACTGTTTTGCCAGAAAAGAAGCACCGCCTCCCATGGAATGACCCATCACGGCAGAGGTGGAATCCACTATGCCAAAATAGGGAGATGAAGGATTTGTATTCTCCGTCTGCATGAATGAGCAGAGAAAGGCAAGATCTTGAGCAAAATTTGAATGAGAGGGAGAAAAGCCTGATTCGGTAGTCGGAAAAACCATGATGTATCCCCTGGGCACAAGATTGTTCCAGTAGATGTCGTAAGCCGACCAGGTCATCACAAATCCATGACCAAAAACAAGCAAGGGGAATTGCGCTTGCACCGGCGGAACATTATCGCCCGCACTTGTTGCAGGATAATATACCTCGCAGGGAATGCTCCTGTTGTTGCGGTTTGCATCGGTAAAGGTGGTTTGGCGATGGCCAATAGGGTAGGGCTGAGCCATGCTTTGGTTTGCTGCCACAATAAAAATGAGCAAACAAAACAAGTGGAGGCAATACCTCACAGATTGATTTTTTTTCATGTGTTTCAATAAAAAATAAAAGTAGTGTAAATTGAAATGGTAAATAAGTATGCCGCTCAGAATTATTATATTACTGATACTTACCGGTTCAATGATGAAGTGCCGGAGGAATTATTTTTTAATGAAGGAATAAGAACGCCTGAGTTCGGTGAACCAATAAAAAATAAGGAAGGGCAGTACAACAAAGGATAATTTATTGAAGGAGGCTGCAGCAGCGAAATCAAAGTGAATCAAATGCATGATGCCACGCGTCATGCCGCAACCATAACACTCCATGTCGAGCAAAAGAACGGACAGACACATGGGTGGTCCGCTGTCAAAAAAATCAGCGGGCAGAATGATTAGTACCAAGGGTACAATCAGCAGCCCGCTGAAATATAAAAGGTAGATGTTCTTTTTCAAGAACAGAGAAGTTGCCTTTTAAAGTGTTTTCTCGTAACCGCCGTCTTTGGGTTTTAAATCGCCGGTGATGATGCGAATTAAATCAATCAAAGCCCATATGCCGCAACCGCCTGCTGTGAGCAACTGGATGATTCCCTCAGTGGTGTAACCCAGATAGAAACGGTGAATACCCAAAGTGCCTATGAAAAAGCAAAGTAAAAGAGCAATCAGCTGGCTTTTTCCTCCTCCATCTTTCTTTGTCATTTCCTTTGCTTTCTTGCTATTGTTTTTAACCAGGTGTTTTACTTCTTTCTTGCTCATGCCGCTGAGCAAAGAAGCCTTGCGCAAGAGGTTAAAAGATTTTGCAGAAGTCATTTTCATAGAAATGTTCTTTTCAGCAGAGGCTGTAAGAACTTCGGTAGCAGGCTTGCTTATTGCCAAAGCAGAAGGAGCAACCGACAACATGGGAGCCATGTGTGACTGCTTGTTTTGGGCATCTTTGGTTTTTACATCCGCGCGGGCAGTTGCTGTTTTGGAATTGTTCCATTCAATGTGGTAACCGGGCATATATACCCTTTTCTCCATGGTGCAAGAAGAAGTGAGTAAAGCAGCAGCTGCGCCCACCAGAAACAGTTGTTTGAGTGTTCTCATTTGTTTGTTGTTTGTTGTTTGTTGTTTTGTGTTTTTTGTTTTGTGTTTGTTGTTTTGTGTTTGTTGTTTGAATATCAAGGAATGCATTTTAAAACAATCCTTCAATACTTACCAAGCACAAATCCAAAACTAAAATATTCTCAAACAAAAAAATCAAAATGTTGATATTTTGTCAATAAATATTTTTGATCCTCGCCTTCTCAACGACATTATGTATTGTCTTTTAAGCCGAGCTTGAGGTTGTGCCCCAGCTTGTCCTTCTTGGTTTGCAGGTAGCCTGCATTGTGAGGATTTGATTCGATTTCGATGGGTATATTTTCTACTATTTCCAGGCCATAACCCAATAATCCTGCCCGTTTCCGCGGATTGTTGGTGATCAGCTTTATTTTGGAAATCCCCAGATCCCTCAATATCTGCGCCCCGATGCCATAGTCCCTTTCATCCATTTTAAAACCGAGATGGGCATTTGCCTCTACGGTATCCATCCCTTCTTCTTTCAGTTTGTATGCTTTTAGTTTGTTCAGCAATCCAATGCCTCGTCCTTCCTGATTCAGATAAACAATTACGCCTCTTCCTTCTTTCTCTATCATCTCCATGGCTTTGTGTAACTGAGGACCACAATCGCACCTGCAACTTCCAAAAATATCGCCGGTGAGGCAAGAACTATGCATGCGCACCAATACCGGCTCTCCCAGGCTCCAGCTGCCTTTGATTAGGGCAAGATGATCCTGGTCTGTATTGATTTGTTTGTATGCCTGTAGGGAAAAGTTACCCAATTGGGTGGGCATCTGCACCTGCACTTCTTTCCTGATAAAACTTTCATGCTTCAAGCGATAGGCAATCAAATCTTTGATGCTTACGATTTTCAGGCTGAATTTCAAGGCAATCTCTTTTAAATCTTCGAGTCTGGCCATGCTGCCGTCTTCATTCATGATTTCTACAATCACTCCTGCCGGTTCAAATCCTGCCAGCCTTGCCAAATCGATAGCTGCCTCGGTATGCCCGGCGCGTTTTAATACACCTAAACGCTGGGCACGCAGGGGAAATATATGCCCGGGCTTACCCAATTCTTCGGGTTTGATGTCTGGATCTATCAATGCGAGGATGGTTTTTGCACGGTCATGTGCAGAGATGCCGGTTGTGCATCCATGTCCGATTAAATCTACAGACACCGTAAATGGCGTTTCGTAGGCTGCACTGTTTTGGTGCACCATGAGCCCGAGTCCGAGGGCATCACAACGATCTTCAATCAGGGGAGCACAAATCAATCCCCGTCCGTGAGTGGCCATAAAATTGATGATTTCCGGACTTATTGTCCTTGCCGCACAAACAAAATCTCCTTCATTTTCCCTGTCTTCATCATCCACAACAATCACAACTTTTCCTTTTTTTATTTCTTCGATGGCACTTTCAATGGTATCTAATGACATATGTCTTTTTTTTAATTGATGTGGTATGCTGGATTACTTTCCGAAAAGTCCTTTGATTTTTTTCTCGGCTTCTTTCTTTGCTTTTTCTTTTGCCTCACGGGCCGCTTTTTCTGCTTCAGCCTTTGCTCTGTTTTCAGCTTCACTTTTTGGCTTGTCCAACTCTGCTTTTATCCTTGCTTCTACGGCTTTCAGTTTTGCTTCAGCTTCTGCCCGGCGCGTTTCGGTCTCTGCTTTAAGAAGCGCTTCTGCTTCTGCTTTTTTCTTGTCGGCCTCAGTCCTGACCTTAGCCTCCAACTCGGCCCTTGTTTTGTCTATCAATTCTTTTGCCTTGTCTTTTAAGGAACCTGTTGTTTCAGCAAAATCAGTTTTGAGCTGAGGATTGGTGAAGGTGCCTCCAATCTTTACGCCGGCTTTGATGCTTTCTCCGACCGAGAACGAAGCCCCCTTGGCATTGGCAAAGTTCACAGCTGCATTGGCAAGCGCACCTGCCCTTGAACCCAGATCGGCCATGCTGAGGTTCGCATCAAGTTGATAGTCTATTTTCTGGTCAAAACCCTGATTGCCTCCCAACCTAAAAGTGGAATTGCGAATCTTAAAATCAAACGGCTCAATCTTTACTTCCCCATTCGAAAATGCAAAAGCTACTTTGATATCATTGAGGTTTACCTGCTTATACTCGGGCATCTTTAAGACATCAGCCACTCTTATAAACATGGGAAGATTGGTCACCACCACCTGTTTAGTAGCCAGATTGCCGCTGCCTGAAAGGGTATTTAATTTGGGTGACATATTTTTTTCCAAGATGCCGCTGAATGAAATGCCACAATCAAAATTCCCACCGGCATGCCTCACCACAGGTGCCAGTTTTTGAATCGTTAAAAAGGTTTTTGCCGTTTGTGCAATATCCATGCCTTTGAGTTGCATGGCAAAATCAACAAGTGGAGCGTGTATGTTCCGGGTTACATATTTTCCGTTCATCAGCATACTTCCCCCAAGCATTTGCATGCCCAGGTTGCTCAGCATGAGCTCTGAATTTTTTACCATGATGATGCCATTGACATCACGCATATCCATGTTGCTGTAAAGCAATCTTGCAAAACTCCCTCTGAGCGTAAAATCCAGGTTGGAAGGTACGGGTATCACTTGCAGACTGCCGGTGTCAGCCGCAGTTTCTGCTGCCGTTTTTCCGGTCATAAATTCATTCACATCCAAAAATGGAGAACTAACAGTAAAGGTTCCGCTGAGCAATTCATCTTTCATGGTATAACCAATCAGGTTGTTGATGTTACCGCTGGCCTCCAAACTGCTTTTGCCAAGCCTGGAAACAAAGCGCAACAGCCTTGCCTCAGCAGGAGTAAACTGCATCTCAGCCTCATTAATGGCAAATCCTGCCGGAAAATCTTGGCTCTTATATTGCATGTTTTGGATGCGGATATTCCCCCGGGCATCAAACCTTTCATACTGCTTTTTGTCTATGCTCGATTTGTTTCCTTTCATCTGCACATCAGCACTCAGCATGCCGCTCAACTCACTGTTTTCTAAAGGAACATACTTTTTCATTTCTCCCAGATTCAAATTTCCTTTAATGCTTGCATCAATAAATGGATCGCTCACCGGGGTGCGCATCATCAGTTTCATGTCGGCAGCATTTCCATTAAATTCTGCATGCAGGGATTTCAGTTGAATAACCGTGCGGTCGGGTACACCGTCGGGATTCTGTATCTGCAGGTCGATGCCAATTTTATCTACAGTGCCGGGTAAGGAGGGATACTTAAACATCGCATTATTTACCAATAATCGCAAACCAAAGGCAGGGTTTTGGGTAGCACTCATGGTTCCTTTTATAAAGGCATCCAAGGCAAGTTTCCCTTTGGTTGTAACATCTGCAAAAGAACTTGTGTAGCAACCCGGAACCAGAGACAAAAATGCAGAGAAATCAGTTTGCGGGCAGGTAAGCTTAATGTCTGTTCGAATGTCGTCTTTAGGCATTTCAACCCAACCATCAGCCTGAAGCTCCAAGGCGTTTAAAAAAACCTTGTTTTGGGTAAAAGTAAATTTCATGGCCGGCATGTTGGCAAGCAGCATGATGTCGGCAGTGGTTTTTACTTTGTTGAGCCATGCCACCCCACCATATTTCAGCGTAAGTGCAGCAATATCCGTATGGGTAGCCATGTCGAATTCATCTTGCGTAAAATCTCCTTTCAACTGATGCGTGCATCCCTTAAGGTGAGCACTTATACCCAGCTGATCATCACTGTATAATAAATCGGCATTGTTTATCTCAAGGCTTTTCAGGGAAAGATTGAACTTGGCTTTTTCTCCCTCTGCTGCTGCTTCAGCCCCGGGCTTGGTAATTTCCCAGTTGGCTTTGCCCTGCTTGTTTACAAGTGCCCTGATAACCGGCTCATCTAAAATGATGCGTTTTACTTCATACGGACCACCTTTGAGCACACTCATCAAATTTACCCTGAGTGATAATTTTTTAGTAAAGAGCAGTGTGTCTCCTTCAAAATCGTTTTTGCCGATAAGCGACAAATCAGTGACCGAAAAATTCAAATAAGGAAAAGACCCGATGAGTCCCAGGTCAAAGTCTCCGAAATGAAAAGTGGCATCCAGGCTTTGGTTAACCTGCTCTATGCCTTTCGCCACCAATTTGTTTTTAAAGATGAATGGCAGTGAGATAAGGACAGCCAAAAGAACCAAAAAGATTCCTGCAAGGTATTTCCATTTTTTTTTCATGTTCAATATACGGGCACAAAGTTACCATTCCTGAGCAAGAATCGGGCTTTTCCGAAAAGGAGTGTACTGCCTTCTTTCACCTGCTTAAGCCCTGTAATTTCAGCATCCAGCGCATAGAGATTTCCACCTGTAGCGCGGGCAATGTTCAGGTAATTCGGATGTACATAACTGCGGGTACCACAAAGGAGAATATCCACAGGTATTTTTATTTTAGATAGCAGTTCCATGTCCCTTACACCTGAGTGGCAATCTGCTACCATCAACACCCTCGGACTATCAGGAAACTTTTTCAAGCCTTTGAGAACGGCCTCCAGGTTGTTTTCAGGAAGATCGCCGCCGAAGCCTTTCTGCATGACCAGCCTCAGGTATTTTTCAAAAACCACCGCCGAGTCGGCAGAAAAAACATAGACGCCCTCAACCTTTCCGTTTACTTTTTTATCATCCGGCTTGCGGTCTCCGTCATTAAATACCGCATAGCGTGCAGGATTCTTGGGATCAAACATCAATCGGTTCCACATGCATATCTGAATGTTGTAAGGCAACATACTCCCGGTAGCATCCACCACAAACAAGGTTTTATCGACCGGTTTATGCTTTTTCATGAAATAAAAAAAGGTGGAATCAAAGCGTTCCGCCACCATTTTAAACATGGCAGTGCCCATGGCCGATGGATCCATTCCCCATACATAAGAAGGAGGCACATACCTGCGTCCAACGATTTTGGGTTTGAGCTTTACTTCGGTTATAAGCGTGTCGGCATGAGGTTTCCGGGAGAGTATTCCTCCGCTGGTTTCTCTTATGATTTTTTGTTTTTTGTATTTCTTTAAAATAGGATCATATCCTCTCTTCACCACTTCTTTTTTTATCCTTGTTTTTTCTTCCACCTCATTTTCAAAATGCCCAAGTGAGTCAAGGCTCAGAAATTTATCAAGCAAAGCAAGCTCAGCTGAGGAAGAGGATAGGGTAGGAGGCTCGAGGTATTGAATGACAAAACCGTGAAATAGTTTTTTTGCCTCTGCTTCGTTTTTTGCTTCGGTTTGCTCAAAGGCATTAAACATCACAAAGCCCTTTGTAATTCGAGGCAAATATTTGATGAGGGTGTCAAAACGCTCCTTGTTCAGTAAAGGCTGCTCAAATTTCTCATTGGCCCTGTAACGCGAGTAATAAAGATCTACAGAGATGATGTGCTTTCCTTTGAGTTTTTTGAGTTCCTCTCTGTTGGTTATCCGGCTCCCCGCAAATTCATTTTTAAGCAATACAGAGAGCCCATGTTTGTAAGGCTCGTAACGGTTAATCTCATGCGGTTCCATGCGGTAAAGCACCCCACCACTAAGTCCCTGCTCTTTCTGAGATTGGGAAGCAAGCGTTAGGAATGCAAACAGCAGGCACAACATAGGACTATATTACGCAAATAATTGGCAAGCATGTGTAAAAGCACTACTTGCCCACTGTCACCGAAATTTACCTGGCTTCTGCCTTGTCTTCCCAGCCTTCGGCTTTGTGGGCACCGTCGCAAAAGGGTTTGTTTTTGCTGTGGCCACAACGGCAAAGGCTCACGCGGGTCCTGCCCGATAAATCATAGGCATTGCCTTGTTCGTCTACAATTTCAAAATCGCCTTCTACGCCAATAGCGCTGTTTGATTTGATGGTTATCTTTGTTTTCATATGAATCGTGTACTTGCTGTTGATTATGGTGTAAAAAGAGTTGGATTTGCAGTATCTGATACCCTTGGTATGATTGCCAACCCTTTGATGGTTGCCGAAACGCCGCTGGCTTTAAAAACCCTGCTCGGCTTGATGGAAGAGTACAATTGCTCGGAAGTGGTGATCGGACTTTCAAAAAACCTACGCAACGAGGAAAATCCTATCGAGCTTGAGATTCGAAAGTTTATAGAGGCATTACGCAAAAAAAATCCTACTGTCAACATCATCAGGATGGATGAAAGATTTACTTCTAAAATTGCCATGCAGGGATTGATCGATGGAGGCTTTTCCAAAAAACAAAGAAGAGACAAAAGCAACCTCGACAAAATGAGTGCTGCCATTATTCTTCAGGATTACCTCAACCAACGGGTATAAAAATTACAGGGCAGAAAGCGCCTGCTTCACCGCCTCAAAGTTGGGCAGGTCACCTGCACTTTCCAATACCTCTGCATATTTGATTACTCCGTGGGCATCAATCACAAAAGCTGAGCGCTTGGCAACGCCTTTGAGCCCGGCCACAAACTCGGCATAAGAGCAATCATATGCTTGAATGGCCTGCTTGTTAAAATCACTCAGCAAGGTAAAATTAAAGTGTTGGTCTTCTTTGAATTTTGCCAGGGTAAATGGCGAATCCACCGATATGCCAATCACAGTGGCATTCAGTTTCTCATAGCTGCCAATATCGTCGCGCATACTGCACAATTCTTTGGTGCATACACCCGTAAATGCCATAGGAAAAAACAGAAGTACCACAGGTTTGCCCTTGTAGTCGCTCAGCTTATGCATTTTTTTTTCTGTATCGGGCAATTCGAATGCCGGTGCAGGAGATCCAATGTGTAACATGATGTAGTTTTGTTTAAGGAGACAATTTTAAGGGGAATTTGTTTACAGGTAGAAACTTCTTGTTCAAAAGGCTATTTTTGCGCAAATTCAGCATATGCAATACGATGTAATAGTTTTAGGAAGCGGGCCGGGCGGCTATGTAGCTGCCATCAGGGCCTCTCAACTGGGATTAAAAACCGCCATAGTGGAACGCGAGAGCCTGGGAGGCATTTGCCTCAACTGGGGTTGTATTCCCACCAAAGCACTTTTAAAGAGCGCCTCGGTTTTCGAATACCTTAACCATGCTGCCGATTACGGCATCCAGGTAAATGGAGCCAAAGCCGATTTCAACGCAATAATCAAACGCAGCCGGAATGTGGCCGATGGCATGAGCAAAGGCATCCAGTTCCTGATGAAGAAAAACAAGATTGATGTCATCAACGGAAACGGAACACTTAAGCCCGGCAAAAAAGTAGAGGTAAAGGATGCATCAGGCAAAACCCTCACTTATGATGCAAAACACATCATCATTGCAGTGGGCGCCCGTTCAAGGGAACTTCCCAACCTTAAGCAGGATGGCAAAAAAATTATCGGATACCGCGAGGCAATGACCTTGCCCAACCAGCCTTCAAGCCTCGTGGTGGTGGGCTCAGGCGCCATCGGATGTGAGTTTGCCTACTTCTATGCCACCCTTGGTACCAAAGTAACCATTGTGGAATACCTGCCAAACATTGTTCCACTTGAGGATGAAGAAGTGTCTAAACAACTCGAAAAATCATTCAAAAAAACCGGTATAGAAATCATGACCGGATCCTCTGTGGAAGCTGTTGATACCTCAGGCAAATCTTGCAAGGTGAAAATAAAAACCGCCGCCGGCGAAAAAATCATCGAAGCCGATGTGGTGCTCTCAGCAGTTGGTATTGCTGCCAACATCGAGAATATTGGCCTGGAATCCTGTGGCATCAAAACCGACAAAGGAAAAATTCTTACCGACGGTTATTACAAAACAAATGTAGATGGCTATTATGCCATTGGTGATTGCGTGGGCGGACAAGCACTGGCGCATGTGGCAAGTGCAGAGGGAATCATCTGTGTAGAAAAAATCGCAGGGCATCATCCCGAACCGCTCAACTACAACAACATACCCGGCTGTACCTATTGCTCGCCGGAAATTGCTTCTGTAGGCTACACAGAAAAAGCTGCAAAAGCCGCAGGTTTTGACATCAAGGTGGGAAGATTTCCTTTCTCTGCATCAGGCAAAGCATCTGCTGCCGGTGCAAAAGATGGGTTTGTAAAAGTGATTTTCGACGCCAAGTACGGCGAATTTTTGGGATGTCACATGATTGGTGCCAATGTAACCGAAATGATTGCCGAGGCTGTTGTGGCTCGAAAACTCGAAACCACAGGCCATGAATTACTCAAAGCTGTGCATCCTCATCCAACCATGAGCGAAGCGGTGATGGAGGCTACAGCCGCAGCCTACGGAGAGGTGATTCACCTATAAAACAAAAGGCAAGCCCTGCCATTATTGAAATACATATGAACCGGCTCATGCAAGTTTTCCGGAATATTTTCCCGAAACATGAGCCGGTTTTTTTTGTGCTCTATGAATCCTTCGCTCATGCAAGGGCTGAACGTGGCGCCAAGGGTATGCAAGCCAAAAAACTGGGAGGAAAGGAGATCCTTGTGGCGATGCACAACAATGCCCTGTATGTTTTGGAAAACCGCTGCCCACATGAAGGGAAAAAGTTACATCAGGGAAATTGCAGAGATGGGTTTGTGATATGCCCTTACCACCGACATCGCATATCACTCGAAACAGGATGGAACCAAACCCAGCCCGGAACAGGTAGAGCTTTTACTTATTCTGTGGTTTTTGATGAAAATCTTCGTCCGGGAATTTATCTGTAGCAAGCAAAATTTTATCGCAATTCCTACCAATCAAAATTGTTTTGGGGCGTTCCCCGGCTTGGCTTCGCTCGCCGTGGCGGGCTTTCCACTCAAACTTTTTTTGATGCTCAAAAAAAGTAACCGTTGCAATCCCTAACGCAAGCGCGGGGCAAAGCCCCGCGCATATATGCAGCTAAAAGAATTACGCAGCATCGGTACATGATAAATCCCTTCATCACTCATCCATTTTAAGCAAAAGCTGAATAGCGCATATTACCATCCCGGGGGATTAATTTCCCTCGTATTGATGACGCAGTCTCAATCGGTTGTTCACCCTCTGATGAAGGAGGCTTAGGTAAGTACTTGCTCTACGCAAATGATATCTTTGATTTGCCTGAGTAGCATATTCGATGGCCAGGTCAAGGTTGCCCTCTCTCTCACAAGCCACGGCAAGGTTATAATATGCCCTGCCTGCTATCACTTCTTCCTTGTTTAGGATTTCTTTTTTCCAAATGGCTACAGCTCCCAACCAGTCTCCTTTTTTAGACAGGGCTGCCGCTTCCTTCATGGAATCATTTCCTTTCCGGTAATATTGTCTGATCACTGTTGTCCAAAAAGGTGCAATTCTGGTGCCATAGGCGATACCTGCCTGAAGCCCTGCCTGGTTAATGGCATTGCGTTTACCGGGCAAAGCCATGCGCGCAGCATCCGGATTGGGACCCGCACCACTGAATCTAGCAACATTTACAAACTGATGTTGATCAATGATATTATCAGTTGAATCGTCGTACACTTTCCAGGATGTTTGCACATTCATCTCAGCATTTGCCACAAAATCTGTTACCACCACTCTTTTGCCGTTCACCCTGGTCTCTGTATTCCGGGTATTAACGATAATCCTTGAATCAGAGTCGAACATTTCTAAAACGATGATGGCATCAAGATGATGCTGCGCACAGATTGCATTGACCACTTCTTTATTCAGCGGACCTTGTAAAAAAAACGGATGACTCCCATCCAGGTTCAGGTTGGGCAGGCTCACCACAAACCTGTCGGTGCTCATCAGTTGTTGCCTCACACCCTCCATGGCATTTTCAGCACCCATGCGGTCAGCGCCAATACTCTCACCGCTAAGCAGGCCTTCAACCACATTAAGAAAACGATCATCTTTTCCCGGAATGGTTCGGTTAACAATGCCAATTTGTTTAATGTGTGAGGGCAAACTCACTTGTGCAGCCTGTAATACCTGAAGTTTGAGTGTGGGATTGCAAGCAGCAAAAAGAAAGCATGCCGGAAGGAAAAACCAACATGTATGCAAATACCTTTTCATAACAACAGATGACATCATGAACAATTGTTTTCGCTTCATGGCTTGAGTTTGATGATGTCAAACCCGGCAGCAGAAACACCTGCAACCAGTTTGCCGCCCTCCACAGCACATCTGCCACCAACAAGACTCTCTGCCTTGTATGCAGCCCAAGCTTCCGGAAGAGAGACCTGAATCGTGTCAAAACTACTCTTCTTATTGAATACAACCAAAACGATTTCATCGAAATATTGCCTCGCATAACTCAATGCCTGGGCATTTGTAGCCCTCAGCATAACTGTTTCGCCAAAAAGCAGGGCCGGACTGTTTTTTCGCATGTTGCTGAGCATGGCTGTTGTTTTCAAGACCCTGCTCTCGGATGAATTTAATTCAGAAAAACGCATCATCCGCCGATTGTCAGGATCATTTGCGCCCGGCATGCCAATTTCATCACCGTAATAAATCACTGGGATGCCTGGAATGGTCAGGTTAAAAGCCTGCAACTGCAACAAACGATAGTAACCAAGGGTATCTTTCACCTCAATATTTCTTTCCCACCCTGGGTTTTTATCGTCTTCCGAAACCCTCATGGCTCCTGACGCCTAGGAGATAAAACGAGGCAAATCATGGTTTCCGGAAATGTTTCCCATCAAGTGATGACTGCCATACCAGGCAAAAGTTTCCTGCAAGGAGCGGCGAAGACGATCTGCCGACTCTTCAGGATTTACAAAATAAGACCGCGCATCAAAATAGGTGTTGAAGTCAAACTGGGCATCCTGTTCACCCTGGTTTACATAGGTGGCAATCAGTTCCCTGCTGCCAAATGTTTCTCCGATTTGAAACAGCTTTTTGTCCGGAAAATTTTTCCGAAGTTTCAGCGTGAGCGCTCTCCAGAATTCTTCAGGCACATGTTTGGTAGCATCATGACGGAATCCGTCAATATCGTAGGTTTTGATCCACCAGCAAGCAGTATCTGTCATGGCTTCCACAACTTCCGGCTTGCTGTAATCAAGGTCGGGCAAAAAGGTATCGAACCAGGTGGTGAGTCTCTGCTCATCCCATAAACGAATGTTTTTTGTACCGTCTTTTAGTGTGAGGGGGGTTGTCCATTCTTTGTGTTTCTTGTACAGCGGGTGTTCCTCATGCACATGATTTGAAACAAAATCCAGCAAGATTTTGATTCCTTTGGCATGTGCCTCATTCACCAGTATTTTAAATTCCTCAGCGGTACCAAACCTAGAATCAATCTTTGTTCCTGAAACCGGCCAATAACCATGATATCCGCTGTATTTGCGATGGGGTTCGGGAAACTCCACATAGCCCTTGGCAGGATTTTCAACGATAGGAGAGAGCCAGATTGCATTGATGCCCAAGTTGGTAAAGTAACCGTCTTTTATTTTTTGTGTGATACCTGCAAGATCGCCACCCATGTAGTTTGCCTTGGGGTCAATCTCTTTGTCTTCTACCTTTTTGGTATTGGCTTTGTTGCCGTCGAGAAACCTGTCCACCATGGGAAAGTACATCACCATGGAACGCTCTGTACTGAGGCATGACTGCACATCAATCTTGTTGTCTTTTAATGGGATCAGTAAGTCATTGCTGACGCCTAATTTGTTGTATCCCATCACACGAATCCAGTGCAAGCCATCTTTTTGCTGTGGAATAGTGATGTCAAAGCCTGCCGAGTCTGATTTGGCAAAAGCAGGTAGTTTTTGGTTGTCAACCCAAACTAGCAGAGAATCTGGCAAGCGCTTGTTGGATGATTCGATTCTGATTTTTCTGCCGTTGTGTGAAACTGCCCATATCGCAGGCAAAATCTCCGGTGGCCGGCCAATCCTCAATACACTGTTAAACCCGCCATTACCGTTTGATACCGAATCCCGGTTTGTAGGATCTAGCATCCATTTGCCGTCCACCACCAACTGATAGGAATAAGTGCCGGGGTAAAGCGACAAGGCAGCAATCCATCGTTTCCCTGCCTGATTAAACATGTTGGCCTTGGGATTCCAGTTATTGAAATCACCTGCAATAGAAACAGACTTGAAAGTTTTGTCGCCGGCCTCACAAAAGATTTGCCTTGATTCTGTGCGCGATGAAACAACAGGCACACTCTCATATTTCCCCTTCGACCAAATTTACATCTCGGTGATCGGAGGAAGTTTGGCAACATTGGCCACCACAAAAAGTTGACAGGGCTTGCCTGATTGAATCTTCATGATGGAAGGATGAAAACTTACCGAATCTACAAGTGAACAATCGGCCACATAATCAGATAGGTATAAATCGGTCTTGGCTCCCTTGAGGTAGAGCGGATAGGCAAGGTTTTTAAGAATTTCTGCATATGCTGCACTGCTTACAAAAAAAGCAAGCATGGCGAGGAGACGGACAAAGAACAAACCAACATTTTTCATGCTTGCAAAATTGTATATTTGGGCTGAAAACTGCAACTGCAACATTTTTGCAGTAATCCATCAATAAATCGGTGCAGTCTCCAATTCATGTGAACAATTCTTGTCACCAAAAAATCCAGGCGGCTCCAACTTTGAATGAACTAAAAAACCAAAGTACTTAGAAACCTTTTCATGAGATTTATCAACCCGGTTTTTCTAACAAATTCCTTGTTCAGGAGATTATTGTTTTTTAGGTTTCTTCCTTTGGGTTGGCTTGCCGGAGTAAAGGTTTTAAGCATGGATGACAATCGCTGTGTAGTGCAGCTTCAAACCGCCTGGCGTAACCGGAACCCATTTGGAAGCATGTACTTTGGTTCCTTGCAGTTGGGGGCAGAAGTATCCATGGGATTCCCTGTGCTGGCCATGCTCAATGCCTGTCCCAAAAATGTATCTGTACTGATTTTAAACTCCAGATCGGTGTTTCATAAAAGGGGCACAGGCGAGGTAAACTTTGTTTTCGACAATTTGCAGAAGTTCAGAGCATCGATTGAAAACAATGAGGTGCTATCTGCAGGAGGCAGTGTTGAATTGTACAGCAAAGCCTACAACAAAGACGGAACACTGGTATGCGAAACCTGGATTACCTGGGGCTTACGGGAACGAAAATCTTGAATGGCATATAAAATCTTCTGTGGGCATACCCATAAACAACACAAGGGCTTCATTTACTGAAACCCTTGTTGCTATTGATGTGGGCCCACTTGGGCTCGAACCAAGGACCACCTGATTATGAGTCAGGTGCTCTAACCAACTGAGCTATAGGCCCGAAATAAAAAACGGAGCGCGAAAATAGAGAAGTATATGGAATTTACCAAACCTACGGGCTTTGGTTCAGCCTATGCTGCATCCACCCAATAAATTTGTTGCCCGATGCTGAGCATCCTGTTGGCAAATGAAAGGCAATCTTCAAGTAACCTGAACAAGTTGAATAAGATTGAATCGGATGTGATTATTTTACAATGGCACCGGCATGAAAGGTGATGCCGTAGTAATTGGTATCTACACTTACCTTGACCCATCCCATGCGACTCCATTCACCCTGCTTAATTTTAATAGGAATGTATTTGTTGGATTTGCCAAGGCTCTCCTTTACCTGTATGGTTTGAAGCAGCACTGTATCGGTTACGCTGGAGGCAAATACTGCATCTTTTCCTGAATATTGCTGCAGATTGTCTGTAATGAGTGCTCCCTTTTCGAGTACGGGAGGAAACATTCTGTTGTCGGGGGCGTCTGCCAGATAACCCAACTCATGCGGAGCAATCGGACGCATAAAGCACTCTGTGCGGATTTTTACCCCCGACAAGAAGCGATTACGGGAAAAAATAATCAGATCGGCAGTCCCATCACCGTTCAAATCGATGGATTTGGATGTTTCTGTGCCAACACCTGCGCTCGCCGAGGCACTTGCGTTTGTGACTAAAAATGTGGTGCTGTTTTCATCGCCTGCTATTATCGCAGTGGTTGACTTCACATCTTTCTTTTTACATGAAAAGAAGGCAAGAGATAAAAAAGCAAATAAAACCGTTGAGTAATATAATTTTTTCATTCTTATTTTTCAGATTTTGGAAAACAGGTTCTCAGTTCTTCTGTGGTGTAAGCATGATCAATAGAAAAGTCACCCGAACGGGTGCGTATCAATTTGTGAAGATAGGCTGGGTAACCCAGTGCTTTGCCCAAATCGCGTGCAATGCATCTTACATAGGTGCCTTTGCTGCACACCAAACGAAAAGATACATGTAAACACCCATCTTCCAATTGGGTACAGGCTAAAATGTCAAATGCATCAATGCGAATTTGTGAGGCCTCCAGTTTTACTTCTTCGCCTTTACGCGCAAATTCATAAGCTCTTTTGCCTTTAATTTGCTTTGCACTGTAAGCAGGAGGTATCTGTGCCTGTGA
>JBKCNM010000096.1:0-3660 GCA_046297395.1 Bacteroidota bacterium
ATACAATATACCCTTTTCTGCATCTAAAAATGGAGAATATGTAGTTGACGTATCAGGATTTACGAGTGGTTACTACATAATTAACTTCACTTCAAAAAATGGCAGAATGTTTAACGCACCATTTATTAAGCAATGAGTCGAAATTGCACTGTGTATAACATTCAGCCGGGTAGATGAAAAAGCCCCAAATAAAAAGCCCCTCTTGTAAGGGGCTTTTTCATTCTACTCGGTGTTGACCGAAGCCGGTTTTGGAGCCATTCCTTTTTATTTTAAATAAATCATGCAGGGTGTTCGGCCTCAATAAGTTCCTCGTTACAATAAAACTCCAGTTGGTTTCTGTTGTTGGCCTATATGTATTCTATCATAATTGAAGTCCAAAATGATGCTTGATAAAAAAGAAAAACGCTTATTTTTATCACCTGTTATAAACTGAAGATTGTGAATGGTTTTTTCACAGTCTGCCGTTATGCGTAATATCGACAAACGAAATGAAAATAACTTTAGAAGACATAATTCAATCCATTTATTTATTACCTGAACAAGTATTGGAAGA
Organism: Bacteroidota bacterium; assembly: GCA_046297395.1. Classification (GTDB taxonomy): domain Bacteria; phylum Bacteroidota; class Bacteroidia; order UBA4408; family UBA4408; genus JBEICQ01. Next base: position 554 of record JBKCNM010000096.1, read on the forward strand.
CGTTTTGGGACATTTTCAACATTTGGAATACCCAAAAAACTATTTTTTACTCAAGCCGGGCAAACCTTGTAAACACCTTTGGTTTATGACACAAGGTGCCGTAAGATACTTTTACACCAATGACCAAGGAAAAGAGATGAATACTTGGTTTAGTTTAGACGCGCAAATAATAACGGACACTACTAGTTTTGTAAAACAAGAACCCGCTCAAGAAAGTATTCAACTTATTGAGGATAGTGAAATGTTTTCGATTGAATATGTTGGAATACAAGCCTTGCTTCAAAAACATCATTCATTTGCCCTCTGGTATATTAAATTAGTGGAGTTGCATTATATATCACAAATTGAAGACAGAATTGCCGATTTGCAGTTTCTTGACGCAAAAGAACGTTATCAAAAATTATTAAATCTATATCCTGACATCACCAACCGCATAAGTCTTGGCAACATTGCCTCTTACCTAAACATAACCCAAGAAACGCTGAGTAGAATAAGGGCAGGAAAAGTGTAAGTATTTTTTGATTTACATCAAATCACTTTTTGTTCTATATCAAATACTTTCTAAAGTGTGCTTTGCAATTTTGCAGTGTGTATAACTAACACGTAAAATTGTAGCAAAATGAATAGTACATTTTTTTTTGAAAACATCACTGGCGCCTATGTTGAACAAATAGGCTGGTATGCAGGATTTGCTTTTCCTTTCTTTATCATCTTTTGGATTGTAGGTAAAAAGTATTTTAAAAAGATAAGAATTCAGGAAACTGAAAGAGCTAAACTTCATCATTTCAAACACGACCTTGGCTTTTCGGTAAGTACTTTTCTGATTTTTGCAATTATGGATGTTTGCATTCTTTATTTGGATAGCAAAGGTTATACAAAAGTATATTTTGACATCAACGAGTATGGCTATTTGTGGTTAGGGTTTAGTTTTTTCATTGTACTCTTTATTGATGATATGTTTTTCTATTGGAGCCATAGAGCTATGCACTTGCCTCGCTTTTATAAATATTTCCATAAGGTACATCATGAAAGTACAGATCCATCGCCACTTACCGCTTTTGCTTTTCACCCTTCAGAGGCTGTGGTTGAATACTTTGTTGCCTTTGTATTGCCCTTTTTGCTTCCACTGAATTTCGGGATAGTTATTGCCTGGCAAATCTTCTCCATGCTAAACAATGTATTAGGACATTTAGGCTATGAAATTTATCCAAAGGGCTGGGTAAAATTTCCAATATTAAAATTCAAAACTGCCTCTACTCACCACAATATGCACCACCAATTGTTTAACGGTAATTATGCATTATATTTTACTTGGTGGGACAAATGGATGGGCACAGAATTCAATGACTACGAAACCCGTCACGAACAAATATTTGAAAGAAATAATATCAAGAAAACAAGCGAGGGTTTGTATTCGCTTACAGTTGCTGATATTAGGCATGAAGCAAACGAGGCTTTTACGATTCAGTTTGGCGATGTACCTACAATTTTCAGGGACTTTTGGGCAGGGCAACACCTGACTATCAAAGTCAATATCAAAGGCGAAACACTGTATCGTACATTTTCCGTTTCTTCCATTCCGAATAAAGATAATTTTCTGACTTTGACTATCAAAAAAATCAAGGGAGGCAAGGTTACAAATTACTTAGCCGAAAATATCAAAGTAGGAGATACTTTAGAAGTCACTGCACCTTCAGGGCAATTTTACCTCAATACTGAACCATCTAATCGAAAGCATTATGCGATGATAGCAGGCGGAAGCGGTATCACGCCCATTTACAGTATGATAGGCACTATTTTGAAATTCGAACCCAAAAGTAAAATCACTTTACTCTATGCCAACAGAAATTCTAGTAGCATCATTTTTAAGGAAAAAATTGAACAATGGACAAAAGAATTTTCTACTCAATTAGAAGTTAAACACTTTTTTAGTGAAGAAGAAAATCCTCGAAATGCTATCGAAGGCTATATCACAAGGATTTCATTAGAAGAAATAGTGAATCAATACGACAAAAACAAATTGGATTTTTATCTCTGCGGACCAGAAATGATGACTAATAAACTAATAGATGATTTGCAATATTTGGGAATAAGCAAAGAGAAAATTCATCGTGAGTTATTTTTAATCACAGCCCAAACTAAAGAAAGTATTTCGCAAAAAGCACTAGTTTCTGCAAAAGTATTTGGCAATACTTATCAATTTGAAACACAAGAGGGTAAAACAATTTTGCAAAGCGGATTAAACCAAAATGTTCCATTTCCTTATTCATGCCAAAGCGGCCTTTGTGGAATGTGTAAAATGAAATGTACTGAGGGCAGTGTATTAATGAAGAGTAACCAAGTACTAACCGAAAAAGATATAAAAAAAGGGTATATACTGACTTGCCAATCGCTTCCTCAAACAAAATCAGTTACAATTATCAATCCGTAATTGACATGAGAACATTTTTATTAATGACCATTTTTTTAGTGGTTAGCGTAAGTACTCGTGCCCAAATTGTCCTTGAAGCCCTTGCAGGAAATCAACAAGCACATTACATAAACTATATCGATAAAGATTTGGATAGCACTGCAAAATGGAACATTTTTAATCTTAATCGTTTTACAGTTAATTACAAAGACAAAGTGCTCAACACTGTTTCTATTGAGGGGCAACTTACTTATCAATTTAAGCCATGGATAGGAGTGTCAGCTGGAGGAGGTTTTTACGGTGAGTTATTTGTTCCAACAATAGGCCTTAGTCTTTCTTACATGAACAAAAAAGAAGACTTTTTTATTCAAATGTACCCAACAATTGGTTTTGCTGAAGGTCAAGTTGCCCCGAGTGTTTTAGGAATCATTGGATACTCACCAAAATTTAGCAAGAATTGGGGGCTTTCTTCACAAATAATATTTTCAGCAGATCCTGTTGAAGCATCTCAAATCATAAGGATAGGGGCTAACTACAAAGATAAAGTTCAATTTGGTATAGGTATAGACATGCTACAAAACTTTGAGACAAAGAATTTAAACTATAACTTAGGACCCTTTATCAGATTTAACTTCTGACGAGAGAGATACTACGCATAACATTCAGCCGGGTAGATGAAAAAGCCCCAACTTAAAAG
>JBKCNM010000097.1:0-29266 GCA_046297395.1 Bacteroidota bacterium
TATTCAGGGCATGGCAACGCTCCATATGGAAATGGAGGAGAGAAAACCATCCGAATATGTGCGCATGCGTTCCGGGTCTCAAACACCGGTGACTTTTTCGATAGAAGTTTTTCTGGAAGCATCAGATGCAAACAGTTGCCAAGCGAGATTCGTGATTAAAGCTGATCTCAATCCCATGCTCAGCATGATGCTGGAAAAACCGCTCACTGCTTTCGTCACAAAAATGGCTGAACGGGCAACAGCACATTACTCCTGAAAAGCCTCGGCCATTTTTTCTGTGCAGGAATCCCCAAACATGAGGTTGTTATAAGTGTTTTGCTCCGGAAGATATTTTATCCGGTAACCCAAGCGCTGCAACTTTTGCAATGAATCGCATGAACAATAAAATACAGGCAATACATTTTTGGGCAGGGGAGAAGCATACGATTCTGCAAGCAATTGATTGTACCACCAACCCGAGATAATTGCCAATGAATCCTTTTGTTGATCGAGGATTGCTCTCACAGATGCAGTGTATATCAACTTGTTTTTTCTTTTGCTGTAATCGCCGTAAACAGGACCGGAGAACAGGTCAAGGAAAACTTTTTGTCCGTTGATATTTGTCTCAAACACTGAGAGAACAGGTTTGCTTCCCCGTTGTTCATCGCCCAAGCCCACATATAAAATCAGGGAAGAAAGAATCTGCAGGCTCCAGAACCATTTTTGTATTTCTGCCTTTAGTGTTGTAGCAGCAAACAAAAAGCTAAATACCACCCATGGCAAGAGATAAGCCGATTTTTGTGGCAGCAACAGATACATTCCTATTTGTGTTATGCTTAGTATCCACCACCACATACTTTTAGATGGGATTGTGATGACCATCATCCAAAGTAATCCTATCAGGCCGGGAATACCCCATGCACCAAAACCGGCCTTGTAAAAAACCTTGGCAAAGGAAGGATAAGGAAACTGATCGGAATAATCCCAGAAGGCGCTTCCATAAATCCATGCCACAGGAAGATAACACAAGGCCGCCACGAGACATGAGAGCAAAACAAAAACAGAAATATGTTTGAGGTAATGAAAATCGGTTATGAATTTATATGAATGACCGGAAAGTAATGGCAGAAAAAACCACACCGGAATCAAAGCCAGTGAATTGATTCTGCATCCGATGGACAGTCCCATCAAAATACCTGCAGCAAGGATTTTTTTGCGATGCAGGTAATAACCCGTTCCCAGGGCAAACCCCAGGGCATAAACATAATCAATGGTATAGGTAGAACAGATAAAAAACAGCGGGCTGAAGGAGAGACCATATCCTGCCTGGATGTAATTTTTTATCCCTAAGGCATGTAGTAGTTTTAGGAAAAACCAAATAGAAACAAGAGCAAAAAGAGAAGAGCATGCATTGTAAAGTGCAGGTGAAGAAATTTTATAAAGGAGGATAAGAATACTTTCGTAAACAGGATGTCCCGGCAAACGGGAAACTTCAGGAATACCTGTTTCCCAGGTATTGTGAGCAGCGACTACAGAGCCCCAACTGTCTTCTTCAACGCCATATCCCTGAAACCAAAAAAAACATCTGGCTAGCAGCGATACTGCCAAAAGCCCAAAGGCTTGTTTTTGTTTAAATGGTGTTTGTTCAGTCCCAGACAGCATCGGGATATGCGCGTTGCAGAAACTGCATTTCGGCCAGCAGGTAACCCAGGTGTTCGGTATGTTTTCCATCCTGACTTCCTGACTGCATAAAGGTGGCAGCAGGTTTCACAAGTCCTGCCTCATCAAGGATTGCCTGCACATCGCTGTGCCATTTGGTTTTGAGCAGTTCCGGATCGGGAATCACTCCCTTCTCGATGAGAGGCAATTCTGCAGGTGTGCATACAAACAAATCTCCGGTGTATTTCCAGAGTTCGTTTAATGCCATGTTTGTACGGGCATTGCTTTCGGCGGTACCATCGCCTAGGCGCAGCATCCACTCCTTGCTGTGCACCAGGTGATAGGCGATTTCCTTGTTTGATTTTTCTGCAATGGCACGGAGGGTTTCATCGGTGGATGATGCAAGGGCCCGGTATTGGCCGTGGGCAAACACATCATACAGAAAGGATCTCACAATGGTTTTTGCATAGTCTCCATTGGTTTGTTCCAAGAGCAGGTTGTTTTTAAAGTCCCATGCGTCTCTGCGATAAGCCAGGTCATCTTGTGTTTTATCTAAACCTTGCAAAAGAGCAGCATAATCGTAAAGGGAACGCGCCCTTCCGATATGATCGAGCGCAATGTTAATCAACGCAATGTCTTCTTCCAGTTGAGGACCTTTTCCGCACCATTCCGATAGGCGGTGGCCAAGGATAAGACAATTGTCGGCTAATCTCAGCACATAGTGAAAGTGTGCCTCCTTCTTTTTATCGGCTATTGGAATCATTTCTCAGAGATGTTTTACGCCTTGAGGCACCACATAAAAAGTAGGATGCCTGTAGGGTTTGTCGTTAGAGGGTTCAAAAAAAGAACCGGCATCATCGGGGGAGGATGCTGTAATGGCATCAGAGGGAACCACCCAGATATTTATACCTTCTGAACGACGGGTATAAACATCTCTTGCGCTGAGAAGCGCCATGCGTGCATCGGTGGCATGCAAACTGCCGGCATGCTTATGAGGTATCCCCGGGCTGGCCTGAATAAATACTTCCCAGAGAATGCCCTGGTCGCTTTTTTGTGGATTGTCCATGAATGGTTTAATCTTCGTAAATATGAATGTCTTTGATATTGAGTTGGAGAAAACTATTACCGTTCCATTCGTTTTCTTCCAATGAATAGCAGATGTCGAAAGCACTGCACTGGAGCAGGCGGTCGTACATGTGACCCAGGCCGAAGGCAATGGCAGGAATTTGCTTGATCATTCCCTCTTGCACAAGGTCAAGTTTAATGTGATTACTTCCTACCTGGCGTAAGTTTCCATGATGCTTAACCCCTTTTGCCACAAATACCGGATTCATGTTGCCAGGACCGAAAGGAGCAAATTGTTTGAGTATTTTATAGAAACGGTAGTCGGCAAAAATCAGAGGCAGTTCAATGTCAACTTCAATTTCAGGGATGAGCATGTCTTCGGAAATGGTGTTGGAAACAACTTTTTCAAACTTTTCCTGAAAGGCTTTTACATTTTCAATTTTCAGGGTAAGGCCTGCAGCATATTTATGTCCGCCAAATTGTTCGAGCAAATCTGCGCAGGCTTCAATGGCATTGTATACATCAAAATTTTTCACACTTCGAGCAGAGCCGGTGGCCATGCCATTGCTTTCGGTAAGCACCACCGTGGGACGATAATATTTTTCGGTGAGACGAGAGGCCACGATGCCAACCACGCCTTTGTGCCACTCGGAGTGATACAACACAGTGGATTTGCTCTGCTGAAGAAGTGCACTTTCTTCAATCATGGCAAAAGCCTGCTGTGTGATTACGGTATCAATATTTTTTCTTTCGGTATTGGTTTCGTCAATGTCTTTGCCCGAATCGGCAGCCACATCCACATTGTTGCTTACCAGCAGGTCAACCGCTTTTTTTCCGGAGTCAATGCGTCCTGCGGCATTGATGCGAGGAGCAATGGTAAATACAATATCCCCGATGGTAAGTTCTCGTCGCAAGCCGGAGAGTTCAATAATAGCTTTGAAGCCTTCTCGTTTGCGGGTGTTTAACTGCTGCAAACCATAAAAGGCCATTACACGATTTTCGCCAGTAATTGGCACAATGTCCGCAGCGATGCTCACTGCCACAAAATCCAGGTATGAGGCAAGCTGCCTGCTGATGCTGTTGTCAGAAAAAAGATTGTTGTTTCTGGCAAAGGCTTCCACCAATTTAAATCCTATACCGCAGCCGGAGAGCTCATCGAAAGGATAGTGGCAGTCTTCTCGTTTGGGATCCAACACGGCAGCAGCATCGGGCAATACTTCTCCCGGACGGTGATGGTCGCAGATAATAAAATCGATGCCAAGCGATTTGGCGTAATCTATTTTGTCATTGCTTTTGATGCCGCAATCGAGGGCAACAATCAAGGAATAACCATGTGCTTTTGCGTAATCGATGCCGGTGAAGGAAATGCCATATCCTTCTTTGTATCTGTCGGGGATATAATAATCGATTTTGGCTGCATAATTTTTAAAGAATGAATACACCAAGGCCACAGCCGTGGTGCCATCCACATCATAATCTCCGTAAATCATTACACCTTCCCGGTTTCTCAAGGCCTCCTCAAGGCGTTCCACGGCAAGATCCATGTCCTTCATCAGAAAGGGATCATGCAATTGTTCCAGTGAGGGACGGAAAAATGTTTTGGATTCGTTAAAATCTGTGATGCCTCTTTGAGCAAGAAGGGTACAAATGTTTCTGTCTACCGAGAGAGATTGCTGCAAAGCATCAACCACTCCGGAAGGGGGAGGAGATTTGTATTTCCATCGTTTCTTTAAAGACATAAACTATATCACAAATAAAAGTATGCAATCAATCACAAAACAAAAAGTTTAACGATCATAAAAAACTTGGTTTGGGATGCCTTTATTTTGCAGCTGCAAAAAGTTTGTTCACCTCGTTCCAGTTGACAAGGTTCCAAAAAGCTGCCACATAATCCGGACGGCGGTTTTGGTAGTGCAGGTAATACGCATGTTCCCATACATCCAAAGCCAGAATGGGCGCACCTTTTACTTCTGCAACATCCATGATGGGATTATCCTGATTGGGAGTAGAGCAAATACTGAGTTTGCCGGCATGAACGATGAGCCAGGCCCAGCCTGAGCCAAATCTTCCCACTGCACTTTTCCCGAATTCGTCTTTTAAATTTTCAAAGGATCCAAAGCTTGCCGAGATGGCATCAGCCACAGCACCGTTTGGAGGTCCACCGGCTCCGGGAGCCAACAATGTCCAGAACAGGGAATGATTGTAATGTCCTCCGCCATTGTTACGCACGGCAGCAGGAAATTTGGAGATGGATCGGCAGATTTCTTCCAGGCTCATTTTTTCAGCATCTGTTCCTTTGATGGCTGCATTAAGGTTGTTCACATATGCCTGGTGGTGTTTACTGTGATGGATTTCCATGGTACGCGCATCAATATGTGGTTCGAGCGCATTGTAATCATAAGTGAGTTTTGGTAGTTCAAAGGCCATAAGGCGATGATTAAAGGTTTGTCCCAAATGTACAACATAAGAGCCTTACTTAAAGAGCGAAAGGCGGAAAAATTATCACATTAGTCCAAACTCCGGAAGATGATCAAGAAAAGTATAGGTGCGCTCTTGAAAATCAATTTTGCACACATAGAGCTCTCTTCCATTGGTTACCAGCAGGTAAGGCACTTCCAGCTTGATATTATAAATGGCAACCTGGTCGAAGGCATCCTGGCTGATTTTTACATCGTAGGCTTTGCATTCTGCCAGTAACAAGGGTTTGCCAGGTTTTCCATAGGCCAATAAATCAAATCTTCTTTTGGTATTGTTGTATTCCAATGCTCCCTCTATCACCAATAATCCGGGTGGTACTCTACAATTATTGACAAGATGCATCGCCAAATGTTGCCTCACCCATTCCTCAGGGGTGAGCCTGATCCATCGCTTCCGGAAACGGTCGAAAATTAGCTTGCCTCGTTTTTCTGTTTTAATACTAAATTCGTGGGCAGGAAAAATAAGCCCGGGAAGTTCATCCATCATTCGCAAGGTGATACTCAAACATATGCATATTTACCGAATGATTTTTTCCGGCACACATCATTTAACATTCTTATGAGAACAAAAAAAGAGATTGTAGAAAACTGGTTGCCCCGCTATACGGGTGTTCCTTTGGAATCGTTTGGACAGTACATCCTCCTCACCAATTTTTCTAATTATGTACGCATGTTTGCCAACCAGCATGGTGTACCCGTAAATGGCACAGAACATCCCATGCTGAGTGCAACGGCTGACAACATCAGTATCATCAACTTTGGCATGGGAAGCGCAAGTGCCGCAACCATCATGGATTTACTTGCAGCCATCTCACCCAAGGCTGTGCTTTTTCTTGGCAAATGCGGAGGCCTCAAAAGAAAAAACAAACTTGGAGATTTGATTCTGCCTATTGCTGCCATCCGCGGGGAAGGAACCTCTAATGATTATTTCCCTCCCGAGGTACCGGCTTTGCCGGCATTCAGCTTGCAAAAGGCCGTTTCTACCACCATCCGAGATCATAACCTCGATTACTGGACAGGTACAGTTTACACCACCAACCGAAGGGTGTGGGAACATGATGAAGCATTTAAAAATTACCTGAGGAAGTTGCGTTGCATGGGTATTGACATGGAAACAGCCACTATTTTTTGTACCGGATTTTACAACCAGATTCCCAGCGGTGCGCTCCTTCTTGTGAGTGATCAGCCGATGATACCCGAAGGCGTAAAAACATCTGATAGCGACAAAAAGGTTACATCCGGATTTGTTGAAATGCACCTTACAATCGGAATAGCGTCCTTGAATCAGCTTAAAAATAACGGGCTCACTGTAAAACACCTCAGATTCGAATAATGCCACAGAGAAAGTTTGAAGAACTGATTGCTGACATCAGAAAGAAAAAGTTTTCTCCCGTCTATTTTCTGCAGGGTGAAGAGCCCTATTTTATCGATCTAATTTCCAAAGAAATTGAGATGCATTGCTTGGAGGAGTTTGAAAGAGATTTTAATCAAACCATCTGTTATGGGAAAGACAGCACCCTGCAACATATTTTAAACACCTGCAAGCGGTTTCCCATGATGGCAGAAAGGCAATTGGTGGTGGTAAGGGAAGCCCAGGACATGAAGGAGATTGACAAACCCCAGAAAGCCGCAGCAGGAAATAAAGGTCCCGAAGTGAATCCCCTCGAAGAATACATCACAAAACCCACGCCATCCACCGTTTTGGTCTTCTGTTACAAATACAAAAAGATAGACGGTCGCAGCAAACTCTCAAAACTGGTAGCAAGCCACACCGAGTTGTTTCAATCAGAAAAGCTCAGAGATTATAAGGTCGCTTCCTGGATTGTTTCTTATGCCAAGGAAAAAAACCTTCAGATATCAGAAAAAACGGCACAGTTGATTTCTGACCACCTCGGAAATGATCTTTCAAAAACCGTGAATGAACTGGATAAACTTTTGATAGCAAACAATAATAATGCGCGTATCTCTGAAGCCGATGTGCTCAAGTTTATCGGCATCAGCAAGGAGTTTAATGCTTTTGAATTTTCGGATGCACTGATGTATAAAAATGATGCCAAGGCAATGCAGATTGCTCACTATTTTGCTGCCAACTCAAGAGAGAATCCACTTGTAAAAATCATTCCGGCATTGTACTATAACTTTTCAAGACTCTTAAAAATGCAGTCCATGGGCAGGGCATCCGATTCAGAGATTGTAAAAGAACTTGGTATTCCTCCTATGATGCTCGAGAAATTCAGAAGAGCCGGACAATTTTATTCATTTCGAAGTTGCATGGAGGTAGTCAGTATCCTTCATACTTACGACCTAAAGGCAAAAGGCGTTGATTCGGCAGGCACTTCAGATGGAGAACTCATGCGCGAAATGACCGGCATGATTCTCTATAACGCCTGACCTCCAATTCAGGCTGTAAGTATTCTGCTATCGCTGTTGCACAATTAGTTTTCCGGCTTTCCCTCTCACCCCATTTTGGTTGAGACGAACGGTGTAGATGCCGGGCGCAAAAGAGGAAATATCCAAAACCATTTTCTGCTGGAGCACCGGCATGCGTAAAACCTCTCTTCCTTCTAATGAATATACTTCCAGGAAGGTACCCGACAGTGCCATTTGTGGCATCATCATGAACACGGAATGAGAAGCAGGGTTTGGATACATCTCCGGAACCATCAACGCTTCATGGATGGCCTCTATCCCGAGCGGAGTTTTGCTTTTTCGGGTGATATTGATGTTGTCGATTTTTACTCCTTGCGCTCCGACATACGCATCGCACACAAGTCGGAATCGCAGAAGCAAACTGTCGCCCATACCTGTTGGAATGGACATCTCCTCTTTCACCCAGTCCAATTGATTGCCATCAATAATAGGCTCTCCCTGCAACTGTAAATCATTTCCCGGATGCGTATATTTTCCGCACAATGGAATCCATTGGTTACCTCCGTCATAAGAGGCTTCTGTAACAAACCAATCATATCCTTTTTCAATAGACCAGGTGGCATCGAAAGAAAGCCAAAGGGTTTCAGAGGAATCTATATTCACCGGTTGAGACAACTGTAAAACCGACTCGCTGTTGTTTGCATAGAACCCAAGTGGACTATCTGAAAAACAGGAATTGGAGAGGAAGCCGGGACTTTCTGTACCCCAAGTTGCACTCTGCCAGTTTTGCAGCGTATTGCAGGGATCTACCAGCAGGGCTTGTAATTGAGCGTACAATACAGAAACCACTTTCTCATATGTGTATACCCCATTGTTTACGCGTAATTTGTAAGTGATGGTATCACCGTAGGAAATTCCCTGTTGCAATTGAATGGCTATGGAGTCTGTTCCATTTTGAAACAGCTGCAGATTGGAATAAACTTTTGGCGGCCCCACGGAAAGAATGTTTAAAGAGACAGGCACAACGGAAACAGTTGCTTGAATACTATCAGTTGTTCCGGCGATAGACCAGGTATATCCTGCCATTAAGCTAGTTTGATTATAAACGAATTTTACTTCTTTGGGAATGACTTGCACATAGGAATGCAATAACTTAATGGTTTCAAGATTCATGTGGCACATGTTTCTGCAAAAGGGAAGAATCTGATCCTGGGGAGGCCAGAAACCTAAACTTGCATCGCCTGCTTCAGGAGTCATGGAAAGAATTTTTGGCTTGTCGTTTTGCTCGCCATACATCCAGTCATCACTGTCTCCGTTTGTTACATAACCTACGGTTTGGTCACCCGTGCCATAGGAATAGTTGTTTTCGGCGGTCATGATTTTTGCCATGTTTACGAATACGGCTGAATCGGGAGTAAAAAGCGAGGGTTCGTATCCCCATGGATAAATCAATAAATTTCCATAGGTGTGATTGTTCAGCGCAATTAAAAATTCATGTTCAATACAAAATTGCCTGACTGCACGGGTTTCGGGTTCAGAAAATCCGGATAGCCCTCTAAAAACATCAGAATTGCTCTGAGGACTGGATCCACTGTTGTCATATCCCCAAAAGTATCCATAGTTACGGTTTAAATCCACCCCAAAAGTTCCGTTTCCGTTGTTTCTTCTGTTTTTTCTCCACATGCCGCCTCCCTGAGGGCTATTGTTTTGGTTGAATAGATATCCATCAGGATTGATACACGGGATAAAATACAATTCGCTGTTGTTGATGATAGATTGTACAAGCGTATCGTTGTCATAATTTTCACAGAGGTAATACATGAAATAAATCAACTGGCTTAATGAACCCGGTTCTCTGGCATGATGCAGCGCATTAAACAGCATCTCTTTTTCCGGTTCATCACTTTCAGGATGATCAGATATTTTCACATAATATATGGGTCTTCCCTCCACAGACTGTATGGTATCGCTCACAGGAAGCTTAGCACTTACAAGATTGGGAAATCTGGCCCTTAGTGTATCCAAATGCGCCAGCATCTCCGAGTAGGTAAAATAGCCTGCCATACTGCCGAGAGAAAATCCTGCAGGATCTTCAACCAAGGGTGTTTCCTGGCAAGTATTGTTAACGAAAACGGAAGGCATTCTTTGTTCTGTTTTGTAGCCCAGGCTGCGGATAATAGTCAGCTCATATTCCGAAAACTGAGACTCAAACCAATATCCCTTTTTCATTTGGCCATGATCCATGGCAATTCCTTTTTGAAGCAATCCTACCGCAGGGTGCTCCTTGTCAAAATACACTCTCGTTATGGGAATTGATGGCTGTGCAGCCAGCAGGTGGATTTTGTAGGATAGAAGGAAAATCAAAGAAAAAACAAGCTTTGATAATGCCGTGGTTAGTGATTTTTGTTTTGTCATCGTGCAAAAAATGAACAGGTAAAAATGTCTTTGGAAGATAGCAGGAATTCTTCTCAAATATAAGTAACGCATTCAAATGGCAGAATATTGAAAAGTCCTTTCGTCATCTTTCATACAAATGAATTAAACGCATCCCCGATCATATTTCATATCCTTTTTAACCCTACCGGTAATTGTTTCTACAAATCTTCTTGGTGTTCATTTAAAAGAAGCTGCAATATTTTACAATGTAAAAAAAATGGCAAGGTGTTATTTTGCAACATTATTTCTTAACCCTAACCATTTATCCTAAACCCTAAACCATGAAAACAATTGGTACCATTTTATTTCTTGCACCTGTTTTGCTAGGTTGCAACAGTAGTCTTTCTCAAACAACAACATCCTATCCCAGAGATGTAGGAGATATTTTTTTTAGTCCGCTAACGGATCATCCACACTTTGCACCCTGCGATACTTCAAAAATCATTCACTGGTATAATTATTATGTGGGTTATCAAGGCAACACGCCCGCCATTCAGGAAATTTTTGATCTGTATTTTTCCAAAAAACCGGAATACCGCGATTACTCCGGCTATGTAATGGTGCGCTTTGTGCTTAGCTGTAAAGATGAAGCAGGCATGTTTCGTGCAGAAGCATGTGATGATTCTTTCAGAGAAATTGATTGCCCCGAGACTTTACGAAATGACCTGATTGCGATTGTAAAAAAACTAAAAGGGTGGAAGCATGCTGTATATGAGCAAAACGATTTTGATGCTTACATGTGCCTCACTTTTAAAATGAGCAAGGGTAAAATCCTGCAAATCCTTCCACTGTTATGAAACAGATCATTGTTTTTTTATTGGTTTATTTTTCGCCCATCATCCTATTTGCGCAGGGGAACTGTTTGGTTTTTCCTGAAGCAAGCCCTGAGAGAAAAGCGTGTGAATACAGCTACAAAGCCATTGAGTTTCATCAGGGCAGCAGAGAATCCCAGCGCTATTTTGACTCCGCCATATCTATAGGACCCAAATATGCTTGGTCGTACATGGAAAAGAGTGTTCCTTATTTTAAAAGAGGCCTTCCTCACAAGGGAATACAATGGCTTAACAAAGCAGTGGAACTTGAGCCACAAAATTACCTTTGCTACAGGGCATCATGGTTTTTTGAATACCAGAGTTATCAAAATTGTATTGCCGATTTAGAGCGCTATTATGCGCTACCAAACCCATCTATTCAATTTACACCCAGCGGAGAAATGAATATGAAAATAGTGCTGGGTCTATCCTATGCCAAATTGGGGAATTACAAAAGGGCAGCCGAGATCATTTCCGCCGGTATCAGAGAAAATCAAAGAGAAAACCTAATTGGATTGTTCGATTTTCATGCCCTTGCAGTGGTTCAATTTTTACAGGGAAACCATGACGATGCGATCCTTTCTTGCAAGAGACAATTATTACAAAACGGCCTGCTTCCGGATACCTATTATTACCTTGGGTTGGCACTTAAAAAAACAGGCAGGATGATGGAAGCATCTGATTCTTTCGCAAAAGCCCTCAATCTTATAGATCAGGAGGGACTCAAACAAAATTTATGTTTTCAGGTAAATAAATCAGATATCGCAAAAGCACTCATGGATTAAACACATGGCTCTTGAAGGAAGAAGAATAGCCTGCCATGTTTTTCAGCAATACCTTTCGCTTCAAGAAGGGAGCACAGGCAAAGGAAGTTGTGCAAGTAGTTCAGAAGGTGTTTTGAAAAGCTTTGTATTTTCAGGTGTCTTTACCTCCTGACTCACCACAAGGTAACCACTAAGAAGCTTGAGACACTCAGGGAAATTTTCGTGAAGAGCATCCACATAATCCTGCACCTTATGACCTGAGGTAAGAACGGTAATCATGCAATGGGGTTTTCGTAATGCATAAATTTTCTTGAGGTCTTCGAAGGGCAAGGATTGCCCCAGATAATAGGCTCTTATTCCGGCTTTTCGGAGTAAATAATGGAAATACAGCAAGCTGATTTCATGCAGCTCCCCTTCCGGAAGATAGAGCAATGCAGTGAAGGCATCCGGAGAATAGTTGCAGGTTTGGCTGTCGATGGCGGCAATCAGTTTCTGGCGAATCAGGCTGGTGATAAAATGCTCCTGGGCCGGATTAATGGAATCGGTAATCCATAAAACGCCCACTTTCACCAAAAACGGATAAATTACCTGTTCAATCGTGTGTTCAAAACCGAGTTGTGAGATGTTGGCAGAAACCGATTGTTCAAACCGTTGTTCGTCCACCTCAACCATCGAGATGATTAAGTTATCAACTTGGGTAGCCGAGGCAAAATCGGTTTCGGTGATGCGCTTCACGGCATTGTAAATCTCTTCGTGACTCATGCCTGCAATGCGGGATATTTTTATCCCGTTGTTGTTAAGCAAGGTCACATTCAGCAACATCTTGAGGTCGTCGTTGCTGTAAGAGCGGATATTTGTCTCGCTGCGGCTGGGTTTAAAAAGGTTGTACCGTTGTTCCCAGATACGGAGCGTGTGGGCTTTGATGCCGGAGATGCTTTCGAGGTCTTTGATAGAGAAAGTGTTCACTTAACGCAGTTGCCGTTGATGTGAGTTCTAACAAGCCCTTCGCAGAAATGTTTAAAAAATCTAAAATCCCTTTCAGTAGGCTCGTTTGTTCTTCCCGAGGTAAAAATTCACAAAGGCCTGATTCACTACCCTCAAGCCACCGGGCGTAGGGTAATTTCCGGAAAAATACCAGTCTCCGCCATGTTCCGGACAGGCATGATGCAAGCCTTCCAGGGATTGATAAACCAGAAAAACGGGTGCCTTAATGCCTTGGCTAAGCAGCCATGCGGCCTCCGAAGAGATGCTTTCGGCAGAGAAAGGGGCATAGATCTCTTTTACATGATTGGTTTTACATTGATCAAGAGAGAGTTCAGCCACAGCTTTTTCGTATACCTCGGTGAGAAGTTTTTCTTTTCCGGATTTTTTGAGAAGAGATACCGCTGCCTGAAAAGCGATAAAGTCTCCATGCTTGGCCATATCAATGCCATAACAATCGGGATACCTGATTTGAGGGGCGGAGGAAACGATAATGATTTTGCGGGGTTCCAGTCGGTCGAGCATCCTGAGTAAACTTTGCTTGAGCGTAGTTCCTCTCACGATGGAATCATCCATTACCACAACCTGATCGGTGTGTTTTTGAATGGAATCATAAGTGATATCGTACACATGTTCCACCAGTTCGTTCCGGTGTAAATCGTCGGTGATGAAAGTGCGCAGTTTTGCATCTTTGATGACCAGTTTTTCTACCCTTGGACTCAGGGCAATCAGCTTTGTTTTTTCTAAAATACCCAAATCCGGATCGGCCTCCAGTTTTTTTATCTTTTCGGCAGCCATCATGCTTTCAATTTCCCTGATCATTCCGTAAAAAGCCACTTCCGCTGTATTAGGAACGAACGAAAAAACGGTGTGCAGGATATCCCCTTCAATCTGCTGCATAACCTTGCTCGCAACTTCAGCTCCCAACTTTTTTCTTTCAGCATAGATGGCCGGATCACTCCCACGGGAAAAATAAATGCGTTCGAAGGAACAACTCTTTCTTATTCCGGCAGGATTGATACTCTCTAATGTGTATTCACCATTTTTTCGGATGATAAGCGCATGTCCCGGAGGGATTTCTTGAATCTGCTCCAAAGGAGCCTGAAATGCAGTTTGAATGGCAGGTCTTTCTGAAGCGGTAACAAGCACTTCTTCATTGGCAAAAAACCAGCATGGTCTGATGCCCATGGGGTCGCGAAGCACAAATGCATCTCCATGGCCAAACATGCCGGCAATGACATATCCGCCATCCCACTTTTTACTGGCATCTCTGAGGATTTGGGCAATATTGAGTTCCCTTGCAATCAGCGCAGAAATTTCTTTGTTATCAAGACCCTTGGCTTTTCCTTCCCTGAAAACTCTTTCGTTTTCTACATCCAGAAAATGCCCAATGCGTTCCATGATGGTTACTGTATCGGCTTTCTCTTTCGGATGCTGTCCCAAATCTACCAGATGCTCAAACAAATCGTCAACATTGGTAAGATTGAAATTCCCGGCAACAACAAGGTTGCGCGTTTTCCAATTGCTCTGTCGAATAAAGGGATGACAACTCTCGATGTCGTTTTTCCCAAAAGTCCCGTACCTGAGATGACCCAACAACAATTCACCGGCAAAAGGCACATGGGTTTTCACCCAAGACGGATCCTTGTATTGAAGAGGATGTTTTTGTGAGGCCTCGCTGAATTTAGAACTGACCTTGTTAAATAAATCTTTAATGGCTTGGCTCTCGATAGATCGCCTGCGTGAGATGTATCTTTCCCCGGGAGCCGTATCAAATTTGATGGAGGCAATTCCGGCACCATCTTGTCCGCGGTTGTGCTGCTTTTCCATCATCAAATAAAGTTTAGAGATGGCAAAAAGGTGACTGTTGTATGTCTTGCTGTAATGGGCAAAAGGCTTCAACAGCCGAACGAGTGCAATTCCACACTCATGTTTGATGGGGTCGCTCATGGGGCGCTTAAAGATAGCAAACACTTGTTTGCATGAACCGCTTGTCAACTAAAAATTAAAGTTCCGATAACAAGTAGGGGGTCACTTAGGGATTTTCGTAAAATGCATTTAGTTTTCACGGCCATTCTGCAGGCCGGCTTTGAGGTCATAAATACTCCTCACATGATTGAACTCTTTTTGCATATCAAATGCAAGATCAAGCAGTCGTCCGCTGCGCACATCAAATACCCATCCATGAATTTTTGGGTAGCCACCCATCGCCCAAGCCCTTTGTACATGGTCAATTTTAATGATGTTGAGGCATTGTTCTCTCACATTGATTTCAACAAGCCTGTCAAATCTTTTCTGTTCATCGGCAAGGGCATCCAATTCTACCCTGTGAAACCTGTAAACATCTCTCAGCTTATGCAGCCAACTGTTGAGCTGGCCTAAATCGCTCGGTGCAAGCGCAGCTTTAACACCACCGCATTCATAGTGGCCACAAACCACGATGTGTTTTACTTTTAAAAACTCCACGGCATACTGCACCACTGCATTTAAATTGTTGTCAATACTCACCACCAGGTTGGCTATGTTGCGGTGTACAAAAACTTCACCGGGTGCCACGCCCATCAATTCTTCAGCGCTTACGCGGCTGTCGCTACAGCCGATGTAGAGAACTTCAGGACTTTGTCCGCGCGATAATTTTTCGAAATAATCGGCTTCTTTTTTCAGTTTTTCTTCCACCCATTTCCGGTTGTTCTCAAAAATTTTTTCAAATTCCATGGCAGTACTTTTCAGCAGTATATTGCAAGCTACACTTTTTTGGGCAATCAGTTTCATCACACAGGGTGCTTGGCTATTTGTTCTGCATGTTTACTTTTGTCGCCACATGAGCATCAAGGTAGAAGGCATCACTAAATTATTTGGCAATCAAAAAGCACTCGACCAGGTAAGTTTTGAAGTGTTTCCGGGTGAGGTAACAGGATTTCTTGGTCCAAACGGTGCAGGAAAGTCTACGATGATGAAAATCATTTGTGGCTATCTCCCTTCCAATAGTGGCAAGGTGGAAGTCTGCGGAATTTCAGTGCAGGAAAATCCCTTAGAGGCAAGGCGAAAAATAGGCTACCTACCCGAACATAATCCGCTTTATCTTGATATGTATGTGCTGGAATATCTTGAATTTGTGCTTGGCCTTTACGGAAAAAATAAAAACAGCAAAAAGATTAGTCTGGATATGATTGAGCGGGTAGGACTATCGCCCGAGAAGAAAAAAAAATTGGGCGCCCTCTCTAAAGGATACCGCCAAAGAGTGGGTATTGCACAGGCGCTCATTCATGATCCTGAAGTGCTTATTTTGGATGAACCTACTTCCGGTCTCGATCCCAACCAGCTGAATGAAATCCGTAACCTGATTGCCGAAACCGGAAAGACCAAAACATTGTTGTTCTCTTCTCATAATCTGCCTGAGGTTGAAGCCATCTGCAAGCGTATCATCATCATCAAGGAAGGCAAAGTAGTTGCCAACGATATCAGCAAGCGCATCAAGGATGAGCTTACTTCTCGCATCAGCAATATGATTTTGGTGGAGTTTGATAGTGAAGTGGAGCCCACGGTACTGAGAGGGATAGAAGGTGTTCAGGATGCGCGAAAGACCGGAATCCGTCAGTATCTTTTAAAAGTTGCTCCGGGGGTAGATGCAAGACCTGCTGTGGCAAAAAAAGCGCAGGAAAAAAATTGGCTTGTCCTCACGATGCAACAAAAAGAGAGTGATTTGGAATCAGTCTTCCGTTCACTGACCGGCGGCGAGGCACAACATTAATTTTTAAGTACCGCTGCAATACCAGGCAATTCTTTTCCTTCCATCAATTCGAGCAGTGCCCCTCCTCCCGTAGATACATAACTTACCTGATTGGCAAGGTGAAACTTGTTGATGGCAGCCACAGAATCGCCTCCGCCAATGAGCGAATAAGCGCCATTTTTGGTAGAAGCGGCACACGCTTTTGCAATGGCAGCAGTTCCGGCTTGAAATTTTTCCATTTCAAAAACCCCCATGGGTCCGTTCCAAAGAATGGTTTTGGCTCCCATGATTTCTTTTTCAAACAATTCCACAGAGAGAGGACCAATGTCAAGACCCATCCATCCATCCGGAATCGAATCCTTAGCAACCGTAGTGGTATTGGCATTGTTGTCGAAGCGATCGGCCACCACAAAATCTATCGGAAGCAAAAGATTAACACCCTTTGCTTTGGCTGATTCCATAAGGTTTTTTGCCAATTCAAGTTTTTCGTTTTCACAGATGGAGTTGCCTATAGAATACCCCATGGCTTTTAAAAAAGTAAAGGCCATTCCTCCTCCGATTATCATGCTGTTGCATGTAGAAAGGAGGTTTTCAATAATCAGGATTTTATCACTCACCTTGGCTCCACCCATCACCGCCACAAAAGGTTTTTGAGCACTTTGCATCACTTTTGTTGCACTTTCTACTTCTGCCCCCATCACATATCCAAAGTATTTTTTATTGGGAAAATATTGAGCCATCACAGCGGTGGAAGCATGTGCACGATGTGCGGTGCCAAATGCGTCATTCACATAAATGTCGCCAAGCGCAGCCAGTTTTTGTGCAAACATCACATCCCCTTTTTCCTCTTCTTTGTAAAACCTCACATTTTCCAGCAGCAATACTTCACCCGCTTGCAAGGCAGCAGCTTTGTGAGAAGCCTCTTCACCGATGCAATCGGATGCAAACTGCACGGGTTTGCCCAACAAAGACGAGAGGTGAGGCACCAGGTGTTTCAGTGAATATTTTTCTGTGGGACCCTCTTTGGGTCTGCCCAGATGAGACATGAGAATAATGCTACCACCATCGGCAATGATTTTTTGAAGGGTGGGGATGGTTGCCCTTATGCGGGTGTCGTCCGTAATCCTAAAGTTTTCGTCGAGTGGTACATTGTAATCCACTCGGATGATGGCTTTTTTGCCCGCAAAATTGCAGTTACTGATAGTAATCATGGTATTTTTGGCAAAAGTAATCATCCCCTGCTGATGAAAGAAATACCCCTCTTATCCGAACTGCTATATAAATTCGGAACCATTCATCAACTTGCTGCTAAAGAGGTATGGGATGGCATGTGCCTGAGACAAGAGGTTTTTATTCTTGAGCAGGAATGTTTGTATCCGGATATGGATAAGTATGATTACGAGGCCACACATGTTCTTATGTATCATAAGCAAGGGAATCTTGTAGGCACGGCCCGCATTCTCAAGCCCGGAGCCAAATACCCGGAGGCTTCGATTGGGAGAATTGCAATCAATCATAATTACAGAGGATTATCCCTCGGAAGGAAACTTGCTGCAGACTGCATTGCAAAGTGCCAATCCATGTATCCTGAAGCCGGTATCCGCATCAGTGCCCAGCATCGGCTTGAGAACTTTTATATGAGTTTATCCTTTGTTACGGTAACCGAACCCTATGATGAGGATGGGATTTTACATGTAGACATGGTGTATTCCGGCACTCTTTCTAATCCTGTAAAATACACATAATCAAATACATATTCGTGTATATCCGGATATATCCGAGTATATCCGGATATATCCGGCTCGGATGAAAAACACCATGCATTTTTGTGCTGTGATTTTTTCGGCGTGACCCAAACCGAATCTTTCACAACAGGTAAATAAGTAGTAATAACAATTAAATTAAACAAATGAAAAACAAAGTTCAATTGATCGGAAACATCGGAAAAGATCCTGTTGTAACCGTTACCGAAAAAGGTAAGAAGGTAGCTCGATTTTCAGTGGCTACCAATGAGTCGAAACGAAACAAGGAAGGTGAGTGGGAAACCCTTACTACCTGGCATCAGGTTGTGGCATGGGGCTCTGCGGCAGAACTGGTGGAGAAAAAAGCCGGAAAGGGGCTTGAAGTAGCCATCTCAGGGAAGCTCAATCAGCGTAATTATACCTCTAAAGAAGGTCAAAAAAAGCTGGTTACGGAGATCATCGCACAAAACATGATGATTGTTTCAAAGAACAAACCACACAAGCGTCCTTTTTAAGGAAGTATTTTACAGTTCATTCAAGTCGATACAACAAACAACAAGTTAAAAACAAATTAAAATCAAGTAACATGAACACAATTCGCAACAAAGTACAGTTGATAGGCAATCTTGGAAAGGCTCCTGAAATCAAGGAGTTTGACAAGGGCAAAAAGATGGCCCGCTTTAGTGTAGCCACAAACGAGTCTTACAAAAATGCACAAGGTGAATGGGAAACCCAAACCACCTGGCACAATCTCGTTGCATGGGGCAACCAGGCCAGCCTTTGCGAACGCAAGCTCGACAAAGGAAGCGAGGTAGCCATTGAAGGCAAGCTCGTTAGCCGCAGCTATACAGACAAAGAAGGTAACAAGCGGTATGTTACCGAGGTTCAGGTGAACGAAATTCTGGTACTTACCAAGAATTGAGTGAATGGGTCACGCACGAAAAAAATTAAGAATCCCGGCTTGTCCGGGATTTTTTTTGCATAAAGGTTTATCCAAATGCAGGAGGGATATCATTCAGGTAAATACCATTTAACACCGACAAAGCCAGGTCTGTGAAATTAAAAATTGGTTTATTTGTGCATGTTTACAAAACCAACCATTCTTCTTTTCCTGCTGGGTTTTTTATCCTATCATTTTTCTTCTGCACAAAGTTACAGCGGTCCCGAAAGTGTAGAATTTGATTCCCTTACATCCTGCTACTATGTGGCCAATACCACCACTCACCAAATCTTGAAAAGAACGCCCGGCGGAAGCTTGCAAGTTTTTGCCACCCTCACGGGAACTGGGCCTCACGGAATTGAAATCCTGAATAATAAACTCTATGCCTGCAACGGTGGATCTGTAAGGGTTTTTAATTTGCTTACAGGTGCCTTGCTGAATAGCATCAACCTGGGGGCAACATTCCTAAATGGCATCACTCATTCTGATTCTTCGAATGTGTTTGTTACAGATTTTAGTGCGAAAAAAATTTACAGGATTCATGCATCAACCAATGCATTCAATGTGTTTGTCAACAATACTGTTCAAACTCCGAATGGCATCATATATGATTCACCAAACCAAAGACTTCTCTATGGTACCTGGGGTTCGGGCGCCAGAATAAAAGCAGTTTCCCTCATCGATTCTTCCCAATCAAATGTGGTCAATACATCGTTAATGAGTATTGATGGAATATGTGTAGACAATGCTTCAAATATTTATGTAAGCAATTGGGGTAACAATTCACTTGTGATGTATCCAGCGTGGTCATATTCATCGCCCCAAACACTCCTTACCGGATTGAGTAATCCTGCAGATATATGTTATAATTTCAGAGGCGACTCAATTGCCATTCCCAATTCAGGAAACAATACCGTGGTATTCTATCACAACATAATTACCGGAAGCAATCAACCATTTTCAAAAAAAACAACTTGGAATCCCGGCACGCCTGTTTTTCTATCCAAGCCTGCTCATTTCGAAATGTTCAATGCGGCTGGTTTGTCTGTTGTGCATCGGGAATTGTTGCCGGGGCTTTTTGATTGGCAGCCAGGAAATCTTCCCTGCGGAATGTATATTTTCCGTATCCTGCAAAAAGGCGAAGATCCCATTACCGGTAAAGTTTATGTGAAATAAAACAACCAATACCTGCTGAACCATGATAAAAAAATCCATGATTTATGCCTGCTTAACACTTAAATGTCCACGCTGCAGAAAGGGAAATATGTTTGTTAATGCCAATCCTTACAATCTAAAAAAATTAACCCACATGCATCAAAAATGTAGTTCATGCGGATTGGATTATGTGAGAGAACCCAGTTTTTATTTCGGAGCCATGTATGTGAGTTATGCACTCACCATTGCTTATGGCGTGGGATGTTTTATTGTTTTTAAACTTCTTGCCGGTTTTTCTCTTATGTGGTATCTTATCCTAAATGCGCTGGTATTGCTCCTGCTTATTCCTTATACTTTTCGTTTGGCGCGTACCCTATGGATAACCATCATGGTGAAATATGAACCAAACAGCGATAAATCTAATGAAACGCAAATCAGATAGACAGCTACTCTCAGGAACAACCAATTGATACGCCCTGTTTTCAACTTGTTTTTGCAGCCGGGTGCATGCACAGATTTTTCATGTTGAGGAAGTGATGATAAAAATGGTGGCGATAATATGCCAAACCCTATTTCGTGCGAATCCTACAAAAGCAGTTTTTATTACTTTCGTAACCAATATGCATGGATTCACTTATTGTATGTGGCAATGGCAGGTATTCGCCTTGACCTGCAAGCCATTTTCAGATGGATTTGCAGTTAATAACAGAGAAAATAAATAGAAAGGATGAGCGAATTAAATCGGGTGGATCTTGTAGTTGTAGGAGGAGGAATCACGGGCCTGAGTGCGGCCTACCTTGCCGCCAGAAAAGGACTAAAGGTCCGCGTAATTGAAGCAGGTGATTCTTTCGGAGGCTTGCTAAGCACCTTCCCAATCGGTGGAAATCGTCTTGAGTTTTATTACCACCACTTTTTTACGCATGATTTGGAACTACATTTCCTCATCAAGGATCTGGGGATTGATCATCATTTGTTTTACAAGAAAACAAGCATGGGGGTTTTTAAAAACGGGAAAATCTATTCCTTTAATTCTCCTGTGGATTTACTTCGCTTCACGCCCATCCGTTTCATCGATAAAATAAGGTTTGCGCTCACCAGTGTTTTTTTGGGAAAGTTTGCCAATTGGCGTAAGTTCGAACATGTATCATGCAGCGCATGGTTTGAAAAGTGGGCTGGAAAATCTACTACAGATGCACTCTGGACACCACTTCTCAAAATCAAGTTCGGCCCCTTTGCGCAAAAAGTTCCTCTGGCATGGATGATTGGAAGACTTCGTCAAAGAATGAATTCCCGTAAAAACGGGGATGAAAAACTCGGCTATCTGGAGGGTAGTTTGCAGGTGTTGTTAGATGCCCTGCTGGAAAAACTCAAAGCCATGGATGTTGAATTGGTAAATAATTCAGCAGCTGAAAAAATAAATTTCACTCAAGGGAAAATTGAATCTTTATATGCCGGTGGAAAAGATCATAGGGCAGAAAATTTCCTGTTTACCATTCCCGGTATCTATTTGTCAGACCTTGTAAAATCTGACTTTCCTGAATTTGGCAGACAGCTTTCTGAGATTAAATATTTTGGAGCTATCTGCGTGATTTTAGAAATGAACCGCCCATTAAGCAATATCTACTGGCTGAATGTTGCCGATCATGATTTTGATTTTGGCGGCATTATTGAACACACCAATTTTATTGACAAGTCAAACTACAACGGAAGCCATATTGCTTATCTTTCGAGGTACTTTGCCATGGAAGAAAAAATTGCCAAGATGGACAAAGAAGAAATCAAAACGATGATGATTTCACAACTGGGGAAAATTTATCCCGGATTCAGCAATGAATGGATTAAGCAGGTACATGTTTTCCGCACCAATACAGCAGCCACTGTATGCGATTTACAGTTCTCAGAAAAAGTACCCCGCTGTAAAACCGAAGTATCCAATATGTATCTTGCCAACATGGCCCATGTGTATCCGGATGAGAGAAGTACAAACAATTCCATCAAGATTGCCATGGAGGCGCTAAAGTTGATGAACATTGACGCCTACCGCACCGAAAAAACCAATTCTCTCTCTGCGCAAATAGGATTTTAGTATGATATCAATAGTCATCCCTCTTTTTAATGAGGAAGAAAATGTAAATCAGTTGTACCGAAGACTTACGGCTGCAGCTCCTCTCTGGCAGGATAATTACGAAATTCTTTTTGTGGACGATGGATCATCAGACAATACCATTTCTCTTCTAAAGGATATTTGCCTTACAGATAAACATATTAAAATTGTAAAACTCTCACGAAACTATGGTCACCAGGCCGCCATCAGCGCAGGTATTAAAAATGCCAAAGGCGATGCGGTAGTCATCATGGACGGCGACCTGCAGGATCCTCCCGAAGAATTGCCAAAGTTTTTAGCCAAATGGAGAGAAGGGTATCATGTGGTATATGCAATCCGTACAAAACGAAAAGAGGGATTTTTTAAAAAAGTAGCCTACAAATCCTTTTACCGATTGCTCAAGGTCATCAGCAACATCGACATTCCGTTGGATTCAGGAGATTTTTGTGTGATGGATAAAAAAGTAGTAAAAGTGCTTAATAATGATATCACTGAGCAAAGCCGTTTCGTGCGTGGATTAAGGGCATATTCAGGATTTAAACAAATCGGAATTGAGTATGAGCGAGCCGAGCGAGCAGCAGGAGAGGTGAAATATACTTTTAAAAAACTGATGAAATTGGCCATTGATGGATTGCTTGATTTCTCCACTTTTCCACTGCGCATCGCCACTTATCTGGGATTGTTTATCTCCCTGCCCTCATTTTTTATTGGTATCTTTTTTATCATTCATCGTATTTTTAATTTTAAAATCCTTGGGTATTCACCTTCCGACACACCGGGTCTTGCTTCTCTTGCAGTAGGTGTTTTTTTCATCGGAGGTGTTATTCTACTCATTCTCGGAATTATCGGAGAATATATAGGCCGTATTTATTTTGAAGTAAAAAGACGGCCGTTCTATATTGTTGAAGAAATTATTAATGAATAGGGAATTGTGGGTTCCCATAAGATTTATTCACCGGCATCTTTCGACGCAGACTTCTTTTGCAGGGCCTGTAAAAATATTTCGTGCATACCCGGAATAATCTCTCTGATGCTATGTATCTCAACATGATTTATGAGATAAGTCAGAAGGGAAGATACAGTATGGTTGTTTAACAATTTTATTTTTGCTTTGGTTATCCCTTCTTCTGTGTGATGATCCAACAACTCAAATCCTCCCCATGCTGCATTGGTGAAGGCGATTAAATTTCCCCGAAAGCCAATTTCATAAGCACTCGCAGAATATTGCTTTTTGATATCATTAACTTTTCCTGATAAAACAATGCTCGATTGATTTACAAGGGCAATATGCTCGCAGAGTGTTTCCACGCTACCCATATTATGTGTGGACAAAATGATGGTTGTGCCCATGTTTTTTAATGTCATGATCTCATCAATAACCAATTGAGCATTCACAGGGTCAAAACCGGAGAACGGTTCATCAAGGATTAGCAGATCAGGTTTGTGCACCACAGTAATGATGAACTGAAGCTTTTGTTGCATGCCCTTCGATAATTCTTCTACTTTCTTGTTCCACCATGATTCAATCTCAAATTTTCTGAACCAGTGAATAAGATTATCCATGGCATCAGGCTTGCTCATTCCTTTTAATCTTGCAAAGTAGAGTGCTTGCTCGCCAACAGACATTTTTTTGTACAGACCTCGTTCTTCCGGCAAATATCCTATGCGGGCAGAGTGTTTAGGTTGAAGTGGTTCTCCCATGAAAAAGACAGTACCGCTATCCGGCATGGTAATCTGATTGATTACCCTGATGAGTGTTGTTTTCCCCGCACCATTCGGGCCGAGTAAACCAAAAATACTTCCTCTTGGTACAGAAATATTGATGTGATCCAGCACTCTTTTGCCGGTATATTCTTTCACCAAATCTTTGGTCTCTACACAAATCATCGCATTGTTTTCCATGCTTGCTCCGCTGTGCCGGTGATTACTTTAACGGCCTGATGCAATTGATCTTCCTGATGCGCTGAGGAAACGAATCCCACTTCATAAGCTGAAGGCCCGAAGTAGATTCCTTTTTCCAACATCAAATGATACATTCTATTGAATAAACTGACTCCCTTTTCGCTGATGTTGTCAGCCCTGCGTATCACTTCAGTTGAGCAGGCTGAAAACCAGAACACAGATCCTATGGACACCAGACTGAGAGGAATATTTTTTTCCCTGCAAAAGTTATTTACTCCTGTACATAGCAAGTTTGTTTTTGCTTCCAGCGATTCATAAAATCCTTGTGCAAGGCATTTTTTTAATTGTGCAATACCGGCTGCCATTGCCAGAGGATTTCCGCTAAGAGTACCCGCTTGGTATACATTTCCCTCAGGAGCAACACATGACATGATTTGAGCTTTCCCCCCATAGGCACCAACGGGAAGACCACCTCCAATTATTTTACCAAATGTAAACAGGTCCGGTGCAATACCATAGTATCCGGCCGCTCCACTAAAACCTATACGAAATCCGCTGATTACCTCATCGAATATGAGAAGAGATCCATTTTTTTTGGTAAGCTCAGAAAGTCTCTGAAGAAATGATTTTTCCTGAAGCAACAGGCCATTGTTGGCGGGAACAGGTTCAATAATAGCGGCCGCAATTTGCTGGCCATATGTTTCGAATACCTCTTGTAAGGCCACTGTGTCTCCCAGCGGAACAACCAATGTTTCATTTGCAAGTGCTGCAGGTACACCTGCCGATGAGGAAGTACCAAAGGTGACAAGGCCTGATCCGGCTTTCACCATCAGAGAGTCAACATGACCATGGTAACAACCTTCAAACTTCAGAATTTTATCTCTTCCTGTAAATCCTCTTGCCAGCCTAACGGCAGACATCACAGCTTCTGTACCGGAACTTACAAAACGAATTTTCTCCACCATCGGATGATGGTTGATAACAAGAGCAGCCAACTCATTTTCCAATCTTGTAGGAGTGCCAAACGAAGTGCCGTTTTGCATTGTTTCGCTCAAGGCCTGGAGCACCTCATCGCATGCATGCCCATGAATAAGCGGACCCCATGAACAACAAAAGTCAATAAAACTGTTGCCATCCTCATCTTCTACAACAGCACCTTTTCCGGAACGCAAAAATACCGGAGTCCCACCAACCGAACCAAAAGCCCTCACCGGAGAATTGACTCCTCCGGGAAAAAAAGTTTTTGCTTTCTCGAATAGGGTTTGGCTGATGCGTTGATTCATGGTGAACAATGATACCTTCTAAAGGTCAGCAAAACTAAGCGTTTTTGGAAATGTTCAGGAAAGCATAAATGAAACTTCTCTTGCCGCAAGCTCTCCGGAAATAAGAGATGGAGGTACGCCCGGACCGGGCACCGTAAGCTGACCGGCGAACACAAGATTGCTTACTTTTTTACTCCGCAGCGCAGGCTTTAAAAAAGCGGTCTGTGGAAGCGTATTCGCAAGGCCATACGCATTGCCTTTAAAAGAATGGTAATCTTGGATAAAGTTGCTTACGGAATAAGTTCTGGAATACACAACATGCTCTTTAATTGTATCTCCTGTTTGTTTTTCCATTCGTCCCAGCAGGCTTTGCAGATATTTCTCATGGAGTTGGGCATCATCTTTCAGCCCGGGAGCAACGGGGATAAGCAAAAAGAGATTTTCATGACCCTCAGGAGCAACGGTTGAATCTGTAATGGATGGTGCACAAGCATAGAACAATGGATGATCGGGCCATTGTGGACGAGAATAAATCTGGGCAGCATGTGCAGGAAAATCTGCATCAAAAAACAAATTGTGGTGCAGAAGCCCTTTGATTTTTTTGTTGATACCAAGATAAAAGAGCAGAGAGGAAGGTGCAAGTTTGCGTGAGTTCCAATATTTCTCATGATAATTCGATCGCCCTTTTAGAAGGACGCTGTCAACATGGTGATAATCCGCTGAAGCAACAACTGCATCACAAGCGTGTTCCCCTTTTTCCGATAGTACTTTACTTATTTTTTTTCCCTCGAATACAAATCCTTTTACTTCCGCATGGGTTTGTATGTGAACCCCTAGTTCCTTTGCTAGCGAGGTCATTCCCTCCACTATTTTATACATGCCTCCCATCGGGTACCAGGTTCCCAATTGCATATCGGCATAATTCATCAAGCTATACAGGGCAGGCGTATCCGAAGCGGTTGCACCCAAAAACAAAATTGGAAATTCAACCAACTGAAGTAAGCGGGGATCCTTGAAATATTTTTCGGCATGCTTTTTAAAACTGCTAAGCAAATTGAGTTTTAATACATCAGGCAGAAGGGAAAGCTTAGCGAACTCCCAAATGGAATGACCGGGCATGTAAACAAGATCCCCAATGCCCTTTTGGTATTTGTATGCCGCATCTTTGAGAAACAAACGAAGCTTTTCTCCGCTGCCGGACTCAATGCTATCAAACAAAGCACAAAGTGCACCCACATCGGATGGGATGTTATGACTCTCGTTTCCGGGAAAAACAACTTGGTAAGAGGGAGAAAGCCGGGTGAGGTGGTAGTAGTCTGAAACTTTTTTTCCGAAAGCACCGAAGAACCTTTCGAAAATATCGGGCATCCAATACCAACTTGGACCCATGTCATACACAAAACCGTTTGAAGAGAAGGTACGCGCCCTCCCTCCTGTCATTTCATTTTTTTCGAGTATGGTAACTTTGTGGCCGGCTTTTGCAAGGAAGCAGGCAGCTGCTAAACCGGAAAACCCTGCCCCGATTACAACAACTTTTCGGGATGCATTCACAGGGGAAAATTATCTAAAATCTTTGAGCTGGAACATGAGTTTTTTGCGGGCAAGGAAAATCCTGCTTTTCACAGTGCCTATGGGCAAAGCCAAATATTCTGCAATCTCTTTGTATTTGTATCCCTCATAAAACATGGCAAAGGGAATCCTGAGTTCTTCTTCCAATGAATCCAGTATTTTACGGATGTCCTTGTGAGAGATTTGAGATACCGGAGAAACTTCTGAGTTGGTTTGAGGAGCATTCAAAAAATACAGATCTTTTGTATGATCCACAATTTGCCGCGTCTTTTGGTTCCTTCTGTAGTTATTGATGAAGGTGTTTTTCATGATGGTATACAACCACGCCTTCAGATTGGTCGCGTCAGTAAACTTGTCTTTATAGAGGATGGCTTTATACATGGTTTCCTGAAGAAGATCTTTGGCGTCTTCAGAATCATGGGTAAGGCTGATCGCAAAATAGTTGAGCGCCTGTTTAAATCCCAATATTTTTTGATTGAACTCAAGTGTTGACATAGTGTTTAATTTTTTTGCTGTTTGGTTAAACAGATATTGTTGAACAAAAGTATTCAATCATTAAACAAAACAAATATCACCCTGTGAAAAAATTGTTAATATATTGGCAATCAATATGATAAAAATTATTTCATCTGCTCAATCCTCAGAAATCCCATTTGTTTTTATCTCTATCCACCTCAAAAGAACATTCTCGAAGAGTTTTTATGGATTGGGTTCCAGCCAACAAGAATTGGGTGAAGAAATACACGACACCAATGCTTGACATCATTTTTCATTTTGCCTGTCGCCTCAATTGTTTTCTCCAAGACGCAGAAATTTTTCTCAGGCTTTAGTCCTGAATAACACCAATAAGGAGAAGAAGACAAAGGATTTATACCTATTTCTTGTTAGAAGGAAACACCTACACTTCGAAATTTGGAAAAATTAAAATCCATTTTCAAATGTTGTTTTAATATAGATCTATTTTATTTTTTTATTGTTCTCTCATTTGTTTAATCAATTACCATTCTACATTTAAGAATAAGCATATACATTGTTTTTGTAATACAAGTACTTATCGCTACAGCTTGTTGTATGAATTTTTCCCAAGCTTTTTTGCATCCCGAACAAGCATAGCTTTTGCGCTCATTGTATCATTGAAGAAAAATTGTCTTCGCGCATACCAAAAAGAAGGAAACTAAATTGCTCTCTCTTTTTGAATAACTTTTAAATCGTGCAAAGCCCCTTCTCTGATGTCAAAACGCAGCATTGTTCTTACTTTATGAAAACCCGAAACACCCGCAGCACCCGGATTCATATACAAAAACCGTGTTGGCGCATCCATCCATTTTACCTGAAGAATATGTGAGTGTCCGCAAATAAACACATCGGGTTTTTGCCGCCTGATCAGTTCATTCGCTTGTTCAGATACTTTTCTAATATTACCTCCGATATGTAAGATCATAAACGACATATTTTCCAAAGTGAAAAATTGCCACTCGGGACATGATTGCCTGACCTCTTTCCCATCAATATTTCCAAAGACAAATCTTTTTAATACTCGGGGAGTGTGTTTCTCAATCTGATGAAGCCATTCAATATTTCCGATATCCCCCGCATGCCATAACTCGTCGATGTTTGATGTATGGTTCAGGATAAATTCATCCAAACAACCATGTGTATCAGATACCAGTAGAATGCGTTGCAATACACTATCGTATCAGAGTAACCTGTCCGTTTTTCCGATAGGTTTTTCCGGTTACATCAGTAGCCCTGATCACCCAGGTGTAAACCCCCTCAGCTGCTTCATCTCCTTTAAAAATACCATCCCACTGGTTTTCCAGGCTCGATGAGGTAAACACCAATTGGCCCCAGCGATCCATGATTACAATGTTGTAATCACTCAGATATTCCGATACAACTGAAAATGTATCATTAATTAAATCGCCATTGGGGGTAAACGCGCTTGGAATAAACATGGTAAAATTAGGACTGATGACCACGCACTGGATCAATGAATCCGGGCAACCATTTTCTGATATCTGACGGAGTTTCACACAATATTTACCGGTATCCTTATAAGTATGCAATGGGTTCAGTTCCGTAGTAATGGTGCCATCTCCCAGGTCCCAGTAATAAAGGTTGTTTTCCAATTCAGCAATCTGAAATTGTATTTTCGGATCCACAAGGGAAGTGGGTTGAGGGCCAAAAGTAAATTCCACTTGAGGGTTGGGATTCACTTTAATCACATTGTTAAGGGTCACAGTATCCTTGCAACCATAGTTTGTTTCGCTCACCAGTCTCACATTGTAATTACCGGCATCCTGGTAACAATGAGTGGGG
>JBKCNM010000098.1:0-3170 GCA_046297395.1 Bacteroidota bacterium
AAATCAATCTTCATCATTCTTACTATATATGCAGCAAGTAGCTTTAACTAAAAATTGATTGCTGCAAAATGATAAAAATCCAAGCTATATAGACATTAAAAAAAAGATAAGTCATAAATATAAAAGCCAAGCACCAGCAGATGGATGATATATGTGTGATTGGGGTAAAGTTTTAAATGGTAAAATCGAAGACATGTTTAAAAGGTAACAAAGAATTTTCTTTCTTAATAGATGAATCAAATGCTGCAAAACAAATTTTACTTCATTTTTTTCTTACTGCTTTGCCATACAGGCATTTTTGCCGGTCCTGACAACAAACGATTTTTTTGCAGTGGCAGTGCTTTTGAAACAGGCAATCCCTCCAAATCCCTCAAAAATATTTATGTAGATGTATATCAGGTAAAGTCAGATTCCTTGTTCAAAAAATCCTTCAGGGACTTTCCTCAGGATTCCGGCATACTAAAAAAGATCTTAACAGTAGATGCAGATAATGATGAACGATTTGAATTTCAGCTCGAATTAAACTCAGAATATGTATTGGTATATAAATCATACGGGGATGTATACTATCCTGCGAATTATTATATAAATACCCGGGTACCGGGGAATAAGCAAGAACAGCTTTTCAAGTTTTTTTATCAGATCAACATGGATAAAAAAGACCCAAATCCTGCAATAAAAAGAAGAAGTATCCGCAGAATTTGTGTGTATCATGAGAAAAAAGAATATTTCATTGGGACAAATATTTTTATTGCTCCCAAAGATTCATTACAAGACAAAGAAAAAAGCAATCAGGTAACCTCACAAGCTGACAAAGAGTCCGCCAATAAATCAGGAAGTACTGGAAAAATTATTTTGGATCGTGAAAACAATTCAGCCATAGTGATTAGAGGAGATACCATCAATCGAATTGGCTACGACAACAAAAGGAAGGGGAAGTGGTCATATAGTAATGAATCCGGACATATTGTTTTTACCGGAAATTATGCTGATGACAAGAAAGAAGGACTTTGGTTAAAGCACTATTTGAATGATTCAGTGGAGGTTTCCATGGAATTTATAAACAACCTTTCTACCGGTGATTATAAATTGTTTTATCAGGATGGGAAACTAATGAATGAAGGAGTGTATGATAACAATCGTCAAATTTTCATTGGAATGAATAAAGGTTATGCGAAAAGCGGGGAGCTGATTAAATTATTGAATTACACTAATGATGGGTTAAAAACAGGCCGTCAGTTCATCTTTTACCCCGGTGGGAAGATGGCGGTTTCTGCTTCAATGGCAAAGAATATATTAAATGGAAGTGTGCTTTTATATGATGCAGAGGGTAAGCTATGTTTAACACAGGAATATAAAAATGGAACTTTAATTAAGGAGGAGCATATTACCAGAAGCAGAATAAATAAAAACGCACTGATAGCAGAAATAACAAAGGATGAAAAGAGCACAGCCTCACAGCTTCGGCAGTTCATGAATGAATTGTCGAATGCAGAAGGAAAATACGCTCAAATCCTTGCCGACCGAAACAAAGAACTTTCAGATGCCAATTTGATGATACTGCGCCAAAAGATTTCCTTTCAAAAACAAAATGAGTTAATTGGAGATATTTATCTTATGAGCCGATTGCAGGCAGATAGAATCAAGCAGCAAAGATATTTTCTCTATTGGATGGGTTCGCTCATAGGTTT
Source organism: Bacteroidota bacterium (assembly GCA_046297395.1). Lineage (GTDB taxonomy): Bacteria > Bacteroidota > Bacteroidia > UBA4408 > UBA4408 > JBEICQ01. The sequence goes on from JBKCNM010000098.1 coordinate 1,692, forward strand.
TATTTTTTTGTTTTTGGGATTTGTTGTTTGGACCTATCTAAATTCTAAAAAGGCAAACAGGATTTTATCCGAAAAGAATCAAGTTATTTCTCAGAAGAATTCCGAGATACTTGACTCTATCACTTATGCAAGAAGAATACAAACAGCTATTCTTCCACCGGACAGACAGATAAAAGCCTTTCTTAAAAATTCATTTATCCTATACCTGCCCAAAGACATTGTTGCAGGTGATTTCTACTGGATGGAATCCATTGACGAGAGCGTTTACTTTGCCGCCTGCGACTGCACCGGCCACGGTGTACCCGGCGCCATGGTGAGCGTGGTGTGCAACAATGCTCTCAACCGTGCCTTGCATGAATTTGGTGAAAGAATGCCCGGCAAGATTTTCGACAAGACAAGACAACTGGTCATGGAAAATTTTGCCAAGAGTGATGAAGAAGTACATGATGGCATGGATGCTTCCCTTTGTGTGCTGGATATCAATACAAGAATACTTCGCTGGAGTGGCGCCAATAACCCAATCTGGATTTACCATGCAAGCGAAAAAAGGATGCAAGAAATTAAACCGGATAAACAGGCTATTGGCCGCGGTTATGAATTTGCACCATTTACCACCCATGAGATGGAACTGGAAAAAGGAGATATCATCTATATTTTCACTGATGGCTATGCAGACCAGTTTGGAGGGGTAAAGGGGAAGAAGTTGACCAAGGCAAAATTCAGAGAAAATATGTTGCACATCGCCGAACTTCCCATGGAAACGCAAAGAGAAAAACTGCTTGCCCAACACGATGAATGGAGAGGAAAACTGGAACAAGTGGACGATATATGTGTGATTGGGGTGAGGGTGTAATTTCATTGAATGGAAAAACTACTTAGCGTCCTGATGAGTACGACGCAAAGCCCCGCCTTTTCCAATCCCTGTTTAAAGGCTCCGCCTGCGCTGTTTTTGCAGATTAGGAATCGGATTCCTAAATTTTCCAAATCATGGCTTTCACCCAAGAAATAGAGCCACAGGTAAGGCTTGCTTTGCAGAAGTTTCCGGTTATGGGCATACCGGTCCACGGCAATCGTGGAAAACCACGCTGTGCAAAATGCTTGCACCCGATTACACCTATGTGAATCTCGAGGATCTGAGCGTAAGAAACTTTGCGCAAACCGATCCCAAGGACTTTCTGTAGACCTATCAAAACGGAGCCATCCCGGATGAAATACAGGATGTTCCCGAACTGTTTTCCAACCGCAAGTGTATACCGATGCAAGGGGGCGTAAAGGGGAGTATTTGATTGCCGGCTCACAGCATTTTTTGTTGCTTGAAAAAAAAGCGCAGTCTTTGTCCTGAAGGGTAAGATTGTTTCACTTGTTGACCGTTTCCGAATTACGCACCCACCACTTTACTGTTAATGATTGGGAGGGATATGCCATTCGTGGAGGTTATCCTCGTATATGGGTATAATACATACCGCCTTTTCTATATTA
>JBKCNM010000099.1:0-4332 GCA_046297395.1 Bacteroidota bacterium
GTTTACAGAATCTCCATATTGAATGAGTGTATCGGATGCAGTAACCAGAACATTAACAGGCGGGATAGCAGCTACATTTACCTGTGCTTGTGCACTGCATCCGTTTTGGTCGGTAGCGGTTACTGTATAACTGCCTTCGGCTAGTGATGTATTAAAAATTCCTGTTGCCCCGTTTGACCACGCATAGGTATAAGTGCCCGAGCCGCCCGTAGCCGTAACAGATGCCGTGCCATTGCTTAATCCGCATGTGCCTGGCGTGGAAGTTGCCGTGGCTGTGGGCAAACCGGTTATACTCAAGGTAATGTTGATGATGCTATCGCAGCCTGCTGCATTTACCAGCGTATCAATATACAAGCCACTTTGAATATACACTTTACCTGAGGGTGAGGTATAGGTAGTGCAAGCAATTGGTGAAATGGAAGAGGATGTAGTAATACATCCGAAATTTTTAATGCAAATTTGAACAAGTCCGTCACCTCCATCTTCCCCGTCTATCCCCCTGCCAACAAGCGGAAACTGGAGTAGCAAAGGATCGTTTTCATTTGCAGGAATTCCACCGGTCTCAGCATCAATAATCGTTTGTCCAATCAAGCCACAGGTCGTACATACATATCCACTACCACCTCCACCTGTACTGCCACTTCCAAAACCATTGGCATCATATGTTCCTCCACCGCCTCCGCCATAATACCCGGAACCACCCCCACCGCCTCCCTTGGAAAATGGCGTGGTAGGGTCCGAGCCGCCATTTCCACCATTTAGAGCTGAACCTGCTGTGCCCATTACGGGATGAGGAGAAAGCGTATTATTGGATGGTGCTCCACCGGAGGTTTGTGTGCCTCCAAATCCAAAGTGATCAAATATGGTTGCATTCGTTGCCACTGTGAAGCCTGCTTCCAATCCACCACCTGAACCGCCCATTCTATTAAATGCGCCTCCACCGCCTGAACCTGCTACTGCAAGCAAAGTATTGTTTGACTGACGGCGAATATAAGTTGCGCCACCACCACCACCTGCACCGCCCACATCGGTGGGCACACCTAAAATAGTTTCAACAAGTGTCCCGCTTCCTCCAATTCCTCCACCGGGCCAGCCACCGGCTCCACCTGTATGTCCGCTTGCAGCTTTCCCGCCACTGCCTACGGTAATTTCTAAAACTTCACCGGGTGTTACAGCCATTACAAAATTGGTAAATCCGCCCCCTCCTCCTTTGTTGCCTGTGTTATCCGGACCTGCACCTCCCGCTGCACCCCACATTTTTACGCGGATGCTATCAACTCCCGGTGGTACCGTAAATGTTTGTATCTGCTGAGAATTTGCCTGAAATAAGAGACATGAATCTATCGGCAACACACAATTTTTTACCACCACCTTGTCATTTCCACTTCCGCAATTCCCAAGCACATTCACTGTGTATGTTCCCGGCGCATTGATGACGATGCTCGCGGTTGTATCCCCGGTAGACCAGAGAATATCTGTAGAGGGCGTTTGAGCAGTAACAGTTATGGGCGTTCCATAATAACAAACGGTATCTTCGGAGATAACCACGGAGGTAGCATTTTCATTTTCGAAAATCCAAGCCGGAAAATTGGGTAAACCATTAAACCAGTTGATGTTGTTTATAGCAGGATCAATAGGATACACATACACATTCTCCTCAAGCGATGGAGAATTAGTATTGGTACAAGCAATCCTGCTAACAATATTATTCTGGGTTGAAAAATCTATTCCTACAAAATAAATTTTCCCATCGGGTGCAAGTTGCATGGGAATACTGTTAAAGTAATAATCAGTGGCAACACTGTCAACAACCATTTCGCTTCCCAAAATATTGGATGAAGTAAGATTAAACTGTTGAATGGTATTGTAGCTTCCATTTGTTAGAGGCCGATAGGTATATAAATATTGGCTGTTGGGCGAAAATTCAGCCGCCGTACCCAATGGCATATTCAATTGGTTGCTGAGTATTCCTGTGGAGGGATCAAACTGCAACAAGCGGTTGCCACAATATACATGCCTGCCATCCGGAGAGGCCTTGATTGCGCCATAAGAATTGATGTTTGTTGACAGTGAAAGTTTATCAATAAAAAAATATGGATAACAAGCCCCGTTAGCTGAAACATTTGGTGTCATATAAGGAGGCAATGTGCATGGAGCACCAATCATGATGGTTTGAATGTTTGAGGTTGCCTGAAAAGTAATTTCCAAATCCTGCCAGTTTCCATTGGCGGCGTATGAGGCATGCCCGAGTGCTGTCCAATTACCGGAACCTGCAGGACAACCACCTCCAAAAGTTGTTGTAACGGGAGTTGTAACAATGTCGGGAGAACCATAAATGGTAATATCCACCGGACCATAAAAAGCCCCAATGCTTCCTGTAATTGAGGTATCTGTGGAGTTACAAACTGATGTGCCGGCAAGCTTCATTTTGAGATGGTATACAATACCGGCTTCAATGGGACTCGGCAGTGATGTAGCTACATACTCTGAAACGCCGGATGAAATAACCAATCCCGCAAGTGCATTTCCATCTGGCAGGGGCTGAGGAATCACATTTGACCAAAGTCCCCCCGGGGTGTCTACAAAAAAATCAGGGGTTCCGTCTATGGTTCCCCGAAACCAATCGGCTGCACATGCAATTTCACTGATTGAATCCGGGATACATGCCAGCGTTTCGAATGACGGATTGGAAAATACCGGAACATCCAATGATACAATACTATGCAGGCTAATGCCTGCACCATCCACTTTGTATACACCGATGCCAAGGGTATCGCGATGCGCCAGAATCCAATAATCATCGCCATTTTGATGACGAATGGCGCACAAGCCTTCAAAGGAAGGAGCAAATACCCGCTCATCTGCCTGAACTACGCCACCTAATCCATTGTTAAGCGTCATATCTACAACAAAATAACTCAATCCTCTGCCATTGGGCTGGACAGCAATTACCGAAGCCGAAGCACTCACAGTGTCTTCATATTCTTCCATCGTAAAAACATAATACTTTTTATCTTCTCCCGGTTTCTTAAAAATGACCGCTGATTGGATGGCACTGAATCCTCCACCTTCGATGCCTTGCATATTGTACATGACATTAAAGTTCCGATTCCATATATGCCCCGGATCATTGTTCACCGAGGATGGGAATGTCTCCCTCCCACCGCCATTGGTGTAAAACATCAGATTTCCTGCCGAATCACAGATTGAGGCCGAACCCTCCTGAGTATACATGGGAATGCCACTATATCCAATAGGATTTCCCGGATTAAAATCAAGCACATCACCTGTTCCAAATACCCAAACATTGGCCTGTTTTTGCGCAAGTAATGATGATGAAAACAAGAGAAAAAAAAGAAAGATCTTTAGTTTCATGGTATATGATTGTAAGAGATATTGCTGAAGGGTTTGATGATTTTGATGAATCCGATATTGTTTTTCTCAATTGATAATTTTGACTTAACAATGAGAATAAAAAAAGATGTACCGAAAAACAAAAAATAGACCGGCAATGATTCGCTGTTCATTTGAGAATCAATTAGCAAGATAATTCCAGAATAAAAGAGCTGAAATTTTGCCGAAAAACATTTTTCAATAACTACTGAAAAAAACTGCCTCTGCGAAAACAAGAAGAGGGACTTATGTTTGCGTGTGAAAAGAAAAAATAGGGACAAAATTTTTGGCATTGGAAAAAGATGGAAAAAGGGATAGGGGGAAGCACTTATTTTTCTTACCATAAAACATTGACAACAAATGTATGTCCTCAGGCGATTTAAAAATTAAACAAATAAACCCATACCTTATATCTTATCAAACATTTGATGATGAGAATAATAGCCAAAATCATTCAAAAAAATTCGTGTTAAAATTACAGCACAAAAAAACGATAGCAGAAATTTAATCTATCTCTATCTGTCTTTCTGTTACATGCATTCATTTTTGGGATCTATATATACCAATAGTAGCTAACATATGCTGCATATGGTCAATAAACATTAACGAATCAGGGTAATATTTCCCGCACTTTCAATCTTTTGTCCATCCCGCTGCTCTATATACAACCTGTATACATACACACCTGTGGGAGAAGGCAATCCTTTGTGCGTACCATCCCAACATCCATTGATATCGTTGGTAAGATAAATCAATTCTCCCCAGCGGTTATAGATGCCAAATGTCATCTCTTTGATGCAATTGCTGTACACACATAGTTTTTCATTCTCGGGATTGCCCATGCCATTGGGTGAAAAAATATCGGGTACAAACAATTCATTACAAATAATCTCTACCACGATGGTAACAGAACGCGAGTAGGCACATCCGTTGGTGTCT
>JBKCNM010000100.1:0-21818 GCA_046297395.1 Bacteroidota bacterium
GACTGAAACGAATGGGCTGTTCTTCTGAATTCCCAAAATGCGGCGTACAGGACCTCCGGATTGCCCGGATCCAAAATGAGCTCGGAGCAACCTGTGGTGTTGTTCACAAACAAGATGCGGTTCCAGGTTTTACCCCCATCCTCTGTTTTATAAACCCCGCGGTCTTCGCTGTTTCCCCACAAGGCACCGAGTGCCCCCACATAAACCACGGAGGAATTGCGCGGGTGAATCTGGATGGCCGCAATGCGGTCTGTTTTTTCAAGTCCTGATTTGGTCCAGTTTTTCCCACCATCGGTGGTTTTATACATGCCATCTCCCACCGAGACGCTGTTTCTTGTCCATGTTTCTCCTGTGCCGGCCCAATAGGTATTGTCGGGATCTTGAGGATCTATGGCAAGTGCACCTATGGATTGACAATGGGCGTCGAAAACAGGATTGAACTTCACGCCACCGTCCTGCGATTTCCAGATGCCCCCACCGGCAGCACCCACCAAAACAATGCGGGAATTTTTGGGATGCAGTTCAATGTCGGTAATGCGACCGCTCATGAGTGCAGGCCCGAGATGCCTGGCTTTTAAATCACCAAAGTAATCCCCTGCGTTCAGGGTTTCCTGGGCATATCCGTATGCAGCAATGCACATGGGCAGCAAAAGCTGCAGCAAGGCCTTTCTGCACATTATTTTTTGGGGAAATTAAATTTGTTTTCATCCACCTGCACATTGGTCTCCACCTTTTCGAACTGAACGGTTTGAGAAGGACCATCTTTGATACCCGAAGCATTTGAAAAAGCCACCATCACACCGTTCACTTCCTGGTAATCGCTGTATTTCTCCTGGCTGAGCTTGCCTTTCATTTCACCGGAAGTCAATTCTGATTCCGACATCAGGATAACCTTGTTTTCCTTGTCCAGGTAGTGGTATTCAATATTGGGTACTTCTTTTCCTTCTACAAGCATGGTTTTTTTCTCCAGCTTGATTTTGTAACAATCAGTGCCGTCTACTTTCTCGGTGCCCATGAGTGATGCCTTGTAACCCAACTTTTTGTAATGCATCAATGCATTGGGAAACTCCGCCGCAGTGCGACGGGAATTTTCCGACTCCTCGGCAGATTCTTCCTCAGCAGCCATGGTCATAAAATTGGTACCCCAACTCTTCTGTCCGTCAAAGGCCCGCATGGTCATGGTATTTCCGTTGAAAGTAATTTGTGTATAAGAGCGGCCATCTGCCATCATAACCACTTCCACGGGAATGTTTGTACCACCCTGGTTGAGATTGGTTTTTAAACGCATGTTTTTGATGCCATCCCAGTTTTTTCCTCCCACCGCCTGCCGATAGGAATCGATGATTTCGTCTACACCCTGCGAATGCACGGCACCTGCAAAGGCAAGTGCAAAAAAGAAAAGAATGAGTTTTTTCATGGTTTTGTTTGTTTTTCAAATGTACAACATTTGATTACCGCTTCATTTGTAAAAAATTGCTTTTTCAACTCGCTGCATAAACACATCAAAGCAAGTTAATGACAAAGTACGAGGGAAGTTTGCTTTCGATTTGGTGAAATTTCAAATCATTGGTTACTTTTACCGCTATGAAACATCTGCTTGTTTTGGCTGCACTCACTACAGCCCTTTTTTCTGCCTCCTGCAACAAATGTGTTACCTGCAGTTATACTTTTAAATACAACGGCAAAGACTCCACCGTAAACAGACCGGAAGTGTGCGGCAATCCCACAGAGATTACCAACGAGGAAAACACCGCCAAAGCAGCTTCTGCCCGCGCAGGTGCCTTGGATTATACCTGCACAAAAAAATAAGCCGGGCATGTTGTTCACTGCCAGCATACAGGTAATGCCTCATGCCAATCTGCTCGATCCACAGGGAAAAGCGGTGGAAAAAGGATTGATAAACATGGGCATGCATGCTGTTTCAGCCGTGCGCGTAGGAAAAAACATTAGCCTGCAGATTGAAGCTGAAAATGCTGAAAAGGCCAAACAGATTGCCGAAAATGCCTGTAAACAATTATTGGCCAACCCGGTGATGGAAAACTATACCCTGCATATCAGCCAACCCTGATTGCTCAATCAATCAATTCCCTGTTTCTTATTTTCCCTGAAGCCATCAAACGGCTCAGCCGTGAATTTTTCAAGGCCTGTTTCATCAGTTCCAAATGGCCTGCATGGTGACAATCGGTTCCCAAAAAATCAATCATCTCTGCATCAATCAACTTTTCTGCCACCTTTTGTGTCACAGGTGAATAATATCCGGTGAGAGAATTGATATTCAGTTGAAAAAGCACCCCTTTGTCTTTTAAATCCTGGTATTTTTTGAAACTATGATACCAAAAAGGATAACGCTCCGGATGCGCCAGTACGGGTTTGTAGCCGTTGGCCTGCATCAAAAAAATGGCATCGTTTAAATTGTCGGGGGCATTCAGGTAAGAAATCTCGAAAAGAAGGTATTTTTTTCCCAGCGTGAGCAAGGGCTCGTGTTCAATCTTGTGTAAAAAATCACTGTCAAGATAATATTCTGCAGCGGCATGCACCTTCACATTCATACCGGTTGGCACAATTGCTTGCTGCAGTTGTTCCAAACCCGACAAAATACCTTCGCGGGTATTTCGGTAATGATCCATCATGATGTGCGGGGTGGTAATAAAATAAAAATATCCCATTTCATGCAGGGAAGCAATCATGGCAAGTGAATCGGCCATGGTTTTTGCACCGTCATCAATCCCTGGAATCAGGTGAGAATGCATATCTATCCCAACGATACCAAAATCATTTAATAAAGCGATGTTTTCTTTCTTTTTAAATAAGTTGCTGAATATATTCAAGAGTAATAGGTTTTTTTAAACCATTCTACGGTGATTTCAAGCCCTTGTTTCACTTGTTTGGGGTGCATAGCCAATGAGTTCATTTGCCAAGCTGATATCTGCAAGCGAATCACGAATGTCTCCGCTGCGGGCTTCTCTGTATGTTGGCTTCACTGCCGATTGGGTTTTTTGGCGCAGGATCTCAAACAATTCATTGATGGTGATGCGTTCACCGCAAGCAATGTTTAATACCTTGCCAAAGGCCGCAGTATTTTGTGTGAACAGGGCGCGGATATTTGCCTGAACAGCATTTTCCACAAAGGTAAAATCGCGGCTTTGTTCACCATCTCCGTTAATAAAAGCATTTTTTTCTCCTAAAAGGGCATCCATAAACAAAGGAATGGCAGCAGCATATTCGCCCTGAGGATTTTGCCTTGGGCCAAAAATATTAAAGTACCTGAGGCCAATACAAGGCATGCCATAGGTGTGGGTAAACACATAGGCATACAACTCATTTACATATTTGGTAACCGCATAAGGTGAAAGAGGATTCCCGATGTTTTTTTCAACTTTGGGAAGCTCCTTGCTATCGCCGTATACCGATGATGAGCTTGCATAAACAAAACGCTTTACACCGGCATCGCGGGCAGCCATGAGCATGTTTAAAAACCCATTGATATTGGCTTGGTGTGTGGCCTGTGGATTCAACACCGAGCGGGGAACAGAACCCAGGGCCGCCTGGTGCAGCACATAATCTACGCCTTGGCATGCGCCGGCGCAATCTGCCGGATTGGTAATATCTCCCACTAGTAATTCCACCTTTCCCGGCACAAGAAAATCCTTGAGGTTCTCCCTGAATCCGGTAGAAAGGTTGTCGAGGATACTGATTTTTTTCGCCCCGTATTTACTCAGATATTCTACCAAGTTGGACCCGATAAAACCGGCTCCACCCGTAATCAAAAAATGATGCTGTCCGAAATCTTCTTCTACAAATGACTGGCTATACATGCGCGCCTGTTTTATCTGTTTACATATTGTTTTTCGTAATACTGCCTATAAGCTCCTGAGGTTACATGAGCAAGCCAACCATTATTGGACAAGTACCAATCTACGGTTTTTTCAAGACCCTCCTCAAACTGAAGGGAGGGTTTCCATCCCAGTTCATGCTGCAGCTTGGAGGCATCAATGGCGTATCGCTGGTCATGTCCGGCACGGTCTTTCACATAACTCACCAGTTGAAATGATTCTCCCTCTGCCCTGCCCAAGCGTTTATCCATGATGCTGCAAAGAAGTTTAATCAGGTCGATGTTTTTCCATTCATTGTGCCCTCCGATATTGTAGGTCTCTCCGTTTTTCCCGGCATGAAAAATCACATCAATGGCACGGGCATGATCTTCTACCCACAACCAGTCGCGCACATTGCTTCCACTGCCGTAAACAGGCAATGCCTGTTTGTTTTTGATGTTGTTGATGAACAATGGGATGAGCTTTTCCGGAAACTGATGTGAGCCGTAGTTGTTGGAACAATTGGAGAGCACAACAGGCAAGCCATAAGTATGGTGATAAGCCCTTACCAAATGATCTGATGAGGCTTTGGAAGCAGAGTATGGACTGCGGGGATCATAAGGAGTGGTTTCGGTAAACATGCCGGTTTCTCCTAATGAACCATACACCTCATCGGTGGAAACATGGTAAAACCTTTTGTTGGCAAAATCCTCTTTCCACGCTCTTCTGCAGGCATTAAGAAGCACCACGGTGCCCACAATATTGGTGCTGATAAAATCCATCGGACTCTCAATAGACCTATCCACATGCGATTCTGCTGCCAGATGTATCACGGCATCCGGCTTAAATTTTTCGAACACCTCTTGGATTTGTTTCTCATCGGTGATGTCTGCTTTCACAAAACGGTAATTGGGTTTGTCTTCCAAATCCACCACATTCATGAGGTTTCCCGCATAAGTGAGTTTGTCCAGATTCACTAGGAGGTAATCGGGATACTTTTGGCAGATAAGTCTAGCTACATGCGAGCCAATAAACCCGGCTCCTCCGGTAATTAATACACTTTTTTTCATGATTGTTTTTCGTTTACGCTTCCGAATTCCATCAGGTAAGCCTTGATAAAATCGTCCAGGCCTCCATCAAGAACCGTCTGCACATCGGATGTCTCATGTCCGGTGCGCACATCTTTGATTAATTTATAGGGATGCAGCACATAGTTGCGAATTTGCGATCCCCATTCGATTTTCTTTTTTGAACCTTCAATGGCATCAATGGTCTCTTGGCGTTTGCGCATTTCCAGCTCATACAATTGAGATTTTAGCAACTGCATGGCCTTTTCCTTGTTCTGTAACTGCGAGCGCGATTCCTGGTTTTTAATCACAATACCTGTGGGCTTGTGTACCAGACGCACTGCGGTTTCTACCTTGTTCACATTTTGTCCGCCTGCACCCCCTGAACGAAAGGTATCCCATTCAATATCGGCGGGATTGATGGCAATCTCAATACTGTCGTCGATAAGTGGATAGGCATATACGGATGCAAAAGAGGTATGCCGTTTGGCATTGGCATCAAATGGTGAAATTCTCACCAGACGATGCACACCGCTTTCCCCTTTCAGGTAGCCGTAAGCAAAGGGGCCTTCAAATTGCAGCGTCACTGATTTTACACCTGCCACATCTCCATCCTGCATGTCTTCTTCGGTGATTTTGTATCCGTTTTTCTCTCCCCACATGATGTACATACGCATTAGGATGGAGGCCCAGTCGCAGCTCTCGGTTCCACCTGCTCCGGCATTGATGGTGAGAATGGCACTCAGGCTGTCTTCCTTGCCACTGAGCATGTTTTTAAACTCAAGTTGCTCAAGCCGTTTCATGGCCTGTGCAAATTGTTCTTCTACATCCTTTTCGCCGGCATCCCCTGATTCAAAAAAAGCATACATGGCCAGCGCATCTTCCACAGCGCTGTGCACCTGTGCGAAAGCTTCTGTCCATTGTTTTATTTCCCTGATTTTTTTCATCTGGCTCTCTGCTGCCTTAGCATCATTCCAGAAATCGGGAGCGAGGGTTTTCTCTTCTTCTTCTTCCAGTTGTCTGAGTCGCACCTCTAAGTTAAAGATGCCTCCTCAGCGCCTCTCTGCGGGCGCTCAAATCGTTAAGTTGTTCCTTGTTTATCATACTGCCAAAGATAATGGCAAAATAAAAACCCCCGGCGATTTGCCGGGGGTTTTTTCCTTGGGTCGGCGGTTTTTACAAACCGGGCCGGTGTGCCTTATCTTTTACTTGTTTCCAAGATAAAGTTTTTGGGTGTACACCTTGCCATCGTTCACCACCTTTACCAGGTAGTTTCCGGCCACTGCATTCGGAACAGAAATTTCTTTCAGTCCGCTTGCATTGCTGGCATTCATAAAGGCCATTTCCTGACCGAGTACATTCATCACTTCGATGCGTACATCTCCTTTGATTTCAGCAGGGATGTTCACAAACACCCTGTTGTCGGCGCTGTAGATGTTGAATCCACCGGTTTGTGATGCACTGAGAGAAGGAGCGGCAGTGTTTTCCTTGCTAAAGCGCAGGAAGAAACGGCTTCCGGCATTTCCTTTGCTCAGGTCAACAGCATAGCTGCTCTGGTCTTTCAGGTTGATGATTTTGCCTGTGAGGGCATCCTCGAGGTAGATCTCTGTGAACAAGTCGAGTGCACTCAAATCAGCAGCACTGATGGTTACACGACCGGTTTCGCCGGCAATTACTCCAAGAGGAATAATGGTGTTCAGGCTGAAGTTCTTCATCACATTGATGGCCATGTTGTGGTTGTCATCACTGATGGTGTACAAGGATGGTGAACTAACGAATGTAGGTATGAGCTTTGATGCATCAATATTTACATCGTAGTTGCTGCTTGCATTTTCATCAAGATAAATCACTGTTTCATCACTCAGGCCTCCGTTTTCTATTTTCAATCGAAGTGTGCTCACCGGATTGCTGAAGAAGTTGTTGGCGTAAGTGGTAGAACGCATGGCGTCTGTGAAGTTCACATTCGTTGGATTGGTAATCGTGCTCTTGGCCTTCACAAAGAAGCCTTGTGAGTGAGCAATCTTGTCGTTGCTTCCGGCTCCGGCATTGTTTTGCCATACTGTTCCGTTAAAGGCTGCATAGTTATTCGTTACAGGATCCCACAGGTACAATGCATTCTCAATGCTTGCACTGTTGGTTGTATAGAAGTTGTTCCATGCCAATGAGGATGGATAAGGATTTCCGAGGAGGTTAAATCCGTCAGAATTGGGCTTACCACTGTTTGTGTAAGTAATCGCTCTTGAGATATTACCTGTGTTGAGGTTACCGTTTACATCGAAAGTTGTTCCGGTATTTTGGTAAACTTTCACGGCAATACCACGACCGGGATTCATTTCCACTGCTCCTGTGGCAGAAGTCCATCCGAAGGCTGCATTTGAATCGGCATTGGCTTCATTGTACCACCAAGCAGTAGGGAAAACCGATGGCTGAGGTACAGAGGGATCGGTGGTGTAAGCATACCCTACATCACCCCAGATATTGGTATCGTCTCCAAAGTTGCTTTCAACAGTTGATACAGGTGTATTATTCACCGGTGAGGTCATGTAGTGATAATTTCCTACAAACACCCTACGCTGAACTGTTGCTGTTCCGCTAATAGTACCTCCGCCTGGAGCCACCATACCTGCACTGGCAATGGTGAGCTTGTTGTTGGTGGTAATGGTACCTGCTGTTGGAGTAAGCACATTGTTCATCACAAGTGAAGTACCGGGGGTATTGGCAAGGGTAAATGAACCCCCTGTTTTATTCACCTCTAACCTTGAGTTTCCAATGAAATTACCGGTAAGGGTTTGTGCACTTGTTCCGGTAAACCTCAATGTTCCTGAGGGTCCATTTAGTGATACGGTGTTGTTGGTAGTAAGATTGCCTCTCACAGTTAACACAGATGACGCACCAAAGGTGAGGGTTTGCATGGCCGTTCCACTTGAAGCGTTTGAGTAAATGGTCAGGTTTGTAACTGTTGGGCTGCTGTTGATTACCGGACGATTTACGGTGGCAGGAATCGCTATGTTCTGGTTGGCAGCAGGAGCAGATTCATTGAACCAGTTGGCTCCTGTTTCCCAAATTGAATTAGACGCGCCTGTCCAGTTAACCGCATCTGTGGCGGCAATCTGGAAGGTTCCGAATCCGGTAGCAAGGTTACTTCTTACTTGCACAAACAAAGTGTTGCCCGAAGTTAAACCGCTTACATACAGATAAGGCATGTTGCCAAAGCCGCTGCCAAGGTCGGTACTTACTGATGTAAGTGCACCTGTACAGGTATTGTTTGCAGAAGTATACACCTGCATATCCAAATCATTGTAGGTTCCGGCAAGGGCGTTGAGAACAACTACTCCACCGGCAGGTACGGTTACTTTGTACCACAAGTCGTTGAAGTTGCTGTTTGTACCCCATGAACTTACAGAAGTTACTGATCCGGTAGCAAGTGTATTGTCGCCTGCTGTATATGCTGCAATATTGTTTACAGGAAGGGTCACCGCACCGCAGATGTTGTCGTTGGCCGGCGGATCCTGCAAGCAAATACTGAAGTCAGCCCAGTCGTTAGAAGAGAAACTTCCCACGCCGGTGTTGGCACCATATACACGGATGTAATAGTTCTGGCCACCGGTGAGTCCTGCTATACTTAACCTGGTTGTGGTTACTCCATTGGCTGTGATGCCGCTGGCGCAACCCAGGTTGCTTGCAAGTGCATTATCCCATACCTCTACACGGTTTACCCATGTATCGTTGGTACTTACAATGATAATTTGAGAAGGTGTGGTGGCAGTAAAGCGATACCAAACATCCTCATCGGGTGTTCCACCACAAGTACCTACCGCTTGTCCGGAAGCACCGGCATTCAACACTGTACCTGCTGTTGGGCTGCAAGTTGGTCCGGATGTCAACAAAGGTGCTGTAGCAATGCTTGGATCATCATTACCAGGTACATTTTCAATCTGCAGAAGATAGCTTGCAGCTGCTGTTCCCAAAGTAGCATTGTGATCTACTACCAGGTAATAAGTGCCGGGCGTAAAGGTATATGCACCTTGACAGATGTCAATGTTACCCATAGTTGCACAAGCCAATGATGAACTTGTGGTCAAACAGTTTGTAGCATCTTTCAGGAACCATCCCATGTATTTGGTAGCGTTCAGGTTCTGAAGCCTGATGTTTTTCCTACCGGCTGTTGCGGGAGTGATGTCAATGCGATACACCACATCATTTCCGTTTCCATAACCGGATGCACATGTACTTGTTTGAGCACCAAGGTCATTCCCCATGAAGTTGGTGGTATAGTTACTTGTGTAAGGGAAAGTACTAACAATCACAGGGTTGTCGCAATCTACACCGGCAGCAGGTACAGGTGAAGAGATGCATAGAGAGAATCCATACTCAATCGGATCACCGGTAAAGAAGTTCTCGGTGGCTGTTCGTACATCTCTCATATAAATACGCACCAGGTATTCTGATCCCACGGTAAGACCCGTGAGGCTCACACTTTCTGCAACACCATTGGCTCCGGCATTTACGCAACCACCTGTGAGTGGTATCCCTGCACATCCATTTTCCCATACTTCGAAAGCAGGATCAAAACCAAAAGCAGGTGAAACAGTTACAATGTGTGAGGTATTGGCAGCGGTAAATTTGTACCATACATCGTCATCGGCAGTTGCTCCAAAAGGCGCACAACCTGCAACTGAACCTGTTGCACCACGAGTGGTTCCTGAAACTGTATTGTTGCACACCACCGTGGTGTTAGGCGTAACTACAATGGCATCGGCACAAGCGTCATTTGCAGGAGGTGTGGTGAAGGTAAAGATACTTGACCATGCTCCCACAGAGGTTGGAGAACACCTTGAACGAACACGGTAAAAATAAGTGGTTTGAGCACTTAAGCCGGTAATGGTCGTGTTGTTTCCGGCAATTCCGGTGAGGTTGGGTGTTCCGGTGAAACTCTGGTTGGTTCTGTACTCTATTTCATAGCTGCTGGGTGTGCCATAGAGCACTGTCCAGTTCAGTTGGATACTGGTTAAACTTACCGGAGCGTCTGTGGCCGTATTTGGCGTAGGACAGGCAGGAGCTTCAATTACACTGATATCATCCACTGAAAGATACCATGGCGTACCATTGTTATTAACCATAATTCCAAAGAAGTGTTCACCTGATGAAGATGGAGTAACCAATCCTGTCATCTCTTGATAACTTGTATTGGTTGGACCGCTAAGTGTAATCACATTGTTTGTCATTCCTGCAGGCGACTGGCTCGTACCATAGGAAGCTTGTACAGTATTCCAACCGCTGAAACCATCCGTGATGTAATGCGCAGTGAATATATAAGTTTGTCCTGCTGTAAGGTTCACTCCCCTGGTAAATAGCCACTTATTTGTTCCCGTAGGGGTCCAATTGAACGAGGCAAACTTTGTTCCGGAACGAGCGATTCTATTATAAAGTGTACCTGTAGGAGAAGCAATATATGTTAACACACCATTACCCAGTGTGGTTCCACCAACAGCCATACATGAGGGAAGTGTATTGTTTGCCAGTATTCCTTCAAAGTTCTCTGTGTATGGCAAGCTTGCCGGTGAACAGAGTGTGCTGAAAGAGGTTGACGAAGACCAATCGCTCTGCAAAACGCCGGAACAACGGGCCCTTACTTTGTACTCATAGGTTGTTGAAGAGTTAAGGCCACTGATTACATAAGCACTATTGTTGCTTACATTGCTAATGGTTGGCACGCCTGAGAAAGCATATGGAGCGGGTCCACCTTCGATGTCCCAGGCTGTTTCACTACCACCTGCTGCCCAGTTCAAGGTAGCCGAATTCGTGGTGATGGCTGAGTAGTTGGGATCGCCGGGAGTAGGACAAGCAGATGGGATAGCCACGCTGATGTCATCAATAGTCAGGTACCAAGGCACTCCGCTGTGGTTACATTTAATACCAAAGTAATACACACCACTTGTTGCAGGAATGATATTTCCTGTAATCGCCTGGTAAGTGGTATTTGTTGGGCTGCTCACGGTTACAATGGTATTGGTCATGCCCGCAGCGTTTTGCGTGCTTCCATAAGCGGCTTCAAGGGTATTCCAACCGCTAAAACCATCAGTAATGTAAAAGGCCTTAAAGGCGTATGTAAATCCTGCGGTCAGTTGGATGCCTTTGGTAAATATCCACTTATCAACACCATTTGGTGTGTAGTAATAGGAAATAAACTTGGTTCCTGAACGGGGAATCCTGTTGTAGTTGGTGCCCGTTGGTGCGGTGGCATATGAACGAATACCTGCACCCATGGTAGCATTTGCTACAGCCATACAATTGGGAAGTTGGTCATTGGCAGTGATGCCTTCAAAATCCTCGTTGTAGGGCACATTTGCTGCACCACAAAGAGTGGTAAAACTAGGTCCTTGGGTAAATGCTGACTGAGGAGGATTGGTACAATTTGCCTGAACCCTCCACTCATGTGTGGTTGCATCTGACAGTCCTGTTAAAGAAGCAGAAGTACCTGATACAGGATTACCGGAGAAAGGAGAGAAGAATGGATCTCCTACTTCGCGGTACTCAAGATTGTAGCCACTGGCACCAACAACGGCTGTCCATGAAACAGTAGCACTGCTTGTAGTGATGGCGGAGGTAGCCAAACCAATGGGGTCGGCACAAGGAGGAATTTCTTCCCAAATGATGTTGTCCACATAAATGATTCTGGAACCGCCAAGGTTGGCTTGTGTCATGCGAAACGCCACAAACTCATCCGTGGTTGTTACCTGATCAAACTGGTAAGTATACACCACATTTCCGGTGGTCATTGCAAAAGTATTCAGAGAAACAAATGTGGCAGGATTGAAAGGATCACTCATGGTTCCTACTTCCAAAGTGTAACCGGCAACATTTGATTTACCATTAAATTTGATTCTGCGAAGATTAATACCATCTATATCCGACAATTTAGGCAACACCAATATGGCCTGACCTGCAGGATTGGCTGCTGCTGTGTTGGTAAACCTCACCTGGTTGGGCGTAGAAACAGGACCACCTGCAGTGGCAGTCTCTACCGCACAACCTCCGGCCACAACCTTGTTGAAACAAATAGGCAGCGCAGGGGGTGTTACTCCATCAAAATTCCAAGTAAGAGGTGCCGTTGAGGCCGGACAATCTGTAGTAAATGCTTCAGTAGCAGATACTGTTGCCAGTGTAGGAGTGGGTGAGCCATAACAAGAAGCGGTTACCCTGTACTCATATTGTGTAGCAGCGGTAAGCCCGCTCACATTGGCAACATTTCCGGTTAAGGGGTTTTGTACACCCAAACCAAAAGCAGTTGAACTGAATGTTCCTGATGGCAATTGACGCATCTCCACCGTGTAACCGTTTACTGAAGGCGCAGAAGCCGTCCAGTTAAGTGTGGCAGCAGTCGTTGTGATGGCACTGGTAGACAATCCTACAATCTGAGGACAAACATAATTCAACGAAAGTGTGTAGTTGGAAGAGCTTGGAGCTGGAAAGTAATCAATGATGATGTAATACTTGCCGGGGTCGGTAATCGTTACCTGCTTGCTTACTGAAGAAGAACCACCTGAAACTGCAAAGTCCAAGCATCCGGTGGTGTTCTCGCAATCAGCCAGAGCAGGACCTTTTACAAAGAATCCAATCCAACCTGTGTTATCTGTATTGTTCAGGCTGATGTTTACCACACGAGGGAAGGTGCTTGCTGATTCAGCGCTCCAGTCCATCAAATAGGTAACATCGTTACCGTCGCCATAGTTTACACTGCAGCTTTGTGAACCATACTGGTTACCGAAGTTGGCAGAATTGTCTGAATCTGTGTAAGGAATACTGGCAATCACTTTAGGTGCAGCACAGAAGAATCCGGGAGGAGGAACGAAGTCATTTACACACACTGAGAATGAACTGGTGGTTGCACCGGCTCCTGCATGGTAAATACGCAGATAATAGTAGTTTCCACTGGTGGTAGCAAAAAATACCGAGTTGGTTCCACCTGCTCCGGGAGCTGCCTGGCAGTTGATTGAAGTAATTGGGCCACCAAGGGTGGTAGCTTCAAAAACTTCTACCTGAGGGTCAAAGTTGGTGTTTCCGGTAACATCCGCCTTTGCATAGGAAGCTGCTGATTGGAAAACAAACCAAACATCATCATCAGGGGTTCCTGCACAAACAGTTTGAGGAGATTGAGTAGCCGCACCAGTAAACACATTGGTGTATTGGTTTCTGTTGGCAGCAAAAGTGATGCTGCCTGTTCCTGTAGCATTGCTGCTCAAGGTTACAGTGGTTGCACTGGCAACTGTTCCTATTACATTTGACGGCAAGTTGCTTCCGGACAATACCCATTGATCACCTACTGCACCTAGAGCTGAGGTGCTGGTCATGGTAAGGGTGGAGGTTCCGTTGGTAGTTGTTCCCGCCAATCCGGTTAATGGAGTTACACAGGTAGTGGTATTTGTAGGAATAATCCTTGTTGCCGTGGCATAATTGTCATTGGCTGCAGCAGCATACACAATGATACCAAACTCACCGGTGATGCCCCAGTTGGGACTATCTATGGTAATGCTGGGTGCTGAGGTATAACCCAAACCGCCCACAGTGGTAAAATTGCTCTGGGTGAGGGTAGATACTACTTGAGAAATTGCTGTGCTGAATGGATTTGTAAGTGCCATGGCAAAACCACCTCCACCTCCACCGCTTACCCTTACAATAGGACCTTGGTTGTTGGGGACATAAGAAACTGCAGCTATTGGAACGGTATAATTGGTTCCGCTTGTGAAACCTGAAATGGACGCAATTCCACCAGAAACTGAAGCCAGCGCTGAAGCTGTGGTTCCGGTTAAATCGTGAGACACGCGCACAAAATAGATATCACCTACAGCCAACCCGTTCAGGGTTGCATCAACTGTGATGCCCTGAACACCCACATTACACTGGGCGGGCGCCAAGGGGTTGTTAAATTCGTCGCGCACCTCAACCCTTGGAATGAATCCGCCTGAACCATAAATCCTCACAGTCATGTCAGGATTGTTGGCCACAAACTTGAACCATACATCGGCAGGATTTGCCGGACCGGCGCAAGAAGCAATGGAAGGATCGTTGGTGGCGTAACGAGTGGTGTACAGGTTGGACCTGTTGTTGATGTAATCCCAAGCAATATTGCTGGGGAACTGTGTAAGTGCAGGCAGGGTAATGGCACCTGCAGGATTGTCGTTAGGAGGAGGAGTTGCAGAAGGTGCAGCTACAGGCACATATGAACCCGGGGTAAACTTGATACTTGAGTGTGGCTCAGGGGAAATGGCAAGACCATTGGCTCCCCAGTTGGCACGGGCATTGTTCTCATGGGTAAAGAAGGTGCTGTTTTCAAATTGCTGCTGCATGATCTGACCGGGCTGCACAGGAGTTTGGATAAATGAACCGCTGATGCCACAGGTGTATGACCAACGAACATTTTGTGTTCCGTTGTACAACTGCATGTCACCATATTTAAAGGTGATGCTTTGATCTGCTGCATCCAACACAACCTGGTAGTAAAGTTGAGGACCCGCAAGACCATAGAAAGTGGTATTAAACCATTCTGCAATGAACTGGGTACCTACTGTTTTGTAGTAGATTACAGGACTTGCCTTGTTGAGGTCATCATAGAAAGGCGCCAGCACATTTCTTTTGTTTGCATCGATTGTACCGGAACCTCCATTGTCGGCAGAGAGGGTATTGTCCCATGAACTAGCACCTGTATATGAATATAAGCCGTTGTTGAGTGCTATATAACCATTGGCATGAATGGTTGCACTTGTTACGGGAGAACCTTGGTATGTAAACCCTAAGGAATTGATATTGATTTGCTGGGTTCCTTCGTCACCGAATGCAGTTGACAGGGTACCTGTTCCATCACCACCCGCTGCAATTGGAGCAATGGAGTTGTACACATCTCCCGTGGTGCGGGTTACCGTGTAGTTAAGTGCAGGCGGAGGGGTAAAGGTACTTGCCCAACCAAAGTACATGGTAGAAGCAAATACAATCGGTCCTTCAGGGCCTACAGTTGCAGTAGTACGCGTACCATTGGCCGACAAAGCCCCTGTTCCTGAGGAAACAGAACGAATTGTCCAACCGCTGCTCAGGCCTGTATTGCTTTGGCAAAGCCTGAGTGTAGGATTGTCTGATGTGAGTATATCAAGAGCCCCAAAGCCGAGAAGCATGGTTGGATTGGTACCAAATGTGGTACCGGCATTGATGTCCACCGTAAAACTACGGGCACCCGTCATGTTGGCGGTGCCTGCTGTACCTGATGGAGCACCACTTTGGGTAACTGTGATCCTTGTAATGTTAGAACCTGTAGCAAGGGAGCCTGATCCTATGTTAAGCTGTACGGCACCTGTACTACCCGGAGAGGTAGCGAAGGGGAAGGTACGGGTAAAGGTAGTCGTGCTAATCCCATTCAACTGTATGGAACCATTGATTACACCGGAAGCAGTACCGGCTGATTGACCCAAAAAGGTGGGAGTTTCAAATGTCAGCGTGTTTCCGCCCAAGTTGATGTTTCCGCTGGTAAGCACCAAGCCTCCGGAGGCAGCATAAATGGTGATGTTGCCGGTAAAGGTAATTCCCTGGCCGCCTGCACCTGAGGTCAAAATATTGATGCGACGATTAGTCGGAATACATCCTGCCAGATTGCCTGATTCATCATGCGTTGCATTTAAAAGCGTGGGGGCCACGCCGTTGATGGTAACTGGTGTAAAGTTGCCACATTGCAGGTTAAAGAGATTGGCCCCACAAGTGGGTGCGGTAGCGGTTCTTTCACCTGCTCCGGCAGTAGAAAGCGCCAGGGTGGGAGCTACCAAATAGCCAAAACCCGGTTGGGTTACTGAATAAGAATTGATCTGACCATTGCCTGCCAATGAAGCGGTAATCTGCGCCCAGCAGTTGGCCGGAAGAGCAGCTGTTGCTCCCGAACCACCGCCGCCGGTAATGGTAATACCGGTAGGAGGAACACTATATAATGCTGAAGTGGTGAGAGTAATGGACAAAACTCTGCCGGCGGCCACTACGGTGGCGAAGGTATTGGTTCCGGATACTATCGTACCGCCTGTAAAGGCTACGGTTGGAGCAGATGTGTAACCGGATCCCTGAGCGGTAACAAAGTTAATACCGGTTGGACCACCCACACCAACGGTGGGAGCCGTGAGGTAAAAACCGAGGTCCGTACCAGTAGTAACCCCACCTATACCTTGTGTAGAGGAGATTACGGGCGAACCAATGTTACCCCCTGCCTGCTTCTGAATAAGAGACGCTGTACCGGCTGTGAAACCGGCAATACGAAATGCAGTGGCTGTGGCACCGGTGCCGGTGGTGTTGGGCACAAATGCGATGGTAGGATTGGCATTGGTATAGCCTGTTCCCACGGTGGAGACACTGAGGCTGCGCACAACGCCATTGGTGGCGTCGTGGTTAACAGTTACAGAGGCTGCATTACCTGCTACACGGAAGGTAGCTGTACCGATGGTGAGCAGGGCTCCGTCGGTGGTGGTAAAGGGGGCAGCTGCCGTAATTTGGGCAGGTGTCATTGCTGCACCGCTGATACAGGTGTAAATTTTGCCGTTACAGAAATATTGGGTACCGGCTGATGGGGTGAGGGAGCCCTGGGCGAAAGCCGTTCCGATGTTACCGGCAGGACCCACATGCAGCCAGGAGATTCCGTCTACCACGGCTACACTGTTGTCTGTGTGCGTTGGAGCTGTTATTGACGAAGCTGCATTCAGGGCCACATATTGATGACCATTGGCCGGGTTGATGCGCAGGTTGCCTGCAGAAACAGCGGCAGAGGTCCAGAGGGCAGCAGAAGCTCCGCCCACAAATGGAGCAGTGGTATAGCCTGAGCCCATGTTGGTAACTACTACATTTTGAACCTGGTTTTTCCTTGCACCAAATACATTGGTGTTGCGGTTATTTACATTGATGTTTGAACCGCCGGTAATTGTTCCGGCGAGAGAAGAAAGAGTACGAACGCTAATGGGTACAGCCACATTGAGCGTGCCTGAACCTTGCATAACAAGAGTACCAACTGCGCCGGTACCGGCCATGCCTTCATAGGTACCCGTTCCACCCAATGTTTGGGTGCCCGTACCACCAAAGACAAGGGCTGCAAGCGAGAGGTTTGCATAGCTGTTATTGGTAAAATTACCAAGCAAGTTTATTTGCACACCGGATAGTCCTGTTGTAAAGGGATAAAAACTACCGCCGCCGATGGTTACATTACCGGTTGCTGTCATGGTGTTGGTGGAAGTGGCATTCCATTGCATGCCACCATTGATGGTATAGTCCTGGTAGTTAATCACCTGGTCTACTGTAACAACAGACCCAGATGGGATTACGATGGAGTTGCCAGCACCTGAAGGAGGCACAAAACCTCCTACCCAGGTACCGGGTGAAGACCAGAGACCACCTTGTGCTGTGGCAGTGTAGGTGGCGGGCGGAGAGGAAATTAATCGAATATTGTCGATGGCGGCAGGAGGCTGAGTGCCACCTGTTTCATTCTTCCAAGAAAATATAAGACGGAAGGTGCTACCTGCAAAAGAGGGAGGGATGACACCCGAAAAGCTTTGGATGCCGGTTGCCACAGCACCATTGCCTACATAAGTGGCGCCTGTGATGGGTGATGGTACATTGGTTGCTCCTGAACCGGGGTGGGTGTTGTTGCCCACTGGGTTCACAGTGGTTGGGGCAACAAATACTTGCCAGATATCCCAGGTGGATTCTCCCTGCTGGTTCCAATTAAAAGACAAACTGATGGATGTTTCACCTGCGGGAACTGTTACATCCCTCCAAAAGAACACATTGGAGTTGTTGGCGGGAGTGTAGGCATACGCCGTACCGTCGTTTGAAACAAATGCGGCATTTCCCGCAAAAGGAGCTGCCAAAGCATGGCCGGAAGATACAATCCACTGGTGGTTGGGAGTTCCCCCATTGGAAACACTCCATCCGTTTGCAGTAAAGGTTGAACCATTGGAGAAATTCCCGTCATTGATGGGAATCCTGTCTGTTTGGGCGAATGCAGAGCCGAGGCCAAGCATAAACAGGGCTGTTAAAGCGAGTGACCTAAGCCACTTCAACGGTGGTTCCGTGCCCCCGGAACCCCGCGACCAGTTTGTAATGAACTGTTTCATACGCGTGTTTGTTTTGGTTTATTTGTTTGTGTTTGATTTTATATGAAGTTTATTTTTTTGTTTTGGGTTTGCTCGTTTGAGGCTTTCCTTTGCCATCTGCCGGTTTAGCAGGTAAGGAGGCAGGATTGATTGCCTGCTCGGGAGCAATCTGTTTGGGGATGTATTTGATAAAACGGTTTTGGGCCATGGCCTCTTCGGCATAGTTGCGGGGGGCAGCATCAGGAAGCGGTGCCAGTCCGTGTGCTTTTCCGAAATTCCTGACGAACATGTCTGAAGAAAGATTGAAATCCATTTTCTCCACATCGGGAGTGGAAAGACCCAGCATCAGTTTGGGCATCATGGCTGAGATAAAATCCTTGCCATAAGTTTGCTGATAGAGCTTGATGATATTTTGGTTGATAGTACCACCTACTGTGTATACATTATAATCGAGTACAAAATATTCGGAAAAGAAAAACATCCTTTTTACTTTGGAAGGATCTATCTTTAGAATTTGTACTGCAAAATCTGCTTGAATAATCAGCGGAAATCTTGCCAAAGAGTCCGGTGCATTTTCTGCCATCTCTCTTATTTTAATCTGCATGGCTGCTGCCATGTCTTCGTCAGAAGCGGCTGCAGAAGCGGTATTGAGAAGGATGGGTTCGGATACATTGGGATTGCTGATGCTTTCTGCTTCGAGGCGTTTTTTATCATAGTTTGCTTTCTCTATTTTTTGTTTTTCCAACTCCGCATCCCGGTTGAGGATAAGTGGTGTTTGCTGTGCAAAGCCGGAGCTAAAAAACAGGCATAAAAAACCCAGAAACAAGAAAAAAAGCTTGGGCGTATGGCTCATTTTTTTCACTTTGATAGATATTCCTTGATCAGACATTGAAATGCTAAGTTAACGATAGTTTTACTTTGCACAAACAATTCCTTGACACCAAAAACATGTTTCTTAGGCAAAACAAGCGTTTTTAATAATTTACCATTGATAATCAGTGTAATAATTTTTCCATAATGAAGGGTTACCTTTGGATTTTCCGGTAATTCAATCTTCACGGTCGTTTAAAATAGACCTTCTGTCGTTCATATTCAAAGGATCATTCTGTTTTTTCCTCTAATACCCGAGTGAGCCTGGAAAACAAACTTTTGATGGGTTCCGTTTGTGGGCTCGCTGCTTTGGCAGCTTTTCTCTCTCGCTGGCCATGTTACAGAGGTGTTCATTAGCAAGGCTACCGCACAATCATCTTTGTATGAAGATGAGTAGCCTGTGTTTGCGAAGCCGCTGTGTATCTTTGCACACTTTTTAGAAACATGGTACACAACAAGCGCGTCAGGCTGAGGTTTGCACCCAGCCCAACAGGTCCCCTGCACATGGGCGGGGTAAGAACGGCCCTTTACAATTACCTGTATGCCAAGCAGCAGGGAGGAGATTTTTTGCTGCGCATAGAGGATACCGACCAAACGCGTTATGTGCCGGGCGCAGAGGAATATATACTGGAAGCCCTTCGCTGGTGCGGCATCATGCCCGACGAAGGCGTGGGTGTAGGCGGCAAGCATGCTCCCTACCGTCAGAGCGAGCGCAAGGAGTTGGGTATTTACCGCAAGTATGCCATGCAATTGGTAGAGGCCGGACATGCCTATTTGGCCTTTGATACGCCGGAGGAGTTGGACCGTATGCGGCAAACCCTGCAGGCGGGCGGTGCGGCTGCGCCACAGTACAATGCGGCCACCCGGCAGGAAATGAAAAATTCACTTACGCTTCCACCCGAGGAAGTAAACCGCCTGGTGAGCATGCACACGCCTTATGTTATCCGACTAAAGGTGCCCCGAAACAGGGAAATAAGGCTGCGCGACATCATTCGCGGATGGGTGGTGGTAAATTCATCCACGCTCGACGACAAAGTATTGCTCAAAGCAGATGGCATGCCTACTTATCATCTGGCGCATATCGTGGATGATATTCTGATGGAAATTACGCATGTAGTGCGTGGGGAAGAATGGTTGCCATCGGCTCCCGCACATGTATTGATTTATGAATTTCTGGGATTGGAAAAAGAGCTGCCGGAGTATGCGCATCTGCCCCTCTTGCTGAAGCCTGAGGGCAGCGGCAAGCTGAGCAAGCGCGATGGCGACAGGCTGGGTTTTCCGGTATTTCCGCTGGAGTGGAAAGATCCGCTCACGGGAGAAGTTTCTTCAGGCTACCGGGAGAAGGGGTATTTTGCAGATGGATTTATCAACATGCTGGCGCTGCTGGGATGGAATCCGGGCAATAACCAGGAAGTGATGGAAATGAAAGACATGGTGGCTTTGTTTTCTTTGGCAAAAGTGAGCAAGGCAGGCGCCAGGTTTGATCCGGAAAAAGCGGCCTGGTTTAACCAACAGTATCTGCGCAAAAGGGATACAAAGGAGCTGGCAAAAATCTTTTTACAAAGTACGGAAGCATTGGCCTCTTCTGAAAAATTGTTTGGCGATGTTTCTTATGTGGAAGGTTTTTGCAAACTGATGCAGGAAAAAGCACGGTTTGTGCATGAGTTTTGGTCGCTGGGCAGTTATTTTTTTACGGAACCGGAAATCTTTGATGCGGCATTGATTGCCAAGAAATGGCAGGCGCAAACGCCTGCGTTTTTTGGAGCGCTTGCACAAAGATGGGAAACGCAGGAGACATGGGATGCAGCTTCTTTGGAAGCTTCCTACAAATCGTTGGCAGCGGAGATGGGTTTACAGGCTTCTCATTTTAACCAGTTGTTGCGACTGGCATTGTCGGGCATGGGCGGTGGCCCGCAGCTTTTCGACATGGTGGCGCTGATTGGGAGAGAGAGGGTTTGTAGGCGGATTGTGGGGTTTGGAAGTAGGGTATGGAAAGTGAATGGTGAATAGTGGTTAGTGGTTAGTGGTTAGTTGCCCTTCCCTAAATAGCGTTGAACATTTTACTTTCTGTTTTTCGTTTGGGTTATTCTTTTGCGGTGCGTGATTGTATTTACTATCCCAAATGGGGCTTTATAGGGTCGAACTTTTAGGCTTATAAAATGAGATGATTCAAGCGAAGGCAGATTTCCTCCCCCTTGTGCGCTTGAAGGTGTGTAAGCGAAGGGGGAAAGGCGGAAAACTTGCAAGAAGCCAAATTGTTTGAATTGTTTTCTGATGATGAAATTTGTGCATGCAGGGATTGTTTTCCGACAGGGGGATGATGGTGTTAGTTAGATTTCTTGTTAAACGGCCACTTCAAGTTCATTGCCAAATCAAATAAAATTTCTCTTACATTATTAAAATCATTTATGATTTCTTCATCCTGAAATCTTATGAAATGAAATCCTAATTTTTTAAGATTCCTCTCCTTTAAAAGATCCTTTTCATATACCTTTTCATCTAAATGAGATATTCCATCTGTCTCAATAACCAAATTTAATTCTTTACTATAGAAATCTACTATATAGTTTCCAATTGGCCTTTGTCTATAAAATTGAATTCCCAGAAGCTGTTTTCTAGAAAGCAATTTACTCCAGAGTTTAATTTCTGCTTTCGTACTTTCATTTCTATGGGTTCTAGATAAATTCTTCAGTTTTTTATTGTAGTAAGAATTTGAATACATGTTTTAAATAATAGAATGTTTTGCCAAAAATAGCATTGATTTTAAAAAAATGAAATTGCTTAATAATAGCATACTCAAAGATTATTTCAATACAGATGAACTTTTAGGCTTATAAAATGAGATGATTCAAGCGAAGGCAGATTTCCTCCCCCTTGTGCGCTTGAAGGTGTGTAAGCGAAGGGGGAAAGGCGGAAAACTTGCAAGAAGCCACATTGTTTGAATTGTTTTCTGATGATAA
>JBKCNM010000101.1:0-12917 GCA_046297395.1 Bacteroidota bacterium
AATTCCACACTTGGTTGCCACCCGGAGCACTGATGACCATGCCTGTGGGACCGGCAGTATCATTATGGCTGACAAGCGCCTGTCCGGGCACAGGCATATCTGACTGTGTAATGGTAATTTGCGCTTTCATTGCATTTGCCAGGATGCCCAGAACCATGAGGCATGAAGTAAATCTTGTCATGTTGTTTTTTTTGCAAAGTACATACTATAATCAACAAACTGAAAATGTTGCTATTTAATTGTCGAAAAATTTGTACGCATCAATCATGATATTCGATGAGTTTTCACAAAAGAAAAAAGCTATTTCGTATCCCATTCTATTTTATTACTACTTATATAATCTCAAAATAATTTCTTCTTACTTTTGAAACCTATGAGACACATCATATTCATACTTATTTTACCATTGATTTCACTTACTGCAAATGCTCAATGGGAGAGAAAAACTGGAGTTGAACCCGGGGAGGTAAAAGGATTTGCAAAAGTGGATACATTGCTTTTTGCTGCAACCGGCGGGGGTATTTACAAGTCTTCTAATGGTGGGGGTTCATGGCAATTATCCTCAAATGGTTTAAGTCAGCTTAACATCAATTGTATTCATTTTGATGGTACAAGATTATGGGCAGGTACCGAGCTCGGAGGTGTTTTTATGAGTCCGGATACCGGTGCCACTTGGATACTCAGGCAATTCAACGGTGTAAAAACAAGCAGTATTACCTCCAACGCAGGTGGCGTATTTGTTACCCGTGATGGGGGTTATATGCACCGTACCACCGACCTTGGTCAGTCATGGACCTTCCTCGATGGCAACAACGGAATACCAACAAGCAATTGTATAAAAGCTGTTTCCTATGGTGATACACTTGTCCTGCTAACGACTTTCGGAATTTCAAGAAGCCTTGATGCAGGACAAAGCTGGACGCTCTCCAACAATGGCTTCGTTCCACCACTCTATCGCAGAACACTCGATGTTTTTGGAAATCAACTTTTTTGCACCAGCTTCAATAAAATATATAAGAGTACAGATGGAGGGCAAAACTGGACAATGCTTCCCGGGAACGGAATAGATTCTACCTCATCTGCAAACAGTTTTATCATCCTTTCAAGTGGAAATTATTTGTTTGCCACTAACCTCGGAATTTACAGAAGCACAGACATGGGATCAAACTGGCAATTGCTCACTACTGAATTTGGAAATTATTTATGTGAACTACAAGGCAGGGTATTTTATGCTGGCAACTACAATGGATTTTTAACCATTGCAGGCTCTTCTGATCAAGGCACTACCTGGAATGCCTATGGCAATGGCATACATAGCATGTCTATTGGGAATATTTATGCAAACAACAACTTTCTTTATACTGCCCGACATGGCGGAATGCAGGTGAGTTATAACCATGCAGATTCTTTCACAACCAGCAATGTGCTGAGTGAAAAACCACGCTTCTATAGTTTTGGCGGAGCAGTTTACGCCACCACATCAAGTGGTATATCAGTCTCTACAGATGCAGGTTTGTCATTCTCTTCCATCAATGGTGATTTGTCTGATTTAAACATCACCACCTTGTGTATTACTGCCACAACATGGTTTGCCGGCAGCTCCATAAATGGTATCTGGAGGTCTACAAACAATGGCCTCAATTGGACAAGCACCCAAGGCTTGCCATTGGGGATGCCGGTTAATTCTATACATCCTTTTGAAGGAAAAATTTATGCAGCCACCAATTCCGGATTGATGGTTTCGAATGATGATGGGCTTACATGGCAATCTACTTCCATCACCACAAATGTTGCTGAAGTCACTTCTGTATCCAATGCCCTGTTGGTTGCAGGATCCGGAAGCATCAGGAGATCAACGGATGGGGGAATCAACTGGAGCAATATTCCGGTAGGTACAAACACCAATGCCTTGTATGATTTACATGTGATTGGAAACACGATTCTTGCGGGAACGCGTTTTGGCGGCGTCAGGATTTCCCATGATGGAGGATTAACCTGGGCAGGTGCCAACGAAGGTTTACAGGATACCCTGATGATTATTCAGTGTTTTGCGAATGACAATCAGTATATGTATTTCGGAACAAGAGGCGCAGGCATTTGGCGCAGGTTGCTCTCAGACTTAAACATCATTGCTCCAAATGCAGTTTTTACGGATGCCAATGGAGGTCATTCGATCAATATTTTTCCCAATCCGGCAAAAGTTGAAATCCGGCTCAATTGCGGGGAGACACCATGCAAGAATGGTTTTTGCAGTTTATTTGATTTGTCAGGCAGGATGGTAAAAACACAATTGCTTGATGCCGGCCAAAGCATGAACATTGCTGAGCTATCCAAAGGAATGTATCAATTGATTTATACGAATGCCTTGGGAGAAAAACAAAGCAGTAAGCTCGTGATTGAATAATCAGAAATCAGCTTTTCAAAGCAGGGTTCCCTTCAGCCATAACATCGCTGCGGAAAAGTAGATAATCAGTCCGGTTACATCTACCAGTGTTGCAATAAACGGTGCTGAGGAAACTGCAGGATCGGCTCCCATGCGTTTGATAATCAGCGGAAGCATAGAGCCGGCAAGAGAACCCCACATCACTACACCCAGCAGAGAGGTGCCCACGGTAAGCGCGATACCCAGCCAGTGAGGACCATAGATATTGGTGAAAAATGTCCACAGAAAAATTCTGAAAAAGCCGATGATGCCCAGGATGATTCCCAATGCCAAACCACTCACAAATTCCCGTTTCATCACGCGCCACCAGTCACGGATTCCTATTTCACCCAAAGCCATGGCACGGATAATGAGTGAGGCGGCCTGTGATCCTGTATTCCCTCCTGATGAAATAATCAGCGGAACAAACATGGCTAGAATAACTGCACGGGCTATCTCATCTTCAAAAAAACTCATGGCTGATGCAGTCAGCATTTCTCCGATAAAAAGCAAGACAAGCCAGCCTGCGCGCTTCTGTATAAGCGTATATACAGAAGAATCAATGTAAGGTTCTTCCAATGCTTCGGTTCCACCCATTTTCTGAATGTCCTCGGTATCCTCTTCCTCTGCAAGTCGCAGCACATCATCAATGGTAACTATGCCAAGCAACACACCTTTGGTATTAATTACCGGCAAGGCCACACGGTTGTTGTTTCTAAAAACGGTGATGGCAGCCGACTCATCGTCATTCACACTTAGCGCAACATAACGACTGTCCATCAAATCACTTACACCGGTCTCCGGAGAAACAAATAAAAACTCGCGGATGCGGATATCATCCAATAAAATTCCTTCATCATCAATGATGTAAATCACATTGATGGTCTCAGAGTACTTCCCATACTTGCGGATGTATTTTAATACCTGGTCTACAGTCCAGTGTTTTTTTACGGCAAGATAATCGGTGGTCATCAGGCGTCCAACCGAACCTTCCGGAAATCCGAGCAGCGACAAGGTGATGGCACGCTCCTCAGGATCGAGCAGCACAAGCAATTCTTTAACGGCAGCACCGGGCAATTCTTCCAGGAACTTCGTTCGGTCGTCCGGAGAAAGTTCATTGAGAAGGGCAGCCATCTTCTCATAGGCAAGTGAATGAAGAAGATAATTCTGAAGATCAAACTCGAGAAACTTAAAAACCTCAGAAGCAATTTTAATATCGAGCAAACCGAACAAATTTTTCTGGTTGAGCTCATCTTCTGTTTCTTCCAGCAAGCGGCTCAGCTCATCGGGCATATAGGTAGAGAGGAGCTCCTTGAGTTCAGGAATTTTTCCCTCAGTGAGCAGGCTGAATACCTGTGAAAAATCAGTATGGGTTTCGTTGCTCATGTTTCCTATTGTTTCCAGATGTATTCCATCACGGTTTGTCCAACTACTTTCAGGGTGTTTTTATCGATGATCCCAAGGTTGTCGCCATGCGTATGATGATGTCTTCCGTAAGTACCTGTATTGGGATCCATGTGCACAATGTCCACACATGGAATGCCTGCAATTTTATTGATGTAAAGATGATCATCAGTGGTTTCTCCTGTTTCTGCATCCACAAAAATTCCTGCATAACCCAGGTCATACGCGGTTTGCCAAATGGCATCTACATAGGGTGCAGCATATTTCACAGAAGTTCCTTCTCTTGGAAAAATAGCACCCTTGGCACCCACCATGTCGAGCAGGATGCCCAAGCGGGCTTTGTAAGCGGGCACATGCGGATTTTTCGACCAGTATTGTGTACCCAAACACCAGGTATCCGGCATGTTGCTCCCTTCACCTGAGGGTTGTCCGTAATCTTCCAGATCGGTAAAAAATATGTCAATTCCTTTTTTCATTCCTGAGGCGTGAATCTGTCTGGCAACTTCCAGCCAAACAGCTACACCTGAAGCTGCATCATCTGCACCATCGATGGGTTTGTTGCGGTTTTCGGTTTCTCCGTCAGCTATGGGACGACAATCCCAGTGAGACATCAGGAGCATGCGATCAGGGTTTTGAGGCGCTGTTGAAGCGATGATGTTTTTTAGCCTGAATGTTTTGCCATCATATGTTTTCACAGGTGCTTCCTGCACCACACAGGTAAAGCCATATTTCCTGAGTTGTGAAACCAAATAGTCGGCGCAAGCTGCATGGGCTTTTGTTCCGGGCACGCGGGGACCGAAATCCACTTGTTTTTTGAGAAAAGAATAACAGGAATCTACATCAAAAGCAGGCGAGATCTGACGATAGCGCTGGGCTTGTTTCTCCTGTTTCTCTTGTCCGGCATTTTTTTGCCCGCAGGAAGTCACAAGCATGGCCATGCAAACAATTGTGAACAGAAGCAACCTCGAGATGAATGTCATGTGCGTATCTTCCAGGTGGTACCTTCTTTTCCATCCATCATTTGTATGCCTGCGGCAGACAGCTTGTCGCGAATCAGGTCGGAGAGCAAAAAATTTTTCTGCGACTTGGCTTCGTTGCGCATTTCGATGATGGTCTGCATAAGTTTATCAACCGTTTCTGTCTGGCTGGTTTCGGCAGGTTTAAGTCCGAACACATCTCCTAAAATACAGTTGTACAGCTTCAGTAATTTTTCTTTTTGAACTGCAGTAACACGCTCTGTGCCTGCCAGCGCAGCATTGATAAATTTTACGCCATCAAAAAGATGAGCGAGTGCCACAGGTGTATTCAAATCATCATTGAGCGCTGCATACACCTCCTGCTCCAGCATATCCGCATCAAGTGATCCGGCCTCCTGATGCTCGGGTAGATTACCAATGTGTTTCCATGCTTCCATCATTCTCCAAAACCCTTTCTCGGAAGCCTGCAATGCTTCGTTGGAAAAATCGAGCGTGGAGCGGTAGTGCGTTTGCAACATAAAAAAACGCACCGCCATCGGCGCATATCCTTTTTCCAGCAAGGGATGAGATCCGGAAAACAGTTCCTCCGGAAGAAATGCATTACCGAGCGATTTGCCCATGCGTTGTCCGTTCACGGTGAGCATATTGGTATGTATCCAGTAATTCACCGGTTTGGTATGATGGCAAGCAACGCTCTGTGCTATTTCATTGGTATGATGTGTAGCTGCAAGATCCATTCCTCCCCCATGAATATCAAAAGATTCTCCCAGGTATTTTTTGCTCATGGCAGAACACTCGATATGCCAACCGGGAAACCCTTCGCCCCAGGGACTTGGCCACTTCATGATGTGCTCCGGTTTTGCTTTGATCCAGAGTGCAAAATCGAGCCTGCCTTTCTTTTCATCCTGTCCGTCGAGGTCACGGGTGTTGGCCATCAGATCTTCCAACTTTCGGTTGGTGAGCATGCCGTAGTCAGCTACTTGCGCATATTTCTCTACATCAAAATACACTGAGCCATTTACCTCATAGGCAAAACCTTGAGAGATAATTTTTTTGGTCATCTCTATCTGTTCGATGATGTGGCCGGTAGCTACCGGCTCAATGGAAGGCGGCAACAGATTAAACTGATCCATTACTTTTCTGAATCCCACGGTGTATCGCTGCACCACTTCCATGGGTTCCAATTGTTCCAGCCTGGCTTTCTTTGCAATCTTATCCTCTCCGATGTCTGCATCACTCTCGAGGTGACCGGCATCTGTGATGTTTCTTACATAACGAACCTTGTAGCCCAGATGCAAGAGGTAACGGTACAATATATCAAAGGAGATAAAAGTGCGGCAATTGCCGAGGTGAACATCACTGTAAACAGTAGGACCGCAAACATACATGCCTACGAACGGAGGCGTGAGCGGCACAAAATCTTCTTTGGCTCGTGTAAGGGTATTGTAGAGCTTCAACGACATAACAATCACTTTTTTTCATACAGGGTTTTTTCAACTGATCCATTCACAATGATGTTTGTTTTGATCAGCTTGTTGTTTTCGTAAACATAGATTTTACCCTGGGTGAGCATTCCATTTTTGAATTCTCCCTCGCGAAGCAATCTTCCATTGCTGTCATAGGTCTTGTGAAACCCATCTGGAATTTGTCCGGGTGCCGATACTTTGGATGCTTTCTCTTCAACGGGAGGTGGGGTTTTTTCCGGTTCTTTTTCAACAGCAGGCTGAGGCTTTTCAGGTGTATAGGTCTTTACAGATTCAGGATCCAGTTCTCCGTCCCTGAAGTTCTTCTCTTCAATCAGTTGCCCGTCCTCGTTGTAGGATTTAATGATTCCGGCTTCTTTGGAGTCTTTCCAATTGCCTTCTACCATGAGTTTTCCGTTGGGATGATAGTATCGCTGTGGTCCGTCTCTTTTTCCATCATTACCAAACTGAAAATCCTGATAAAGATTTCCGTTCTCATGATAGAATTTGTACTTGCCTTCCCAGTGGTTGGTATTCCAGAAACCTTCTTCTCTGAGCTTGCCATTGGATCCGTAAATTTTTGCGTAACCAATTTTTTTGTCTTCCTTAAAAGTGATTTCGCTTTTGAGGTTGCCCGTATGGCAGTTATAAAATTTCCATACGCCGGATTTCATGTTGTTCACATAACGGCCTTCTTCCAGTTTGGCAGATTCATCACAATCTTCATTTTGTTTTTCTGCATTGGTTATTACCCAATACCCTATACGCTGGCTGTTGTTGTCGCTACGGTTGAGGGTATCTGCTTCGTGGGCAAAGATACTTGCACAGGAAGCCCATGCGAGAGCCATGAAGATGTAGATCGTTTTTTGAAACATTGGATATCGGCAAAAATAACCAAATCCGCATGAAATCAAGCGTTTTTCAGGATTTGGATTTGGCAGCCTGCTGGATGTATTGTTCCAGGGCCATGGTCATTGATGGTGCCGTGGGGGTTGGCGCCATGATGTTGAGCGTAAGCCCGGCCTCCTCCACTGCTTTGGCAGTAGTGGCACCAAAAGCAGCGATGCGGGTGTTGTTCTGCTTGAATTTTGGAAAATTCTGGAAAAGGGATTTGACCCCGGCAGGACTGAAAAATACCAGGCAATCATAATTGACTTTGGCCAGGTCGCTCAGGTCGCTGCATACCGTTCGGTAAATCACCGCTTTGGTATATTTCACCTTCAATTTATCCAGTAAATCTGCGGCTTCCTCCTTGGCAATATCACTGCATGGAAGCAGAAATTTTTCTTCCTTGTGCTTTTTGATGATTTCCATTAAATCGGCAAAGCTTTGCTTGCCATGGAATATCTTGCGTTTCCTGTACTGAATAAATTTCTGAAGGTAATAGGCCGTTGACTCAGATATACAGAAATACTTCATGGTTTCCGGAACCACTACACGCATCTCATTGCATATCCTAAAGAAGTGATCGGCTGCATGCCTGCTGGTGAAAATAATGGCAGTATGATCCAAGATGTTGATGCGGTCCTTCCGGAAATCAGCAGCAGCAATGCCTTCAACATGGATGAATGGCCGGAAATCAATTTTTAAACCAAACTTTTTCCCAAGGTCAAAGTAGGGAGACTTGTCTCCCTCGGGACGGGGCTGTGTGACTAGCACGCTTTTTATCTTCGCCACCTGAGTGTCTGCTATTCTTTTCTCAAAAATCCCACCAGCAAAAGAACCGGTAAAATTTCGAGGGTGCAAAGGTAGCATAATAAATATAATTTTGAAATCCTTTTGTTTCCTGATGTAATCCGTACACCCCTGAAAAACTGATACATCCATGCAAGGACAAACAATCCCCAGGCAAAGTAAATCGCCCAATGCCGCCCAATGCTTGAGAAAACCGCCCAGTAAGCAGTAAAAACCAATACTATCCCCAGAAACTGCAGGACAAGGAAATAATTAAAAACAAACTCCTTGACTTCCTTTTCCACCAGAAACAAAAAACCAATCATCCGGTTAAGCAGGTATTTGCTTCCGAAAAAAATTCCGCAAAACAGCAGAATCAGCCAATAACTGCTAAAAGTAAGCGAAGGGTCACCAAATAGCTTGGCAGTGAAATAAACAAAAAAGGCAAAAATGCCGATGAAAACTCCGTTTAACAAGAGGGCTATTCTCTGTGTGAGAATGTTCTCCTCACGCACCATCTGAAAAGCAAAACGCTCGATAAACAATGCTTTGGTGAGCATGTTGAAGCGTTTTTTATAAAAGAGCTGAACTGCACCAACAATGCCTGCAAGTAAAATAAACAGCATCAGCAACCCATCGTTTTTCTCCTTGCTGAGAAACCTGGGATTGATTTTGCTACAAGTGAGTTCATGACTGGCAAATACCGATGGCACATATTTTTTTTTCACCGATATGCCTGCATAGGGCCCTGACGAGAGTTTGTTAAACCGCTCTATCATCAAGGCAAACGAAGGCAGGGTATCACCGGGATGTACAATGGTACTTCCCTCAGCAGTGTCCTTCAGTGCTTTCCCGTTTAAATAGCCCGGCACCATTTCTTTGGCTTGGCTGAACAGCTGCTGCCCCCCATTGGGATGCCTCGCTGAGAGACTATCCATTGCCTCTGCAACCATTCTTTCCACAGAAGAAACATCCGTATGGGATGACACACCCGGAGAATCAGGCAATTCTGCGCCTGATTTCAAACTATCGGTTTGTTCAAAGATTGTATCCACTGATTAACAGTACAAGTTTATAAAGAAAGTAGTCCCTCTGCCGCATCAAAATCTTTAAAATAACAACAGGCTGTTTTTAATAACTCTTGAACATATTCCACATCTTTGCAGGCATGAAATTTATCATCAAGCTTATCGTAAAGGCCCTGGCCGTGATCCTGGCTGCCTACCTCATGCCGGGTGTAAAGGTCGATTCAGTAATCACAGCAATCGTGGTGGCTGCCAGCCTCTCTTTTTTAGATGCCGTTGTAAAACCCATCATGATTTTACTCACCATACCCGTTACCATTTTCACCCTCGGATTTTTTCTGCTTGTGATCAATGCCTTCATGGTCATGATTGCAGCCTATTTCATCGACGGCTTCAAAGTGGATGGTTTCTTCCAGGCTTTTCTCTTCAGCATCGTACTGTGGCTTACCTCCCTTTTGTTACAAACCCTTGCCAACAACAAGGACGATGAGTGATGCCCTTCCAATCGTTGTCATCACAGGTGGCAGCGGCATGGTGGGCCGCAGGCTCTCTCGCCTCCTGCTCAGCAAAGGCTATCATGTGAGGTGGCTGGTAAGAAATACAAAGCATCCCGAGCCCGGAGTAGAAATGTTTTCATGGAATCCTTCCCGCGCAGAAATGGATGTGAACGCCCTTCGCAATGTGCATACACTTATTAACCTGGCAGGTGCCGGTATTGCAGACAAACCATGGACAAACTCCAGGAAAAAAGAAATTCTTCTGAGCCGCACCACGCCGATAGCACTCTTGCAACAAAAGATGCAGGAAGAGGGCTTACAAATTCCCAACATCATCTGTGCCTCCGCAAGCGGATATTACATGCCCGGAAAAGCCTCAGGCATGCACAGCGAAGAAGAACAACACGGCAGTGGTTTTCTCGCCGATTGCTGTCATCAGTGGGAACAGGCCTCTCATTCTCTCAGGAGCTGTTGCAAACAATTTTACATTGTACGCATCGGGATAGTGCTCTCCAACAAAGGAGGAGCACTGCCTGTGATGCGATTGCCCTTCCGTTTCGGATTGGGCTCCGCACTTGGCAATGGCAAACAGGCCATGCCCTGGATTCACGAAGACGACCTGAGTGGTATTTTCCTTCACCTGCTTCAAAACAATCCAAAGCCCGGCGTGTATAATGCGGTTGCCCCTTCATCCGACAACAACCTGAGTTTCGGCAAAGCGCTGGCGTCTGCCATGCACAAACCTTTTTTTATGCCCCCGGTTCCGGCTTTTCTGCTGCGCCTGCTCAAAGGCGAAATGGCCGACATGGTGTTGCAAGGCTCTCCCGTGAGTGCGCAAAAAATTTTGGATACCGGTTTTGTTTTTACCTATCCCGATCTCGCCCATGCATTGCCGCAACTGGAAGCTTCAAAAGCTGAAGGCAACTGATTTTTTTTTGAGGCATTTGAAATTTCACCTGCGCACTGTTCTATTATTTTCCCCATCCATCGTAGCTGCATCACTTCACTTCTGTGATCCCTCCATGACTATTTAGCGAAGCATGGCATAGTTTTTGGTTTTTTGCTCCTCACCAGTCTCATCAAACCACTTCAACTGTTAGCGTATGCTATTAGGGAACTCAGATATGCTCATTACACAACTCAATCTGTTCGATGGAATAGCACACAAACAGGCACAGTTTCTGAACCGTCATTTTCCTCTACATTTTCACCATGAATGGAGTTTGGCTTGGATAGAGACAGGCAGCGAATGGCTCATCATGCATAACCGCGAAATACTGTTGCCGTCAGGTTCATTCGTGCTCATTCCACCTTATGCTGCCCATGCCAACAAGGGAAACCCTGATGCCTTTTGGAAATACCGCTCTATCTATATGAACCGCGATGCATTTGCCTATTTGTATCTGAGCAATGGCATGGCAAACGAAAACATGACCCAACTCAGTTATCAGATTTCCCGGAATCCACTCCTGATTCCATCATTTAAAAGCCTTACCCAAAACGACATGAGTAAACCCATGATGGAAAATGAAATCAAAAAACTTTTTTCTATTTTCTTCAAGAGCATACTCGCAGAAAAAAAACAAACCAAGAATGAGGAAAAAAAAGGGATTCATCTCGATGAAATCATAGGATTCATGAATGAAACATTCCGAGATAAAATGACCCTCGACCAGTTGTCAAAAAAATTTGCAATAGATAAGTTTAGATTGCTTCGCTACTTTCGTTCCCTTGCCGGACTTACGCCTCAGGAATACCTCACAGCGCTGAGGATAGAGCATGCAAAAAAATTGCTCTACGGAAATTTTCCGCTGGTGGAGGTTTCATTCGAATCCGGATTTTATGACCAAAGCCACTTCAACCATACCTTTCTGAAGTATGTGGGAATGTCTCCCGGAAATTACCGCAAAAGGTGCAATATTCTACAAGACCGGCCACAATAGAGCTGCTAACATTGCAGAAAAAAACATGAAAAAAACAGCCCTGTTCCTCATCTTGTGTTATGCATGCATACACCACTCCTTAGCGCAGAACTCGCCAAAATTTATTTTAAATAAGTACTCACCCGAAATCTCGTTTGTGGTGATGGACACTGTGCATGGCGCCCAATCAACAGTGATTGAGTATCCACACCATCTGGTGCTTATTGAGGTCCCCATGATTGATGAAGGCGGAGGAAAACAAACCAACTTAGACGAAGACACCATGCGTGCTTCACAGTACAAGGAATTCCTTGCCAAAAATTTCAAGGGAAAACCCGTGAAATACATCCTTAGTTCACACTGGCATCTTCATAGTTTATCAGGCGTAACACCCTTTACAAAAAGCGGTACAAAAATCATTACTACTGCCGGAAACTGGCGCTATGCCACAACCAACAAGCTCCTTGCCAATCACCATCTGGCCTCCATTGGGTCGAGTATCATCAAGGTTTCTTCAGATACTATGATTCTGCCAAAATCTGAATTTCCCATCAGAGTGCTTTATATAGACACATCATATCACCATAAACCCACACGGGATTATTTGTTTTTTTATCTCACCAAACAGCAGTTTTTACATGCTTCTTGCATGGCCGCTATTGGCACAGATGATTTTTCTAAAACAGGTAATTATGTGTACAATGGAAGACTGATTGATTTTTACCGCGCTATCAGTAGCCGCAAACTAAAAGTAAATAAAGTGATTCGCCTTGGCAGAGAGCGCATTTCCGGCGGCTCTTTCACGCCAGGTGTGTATGATTATGAGGCAATAGAACGATACATTGTAAATGGCAAATCTTCTGACCAAATCATCGAGCCCATCAAAAAATTGAGTGTGCAACAAATCAAGTCACAAACAGATAGTCTCTTGCATTACATGATCAACACAGGACTCTCACCGGGCATGTTAAATGCACTTGCCTATGACTGCATGTCAAGAAAACAATAGGAGAAGGCCTTGGTAATTGCGCAATTGTTGAACATTTATTTTCCGGGAGAAAAAGACTTTATCGACAGCATGGGTGAAGCTTATTACTTGAATGGCGATTTTGTTTTGGCAAAAAGAATTTCGGATATGTTGGGCAAAAATGATCCCAATTGGATGAACCGTTATGCCGAATGGGAGAAAAATAAAAAGGAAAACTCACTTTGAAAATCCGGTTCGAAGGGCATTTTTTTTGGGCGTACCTCTGCAGGTAAACCTGCAGAGGCGCGCTTTTCGCCCAAACTTTTTTGCCAAGCAAAAAAGTAACCGCTGCAATCGCTTACGCATTTCCGTTTCACATGAAGGGTGGCTCAATTATTTTTTAACAGAGAGCTTCTGCCCATAAGTACCTGATTACACCATTATAAATTTACTTTTGTCATTCCTTCGGAGTTATTTTGCTGTAAAGCATCCAGCACAATCGGTTATTCATTTTGGCTTAGCAAAACAACACCCTGCTCGGCAATTAAAGATTCTAATGATGGGGC
>JBKCNM010000102.1:0-8365 GCA_046297395.1 Bacteroidota bacterium
TTTTTAATAAAAAAATCTAACCTGCTAACACCCATAGCGCAGGGGGGGGGCGGGGGCCCGGCCCCCCCGCCACCCTTGTATTCCGTGTAAAAAAATATCAACCTGCTCATCAAGCAATCCACATGATGCTTATTTAAGAGCAGGGCTGTAAGAATTATTCCAAACTTATTTTTGTTTCGTAAGTCTCTTTACCATCACTTACTCTCAGCACATACACTCCCCTGCTCAAATGAGACAGGTCGGCATGAGCAGGTTTAGATGCACTGCATTCACCCAATGGCTGTTTATGCACAAGATAACCCGTATTCGTAAACAACTCCAAGAGCAAATGTGTATGCACCTCTGCAGTAACGATAGAAATATTTCCCTGTGACGGATTCGGATAAACAAGATAAGTACCTTTAGTGTCTGCATTCTTTTGCATCAGTCCCGGTGTTACAGCAAGAGGCAGAGAGAGTTCTGAACGACAACCCAGACTATCGCGCACCTGCACCTGATAATAGCCCGGTAAGGTGGCCACATAAAAAGTATCATTGGCACCTTCAATCTGTGAGTTGTAATAATACCATTGGTTTCCGGAGGAAGCACTGGAAAAAAGCGTATCGTTTAATTTACTCACCTGCGGTGTTGGCAGTGCCTGGTATACGCTCACCTGAAAATGGGCGGTATCAAAACATCCGCTGATGAATCCGGTTACGCGGTACTGTGTGTTTGATTGAGGCGATACGGTGATGCTCTGCGTTTGTGCGCCATTGCTCCATACATATGTATCGGCACCGGAGGCACTTAGCACCACGCTTCTACCCTTGCAGATGCTGTCGGTGCCCACCACCGATACAACCGGTGGAGCCCCAACCGTAATGCTACGGATAAGAGTATCACTCCCGGCAGCATTGCTCACCACCAGACTCACCTGATAGGTGCCCGGTGTAGAAAAAACAAAAGTGGGATGTTGCAGCGAGGAGTTCGAAGGATAAGCCCCGGGAGCACTCCACCACCAGCTATCAGGTGCGTTTAGCGAATGATCTTCAAATACCTTGGGATTGTTGTTGCAAACCACTATGGCTGAATCGAAATCCGCCTGAGGTGCTTGCACAATGTTGTTGTCATTCCGTGTGTACCAAATGGGTGATGTCCAAATTTTGTCTCCGTTTGCCTGCACGATATACAGGTAGTAGTAGTATTCCTGGTTGGGTGATACACTGTGTGTGTAGGTAAGCGTATTGCTGTTGCTCACTGAAGTGATTTGTGTAGGATTGCTACCACTCCCTGCAACACCGCCATAAACAATGATGCTGCTTATATTTTCTCCATCGGGATCTTCCACCTGCACAGTAAGTGTAGGATTGCCTGCATGAGTGATGCGGCTTCCCATGACACGGTTTTGTATGCGGAAGTTCACTTTCACATTCCAGTCATCGGAAGCATAAAATCGATTTTGACGAAAGGCATGATAGATTTCGGACCTGTTTAAAAGTGGAGCAAGCACCACCAAACGAGCAGCAGACTGCCGACCAAATACACTGTTGTGCGTATCATGATCGATGCCCGGACCCAGGTGATATCCCCTTTTGAGTGCATCGTTGTATCGGCTCTGGTAATTGGAAGTAGAAGGATTGGAATAATTGCTGTTGGTAGAAAATGCGGGGCCGCTGCGCATGGCCAAACCCACGATGGCCTCATCGGCAACAGGATTAACAGTCTGCGTAAACAAGTTGTTGTAATCGTCGGATTGGGGATGTGCTAAGTAGGCAAAACTGCCGGCCTTTCGATTGATGACCTGGAAAAGTCGTGAGTAGTTTGCCTCTGCAACCGAAATTTCCTGGGGACCGAAATCCCAACCGCAAAGCGAATCAAAGCCATACACCAACAGATGCCCACCACTGGATATTACGCCCCATTCCATGCCATACATGGCCACAAAATCTCCATCTATGGTTGCAGCATCCGCATCGTTTAATCCCCTTCGGTAGAAAAGTGGTGAACGCATGCCGGCAGCATAATGGTTATGTTCCGAGATTCCATAAAAATCAATATGAGAAGATTGCCTGGCATAATTAAATGCCTGTAAGGGCGTGGTCATTCCCGAGCTGGCACTGTCCTTGTTGCCATCGGAATATGAGGTGTGGGCATGGATATTACCGTAATAATAATTAAGACTTTGAGATGATAATGAAGATGCCGCCATAAGGAACAACAGCAAAAAAATCAACTTCATTCGGGTCAACCCGGCTCCTTTGATAGCCATGCGGGGATGCAAAGGAATGCAAGCTGTCAAGAGAGGGATTGGCTAAGGTTGTTGCTAAGCAAGTTCAGAAAATCCTCAGTAAACATGTATTTGTCTTCCGTTACCTTATCACCATAGATGCAAACAGCAAGATCTTTTGTCATATGTCCGGATTCTACTGTTTGAATACATACCTGTTCGAGTTTATCGCAGAAGTTCATGAGGGCCGTATTGCCATCGAGCTTTCCTCTGAATCGCAAACCCTGCGACCATGCGTAGATGGAGGCAATAGGATTGGTACTGGTTTTTTTTCCTTGCTGGTGCATGCGGTAGTGACGGGTTACTGTTCCATGTGCAGCTTCGGCTTCCATGGTTTTTCCATCAGGGGTAATGAGGGTAGATGTCATTAATCCCAGCGAACCGAATCCTTGGGCAACAGTATCACTCTGCACATCGCCATCATAATTTTTACAAGCCCAAACAAAATTCCCGTTCCACTTGAGGGCCGAAGCCACCATGTCGTCAATCAGGCGGTGTTCATAAACAATATGCGCCTCATCAAAACGGGATTTAAACTCGTTCTGGTAAATTTCCTGAAAAATATCTTTAAATCTTCCGTCGTATTTTTTGAGGATTGTGTTTTTGGTTGAGAGGTACAAAGGCCATTTTTTATTGAGTGCCATATTGAAGCAGGAGCGCGCAAAACCGGCGAT
The DNA here is from genome assembly GCA_046297395.1 of Bacteroidota bacterium. Lineage (GTDB taxonomy): Bacteria > Bacteroidota > Bacteroidia > UBA4408 > UBA4408 > JBEICQ01. The sequence continues at coordinate 2,941 of JBKCNM010000102.1, forward strand.
TGATTCATCGGTATTGTACATCGACATGGCTACACCATCGCCTTTAAACTGATACACTTCAAAGGACTGTGGCTCGCTTCCATCTTCCGGTGTAAAGGTAATGGTGAGTGTGCCTTTGCCTTTGGTTACAAAATCGGTGGCGCGGTACTGGTCGCCAAATGCGTGTCTTCCAATACAGATGGGGGCTGTCCAATTGGTAACAAGTCTGGGAATATTTTTCATGACAATGGGTTCCCTGAAAACGGTGCCATCGAGAATATTACGAATGGTTCCGTTAGGGGATTTCCACATTTGTTTGAGGTTAAACTCTTTTACGCGTGCTTCATCCGGCGTAATGGTGGCACATTTAATGCCCACATTGTGTTCGAGGATGGCTTTTGCCGCCTCAGTGGTAACAGCATCAGCAGTGCGGTCGCGGTTTTCAATTCCAAGGTCATAATACTTAATATCCAAATCGAGGTATGGAAAAATCAACTTCTCTTTGATGGATGCCCAAATGATGCGCGTCATCTCATCCCCGTCGAGTTCAACCACGGGCTTGTGAACCTTAATCTTATTCATGCTGCTCCTGAATTTTGCGCAAAACTAATCAAATCCGAAGATTTCCCGGCGGGTTAATTCCTGTAAAGGACCATAAACAGAAAGCCCGGAAGAAAGGATCTGTTGCTTATTGCCAATAAGCAGGATGATTCCCGGTTTTCCGGAGATGGATTTCCGATGGTATTCAGCGAGGTCCGACAGGGTAATTTTTGCAGATAGTTCATACACATCTTTTCGGATGTCGTGATGCAGACCATACTGTCTGGCCTGGTAGTAATTATCGAGCAGTTCACGCGGGAGTACCCGTTCTGAAGCAATCTTTTGCCTCACCGATTTACAGGCTTCCGTGAACATCGCACCCTGCAGAGGCATGGTGTCTAACAAGCCATGAAATCCTCTGAGAGCCTCGGGCAATTTATCTGCCTGTGTTCCGATGTACGACACACCCATCAATGGCATTCTGCTATATCGTCCCGGCGCAAGTTGCGAGAAAACCGAATAGGCCAGTGCCCTTGCCTCGCGCAATTCCTGGCCCACAATGGAATTGAGTCCCGAACCAAAATACGCGCTGTGGATGCGTGAAATGGCAATTTTGCTGGTATCAAAAGCATATCCGCTGCGAATGATCAGCGCCTCGGTCTGCTTCATCGGATAGTCGAGATAGAATACGCTGCCTTCTGAAATGTTCCGCGGTTTAAAAGGATGCTCAGTTGCAGGCCTGAGTGTTTTGGGTACCTGGTGATGCTTTTGCAATCCGTCCATGGCAAGCTCTGCCGAGGCAGGACCAAAATACCAAAGCTCATGGGCATAGGAAAGGATATTCTTTACCTCATCACTCAATTCCTGAGAGGTGAGAGAGTTTACCTCATCGGTGGTGAGGGTGTTTCTGAAGGGCGAAAGGGGGCCAAATCTGCCATAAGCCGACATCGCCTGCTGAAGCAATACATTTTTATTTTCCTGCATTTCCTCGCGTTGTTGCATTTCTTGTCCGATGTATTTACCAAGTGCTTCCTTGTCATTTTTCACATCTTTAAAACAGGCCTCCATGAGCATCAGGGCTTTCTCAAAATTCTCCGAGAGGCCGGACAAAACAAGGCGGGTTTCATTTTCATCCACAACGAAATCATAGCTGCACCCGAGTGTAAAAAATTCCCTTCCCAAAGTTTCGGCATCCATGCTATTGGTGCCTGCAAATGTTTGGTATAACAGGGCCGGCTCAAGTCGTTTATCATGCGCTTTGCCTTTTTTTAGCAGGATGGTCAGGGAGAACAAACTGTTGCGCGGATTGTGCACATAGTAGCAGGGTACTTGGTTTACTGTTCCTTTTTTAATCTGTTTTCCATAGTCCACGAATACGGGAGAGATGGCCGGCACTTCTTCCGGTTGAAAAGCGGAGGCCGCTTTTGATTGTTCAGAGGAATTGGTGACGACCGGAGTGATCGAAGGTTTGGATATTTTGACTGAGGGCGGAGGATCACCATTTTTCTTAATCACTGTTACGAAACGGGTAGAGAGCATTTGCTTCACAAACTCCATGAGCATGGGGCGGGTTATTTTACCCAGCCTTTCCACGAGGCTTACCTCTGCCAGTCTGGGAGAACGGTAGAGGAATGTGCCCAACATGCTGCGCACCCTACCGAGGTTGCTTTCGTATTGTCTCATCTTTTCGAGCTTGATGGCATTTACTGAAGCTTGCATGAGCCAGTCGGGAAAGTCTCCGTTTTTTATCTTTTCCAGTTGTTCAATCGCCATGGCCGGTATGAGGGCAGGATCTTGACCCGAGAGGGGTTTCCCTTGTAAGAGGAGCAAGCTGTAATCGGCCAGCAACTCGGTTTCAGAGGTAAGCAATCCGGTTTTTTGTGGAAGGTTGATGCCTGTATCAAACAAGCCTGCTTTTTCATTGTAAAGCATTTTGGAAACCAGCTGCACCATATCGGCATCACGGGTATTGGCGCCCTGAAGGGCAAAGCCCATCAAAACAAAGGGTGATTCCGGTCCGGAAATACTTACCTCTTCCGGGGCACCCCGGGAAATGGCGGTGGTAAAAGCCGGGGCTTCTTCACCCCTGGCTGTCCAATCGCCAAAATAGCGAAGCGTAAGGGCCGCTGCATCGTCGGGATTAAAATCGCCACTCATGATCAGTGCCATGTTTGCGGGAACATAATAACGCTTAAGGTATGCGTTGATGGCTTTGATGGAGGGATTTTTCAAGTGCTCTACGGTACCAATGGTGGTTTGTATTCCATAGGGATGACCGGGCAGCAATTTTTCCATCAGCAGTTCAAAAGCCTGATTGATATCGGAATCCAGCCCCCTGTTTTTCTCTTCATACACAGCCTCCAGCTCGGTATGAAATCGGCGAAGTACAGGGTTGCGAAAGCGATCGGCTTCCAGCTTGAGGAAATTTTCGAGTTGATTGGAAGGAATATCATTGGTGTAAACCGTTTCGTCATAGGAGGTGTAGGCATTTGTGCCCTTGGCACCGAGGCGCGTAATCATGCGATCGTATTCATTGGCCACAGAGTATTTAGCAGCCACACCCGAGAGGCTGTCTATCAGATGATAAATACGCTGCTTTTTGAGCGTATCGGGAGCGTTGCGGTGCATCTCGTACAGGGCTTCAATTTGCTCCAGCAAGGGCCATTCGGCAGTGTAGTTGAGGGAGCCCACCGTGGTTGTTCCTTTAAAAAGTTGGTGTTCCAGATAATGCGCAAGGCCTGTTGCGTCTGCGGGATCGTTGCGACTGCCTGTTCTTACGGCAAAATAGGTTTGTATGCGAGGCTGGTCTTTGTTCACCGACATGTACAGTGAAAATCCATTGGGCAAACGGTACAGCTGCATGCCCACCGGGTCGCCGGGAACCGACTCATAAACAAAGGTTCTGCCGGCATCACCGCCAAATATGAGATGGTTGATGCAAAGCCAAAGAATAACAAAACAGCATGCTTTTTTCATTTGGGAAAGATAATCACAAGGAATGAAAAAAGATCAAAGACACCACTTAAAAATGGATGCTTGATATAAGATAAATCGTTCCGATATAGATGCGAAGTAAATGTTCCTATTTGAGGAAAGGCTAATGGCAATTTATCCGGTTTACGGGCGGAAAGGGAATGTTCCAAATGCATACAAATCCCTGTGTTTAGATCATGCCAAAGATTTCAGAATTTCTTGGTAGCACAGACGATTTTAGAAAACAAAAACCATCACCAACTCATCATGTCCTTGTCTCTAAAAAATACTTTATTGGGATGGTTTCCTGAACAAAGTAAACATGGGAATGTCCACAGAGAGTGTGATGCAAAATCTCAAGCTATTGAATTCCCTGAATATATATTTTTCTTTTTCAATCTTACGCAAGAGTGGGGTGTACTGCATGCCATACATGAGGGACAAAGGAACATTTTTAAATCCCCGCACGAAGTGCAATCCCGGTGAAAACAACTGTTGCCATTTGATTTGCCCCGGCAATCCAGAAGCGGTGTCTTTTTCCCAGCGGTAGGTTAACACAGCCCCTATGTCGACAAGAGAGAGAAAAATCGAATAAGAATTTCCTTCTTTTGGTGTTGGAATAAAGGGTATACAGCAGGTTTTATGATTTCCTAAAGAAAAAGTCAAACCCAAGGGTGCGGTAATCCCACTTACCCAACTTCCTTTATACCTGGCATTAGTAATCGTCTCCCATCCGATAAAAGTACCGGGAAAGGCGCCTATTTCCAATGAAGATTTAGACTTACGCTTGATTTGATAGGAAACTACAGGCATGGCATATTTCTGCAAAACATCTTTGAGCTTAGTGGTGCTATCGGCTGTGGTAATATCTACCATGAAGTTGCAGTAAAAAACAAATTTCCTGAGGGTATTTTCCGGCATCAGGGAATCTGTCTTTGAAAATGAATTCATCAACTGAACCAACTTGATAAAGGCCATGCCCTGCTTGTTTTCTCTGGATGCATTTACAGCATTCAGGGTATTCTCTATGATTGGTTTGTATTGGGTAAAATAGCTTGTTAGCGTGTTGTCATTCACCTTGTTTTTTCCAAGAGATCCTACCCTGAGCCCCCAGCCAAGCAATTCAAATAAATTATTCCTGTAATCGGTGTACATCTGCGTCTTGATGGAGTCGCCTTCCTCTTGAACTGTTTCGAGTGACTTAGAAATATTGTCGAGGATGCCGGACAATTCAAGCATGTGGGTATACAAACCGGAGAAATTGGAGGGTTCGGGTTTAATAAACAATTGTTCGCATTCGCTTCGGTGGTTCAGAAAAAGCAATGCGATGAAATATTGCATTTCAGTAATCTTTAATTGTCCCAATTTCTTTTGGTCTATCCAGGTTCTTTCGGTAGTCGTATCTCTGAGGCTATTCGAAATAAACTTAACACGACATATGCTTTTTGCGATTGCAGAGGAGTTAACTTTGTCTTGGTACTGGTTCGCCAGCAATTCAAAAATGGAAGCAGGATGCATGCCCAGTTCCTGATACTTGATGAGTTGGATCACACAGAGATAAGTTTGAAACTCTTCGCTTTTAATTAGTTTTTCGTACTTAGTTTGATTGCTGAGCACATATCTTTCCAGGTTGAGGGGAAGTACGCGTAAATCAGCATCAAAGGCTTGCACCCACATTTTTCCCATGGAGGGAATTTGAAAATCATCCAGAGAAGTAAGCAGTGTGTAGGTGTTCGGCAGAAGGGTATTGACCACATCGGATTCTCCAAGGAACCTCCGAAACTTATCAAAAAAGGCAATTGTAAGTTCTTGTTTTGTTCGGTCTATCAAATAATCAGCACTTGCTTCAAGTAATTTTGTTGACAATCCTGCACCCGTTCCTATGCTATTTAAAAGCCGTGGTTTTACAGAAGAGGAATTACCGCTTTCGTTT
>JBKCNM010000103.1:0-2177 GCA_046297395.1 Bacteroidota bacterium
TATGCGATGTATGCCGCAACAAGCGGAAGCAGCATGCCCGGTCCCCAAGGGCCACAGGGCCCAGCAGGCAATGATGGCGCACCCGGCCCACAAGGCCCAATTGGTTTAACGGGTGCCCCAGGACCGCAAGGCCCGGCAGGAGCAACCGGAGCACAGGGGCCTTCAGGACCTCAAGGCAGCACAGGAGCCACGGGTGCAACAGGTCCACAAGGACCGCAAGGCCCACAGGGTCCTGCAGGTCTTTTGAGCAGTGGATCGGCTGCCGGAAATACCCCCTACTGGAATGGCACAACTTGGGTGGTGAATAGCAACAATATTTACAATGATGGGGCAGGAGTTGGCGTTGGAACAAACACCCCCAATGCCTCAGCCAAATTGGAAATTGCCAGCACCACACAAGGACTATTGCCTCCACGAATGACCACTGCACAAAGAAACGCCATTGCTACTCCCGCCGCCGGCCTAACCATCTACAATACCACTGTGAATTGCCTTCAGTGGTGGAATGGATCCTTCTGGTACGATGCCTGCGGAAATAATCCACCGGTGGGAACCTTAACAGGCATTGATTGTGCTTCTGCGGTAAACTCGGGTATTCTTGCACAGGGGACATCTGCTTCCGGCGTGAGTAGCCTTATTCCTTATACAGGAGGGAATGGTGGTGCACACGGCGGTCAAATCATTAATTCTACAGGAGTTTTAGGTTTAACCGCTACCCTTTTACCCGGTAACTTTGCATCTGGCACAGGAAATTTAACCTACGAGATTACGGGTACCGCAGGCACCGTAGGAACTGCAGTATTTGCCATTAGTATTGGTGGACAAACCTGTAATTTAAACTGGACCGTGGTACCTTTTCAACCTCAGTATCCTGCCGGTTCGGTCTTTTGTGCCTCAGGAGCCACCGCTGTGGTTGATGTGTTGAACCCTACAACGGGAAAAACCTGGATGGACAGAAACCTGGGAGCAAGTCAGGTGGCCGTTACAAGCAATGATCCTAATAGCTATGGAGATTTATATCAATGGGGAAGAAGATCAGACGGACATCAATGCCGTAACTCTTCGACCACTGTTACCCTTAGCAGTACAGACCAACCTTCTCATGGCGACTTTATTTTTGCGCCTAATTCACCCTTTGATTGGCGCAGTCCGCAAAATGTAAATCTTTGGCAAGGGGTAAATGGGGTAAATAATCCATGTCCCAGCGGATATCGTATACCTACCAACACTGAACTCAATGCAGAGCGCAGCAGTTGGAGCACCAATAATGCGGCAGGTGCTTTTGCCTCTCCTTTGAAGTTCACAAGAGGTGGTGGTCGCGATATCACCAATGGCTCTATTTATAATTTGGGAGTTTATGGTTATTACTGGAGCAGCAATGTCAACAACAACGAATCCATCAATCTTTATTTTTTGTTTAACAATGCTATCATGAGCTCATATAACCGCTCCGGTGGTTTCTCTGTTCGATGCATCCGCAATTAATTTTCCTTATTCCGGCAAATCATTATTTGACAACCTAACTATCAAGTTCACCATCCCATGAAAAAACAACTCAACTTAAGTATTCTTCTTTTACTGACTATAACTGCTATAGCTCAGGCTCCACAAAAAATGAGCTATCAGGCAGTCATTCGAAACAGTTCAAACGTACTGGTAACAAGCGCTCCCATAAGCATGCGGATTAGCATTCTACAGGGCACGGCAAACGGAACCGCTGTGTATGTAGAAACCCAAACCCCTACCACCAACGACAACGGATTGGTGAGTATAGAAATAGGAGGGGGCAGTGTGGTTAGCGGAACCTTTGCAAGCATTAATTGGGCCAATGGACCTTACTTTGTAAAAACCGAAACCGATGCCACCGGCGGCAGCAATTACAGCATCACAGGCACAAGTCAGTTGCTGAGTGTGCCGTATGCATTGTTTTCCGGCAATGGAATACTTGGTATTTCCACAAGCGGTGATTCATTGTTTCTAGGAAATGGCAATCACATTATCATACCCGGCATAAGTGCAGCAAATACTCAATTACCACAGTATCCGGCAGGTTCAGTGTTTTGTGCATCAGGTCCAACAGTTATTGTTGATGTAACAAACCCAACTACTGGAAAAATATGGATGGATCGAAACTTAGGAGCTAGCCAGATAGCTTCAAGCAGCACCGATACCAACTC
>JBKCNM010000104.1:0-111023 GCA_046297395.1 Bacteroidota bacterium
TAACCGGAGATACCCTTTATCTTGGAAATGGCACTCATCTTATTGTACCCGGAATTTCGGCAGCAAATAATAGTAGTGGAGGCCAAACAGGAATTACACAACATACCTGCGGAGCAGATAGTGTGCACAATTCCACCCTCATTTACGGCAGCATGACCGACCAGGATGGCAATGTGTATAAAACGATAGTAATAGGCACACAGGAATGGATGGCAGAAAACCTCAGGGCAAGGACTTATCGGAATGGAGTGGCGATTCCATTGGTTACCGATTTAACTCAGTGGGCAGCGAACTATAACAATGGTACTGCTTTACCCATGATGTGCTGGTACCTCAACGACAGCGCCACTTATGCATGTCCTTATGGTAGATTGTACAATTGGTATGCAGTTACGAGCAGCAACAATGTGTGCCCAGCGGGCTGGCATGTGCCTTCTGATGCAGAATGGACTACCTTAACCACATTTTTAGGTGGCCAAAATGTAGCGGGTGGCACAATGAAAAGCACGGACACGCAGTATTGGCAAAGCCCCAATGCAGCCGCCGACAACAGCAGCGGTGTTTCAGGTCTTCCGGGCGGTACCCGTAACTTCGATGGTACATTTGGCATCATTGGCCTCATCGGTTACTGGTGGAGTTCTACGGAGAGCACTCCAGACCATGCCTGGACCCGCACCCTGGTTTACAACTTTGGCCTTGTAAGCATGAACTTCTACGAGAAGACTAATGGGTTTTCTGTCCGTTGCCTCAGGGATTAGAATTCATTTGATTCATTTGACAATTTGACAATTGGGGTTTGGGGCGAAGCCCCAAAGAAATTTTTTTGAGAATGGCACATTGCATGCGCACACTTGTCTCGTGTGCCTTTCATTTCCCCTCTGCGTTCTTTGTCCTTCCTCTTTTCTTTTTGTAAGTTTACCTGCCGTGAAACCGAAGCCCTTATTAAGTGCACAAATCCTGTGGGACATTGAGCCTTCTTCGCTGAATTTTGAGGAGTCGCCCGATTGGGTGATTGAGCGCGTGTTCGACAGAGGCTCCCTTGAGGAAGTGATGCAAGTAGTAAAATACTATGGTCACGAGTATGTGAAGCAATTCCTCCTCTCCACTCCCCGTCGTTTGCCGAATCATTCCATTCTTCTCGCCAAAGCCATTTTCAGTGTCAGTTTCTCCGACTTCCTATGCTTAAAAAAGAATCCGTTTCTCCCGGGATATTAAAGGTGCTCTATGATTTGATGCGCATCCCCTCCCTCAACCAACACCGGCTGGTGGGAGGAACAGCACTCGCACTGCAAATAGGTCATCGAATCTCTGTAGACATTGATTTGTTTTCTGATGCGGCATCCAATTATATAGCAATAGAAAAGGATCTTCTGGAAAAATTTTCAGGAGAGATTCAAGTGCTTCATCACCTGAACTCATTGTTTGGCAGAGGCTTGTCTTTACATATACAGGGAATTAAAACCGATGTGATCGACTGGAGCGCCCCTTTCTCGTTGCCCCCTGCGCAAATAGATTTTATTCGCATGGCTTCGCTTGAAGACATCATAAGAATGAAACTTGAAATAATTACTTCACCCCCTGAAATTATTAGATACGACAAAAAAGATTTTATAGATATCGCTGTTCTGTTTGATTATTTTTCAATCAATGATATGATAAGAATTTTCAGCAAGGCATATCCCAAATTCGCTTCCCCGGAAAGAAACATCCTTGAAGGCCTTCAATGTGCAGAGCTGGCTGATAAAAAGCCGATGCCAAGAATGCTGATTCCCCTGACTTGGGAAGAGGTAAAAAAGAAAATTGATGCCGCAATAAAAGAGTACCTCAGAAAGTAGTGCCGAGAATTTCATTAATGGGATAGGTCCTATGTGGGAATTACCCGGAAATGAAAACCTGTTGAAGTTCTCCAATCGCTTTCTTATTCCATTGATACCATTTTCAAGTAAGCTGCTTTTCGCGCTTTTACCTAATGTCTGCTCAGTCCGGTATTTCTCATCTGCTGAGCCTACCTTTTTTTAAAAAACACTTATTTTTTGTTTCACCCCCTACTAAAATGCCAATCTTGTGGATAAAAATGAATAAAAATCATCCTGCCCCCCATAAAAAGTCCGTACTATTGCAAAAAAAATAGAAAAATGTCCCAAAATCGCTTTTTTGCCGTGCAGCAGGCCGGGCTGCGCAAACCTGTAGAACCGGAAACCGGTACCAACCTGAAGTCGAAAGTATTTGGCAGCAAGGTGTTTGGCCGCGATGCCATGCGGGAATACATGACCCGAGAGACCTTTAATGCCGTGGTTTCAGCCATCGAAAGCGGCGTGAGCATTGACAGGCGCATCGCCGGAGAAGTGGCGTCTGCCATGAAAACATGGGCACTCGAAAGGGGAGCCACTCACTTCACACATTGGTTTCAGCCATTAACAGGCACAACTGCAGAAAAACACGATTCTTTTTTCGAACCTATTGGGGATGGAAAAGCCATCGAAAATTTTGAAGCCAATCAATTGGTGCAGCAGGAACCCGATGCTTCCTCATTCCCTTCAGGTGGGATTCGCAATACTTTTGAAGCCCGCGGCTATACCGCCTGGGACCCCACCTCACCCGCATTTATGATTGATACCACCCTGTGCGTTCCTACCATTTTTGTGTCTTATACCGGAGAGGCATTAGACCACAAAACTCCATTGCTCAATGCCCTGCACGCAGTGGACAAAGCAGCCACAGAGGTCTGTCAGTACTTCGATAAAAATGTAACCAAGGTGATTTCTACTCTCGGCTGGGAGCAGGAGTATTTTTTGGTGGACCTGGCACTGTATAACGCCCGTCCCGATCTAATGCTATCAGGTCGCACCCTGTTTGGACATGCGCCCGCAAAAGGACAGCAATTGGAAGACCATTATTTTGGCAGCATACCTGAGAGGGTCATCGCTTTTATGCGTGAGTTTGAGCATGAAAGTATTTGCCTGGGAATTCCCATCCGCACCCGCCACAACGAGGTTGCGCCCAACCAGTTTGAATGTGCACCTGTGTTCGAAGAAACCAACCTGGCAGTAGATCACAACCAATTGTTAATGGATGTGATGGATAAAATAGCACAGAAACACAACTTTAAAGTGCTCCTGCATGAGAAGCCCTTTGCCGGAGTAAATGGCAGCGGGAAACACAACAACTGGTCGCTGGCCACCAACACCGGAAAAAACCTGCTCTCACCCGGAAAAACGCCCAAGAACAACTTGCAGTTTCTCGCCTTTTTTGTGAACACCATCAAAGCGGTGCATGACAATGCCGATTTGTTGCGCGCAGCCATTGCCACTGCAGGAAATGAACACAGACTCGGGGCAAATGAGGCGCCTCCGGCCATCATGTCTGTTTTTATTGGACAGCAGCTTACGCGTATCCTGGATGAACTGGAGAAAAAAGTAAAAGATGGAAAAATGAGTGCGAATGAAAAAACCGATCTTAAGCTCAACATCGCCCGTATCCCCGAAATTTTACTGGACAATACCGACCGTAACAGAACTTCTCCATTTGCCTTTACAGGCAATAAATTCGAATTCCGCGCGGTAGGTTCTTCAGCCAATTGTGGCCTTTCCATGTGCACCCTCAACACCATCGTGGCCGATCAACTCATCCGTTTCAAACGCGAGGTGGATGCGCTCATCAATAAGGGCGTGAAGAAAGACGAAGCCATCTTTCAGATCATCCGCAACTACATTGCAGATTCCAAAAAAATCCGTTTCGAAGGAAATGGGTACGGAGAGGAATGGGTGAAGGAAGCTGCCAAAAGAGGACTGTCAAACATCAAAACCGCACCGGATGCACTCGATGCCATGGCGAGCAACAAAGCCGTGCAACTGTTTACTGCACATGGGGTAATGTCGGAAAGAGAAATTCATGCAAGACATGAGATTCAGCTGGAAGCCTACAGCAAAAAAATACAGATTGAAAGTCGCTTGATAGGAGATCTTGCCTTTAACCACATCATTCCTGCTGCCATCCGTTACCAGAATATTCTCATTCAAAATGCCCAGGGGCTTAAAATCCTCTTTGGCGAGGCGGAGTTCAAAAAGCAGGCCGCGGGTCAGTTGGAAATCATTCGAGAAATTTCAGGACATATCAATGTAATCCGAAAAGAAGTTGAAGGAATGACCGAGGAAAGAAAAAAGTCAAATGCGATAGAAGATGTAAAAAAGAATGCACAAGCATACTGCAATCGCGTAAAGCCTTACTTTGATGTCATCCGTTACCATGTAGACAAACTGGAGCTGTTGGTAGACAATGAGTTCTGGCCACTTCCAAAGTACAGAGAGTTGCTGTGGATGCGCTAAGCATTATTTCGTTTTACTTGTATTTTCTATGGCCTCCCCTTGTGGGAGGCTTTTTTTTACAGCATGTCATCTTTTTCCAATAATTCTCTAATTTAGCCCCCCAACGATTAGAAATCACCTATGAAAACCATCAAGGTAATCCTTGCATTGCTTGTTTTATGTGGATCCGGAAAGGTGTTCGCGCAAAAGAACTACACCAAACAAGCCAACAAACTATTCAACAACGGCCTTTATGTACAGGCTATTGAAGCATTTAAGGAAGCCTCAGGCAAAGAGAGCAAGAAACCCAAAAAAGCTGAACTGATTTTTAAAACAGCTGAGTGCTACAGAATGCTCAACGATTCCAGGAATGCCGAAGCCTGGTACAAAAAAGCCATTGCCGCAAAATATCCCGATCCCATCGCTGTGCTTTACATGGCTGATGCCAAAAAAACCCAGGAGAGATATGCCGATGCCATTGTTGATTACAACGAATACGCCAAAATGGTTCCTTCAGACAACCGGGGAAAAGATGGTGCAACTTCCTGTGAATTGGCGCAAAAATGGAAAGACAATCCTACGCGTTATCAGGTGAACAACATCATGAGCATCAACTCAAAATGGAGTGATTTTGCACCTGCTTATGCAGACAAAAAGCAAAACCTGATTTTCTTTACCTCTACCCGCGAAGGTTCCGGAGGAAATAAACCCGACAACACCACCGGGCAGAGTTTCTCGGATATCTACGAGACTCGTCTTGACAAAAAAGGAACCTGGAGCACACCCATGCCGGTTCCCGATCCAGTAAACACCAAACTGAACGAAGGTTCTGCTCAACTCAATAAAAAACGCGGACGCATGTGGTTCACACGATGCCCCCAGCAAGACAAGCGCAACCTGGGTTCTATTCTTTGTGAAACCGAGAAAAAAGGCAATGGATGGGCCGAACCCAAAATTCTCACATTCTGCGCGGATTCCTATTCAGTTGGTCACCCTTCTATCACCACAGACGAAAAAACTCTTTTCTTCTCATCAGATATGCCCGGAGGCAATGGTGGCAAAGACATCTGGTATGTCAACTACGATAAAAAGGAAGGAAAATGGAGTGATCCCATCAATGCAGGTCCAATCATCAATACCATGCAAGACGAAATGTTTCCTTTCATTGATGAAAACGGAAATCTTTTCTTCGCCTCAAATGGCCATATAGGCATGGGCGGATTGGATATCTTTAAAGCTGATAAATCCGGTGATGCTTTCGCTGCACCTGTAAACCTGCAGTATCCCATTAACTCGGCGGGTGATGATTTTAGTCTGATTACCGATGGCAAAATGGAAAAAGGTTATTTCGCCTCCAACCGAGCCGGTGGAAAAGGCAGCGACGACATCTACTCCTTTGGGTTGCCTCCACTTTTGTTTACAGTGAGCGGAACCATTTACAATGTGGATACAAAAGAAAAAGTCATTGGGGCACTGGTAAAAATGAATGGTAGCGATGGAATGTCTGTTGAAACCAAGACTGATGAAACCGGTTCTTACCGTTTTGATGTAAATGCTGATGGAATGCGTCTCATTAAAAAAGACATATCCTATAACCTGGCTGCATCAAAAGAGGATTTCCTGGGCGACAAGGCCGAATTCTCAACACTGGGAATGGAAACCAACAACGATTTTATCAAGGACATGAACATCAAGCCCATCGTGAAAGAAGTGGCCATCAAGTTGCCGGATATTCTTTATGACCTCAACAAATGGGATTTGAAACCTGAATTTCAGGATAGTCTCAACGGTCTGGTAAAAACCCTGAATGACAACATGAACATCACCATCGAACTGGGTTCTCATACCGATACAAGAGGTGATAACAAATCCAACTCTGAGCTGGCGCAAAAACGCGCCCAGAGCGTGGTTGACTTCCTCATCTCCAAAGGCATTGCAGGCGATCGCCTCACTGCAAAAGGATATGGTGAAAGCATGCCACTGATTTCCGACAAAGAAATCAATGCACTTGCCTCCAATGAAGAAAAAGAGGCCGCCCACGCAAAGAACCGTAGAACAACTTTCAAAATTCTTCGTCAGGATTATGTTCCCAAGGTGGATCCCAATGCACCTAAGGTGGCTCCCACCATTGAGGATGAATCCGATAGTGAATAAACTCATGCATCCAATCCCGCGAAACCCGCGGGATTTTTTTTATGTCAGATAAATACAACAGGAGAGGAGTATCGGCGAGCAAGGAGGATGTGCACGCCGCCATCAAAGGATTGGACAAAGGAATTTTTCCCAATGCCTTCTGTAAGATATTGCCTGACTTCTTTGAAAACAATCCGGAACAATGCCTGATTATGCACGCTGATGGGGCTGGTACAAAATCTGCACTGGCCTATTTGGTATGGAAGGAAACAGGTGATCTTTCAGTATTCAAAGGACTAGCCCAGGATGCCCGGGTGATGAATACCGACGACCTGATGTGCTGTGGTGCACTTGGTCCGTTTGTATTTTCTTCTGCCATTGCCCGCAACAAACTGCGAATCCCCGGAGAAGTCATCAGAGAAGTGATACAAGGAACCCGGGAGTTTATAGAAATGCTCAACCAATGGGGCATCCCTTCAACCCTCGCAGGGGGAGAAACAGCAGATACAGGAGACCTTGTACAAACAATTATCGTGGATTCAACAATCGTGTGCAGGTTTCCGAAAAAACAGGTCATTGCACTGGACCAATTAGCCCCGGGCCAAGTAATTGTTGGGTTTGAAAGTGATGGCCTCGCCAAATGGGAATCTGATTACAATGCAGGCATGGGAAGTAACGGACTTACCTCTGCAAGACATGATTTATTCTCCGGCAGTTACAAGAAAAAATATCCTGAAACATTTGATGGGCAATTGCCCGAAGAGGTTGTTTATGCCGGTTCAGCGCTTGTGAGTGATCTCCTTGGGTATGATCATCCTTATGCAGGGAAAGGAAGTGTTTCAGTTGGGAAAGCAGTGCTTTCACCTACGCGAACCTACCTTCCACTCGCTGTGCAGATGATCAGAGAGTTTGGACCACAAATCAAAGGAATGATTCATTGCTCCGGTGGCGGGCAAACCAAAATATTGCATTTTCTTCCACCCGAAATTCATGTCATCAAAGAGGATATGTTTCCGATAAATCCGCTGTTTTCTTTGATACAAAAGCAGTCACAAACTTCTTTGCACGAAATGTACCGTGTGTTTAACATGGGCCACAGACTAGAAGTAATAGTAGATGAAAATATTGCAGAGCACCTTGTTGCCTTGGGCAAGGAAAATCATGTACAGGCAAAAATCATCGGACGCCTCAGCACCGGTCAGGAACATCGATTGGTGATTTGTTCTCAGGGAGAATACCTAACCTACAATTGATTTTTTTACTTATCAGTAGATTTTGTCTGAGTTATAGGCAATACTTGCCAATTATCGAAAATGCAGTTTAATGCCGATGTTTTTTTGAACTTTTCCATACCTTGTTTGTCAATCTTTTTCGTAATTACTATTACGCATGTGCAGAATGAAAACAAGATGGATATTTGCGCTCTTGCTCCTTGTTGCAGGAGGGTTGCATGCCCAGAAACGATGCAGTACCATGCAGGAAGATTCCTTGATGCGACTCATGCACAAGGAAATGGGAAGTTTGGAAGATTTTGAGCGGTTTATCTCAGAAAAAATACAGGCACAGACGGGTAAATCAATCAGCAATGATATCCTTACCATACCGGTTGTTATTCATGTAATCCACAATGGAGAGGCTGTAGGCACCGGTTCAAACATTTCTGAAGCCCAGGCCATCTCCCAAATCACGGTCCTGAATGAAGATTTTGGCAGATTTGGTGCGGGCTTCAACAATCACCCGGATGGTGTAGATACACGCATTCGTTTTTGTTTGGCTCAAAGAGACCCGAATGGAAATCCAAGCAATGGGATCGACCGAATCAATAGAAATACTGCAGGTTTCACGGCACCTCCTTACACCAACACAACCTACATCAACAGCACAATAAAACCGGCAACAAGTTGGGATCCTAATCGCTACTGCAATTTTTGGTGCATGAATCTCGGAAGTTCACTTTTAGGATATGCCCAGTTTCCCAACAGTTCAGGTCTCACAGGGTTTATCTGTAATCAGGGGGCTGCAAATACAGACGGAGTAGTAGTACAGTTTTCCTCATTCGGACGCATCAATACCACTGCGCCTTACAACCTTGGTAAAACCATGACACACGAAATTGGTCATTGGCTTGGTCTTCGACACATTTGGGGCGATGCAACCTGTGGAGATGATTTTTGCGGGGATACTCCCACACACCAAACTTCCAACAGCGGATGCCCCAGCCACCCAAAACCCAATGCCTGTGGTACAGCCGATGAAATGTTCGAGAATTACATGGATTATTCCCACGATGCATGTATGAATATATTCACCCGCGACCAAACCACGAGGATGCGAACGGTGCTCACATCCAGTCCCCGCAGGGCCAGCTTATTGAATTCTGATGCCTGTCTTCCTCCTGTTGCAGCAGATGCACAGGTTGTTCAATTGCTGAGTCCCATGTTGGATTACTGCCAGGGAGCAAGCATCACGCCTCAGGTAAGGATTAAAAACATGGGAAGTGCCACACTCACCTCACTCAATATACATTTCAAACTTGACAACGCAGCCTTTCAACTCCAAACCTTCAGCGGATCTGTTGCGGCAGGAGGCGAATTCTTAGTAAGCTTGCCTGCATTTACCACTTCCCTTGGAAATCATACATACACCGTTTATACATCACTTCCCAACAACCAGAATGATGTGAATAATCTGGAGGATACCCTCACCAACACCTTTACACTTACAAGTGGACAAACACTACCCTTTACAGAGAATTTCGAAAGCCTGGCATTCCCCTCTGCCAACTGGAGCCTGTCAAATAACAACAACGATTGCTACACATGGCGAAGGCAAACCGGTATTATAGGATCTTCAGGAACATCCACCGGCACAGCTTTTAATTATCATTATCAATACACAGTAACCCAGTCAGGAGAAACAGATGATTTGATTTCACCATTGATCGACCTCAGCGGAGCCAATGCGCAGGTCTCGCTTTATTTTGACTTGGCTTATGCAAGGCGATCATCTTCCGCATTTGAAGACCTCACCATTGAAGTTTCCACAGACTGCGGAAATACTTACAGCACACTGCTATATAGTAAATCAGGAAACGGAACCGGAAACAGCGACCTGCGGACCGTTTCCTCAGACCAGCCGGGCGACTGGAAACCCCTGCAAGGGAATGCATGGAGGACAGAAAAAATTTCACTCGCCTCATTCATCGGCTCCACCATTCGTTTGCGATTTCGTGTAACCAACAGAAATGGTAACAATATTTACCTGGACAACATATCCGTAGATGACCGCAACAGCGTGTTTTTTAACCAGGCTTCTTCAACTTTCACAGAATCTCCTCTCGACGGCAACATTGATTGTCGTCGGTACAGGGATATACAAATCCCTGTTTCAATTGTTGCAGCACCAGCAACCAATATCACCATTCAAGTGTCCGCCCTGTCGATCTCTGCCTACACACCTGCGGATTTTCAATTGCTCAGCAATACCCTTTTATTTCCCGCCGGGAGCAATGCATCCCAAAATATATCTGTCCGCATATTTGATGACAACAGTATAGAAAATACGGAACAGTTTCAATTGTTGCTCTCCGATCCCAATGGTCTTGTTACCGCACCAACAGGCCCCCATCAGGTAAGCATCAACGACAATGATAATTTTCCAACAGCGGGTGCTTCTGTTACGCTCATCAACCAGAATTTTGAATCACTCTCCACAGGAGCATTATCTTCCGGCTGGACTTCCAGAACAACCATCGGTTCTGCCAATACCTGGGTAATTGGTGAAAATGCAGGAATGAATGGCAGCAAATCTGCATACATCACAAACAACGCCACAACACTGCCTTTCTCTTACACAGTTACATCTACCATGAACACCCTCCTGTATTCTCCTGTAATAAGCACCACAGGTCTGGGTAATTTAACGCTCACATTTAATTTCAAATGCAGTGGTGAAGTATTCTCAAATACAGTGTATGATTTTGGCGCTCTTTACTATGCAACCACGCCCACAGGAGCACTCACAACATTGTATGGGCCGGGTGAATCAACCAATACTTTTGCCAATGGTGGTATAGGTTTATATAACTTTCCTACACTAACCGGATTCAGCATCACCTTGCCGGAAGCATGCAACAATTTACCTGCGCTTTATCTTGTCTGGCGTTGGCGCAATGACAATTCTGACGGAACAAGTCCCTTGGCAATTGACGATGTTGTGCTTACCGGAAATCCCCTTCCTGCTATTGAAACAGATCTCAATGCGAATGCAAGTATGTATCTCGGTCCGTTTGCCGACAATGTTTATCTCTCATCTGCGGGTAAAATACTTGCACGCATAACCAACCTAACAGCCCATGATTATGGCTGCACCTCGGTAAGCATCAACCGTGCCGGGACCAATGCAGCAGAATATTATTCTCAGGGTGCAGGAAACTTCCTTGCATCCAAGACCATTCAGGTGCAACCCACAAATAATAATCCTTCCGGAATCTACAACCTTACGCTTTATCTTGCTACTGCTGAGGCAAACGGATATGCAGCTGCCACGGGTAAAACAGCGGGTGCATCAGCACTTATTTACAAATCCAACGGAAGCATATCCAATATCAATGCAAATACTCCTTTTGCAAATGGTACCACCAACACGGAAGTATCCACTTTGCCTCAAAGAAGCACTTATCCGGCAGGGGGCATTGTGATAAGAGGTAGATTTAATTCGGGATTTGCTTCTTCCATGGGTGCAGGTTTTGGCCTTGGCGATTGCGTAAACCGCATTTTTACGGGTACTCCCACGCTTGCAACACCTTGTGCAGGAAGCAATGTTACGGTTCCATTTCAGGCCCTTGGATTGTTTACCACCGGTAATAGTTTCACAGCCCAGCTTTCTAATGCTTCCGGCAGTTTTACTGCACCGGTTTCATTGGGTACACTTGCCGGAACACCGAACGGATATTTTTCCGGAACCTTCAACGGGAGCATAGCTACTTCCACAGCCACAGGAACAGCTTACCGCATCAGGGTAAATGCAAGTGCACCGGCCTCACCGCAGATGAGCGATAACGGAAGTGATGTGGGAATAAACGCAACGGGATCATGGCTTGGTAGCAGCAGCAATTGGCAAACGGCTGCAAATTGGTGCGGGGGTATTCCAACTGCCACCACCAATGTTAGTATTCCTGCTGGTACACCTTTTCTTCCTCAACTCAATGCAAATGCCTCTTGCAACAACCTGTTTTTAAACGGCAGCAACCTTAGGGTAAACCTCAATAACTATACACTTACCATGAATGGTGCTATATCAGGCACAGGCCGTATCACCGGTAGTGCATCCTCCTCTCTCATATTTAATGGTTCGGGAAGTGCAGGAACCCTTCTCATGGATCCTGCCAATGCTCAAACAAAAAGCCTGTTATCTCTTTCGCTCAATAAAACTGCGGCAAGTGGCGGACTCAACTTGGGTGATACGCTGAATCTGACAGATGTACTTACCTTGAGCAATGGTACACTGAGTACAGGAGGCTTTCTAAAACTGATTTCAGGTAGCACACAAACGGCACGCATAGCTCCGGTAACAGGCACAGGTGCCATCAGTGGGACACTCATCTCTCAACGCCTTGCACCGGGAGGAAAAACAGGGTGGGCAACCCTTGGAAATCCTGTGAATGGAGCTTCCATCCTGCAATGGCAAGATGATTTTCCTACCTCAGGATTCAGCGGTGCAAGCGGACAAACATTTCCTCCTTTTGTATCTGTTTATAGTTACGACGAAACTGTATCAGGAACACTTGGCAATGGTTACATTCCACCTTCATCAGCTTCTGAAATTCCTGCTCCCGGCAAAGGGTACATGGTGTATTTGGGCAATGGTGCGCAAACCACTACTGATATCCTTCTCGATGTAAGCGGAACAGCAGTGACCGGAAATTTTAATTTTCCTGTTACCTACACTTCCTCTCTGCCATCCACCATTCCCGATGCAGATGGCTGGAACCTGGTGTCAAATCCATATTGCTCGGTAATCGACTGGGATTCTCCCGCATGGACAAAAACCGGTATCTCACCATTTATTTATTCTTTTAATGCAGATGTGGGGAACTATTCTGTTTATCAGGGCGGCAGTGGAATAGGTATCAATGGAGGTTCAAACTTACTGGCCTCTCACCAGGGCTTTTGGGTAAAAGCAAATGCAGCAAATCCTTTACTAACCATAACAGAGAGTGTAAAATCAGCTGCGCAGAGAGTGCTCTTACGCCAAGCCAATGCAATGACCTTCCCCGCTTTGAAGATGCATATTTCCGGTGCAAAAGGCAGTGATGAATGCCTGGTTGTCTTGCATGACGAATCAAGCGATTCAAGCCTAATTGTGCAGGCACCAAGGTTACCCAATGCCCAATCTGATGCACCTGCCCTGGGCATATCAAAATCAGGAGAAGTATGCTCGATTGCACACTTCAGTCATTTGCAGGAAACCCTGGTAGTGCCTGTTTTTTTGCAGGTGAAGGAAGATGGTAACTACACCCTTCTCCCACAACTGTTCAACCTGCCGGAGACAAGGATATGGTTGAAAGATAAAAAAGGGCAGTACAACCAGCCTTTGGTTTCAGGGACTCCCATAACAATTGAGCTTTTCAGTGATGCGGAAACCAATCGTTTTTGGCTGGAAATTCCTGTTCCCCCGCAAACATCAAGGAGCACCTTAGCAGATCAAAGCTTGATGCTTTGGCCGCATCCTGCAAGCGATCGGGTATTCATAGAAAATCTTGTAAATCCGCATAATTACCGGATTGCTATTCGCGATATTTCCGGAAAATTATTGAAACAGGAAAGCTATAGAAGTCAGGATGGTATTGATGTTTCCCTGTTGCCATCAGGCATGTATCTGCTTGAACTAAATGAGCTGGATAGAAATTCAGTCCGTTTTTTAAAACTGATGATTGCCCGCTGAAACTCCTCCGGTAAGGTTTTTTTTTCGCCCTTTATGTATTCCCATTCATGCAAAGAGAAATGATGGTATTTTTGCGCATGGATGAGTAAAAAACAATCAGAACGCAAATACATTTTCAGAACATGGTTTTTCGTTCTGTTTCCGGTGGTGGTCATTTTCTCCGCGCTCGCAGGGCTTATAGCGTTTGCTGATTTGCCTTCTCTCAAAGAACTTGAAAATCCCAAAGCAAACCTTGCATCCGAGGTCATCTCCTCCGACATGCAGGTGTTGGGTAAGTTCTATATTGAAAACAGAACGGATGTATCATTCAGCGACTTGCCTCCTCATTTGGTCAATGCGCTGGTGGCTACCGAAGATGCAAGATTTTACAGGCATTCCGGAGTAGACATCAAAGCCCTTTTTCGTTCAATTGCAGGTGTCATCAAAGGCCGAAGTGAATCTTCAGGTGGCGGAAGCACACTGAGTCAGCAATTGGCGAAAATGCTTTTTCCAAGACAAAAACTCAATCGATTTTCTCTGGTCTTTCGCAAATTCAAAGAATGGATTATCGCTGTGAAGCTGGAGAAAAATTATACCAAACATGAAATCATCAGTATGTATCTCAACAAGTTTGATTTCATCAACAATGCCGTGGGCATCAAAAGTGCTTCTGCTGTTTACTTCAACACCAAACCATCGGAACTGCGTATTGAGGAAGCGGCTGTACTTGTGGGCATGGCAAAAAATCCCTCTCTGTATAATCCTGTAAAACATCCAATTCGTGCTCTTGAAAGACGCAATACCGTAATTGCACAGATGAAAAAATACAATTTCATCAGCGAAAGGGAAGCAGACTCACTCAAGAAAATTCCCATCAAACTGCACTTCTCACCTCAGGGACACAATGAGGGAACTGCGGCTTACTTCCGCGAGTTTATTCGGGAGTTTATGCGCAACTGGTGCAAAAATCACAAGCGGCCCGATGGCAAACCCTATGATCTTTATAAAGACGGATTAAAAATTTATACCACAGTGGATGCGCGCATGCAGAGATATGCCGAAGAAGCCACCACTGAATGGCTGGGCAAGGAATTGCAGCCCAAGTTTTTTGAACACTGGAAAGGCCGAAAGAATGCACCCTTCTACCGCCTTAGCGACAAAGAAACCAATGATCTTTTGTTGGTGTCCATGCGCAGGAGTGAACGCTATCGCGTAATGAAAGAAGACGGAAAATCTGATGCCGAAATTCTTGCTGCATTTAAAAAACCTGTAGAAACCACCCTCTTCAGCTGGAAAGGAGAAGTAGATACCCTTATTTCCCCTTGGGATTCCATGCGCTACTCAAAATATTTTCTGCAAACAGGTTTCATGGCCATGGATCCTTCAACCGGATATGTAAAAGCATGGGTAGGAGGCATCAATTACAAACACTTTAAATACGACCATGTGATGACAGGCAAACGGCAGGTAGGATCTACTTTCAAGCCCTTTGTTTATACCCTTGCCATGCAGGAGGAGTGGAGTCCTTGTTATAAAGTGCCCAATATCCCTGTGACTTTTGAATTGCCTGAAGGAGGCACATGGACTCCACGCAATTCAGATGGAAAATATGGAGGCATGATGACGCTCAAACGCGGCCTTGCCTTATCGGTAAATACGATTACCGCTTATGTGATGAAACAGTTCGGACCTGCAGCTGTGGTAAACCTGGCTCGCAAAATGGGTATTCATAGTTCCCTCGAAGCTGTTCCTTCTCTTTGTTTGGGTACGGCAGATTTATCAGTGTATGAAATGGTGGGAGCCAATGCCACTTTTGCCAATCAGGGTGTATGGTCGGAGCCCGGTTTCATTACCCGTATTGAAGACAAGAATGGCATTGTGCTCGACGAATTTATTCCCAAAAGGATAGAAGCCATTTCACCCCAAACAGCTTATCTCGCACTCAATTTGATGAAGGGCGTTGTGGATTACGGTACAGGTGCAAGGTTGCGCTATCGCTACGACATCAGGGTGCCGCTGGCAGGAAAAACAGGTACCACACAAAACAATTCCGATGGTTGGTTTATGGGAATTACCTCCGATGTGGTGGCAGGATGTTGGGTAGGCTGTGAAGATCGCAGTGCACATTTTCGATCCACCGATCTGGGTCAGGGAGCAAGTATGGCGCTTCCTATTTTTGGAATCTTTCTCAAAAAATGTCTGAATGATACAAGCCTCGCATTCAAAGGCGAAGATTTTGCGAAACCAGCAGGAATTAATCCCAAACTAGAACTCGATTGCAGCAAATACAACGAGGATAAAGATTCGGAAGAAACCATACAATACGAGGAAGAGGAGATTAACTGAAGGTTTTGAATCCGGTACTTTCTTTTTTTCAATGCTGATGTATTATTTTCTTCATTCCTTTCACGATTCATATCAAATTTTCAGCATTTGATGATGCAATTTTTCTCAAACAGCAACACAATAATCAGGGATTACAAAACGGACAATACATCGCCTCCATTGCTGTTTTTTCTCCGGGCTTTTTCTCCGAAAATCCGCAGGATTTACACCCATAAATATAATTTTTAATGCCCTCGGTTTCTCCTCCGCACCACTCGCAGGGCAAGCCGGTTTCTAACTCTTGCACAGCATAACCCGGAAACGCACAGGAGGGACATTCACGCATCAAATTTTCTACCAGTTTTTGTGTGGCTTTTTCAATTACTTTCATCCTGCCGGGATTGTGCATGGCCCTTAAATCAGCTTCCAGATACACCTCGCCTCTCTTTAGGTTCATTGCTTCAAAAAGTGCATCCATCAATTCCTGCTTGTCATGAATACCTTTTTTAACCACATAAACTTGTGCACCACTCCTGCATAACACCACCATTCCATATTCAGGAAATCCATGTTTTCTTGCAATTTCAAAACCTTCCGCAGAGTTTTTTACATGCGCTGAAAATGCATTGGTATCGGATGATACTTCCCATGCTTCCCAATATTGCTTGCTCACGGTATCATACAACATCACCAACTCTATGTCTGCTTGTGCAAAAGGAATTGCAGGATGCGGACCAAAGGCTCCCTCGTTGGCCGCAAGCAAATCAACGCCCGGCAGTGAACTGCCTAAAGCTATTTTTTTAATGCATGCCTCTCGCTGTGTTCCGGCTCTGGCAATTTCGCCTGTGAAAGTACCCAGCACATCGGTATCAGCATCAGGTAAGAGTGCCCAGCTGAGTCCCGGAATTTTTGAAAACGCAGCTCCCATCACCTGTTCTTTGTGATGTTTGGTGATGATACTTATGAGACGGCCACGGAAAAAATCCATGACATTCTTATTTGCTCATCTTTGCTCTGATGGCTTTGGCTTTGTCTTGTTGCTCGGTCATCATGTACAATTTCTGCAAGGTTTGCAAGAGACTCTGCAAGGTTTCCTTGTCTTCTGTACCAATGGTTTCGGCTTTCTCAAGAATGGGCAACGATTCCTTAAATGCAGCATCTACTTTTTTGGATTCAGCCTCATATTTTTTCGGATCCTTGATGTTGTTTGTGGCATCATTCATTTTAACCGCACGGTTAAAATACATGGCGCCTTTGTTGTAAAGGGCATCAAAGTAATTGGGATTCATTTGCAGGGCAAGATCATACTGCGCTGATGCTTTGCCAAAATAGTCGTCAAATTCTTTCTGAGTAGGTGCCTTGCCCTCCCTCGGATTCGCCATGTTGTCGTACAATGTACCGAGGTTATAGTAGAGCACCGGATTTTTTGGATCCTTACTGATGGCAAGCTGCAGATTGTTGACTGCTTCCTGGATCTTGCCGCTGGTGAGGTAATAATTCAGTTCTTCAAATATCAGGTTTTTGTCATTAGGGAAATTTTTACGACCCTCCGAAATCACAGCTATGTAGCCGGCATCATCTTTGAGTGTACGATACACGCCGGCAATCATATAGTAGATTTTTGCAGAATCTTTGTCTACCGGATATTTTAATTCCTTGATGCGTTTGTAATTGTCGAGCGCTTTCTGAAAATTATTCGATTTTTCGGCACATACACCTGCACTCAGGTAACCCATGGTATCGGTGATATTGAGGGCATCACGACGCAACTCAATGGTCTTTTCAAATCCACTCAAAGCATCCGCATAATTTTTATTGTTGTAGTCGTCAATCGCTTTGTTGTTAACAAGAGAGATGCAATATTTCAAACCCTGCTTCGCATCCGGATAGTTATTTTTTTCATCCAGCTTTACCGTTTTCTGGTATGACACAAGCATCTCATCAATGGCAGAAGCGAGGTATGGTGCCAGTTTGGGATCCTTGCATTCGTTGATGGCATTGTAAATTTTTGCCCGGTTATACCATGTCTTGGCTTTTTGCGATGTCTCCTCATTGGCTGCCGCTTCATCAATGAATTTTTTTGCATCGAGCAAGTCATCGGCACTTTTGTCTTTTAAATAATAGTTAAGTGAATTAATGGCACTTACTATATTTTTATTCTGTGCCTGAATGCCGGCAGCGCTGAGCCCAAATGCCGCAATTAATAGGAGCTTTTTCATGTCTGTTTTTATGCTTGAGGATTATCGTTATTTTCTGTTGCTTCTGCGTCCGATGATGCGCCACCTTCTTGATTCTCGCTGCCCGTAGTTTCAGGGGTTCCTGTTTCGGTTTCAACCTCTTCTACATGTTCAACTTTAGTTACAGCTGCAATTTCATCTTCGTTTTGCAGATTGATCAGTTTCACACCTTGTGATACCCTTCCGATGACGCGGAGATCGGCAACTGAGAGACGAATGGTGAGTCCGCTTCGGTTGATGATGATGATGTCGTTGCTGTCATCTACATCCATGATTGACACGAGTGTACCGGTTTTTTCGGTGATGTTGATGGTCTTCACTCCCTTGCCACCTCGGTTGGTGATGCGATACTCCTCCATCTCACTTCGTTTACCAAACCCTTTTTCGGATACCACCATCACATTTTTCGTATTACCACTCATGGTAATCATGCCTATTACTTCATCATTTTCTGAAGCCAGACGGATGCCTCTTACTCCTGATGCGTTTCTTCCCATCGGCCTTACTTTGGATTCATTGAATCGCACGAGTTTCCCTTGCTTGGAAGCGAGCAACACTTCATCTGTTCCATTTGTAAGCCTGGCCTCGAGCAGCATATCATTGTCCTTTACAGTGATGGCATTGATGCCATTTTGCCTTGGTCGGCTATAGGCTTCCAAGGAAGTCTTTTTAATCGTGCCCTGTCGGGAGCAAAGAATGATAAAGTGATTGTTGATGTACTCCTCATCTTCCAGCGAGCGAACATTGATGTAAGCTTTTACCTTGTCGTCAGGCGTAATATTGATGAGATTTTGAATGGCTCTTCCCTTGGAATTTTTGTTGCCTTCAGGTATTTCATATCCTTTGAGCCAGAAACATTTTCCTTTCTCTGTGAAAAAGAGAATGTAATTATGTGTGCTTACAACAAAAATGTGTTCAAGAAAATCTTCATCCCGGGATGCACTGCCTATGGAGCCCCTGCCACCACGATTCTGCACACGATACTCTGTGAGCGGCGTGCGCTTGATGTAGCCCATGTGCGAAATAGTAATCACCACATCCTCTTCTTCAATCAAATCTTCCATGCGGAACTCCTCTCCCGCAAAAACAATTTCTGTTTTGCGTTCGTCTCCATACTTGTCGCGGATTTCAACCAATTCATCCTTGATGATTTTCATCCTCAATCCTTCATCTGAAAGAATCTCATTGAGGTAAGCAATCTGCTTCATCAATGCCTCGTATTCTTCTTTAATCTTGTCGCGCTCAAGTCCGGTAAGTGCACGCAAACGCATTTCCAGAATGGCCTTTGCCTGAATCTCGGTAAGCCCGAAATTACTCATCAGGCCTTCACGCGCTTCATCGGGAGTAGCGGCATCTCTGATAAGTTTGATGACCTCATCAAGATGATCGAGTGCGATGAGGTAACCCTGCAATATGTGAGCACGCTTCTCGGCCTGAGCAAGTTCAAACTTGGTGCGGCGTACAACCACTTCATGACGATGATCCACAAAATGATGAATCATGTCTTTGAGGTTGAGCAGCATGGGGCGTCCTTTTACGAGCGCAATGTTGTTAACCGAGAACGAAGTCTGCAGTTCGGTGTATTTGTAAAGTTTGTTGAGAACCACATTGGCCATGGCATCGCGTTTTATCTCATACACGATACGCATGCCTTCCCTATCGCTTTCGTCAAGGATATTGCTGATGCCTTCAATCTTTTTATCGTTTACCAGATCGGCCGTTTTTTTAATCATTTCGGCTTTGTTAATCTGGTAGGGAATTTCGGTTACAATGATGCGCTCCCTGCCATCTGGTTTATTTTCGATAGTAGCTTTAGCCCTGAGTACAATTCTCCCTCTTCCTGTTTCAAACGCTTGTTTAACGCCTTCGTATCCATAGATGATGCCACCTGTTGGAAAATCAGGTGCTTTGATGTAGTGCATCAGCTCATGAATTTCTATGTTTCGGTTGTCTATGTAGGCTATGATGGCATTGATGGTTTCAGTGAGGTTGTGGGGCGCCATGTTCGTGGCCATGCCCACAGCAATTCCGCTGGAACCATTGAGAATGAGATTGGGAATCTTGCTTGGCAATACGGTGGGCTCTTCCAGAGAGTCATCGAAGTTGAGCCGGAAATCAACAGTTTCTTTATCAATATCTGCCAGCATTTCTTCGGCAAACTTCTTCAGCCTCACCTCTGTATATCGCATGGCAGCGGGGCTGTCGCCATCTACTGACCCAAAGTTACCCTGTCCGTCAACCATTTGGTAACGCATGCTCCAGTCCTGTGCCATACGCACCATGGCGTCGTATACCGAACTGTCGCCATGCGGATGGTATTTACCCAACACTTCTCCTACAATCCTGGCGGATTTCTTATGCGGACGATTACTGAGTACGCCCAACTCCTGCATCCCAAAAAGGATGCGGCGGTGTACGGGTTTTAATCCGTCGCGCACATCGGGCAGTGCGCGTGATACAATCACCGACATTGAATAGTCAATGTAGGCGGTTTTCATTTCTTCCTCGATGTTAATCGGAATGATGGGTTCTCCTTCGTTCATTTACAAAATTTGAGATTGATTTTTTGGACGCGTGAAAATACGCCAAATGCTTGTAAATACAAGCTATTTCATAGCTTTTTTACACACAATTTCACAAGCTTTGTGAATAAGTTTTTTGGGAAAAATAAAGCCCCTTTTTTTTGGGCTTTTCAGAGTGTTTTTCCGGGATAGATGGTCAGGGCTTTTTCCAGACAATCCATCGCATTTTTGAGTTTGTCCAGATTTAATACATAGGCAATTCTCACCTGTTTCTTCCCGTCGGCTGCATGGGAATAAAACCCTGATGCGGGCGCCAGCATCACGGTTTGCCCTTCATGTGAGAAGTGCTCCAAAAGCCATTGGCAAAATACATCGGCATCGTCTACAGGCAGACTCGCCATGCAATAAAAAGCCCCGGAGGGTTTTGGACAAAACACTCCTGGCATGTGGTTTAATCTGTCTACAACATAATCTCTGCGACGGGTATATTCAGCCAACACATTTTCAAAATACATTCTTGGGGTGTCAAGCGCAGCTTCCGCAGCCACTTGTCCGAAGGTAGGCGGACTCAACCTTGCCTGGGCAAATTTGAGTGCATTTTGCATCACAGTTCGGTTGCGGGTGATCAGCGCCCCAATGCGCGCTCCGCATGCAGAGTAACGCTTGGAAATGCTGTCGAGCAAAATGGTGTTTTCTTCAATTCCTTCAAGATGCATCACCGAAACATAGGTCTTGCCATCGTAACAGAATTCTCTGTAAACCTCATCTGAAAGCAAAAACAAATCATATTTCTTTACAAGGTTCTTGAGTGATTCGAGCTCTTCGCGGGTGTATAGGTAACCGGTAGGGTTGCCCGGGTTACAAAGCATGATGGCTTTGGTTTTTGGAGTGATCAAGGCTTCAAAAGAAGAAATAGGAGGCAGGGCAAATCCACTGGAGATGTCTGATTTTACAGCCACTACCTTCACATCTGCCTGTCTGGAAAATCCATTGTAATTGGCATAAAAGGGTTCGGGGATAATGATTTCATCACCGGGATTCAGACAGGTCATCATGGCAATTTCTATGGCTTCGCTGCCGCCTGTGGTGATTAAGATATCTTCATAACTCAGTTCAATACCAAAAGACTGATAATAGTTTGTGAGTTTCCTTCGGTAACTCTCTATGCCTGCAGAGTGGCTGTACTCAACTATCTTGGGTGAGAAATCATGGAGGGCCTTGAGCATGACTTCAGGGGTCTCAATATCAGGTTGTCCGATGTTGAGATGATAGATACTGATGCCGTTTTTTTTTGCTTTCTCTGCAAAGGGAACAAGTTTCCGTATGGGAGAGGCCGGCATGGCCATTGCTTTTTCAGATATATGAGGCATATTGTGGATGTCTTTCCGGCCTCAAAGATGGGCTATTTTGTGCAGAATTAAAACAAAAAAAGCCATCGTTTTCGATGGCTTTTCTTGGTCTTTGTAATGAGGTGATTAATGTCCTTGTGCAGGAGCTGCATTGGGGTCAGGCTTCACATTTCCTTTGATGCGAAGAATTTTAGAAGCGGTCTTTGCATTAGAGGTAACTGTGATGGTCTTTTCGAATGGTCCCACGCGATCTGTGGCATACTTTACTTTGATTTCTGCGCTTGCTCCGGGCTTGATGGGCTCTTTTGGCCAGGTAGGCACTGTACAGCCGCAAGAACCTTGACAATTGGTAATGATGAGCGGTTCTTTTCCGGTGTTCTTGAATGTAAAGGCGCGATTTCCGTCGGCATTATGCTCAATGGTTCCGTCGTCTATCACATCACTGGTGAATGTAATCTCGGCTGCATTTGGATTTGCATTGCCTGCATTGTCTTGTGCCTTCAGTGCAAAGGCGCTGATCAGTAAAAAACTGAGAGAGAACAGTGTGCTTTTCATGTTGTTTGGTTGTTAATTGATTATGTGATTTGCTTATTTGGTATTTTCAAGCGGCATGCCCGATGAAACTTTTTTTGCAGGGAATGTTTCTTCTTCTGCTTTGGCGTTTACTACCCCTTTGATGGTAAGCGTTTTTGTTCCTGAGTTTGCATTGGATGTAACCGTAACTGTTTTGTTAAAGGCGCCTACCCGCTTGGTATCATAACTCACTTTAAGCAGGCCTGGTCCGCCCGGAGGAATCGGTTCTTTTGGGTAACTGGGTACTGTACATCCGCAACTGCCTCTGGCTCCGCTGATAATGAGTGGCTCTTTTCCGCTGTTGGAAAACTTAAATTCATATACCCCATTGGCACCTTGATCAATGGTACCGTAATCATGAAGTTCTTTTTCGAATCTGATATCTGCCATGGATGCGGGAGTGGCTGCAGAGGATGTGCTCTTGTCCTGGGCTGTGGCCTCACCAAAAGCCAAACACATACCAAGGAGGACGGGTGTAAGGAGGGATGAAATTTTCATAATGCTCGTTTTGCGAAAATTGTGCCAAAAATAAAACTATTCCCGAAATTTACATTTCATTCTCTGATTTACCGTGTTTAAAACACATTACATTTGCCACCATCTCGCTTTATGATTAAAAATGTAACTGTTATCGGTGCCGGAACCATGGGAAATGGCATCGCGCATGTGTTTGCCCAACATGGATTTCGTACCTATCTCTTCGATATCGCTGAATCCTCTCTTCAAAAAGCCAGGGCCAAAATTGAAACGAATCTCGACAGGATGCTTGCCAAAGGCAGTATCAGTGAAGATGTTAAGTCTAAAACACTCTCAAACCTGCACACAGGTACCTCCATGGAAGAGGCATGCAAGGATGCAGATCTCGTAGTGGAGGCTGCCACCGAAAAGGTGGAGCTAAAGCTGGATATTTTTACCCGTCTGGACGCCTTGTGCAAACCCGGATGTATTCTCGCCAGCAATACATCATCGATCCCCATCACCCGCATCGCAGCAGTTACCGCTCGTCCTGAACATGTTATTGGCATGCATTTTATGAATCCTGTGCCCATCATGAAGCTGGTGGAAGTGATCAGAGGCTATCTAACTTCTGATGAGGTTTGTAAAATAATTATGGACCTCTCGGTGCAACTGTCCAAAACACCTACAGAGGTAAACGATTATCCCGGATTCATCTCCAACCGTATTTTGATGCCTATGATTAATGAAGCCATTTGCTCCCTTTTTGAAGGCGTAGCAGGTGTTTCGGAAATAGATACTGTGATGAAACTTGGCATGGCTCATCCCATGGGCCCGCTCCAACTGGCAGATTTCATTGGTCTGGATACCTGCCTGAGCATCCTTCGGGTGCTGCATGACGGATTTGGAAATCCAAAATATGCACCCTGTCCGCTGCTGGTAAACATGGTTACTTCCAAACAGCTTGGAGTAAAATCCGGAGCAGGATTTTATCTTTACGACGACAAAGGAAAACCTCTTCAGGTGAGTCCTCGCTTCAGGAATTTGTCCTGAAAAAAAAGACGGCAAATAGCCGTTCATCAGACAATTTTTTTAACAAATCAGAGAGTTTTTTACTGAAAATTATAAACCCCGGTTGAAATTCCCCGGGGTTTGTTTTTTATGAATCGCTTGATTCGCTTTTATCTTCCTGAAAACACAATTTTTCCGCCTCCGGTTTGGTTTCCACCGGTTATCTGGTAAAAGTAATACCCGGGCTCAACCACTTGCCCTGCTTCATTTTCCCCGTTCCATTCCACATTGTAATTCCCGGAAAAAGACCGTGCAGGTTTTATTACACGAACGGTTTTTCCGGTGATGTCACAGATGCTTACTTGAGGGATAGTTTGATCCCCTGATCGGAAGGAAATCATGGTTGTTTGCTCAAAAGGATTTGGAAAAACAGATGAAGAAATATTCGCAAAAGAAGGTTGCCTGATGCCTACCACATCAATACTCATATCAGGCACCGGCATGGGCTGATCTGTAAATACCCTGAATTCCCCGGGCTGCAGTGGAATGGTCATGCCCACATCGGTAACATTGATGGTTTCTCCGGTAAAATAGTTGTACCAATTTCCGGTATGCTGAAATCCTGTATAGGTATTCTGTTGTACAACATCCATATTCCCAATCACGCAGGTGTTCATTTGGTTGTCGTTAACATACAATTGCTTTTGTAATCCAAATGCCGAAATCGAAAAATTGGAGGTTCGATAAGATGTGCTCATTCTTTTGAGTTTGTGCACAGCTGACCATACATTGTAGCAGTACTGCCTCTTGGGTTGGTTGTAATACTCCCACCAGCGGTTGGGTTTGGGAGCCGTTCTTCCGCCATAATTAATTCCGGTATCGTAGGCTAGCTCTTCAAACTGCCAAAGCATTTTAGGTCCCGGTGTGAGCATAAGGAATGGTGCCACCAGTGCAGCACGCTCGGGCAATACTTGCACATCACGGGTATTGTATCCACCATTGGAATTTCCGTACCATTTAACAGCATAGGCCACTCTCTCTTCATCATGGCTTTCCGCAAAACCTACCAGGTTATGAAATGGGAAATTTCTCGCTTGGTAGTTGATTCCCCAATTAAAATCTGAATTGCTTTGATAACCCATGGCCATCTGACTGAACTCATGCGTGGCTTTTCCCCAAAACATGCAACCATTGCCCGCCAGTGTGGCTTCTTCCTGCTGCCCTCCAAAATGCTCCATGATGGCATAAAGCCCCGGGTGACTTTGCCACATTTTGTTCACCATCCGGTTGATGATATTAATGCGCGATTGATCGTAATTGCCCCAAGCGCCTATATCAGTTCCTGAATAGGTTTGGGTAAGACCCTTGGATAAGTCAAACCGGTATCCGTCAATCTTATAATGTTCTGCCCAGTAGGAAAGTACGGTATCAACCATGGCTTGCACATATGGACTTTCGTGATTCATATCATACCCTACATTAAAAGGATGCGTGGGCTGTACATTGCAATAAGGACTATTTGCAGCAGGTTCCCCACGGCCTTCGTTCCACCATAACTTGGCATAAGGTGATTGGCCAAAACAATGGTTGAAAACAATATCCAAAATAACTGCAATACCATTGGCATGGAGCGTATCTATCAACTGTTTTAAGGTGTTTTTTGGACCATAATATTTGTCAACCGCAAGGAAAAAAGTGGGAGCGTACCCCCAGGAATTATTTCCTTCAAATTCAGTCCAGGGCATGAACTCAACCGCATTGATGCCAAGTTTTTTCAGGTATTTGATGGAGTCAATAATTGATTTGTAATCATGACGGGGTACAAAATCCCTAACCAGCAATTCATAAATAACTAAATCTCTGCTATCGGGTTTCTGAAAATTAGTGATGGCCCAGTTGTATGGTTGTTGAGCTGTTTGAAGGATAGAAACTTTTTCTGCAGTTTTTCCTTCAGGGTAGGGGATTAGATTTGGAAAAATAACAGGAGAAATTTGTGCATCGGAGCCCTGCTCCAAAATCTTGTCGCACATGGGGTCACCTACACGAATTTCATCATCAACAAAAAACTGATAACGCACTTCCTGGCCAACAGGCAGGCCGTTTATCCGTAACCAATAACTGTTACCATCTGTAGTTTTGTTCATCAGATAGGCATTATTTACTTCCCAGTTATTGAAATCTCCAATCACATACACATGGTCATGAAATGGAGCAACCAGCATCAAGGTAACCGATGTGTCGCCCGGATGATAATTGATTCCTGATCTGATGCCGGGGGGAGGATTCTGTATCGTGTTTGCAGGACGCACAACATAATAAGTGGAATCTCTGATGGTACCATTGGCATTTTGAATCACATATTTCAACCAGTGTTTTCCGGGAGCACTTACCGTGATGTTTGCGAAAATTTCGTTGGTACCATTTTGCTGTGCAATCAAACTGCCGTTCCTGTATAAGTTGATAAAACTGGTTTGGTTTGCTCGCACCCTAAACTGAAAGTTTTGACCTACTGTAACCACCCTGCCATTTTCAACCGGAGACACAATGCTACCTGCAAGAGTTCTTGTTCTGTATATCGGTATCAAAACATCTGAATTGTCCGCATTTTTACCAACCTGTGTACCGGCACGGTTCCTGAATACCATGGCAAGCGCTCTCACTCTCTCATTGTTAGACATGCCATAGAATACCGTGGGACGGAAGGTAATTTGGTATGTATTGGGTGCAATGCGAGGCATATGAACCGATGAATCCGGAAATGCCCAAAGCGTTTTTATAAATCTCCAGTTGGAGGGTTTTCCACTGAAATTGTTGATGACACCGGTATGAATAAAAACAGAATCATTGAAATTATTGAGCGCCCCGTTTCCCTGATTGGCAAAATAAGTAATGGTGATGGTATCAGTAATGGTCGGAAATGAGGGTGTTACCGTTACTACCTGAGCGCGCAGGAGAATAGGAAACAAAAGACAGAAAAATACTGCGAGGCGTTTCATGGATGTATTTATTTTTTCAGAACAATTTTATCTGTAACAATTTTGTTTCCGGAGCTTATCCTTACAAAGTATAAACCACTTTCAAGGTTTTCCCCTGAATCGTTATTCCCTTGCCAGTATAAGCTTTGGCTGCCCTGGGCAAGAATGCCTGAGGCCAGGGTTCTTACTTTGATTCCCTTGGTGTCAAAAATTTCTACAAAACAAGGTTGACGGTTGTCTTCCAGAAAAAACTCAATCCTTGCGCTCTGTGCAAATGGGTTGGGAAATATCCTTGGTGCATAAACAAATGTCTCACGCTCCTGCATTCCCTGAGGTACACCATCAATAATTTTCTGAAATGAAATTGGTCCGGTTCTCCAGGCAGAATAATCCTGACTCTGAATGACCTCCGGATTTCCTGTATTTAATTTCCAGATAAAAATATCATTGCAGGTACTGTCGCGACCTGTTAATATCGCATCAGCCGTGCGGAACACAAGTCCCATCGTGTAAGCAGTGGCGCCTTGTGGCATGGGTGTGGATATCACTGTTCCTGAGTTGTTTGGCTGTGTATTCACCAAGGCAGGATTGCCATAGTAACCAAAGTAGGAGGGAATATCCAGCATCCATACTCCATTTCCGATTCTGCTCATCTCACCTACACCATCATCCAAAGGATTGTCGCCCCAATTGCCCACCACATGCTGCCACACCCGGGATTCAAATGGAATGATGGCATCGTTGCAGGTATCGGGGTGAGAAGTACAAAGACCGGTGTGAGCATAAATTTTGGGATGCATACTCGTATCTCCGGGGACTGTTCCAATATTACAGTCAATGTTGGCATAGCCATACTTGCGGGTATCCAGGTAAATACGGATCCCTTGCGTGTTTTGTCCTGCCAGTGTGCAGACAAAGCCTGTGAAAAAAATCGCAGTGAGTAAAAATTTTTGCATGTGATTTGATGTTATGGTTTGATGATTTTTTGCGTGATGTTTTTCTTCTCGGAAAGAAGTTGAATAAAATATGTTCCCTGTGGGTATTGTTCAAATGGAAATTGTAAGATTTTTTTTCCTGCAATGTTTTGCTCGATTAAAATTTCACCCAAAATATTCATGATTTTAATCCTTGATTCAATCCCGTTCTCTCCCTCCGGAAATTCGATGTTTAAGAGCTGATTCACAGGATTGGGATAAACTTTCATTTGCTTTTCGGCCATCACATCTGATGTACCAAGGCCAATGATATTTACCGGTTTGATAATGGTGTCGCGTCCGCAGGCATTCTGCACAATCAGGCGTACCTGATAGGTCCCGTTGCTGTTGTATGTTTGGCTTGCATTGGCGTTTCCTGAATTGCTTGTATTTCCATTACCAAAGTTCCAGGAGTATGTTTGTCCTGCCTGATGATTAAGCACAGAAAAATTAATGGTATTGGTGTTGAATACCGAAAAATTGAAATCCGCAACCGGAAGAGCAAGAGAGTTTACAAAGGCAACATCTATGCCTGAACAGCCATTGCTGTTGGTTACTACCACGCTGTATTCTCCTGCCTGATTAACGGTGATGGAATTGCCCGTTGAACCATTCGACCAGGTGTAATTAGAAAAGTTTCCATCTGCTGTAAGGGTGGTGCTTTGGCCCGGACAAAGCAAAGTATTGCCTGCAATATTTACAACCGGAAGTGATCCGGAAACAAGATTGATGGTATCAGTGGCAACGCATCCACTGCTGGTGGTGAGGTTAATCCAGTATGTCCCGGTTTCTGCAACCGGCAGGGTTGGCGTTGTTGCGCCTGTTGACCATAAAACCGATGTGTAGGGAGCCGTGTATCTGGTTCCGCTCACTCCCTGAAAACTTGAATTGGGTGATGCACTGTATTGCATGAATATATCATTTCCATTGTTGTCTTTTCCGGTGGCTGTTCCATCGGCATTCCTGAAAACAAAAATGATTCCGTTAATAGTTACCCCTGTATCCAAATCGTAGTATGTTTTTGGATTGATGGTGATTTTCCAGAGGTTGTTTCCCATGTTTGTCATTTGGCCCAGTCCATCATCTTGCCCCCAATTGCCAACCCAGCCAACCACTCCGCCAAATGGAACAAGCTCATATCCCGAATGAAAATATACCTTGGAAGCACCCACCAGTCCGGTTTGCCCCATGGTGGCGTTGTATATGATGGTTAAACTGTCTCCATCAGGCGTGATGGGAAAATTACCTCCAAGCGTGATGCCTGCAGCTCCACAAAATGAGGTATCATTTCCAAGCGATATGTTACACTCAGGAGGAGGGGCAATAATGGTGAATCCTGCTATATAGTTTGCGTTGTTGTTGTTGTCAATATGCGTTCCTATTGCAGTCCCGGAGGTGTAGGATGCTTCAAAATATAATTCCAATTGGTAATTGCCGGGACTCAGGCCTGCCATAAAAGCAATGTTCATGGTATCATTCTGCCATTGCTGATCTCCGGGAGTGCCGGTAAGATTTTGAAAAAAGGGTAAGTTAACGGATGTAAAGGGTGCAGAGGAGACCATTCCGGCAGGCACAACCCTATAAAATAAATTGGCTCCTGTGATATCATCCCCGCCATTCTTCCATGTCTTAAGCAATCCACCCCTGAGCCGGTAATTAACTGTATTGACAAATGAACCCAGGTTCTGGTTGTTAAAACTGGTTCCGGGAAGTGAATTGGTGGAACCAAATGTAAGAATTACGCCCCTGTCCCAAATGCCACTGGCTGCCAATAGGGTACAATTCCACCCAATAAATATGATGGAAATCAGGGTGATTAGACTTTTTTTCATAAGACAAATATAAGTGTCTGCTTAACACTTTATTTGATGGGCCATGAAAAAGTTCTTAAAAAATGAAAAATGATACAATTTGTTCAAAGGATGATTTTTCATCCGGGGAGAACGAATATTCCCTGGCCAAACGATTGATGGTTCTTGATAGAGGAGAGAATCAGAAAAGATTCAGTTTATCAAGAAGAGAATCTTTATAGGACCTGCTGATAGGAATCTCCTTATCCAGGATATGAATGTTATTGTCTTCAATTTCTTTGATTTTGTCCATTCTCACGATAAACGAGCGATGAACCCTGCAAAAATCACGCCCCGGAAGCTTGTTTTCGATTGCTTTCATGGTAGACAAGATGGTGTGTCTGCCCTGTGTTGTATAAAGATTTACATAATCAGCAAGGGCCTCCACATAATGAATTTCATCGAGTGGCATCCTGATCAGTTTGTTGTCTTTTTTAATGAAGACTTCTTTGTCATTTTCACCGGGAATAAGGTTCTCATTGATTCTTCTTACTTTCTCAAGTGATTTTACAAAGCGCGAGTAATCAACGGGTTTAAGCAAGAAATCAGTTACATTATAGTCAAATGCTGCTGCTGCATATTCACGGTTAACAGTAACCATCACAACCTGTGCCCTTCCTTTGTATTGATAGAGGAACTCTAAACCTGTCATTTCAGGCATTTCAACATCTAAAAAAACCAGGTCTACTTGGGTTTTTCCCAGAAAGTCCATGGCATCCTGCGCTCTTGAGAAAGAGCCGGCAAGAATGAGGCCATCTGTTTTTTCAACAAAGGTATTAATGGTGTACCTGGATAGGTCATCATCATCTATTACGATACAATGCATGGTATTATCCTCAAAATATCCACGAATTTAGGCTTAAGATTTTATTCTTACAATTAGATTTGCATTTTCCTGAATTTTAACATTCTGGAAAATTTAAAATTCAAACTATGGAAAAGTATGATTTGGTTGTGATTGGAGCCGGACCCAGTGGGTACGCCGGAGCCATGCGTGCAATTGATTTTAAGAAAAAGGTATTGGTAGTTGAAAAGGACAAGATAGGTGGTGCAGGCATATATAATGGAGCACTCTGGAGTAAATCTATGTGGGAGTACTCTGAAAAAGTCAAGGTCATCCGTGAATTTAAGGAGCCAAACAAAGAGCCTGTCAGCTGGGATTCGATGATGGGTGTGGTCGAATCAGCTTTGCTTGACAGAAAGATGCAGATGACACTTCATCTTGATTTGCTGCATAAGCAAACAACAGAAAACGGCATCCACTATGAAAAAGGAGAAGCCCGTTTGGTTGATAAGCATACAGTGGAGATAAAAAAACACAACGGTGCCATTAAAACCATCAGCACAGAATTTATCTTACTTGCTACAGGCAGCAGGCCTCGCTATTTGCCCGGTATTCCCATAGATGAAAAAATTATTGTTACCAGCGATGGAATCAATAATTGGACTGATTTTCCAAAAAGTCTGGTGATTCTTGGTGCGGGTGTTATTGGTTGTGAATTTGCAACCATCTTTTCCAATATCGGACGAACAAAGGTTCACCTTATCGACAAGGGTGATCGCATCCTTCCATTCGAGGATGAAGACATCGCCCAGATGGTAACCGAAAATCTTGAAGCGAACGGGGTGGTTATCCATAAAAACTCTTCTCTTGTTCGGATGCAGATTGTTGATGGTGAAGTGGAGTATGAATTGCAATACACCAACGGAACGAATGAAATTCTAAGGGTAGAAAGGGCACTCGTGAGTGTGGGTAGAATTCCTAATGTTGAAAATCTTGGTCTCGAAAATGCCGGGGTGGAACTCACAGAGCGCGGAAGTATCAAAGATGAAGATACCGTTACAACAGTTCCAAACATTTATGTTGCGGGCGATCTCACCGCTGAAGTTTCCCTTGTTACGGTAGGGGAGAGAGAGGCAAGACATGCTGTAAGAAAAATGTTTGGTTCATATGTGGATACCCTGAAATACCGCAACCTGTGTACCATTATGTTTCTTAACCCTGAGGTGGCAGTGGTGGGAATGAGTGAGCAGGAAGCCTTGAGAAAAGGCATTTCCGTTAAAATAGCGCGCATCGATTACTCATGCATTGCAAGAGCCATTGCCATGCGCAAAACA
This sequence comes from Bacteroidota bacterium, assembly GCA_046297395.1. Classification (GTDB taxonomy): domain Bacteria; phylum Bacteroidota; class Bacteroidia; order UBA4408; family UBA4408; genus JBEICQ01. The sequence continues at coordinate 31,752 of JBKCNM010000104.1, forward strand.
AGGGGTTTCTTTAAAATTATTGTGAGCAACGATGCAGAAATGAAAATACTCGGCATGCGCGCCATCGGAGAACATGCAAGCAGCGCCATACAGGCTGTTCAGCTGCTGATTTACATGGGCAAAGGAATTGATGAACTGGCTCACATGATTTATCCTCATCCCTCAATCATAGAGGGCATACAGGAATGTGTGAGGATGCTTCTCGGAAAATCAATTTATAAATCAAGGGTGTTTCGCGACAAACTGAAGTGTTATGTATGCGAGCATGGAAAAATCACACCAATAGACACACTATGAAATTCAGGATATTTTTTCTTTTATCATTCGGCTTTTTTCAATTCACATCAGGACAATCGCCATCCAAACTTTTAAAGGAAGGCAAAGAGCAATCGATGGCAGGGAAATGTAACGAAGCCATCAACCTCTTTACCCGTGCCATTGAAGCAAAGTCATCTTTTACGGATGCTTACCTCGAAAGAGCCAAATGCTACATCCTTTTAAAAGAATATGCGAAGGCAGTTGATGATTGTAAATTCCTCGTTAACATCAAACCCAAAAATGAAGATTATCAACTTCTCCTTGCCCAAGCCTATTACTATGCCGGAAAAGCGGCTCAGGGTGCTGAGTTGTTGGCTCATTTGGTAATTGAAGATCCCACCAACAAATCTTTTTTTGAATGGGCCATCAAGTGTAAACTCGCTTTAAAGGAAAATGAGGGTGCAATTAATTATTGTAACGAAGCCCTGGCGCAATTCGAAGAAGATGATTTTTTTACCTACATGAAAGGGGTTTCTCTTGACAGTGCCCGCAATCATCAACGGGCTGTTCTTAGCTATGAAAGAGCCATCAGACAAATTGAGGATAAGTATCCAAAAGAACAACGCAAGCCTTTTGTAGCTTACTATGAAGCCCTGGGTACTTCTCTCATGAAAATTAAACGGTTCGATAATGCTGCAGGTTATTTTGCTCAGATCAATTCCATTGATACCGGCTATTATAGAGCACATGAATTAATTGGTGATGCAAATCTAGGTTCCGGAAAATACCTACAGGCTGTGAGTCGTTACTCCCGGGCTATCAAAAATAACCCCAATAATCTCAATCTATATTATAAAAGAGGTACCGCCCTAAAAAACCAAAAACAATACACAGAGGCAATCAATAACTTTAATCATTTGCTCAGTGTTGATTCTACAAATATTCTGGCGCTACTTGAACGGGCTTTTTGTGCCGATGAGATTGGTGAGTATGATGTTGCACAAAGTTTTTACAAAAAGGCAAAAAGAATAGATCCCTACAACCGCCAGGTTGATCAATATATTGATGCATCAGCAAAGAAAATGTATGAAGCTAATCGTGAAGATGAAAAGCCTGAGTTAAAAATTACCTCACCAGATAATGAAGGCTTTGCTCTGCTTGTGCCCGTTAGCAGAAGCTACATTGAAGTAAAAGGCAGGATTTTCGATAAGTCCAGAATATTGAAAATCATGATCGATGAAGTGGAAGCAAAGTTCAGTAAAGATTCGCTTAATCCTCATTTTTCTGCATCCGTTACTTTGGAAAGAAAAAATCAGGTGGTCTTTAAAGTAACCGATATTTATTTCAACACACTTACCGTTACTTATTCGCTCAAACAATTTGAGAAAAATAAACCCATCGTTGTTCTCTCCGATCCTATCCCCTCCGGCAATCAATTGTATGTAGGAAAAAATTCGGGTAGCATTCTTAAAATACATGGTCACATTGACGATGAAAGCCAGATCAGATCAATTATTGTAAATAACAACCATGCTATTTATTCTTTGTCTGAATTGAATCCGGAATTCAATATTGAGTTGAATATTTCAAAAACGGATACTCTTGTGTTTATCGTCACTGATGCTTTTGAGAATACTTCGGTTACCCGTTATGTTCTCAATAGAAAAGCCATTGTTGAATCTGAGGTAAATCCAATGGGAATTACCTGGGTAGTGTTTATTGAAAATGGTTCGTATGCCAATTTTGCCTCCCTTGAAGGACCTGCAAGAGACAGAGAAACATTAAGAAATGCACTCTCATCTTACAGGATTGATAATTTCATTACCAAAAAGAACATGACCAAAGATGAAATGGAAAGATTTTTTTCCATTGACCTCCGACAACAGCTTAAATCCGCTCAGGTGAATTCTCTTTTGGTTTGGTACGCCGGACATGGGAAGTTTCAGAATGAAAATGGTTATTGGATTCCTGTTAATGCAAAGATGAATGATGAGTTTACCTATTTTCAGATCACAAACCTCAAAGGGTATATCAGTACATATAAGTTCTTGAATCATGTGCTGATTATTTCGGATGCTTGCGAAACGGGTGGGGCTTTTTGTGTGAATGAAAATGAATCTCCCGACCCGGGTGACTGTATGAAGTCAGGCAAGGCCAGATTGCAAAGTGCACAGGTGTTTACTTCTTCCAACACTGAAAAGAGTGCAGATAATTCTCTGTTTGCCAACATTTTCTGTGGGATTCTCAGCGCCAACACCGACCCTTGTATACCCATCGAAAAAATCAGGACAAAAGTGTCAAAAACAGTTACTCTCAATCAGTCACAGCGACCCATGTTTGGTCATATTCAAGGACTTGAACATAAAGGCGGCTCTTTTTTCTTTATGAGGATGAATTAAATCTTCAGGGAGTAAACCGATATCCCACCCCTCTAATCGAATGAAAGTGTTTTGGCTCTTTCGGATTGGGCTCAAAAAGTTTCCTGAAGTTCACAATAAAGTTGTCGATGGTTCTTGATGTAGGATAAATTTCGTACCCCCATACTTCCTCCAGAATTGTTTCTCTGGATACAACAACATGAGGATTCTCGATAAAAAGTTTAAGGATCTGAATTTCTTTTTTTGACAATTCAATTTTCTTTTCACCATCCCATACAAGATACTCTGCAAAATCAATTTTTCGATTTCCAAGGTGGTAAACTGTGTCGCGGTTTTCTTCAGGTCTTCTGCCTGCCGACCTTTTTACCAGGTTGTGAACCCTCAGCAAAAACTCCTCCAGCACAAATGGTTTTGTCATATAATCATCTGCACCGGTTTTAAGGCCCTCCAGCTTCTCACTGATACCCGATTTTGCGGTCAGCATAAGAATGGGAACATGTTGGTTTTCCTGACGAATGCTTTTACAGATACCAAATCCGTCAATTTCTGGTAACATAACATCCAGAATAATCAGGTCATACTTTGCACTCTTAAAATATTTCAATGCCTGTCTTCCCTCCACGGCCCGGAATACATCATATCCCTCTAACTCCAGGTTAAGGGTAAGCATCTCAAGGATGTTTTCTTCATCTTCAACCAGCAATATCCTCGGCTTTGTCATCTTGTATATGGCATATAGTATTAAAGTAGCATTTTTTGCAATTCGCTTTTTCCGAAGTTTGAGTTATTGGAATATCAGGATTCAGAAAATTACTGATGATTTCGGATATTAGGGTTTCAAAAGCATCTGTTTCGTTTTTACCAATCAGGGTGTTGTTATTGTAACTGGCTTTTATTTTTTCAAAGTCATTTTCTTTTGTACTTACGATCGAAGATTCAATTAATTTACCCTTATCACGCATCAGCCAACTGTAGAATAATAGCTGAAAAATCTGATCTTTGTTTTCGTGAATACCTATCTCCTCGCAACTCTTCACTTTTAATTTTCCCGCATCCACCTTCCCCGTTTTATAATCAATAATTTCTATAATTCCATTGCGTTCCTGCACCTTGTCAATTCTTCCTGTAAATTTTATGACAAGGCTGCCTATCATTACACTTGATGGAACAACATCTTCTATTCCGATAAGTTGCACGCCATTGTCCATTTCACATATTCCTTTCAAAAGTCTTAATGCTGTATCACACAAGTATGCTTTTTGCACCAGGCCTTCTCCTGAACTGAAATCTTTATTTTTAAATTCTTTACTCACATAATCATCAAATATTTTTTCGATGGTATCCCTGCTGATTTGAACTTTGGCTGATTCAATTTTATGACCGATAAAGGGTAGTAGTGAAACCTCTACAATTTTGTGTATGATGTTTCCAATCGTCTGGCTATCCAAAAAAACATCCTCCTGCGGGGGTTCTTTTACCTTGCAAATGTATCGAAGATAAAATCTTAGACTACATTTTCTCAGTATATTGAGTGAGGAGGCAGAGAACAAAAAATTCTCAGTAAAATCATCTATCAGCTTTTTTACACCGGGTGTCTTTATAATGCTCGTGGGAATGACACTTGCCTTGTTTTCATATCCACTGTATGAGGCAAGATTTTCTTGGTAATAATGACTGTCTTTATGCTGAAGTTGGTGGAGACGAATCATTCTTAAAAATCTACTGGGCTCTCCACTGCCCATTTCATCCGTTTCAGTATTGTAAAGCAAATGTACTTGTGCAGCTCTTTTGTAGCTTCTAAAGAAATGATAGGCATATATATGTTCTCGCTCATTCTGCATAAGCCAGCCGGCCTCATGTTGCAAGTCGTAGGGTACAAAACTTGGAATTCTTACATCAGGTGGGAGATTCCCTTCATTGCATGAAAGGTGAATAATCCTCTTAAAATCAAGATTGCGTGTTTCTAATAAGCCGGTTAGCTGGATACCTTCTCTATTGCTTCCCTCTAATTGAATATGTGCATGCAATAATTGTTGTCTGAAAAATCCACAGAAAGATGCTGCCTGAAACAACTCTATAAGAGCAGGGTGTTTGCTAAAAAGGGAGACGGTTGTATTTGCCGCTTTTAGAAATAGCATCAGACATGCATAATTGGCGTTGATTTCTGCTGATTCTTCCTCTTCAAAAATTTCAATCAAATCGCTGAAAACTGTTTTGATTGAAAGGGCAATCTCATTTACTGTAGAAATTGGGAGTGATTGAAGTTTATTTATTTGTTCTTGAGTTATCCTCTTTCTTTTATCTGTGTCTGAGATGAAGCCAAGTAGCTCAGTGGCTGTTTCAGATAATAGCTCGCTTGTTTTCTGGAGTGGCTTGCCACTCCAAAGCCTGAGCAGGTGATCGGCAAACGAAAATGTAGTGGTGTTTTTGGCAGGCATACCACCGGTAAGATTGTATTGGATGCCGCGCATGGAAAGCTCACTGCACAGCATCGAAAGAAGAGCAGGATTGTTTACAACCACCGCTGTATCCGAAGGATTATTTACTTCTGTAAGTAATAACCTGTTGAGGGCATGTATCTGAGCAATATTTCCGGGACATCCTGTGACTCCAATCTGCTGATGCTGTTTAGGCATTTCATCTGTTCCGATGACATCAACAATGCTTTTGAATAGATTTAAATTTTCACGAATAAATTTCCCATGAACCACATCTTTATTTATCAATTCTATATCTGCATCAAGAATCAATTTTACATCTGCTACTTTTCTAATATGTTCAATGATTTTTTTTTCGGATGGAAGCAATGCATTGAAGCCGCAAAACCAATAGGTTTTTTTTTCAGTTTCCTGTAAAGGATTTTCTGCAGCTTTTCTGTATACGATTCCCTGGTATCCTATCTGATTTTCTTCAAGTATTTTTTTTAAATCAAAATAGAGCGTTTTGCTCTGTTTCCAGAACCTAAGATAGTTTTTCTGGTATTCAGTAAGACTTTGTTTACCTGGATTCCATGTCTCTAATGCTTTTGCTTCAGAGAGGTAATCAATAAACCAGTTGGCATCTACAAGATTTAAATCGGTTTGGTTAAAATCACTTATCAGGATATTGCCAAAAGTGAGAATTTCATCAGGTTGTTGTTTAAATTCGTTATTCGGATTGTTGCAAACGGATAAAAGATACCATGCAATCTCACTTTGGTCTGCTATTCTAAACCCGGTCATCTCCTCCAGCAACGCATCAAAAGTTAAAATCTGTGGAAGGAATAAGGTTTTTCCATCCTGTCGTTTTCTCAGCTCATCAATAAAATAAACCTTGCTTCTTCGGGTAGGAAAAACAAGACAAACTTCTTCCATTCTGCTTCCATATGAGGCTAAAATCCTTTCGGCGATAATTCCAAGGAAAGATTTCACGGCAATCAGTTGAAGGTTTTTCTCAATTTAATAAAACGATAACCACCTTTGGTAGCCCCCCACACTTGAGTGCCCGATTTGTCAAATCCACGGTCCCAGGAAAGGAGCATCTTTGGATGGATTTCAACTTCACTTGTCGCATAAGTAGCTCCCCGCAGATTGCTCTCACATTCATTTTTGTATGTTGATCCCTCAAATGTTTTTTTGTCTTTTTTTTTCAGATAGATAGAACAACCTTTTCGGTCTTCGAGTGAATCTAATTTGAGCTCATTCAGAATGTTTTCATGTTTCCATGCATGGATGTATTTACCTGGATTTTTTAGCGTGAATACATGACTTACAATGGTCGTGTCATTTTCCTTGTAAACATGATAAATTCTTTGTCTGTATGGTTTGTCCGGCTTAGCTGACATGGCCTGTTCTACATATAGCCAGAACCCATTCATATCAAGTCCGCCAAAGGGATACATGTGAAGATGAATTTCATAGTAATTGGCAGTATCTGCTTTGGCTTGCTCCGCACTGCTAAAAAATCCACTCATGTATTTTTTTAGGCGGCTGATGTCTTTGTCGCTAACATGCTCTCCTGATTGCACTGAATGAGTGAAAAATACAAGAAAAAGCGAAGCCCAAAATGTTTTCCCTGTTAATATATTTATTGTCATGAAATTTTTTTTAAAGGTTTGAGGATAATGCCTGCCAGCGGTGGAAGTGTAAGCAGCAGACTATTGTTTTTTCCATGAATAGGTTCGGATCTATTGGTGTAAATCGCCGGATACGGGTATCCGCTTCCCCCATACTGAGTTTGATCACTCGAAAATATGACCTCATATGGAACATTTGCAGGAATTCCTGTGGCGTACATTTCACGAGGTACCGGTGTTAAATTGAGGACAATAAGCAAATGGTCTTTTTCATTGGAACTTTTTCTCAGGTAACTGATTACGCTGTTTTCATGATCCTTTATATCTATGAATTCAAACCCACCGTAAGAAAAATTTAAATCATGCAGCTCATGTAAATTTACATAAAGACTATTTAAATCTGCTACACATTTCATAAGCCCTCCGTGTCCGGGCATTGTGGTGAGATGCCAGTCAAGTTCTGTGTCATGATTCCATTCTTTCCGTTGGCCGAATTCATCACCCATGAAAAGTAATTTTATACCCGGATGGGTAAACATATAGGTGTATAACAAACGCAGATTCGCAAACTTTTGCCAATCATCACCGGGCATTTTTTCAAGAAGGCTATGTTTGCCATGCACAACTTCATCATGTGAGAGAGGCAAACAGAAGTTTTCGGTAAATGCGTAGTTGATGCTGAAGGTAAGCTGATTCTGATGATATTTTCTAAAAATGGGGTCTTTACCGAAATAGTCAAGCGTATCATGCATCCATCCCATCATCCATTTCATTCCAAATCCCAATCCTCCAAGATGAACAGGTTTCGTCACACCCGGCCATGCAGTAGATTCTTCTGCAAGGGTATGCACATCAGGGAAATGTGCATAAACAGCAGTATTCAGTTGCTGTATAAAGGCAATTGCTTCGAGATTCTCGTTGCCACCATGTGGGTTAGGTAACCACTCTCCAGGAGATCTTGAATAATCGAGGTAAAGCATAGAGGCTACGGCATCCACCCTCAGGGCATCAATATGAAAATGCTCCAACCAAAAAAAAGCACTGCTAATGAGAAAACTCCTCACCTCGTTTCTGCCATAATTAAAAATAGCACTTTTCCAATCAGGATGAAATCCTCTCCGGGGATCTTCATGCTCGAAGAGCGCAGAACCATCAAAGCGATACAATCCATGAAGATCTTCTGGAAAATGTGATGGTACCCAGTCCAGAATGACACCTATGTTCGATTGATGAAATTGTCCGATCATCCAGGCAAAGTCATCCGGTGTACCATAGCGTGAAGAAGGAGCAAAATAACCAAGTGTTTGGTAACCCCAACTACCATAGAAGGGATGTTCTGTAACAGGCATGAGTTCCACATGCGTGAATCCCATTTTTAGTATGTGTTCGATAAGCCGGGGAGTGATTTCCCGATAGCTGAGGAATTTCTTTTTGTTGTCCGAAGACTTCAACCAGGATCCAAGATGAACCTCGTATATAGATATTGCCTTTCTGTCAGCCCTGGTTTGCATCCAGTGATTGTCCCGCCAAACAGGTGAGGATGAGTAAACAACCGAAGCGGTAAGCGGGGGCGTCTCAGCCATTTTTGCAAAGGGATCAGCCTTTTCAAAAGATTGTCCTGTGTGTCTGTTTCGAAGATGATATTTATAGAGGGCGCCATCGTGCATCCCCGGAATAAAAGTCTCCCAAATGCCGGATGAATCATTCCTGGGAATCATCGGATTTGTCTGTGAATTCCATTGATTGTAATCGCAAATCACAGAAACATAATCAGCTTCAGGAGCCCAAACAGCAAAATATACACCCTTCTCATGATTGCTTCCCTGCACATGTGAACCTAATTTGTCGAACAATCTGTAGTGTGTTCCTTCCCTGAAAAGATGAATATCATAATCTGTTAATCGGGATTCAAATGCCTGGCTTTTTTCGTTTTTTTTATTTTTCGATAATTTACTCATGTTAGGCTGTAAGTTGGCTTGTGTGAAGATAGCATTCTTTTTAAATCAGTATTTAAAAAGGCAGGTTAAGTTTTGAAATCAAAAAAATAGATGCCTGAAAATACCTTCTTTGCAGGCCCGGTCAGCCACACATCAGTAAAGGAGGATTTTTTATGTTTAAATGATACATGAAGTACACCGCCTTTTGCCATGACCCGCATCCTATTTATTTTGATTTTCCCGCTTAGGAAGGCTGCGATTGCCGCAGCAACAACTCCTGTTCCACAAGCAAGTGTTTCGTTTTCAACCCCTCTTTCATATGTTCTGAGATGGATTTCATCATTCCTGATCAAAGCAAAATTTACATTGATTCCTTTGGCTTGGTATGATTCATTATATCTGATTTTTCGGCCTTCGGAAAATACATCCAGTGATAGATTATCTACCCATTTAACATAGTGTGGAGATCCGGTATCAATGACAAAATGATCATCTCCGGCTTCAATGATTTTTGGTTCCTTGAAGGCAATACTAATTTCTCCATCCGGTAAAAACATAACATCATGAATCCCGTCACTTGCTTCAAACGCTCTCTGTTCTTCTAATAATCCGAGTCTTTTGGCAAACAAGGAGAAGCATCTTGCACCGTTCCCGCAAAGACTTCCTTCGCGACCATCAGCATTGTAGTAAATCATTCTTGGAACTTCACCTTGAGTTGAGACCAATTCAATCAATCCATCTGCCCCAATTCCCATGTGCCTGTTGCACATGTTTGCAATGAGGTCCTGCTGATGAGAAATAAACTCACCGCTGCGGTTGTCTATCATGATAAAATCATTGCCTGCGCCCTGGTACTTTTCAAAATAAATATCCATTTTCATTTTGCACCACCGGCTGCCTCCAAAAGGGCAATCATGCCGGCATCAGTAATTTTTTCAAATGATTTATAGTCATAATTTACCTCAAGCTTAACATATTGTCTCTGAAAATTTAGATAAATAGACTGATTGATTCTGTATAATACTATTGGCTCTGATGCGTCAATGCCATAAAGGACAATTTTGTTCTTACCCATTTTATATCCCCTGAAATTCAATGGACTTTGCCAAAATTCAATGATGAACGCCTCGCTTATTTTCTCCTGTTTGATGCCGCTTGCTTCCGCCAAAAGACTGTCGGAGCCCATACCGGCAATTTTGCCGGTGATTTGAACAGGTATCATTTTCCTGGTGCTCAGCAATTGGTCTTCAAGCACCACGATGTTTTCATCGGCTGTGGTTCGAACGAGCCTGTGGGTGGTATCTCCAAGGCTTTGGGGATGATCTGCATCCGCTGTTTCAGTTTCTACATCCGCTGTTTTTAGTGTATCAGGTTTGGAAATACTTTGATGAGGGCCTTGGTTAATGGGAGTGCTTGTTAGTGATTTGTTCTTGTCACGGGAATAAATCATTCCAACTACCTTTCCGAATAGCCGTGCAACCACATTCTGGGTAATCAGCTTCTCAGAGTATACTTTGTCTGTGTACAACCTGACAGATACTCCACCGATAACAAGGCCGCCAAGAAGACCGATCAGTAAAAACATCCATTTGATTTTTTTTTCTGTCATCGCGGCACTAAAATAAGGCTTTCATCGTTAGTGAAGCATGGACTGCGAACAGATGTTTCCACTTTTCATTAACAGCCTTTAACTTTAGTAAGTATTCATTTAGAATTTTAGGCTGAATTTTGGAATCAATTTTGCAAGATGAAGAAAAAACTAAAAGCTTTATGAAAGAGATGATCAAATACATTGCTTCAGGAGCGGCAGGCGCTGCCATGCTGTTTGCACTGGTATCGAATTCAGAAAATGCCAATACCCATTTTGCGCCCAATGAGCCTGTGCCGGTTAAGTTGGCTTCCATGAATAGCGGAAGTGCTGCCGCAGCCGGAGTGGATTTTACCAAAGCGGCAGATCTCACTGTGCATGCGGTAGTGCACATCAAGTGTATCACCAACGGAAAAACATTTAATGCCAACCCTTCCTATAATGACCCATTCCGGAATTTTTTCTTTGGTGGCGGAGGTTATCAGATTCAAACACCACCCTCCAACTCCAGTGGTTCAGGCGTAATCATCTCCGATGACGGTTACATCTGCACCAATAACCATGTGATTGACAATGCCGACAAGATTGAGGTGGTGTTGAATAACAACAGAACTTATGTTGCCGAAGTGGTAGGCAAAGACCCCAATACCGATCTGGCACTGATCAAAATTGATGAAAAAGAACTGCCTTATATCCGTTTCGGCAATTCAGATGATGTTAAAGTTGGACAATGGGTGCTTGCCGTAGGAAATCCATTTAACCTTACTTCTACAGCTACCGCAGGAATTATTTCTGCCAAAGGCCGCAATATTTCTGCACTTGAAAATGATCCCTCTAAAGGCATTTATCCGATTGAGTCATTTTTGCAGACAGATGCAGCCGTCAATCCCGGAAATAGCGGCGGAGCCCTGGTCAATCTCGACGGTGAACTCATTGGTATTAATGCGGCAATTGCATCCGCTACCGGCTATTACACCGGTTATTCATTTGCCATTCCGGTAAACATTGTGAGAAAAGTCATGTCCGATTTGCGTGAATTCGGTTCTGTACAAAGGGCCTTTCTGGGGGTAAGTATCCGGGACATTGATTCGAAATTATCAGAGGAAAAAGACTTGGGTGTTTCCCAAGGGATTTATGTGGCAGGATTGTCAGATGGAGGGGCAGCAGAAGCTTCCGGCATTCGTGAAGGCGATGTGATTACCAAAATTGCAGGTGCGCCGGTAAAATCTACACCCGAATTGCAGGAGCAGGTATCGAGATACAGGCCCGGTGATATTATTCAGGTCACCATCATGAGAAACCGCAAGGAGAGTGAACTCGCTGTGACCCTTCGTAACAAAAACGGACAAACCGGAATCATCAGAAATGTAAAAGATGTCGTTAAACCAAGCTCCTTCATGGGTGCAAGCTTTGAGTCTGTCTCCGAGAAAGAGAAAAACCGGTTAAGAATACAACATGGCGTAAAAATCATCAAGTTGCAATCAGGAAAACTCGCCAGTTCAGGCATGCGTGAAGGGTTTATCATCACCTCAGTTGACAAGCGCCCGGTAGATGCCATTGAAGACTTGATCAGTTACCTCGATAGCAAAAAGGGTGGCGTCCTTATTGAAGGTGTATATGAAAATGGAGTGAAAGGTTATTATGGATTTGGTATGTGATGTGTGTTTTTGGTTTAATTGGAAAGGGGGATATTGATTCCCCCTTTTTTTATTGTTTGAAAATCAATAAAATACAAAAAAAGTAGAAAAATATTGTGGAAGAGTGCAACCCGAGGTAGGGCTCTTCGTATAAGGCTTCATCATTTAAAAAATAAAAGGAGAATACACCATGAGCATGCGTCAGCTAAAAATCACCAAATCCATTACCAACCGCGAAAGTGCCTCGCTTGATAAATACCTCCAGGAAATTGGCCGGGAAGAATTGATCAGTGCAGAAGAAGAGGTGATTCTCGCTAAAAAAATCCGTGAAGGTGACCAAACTGCGCTCGAAAAACTCACCAAAGCCAACCTTAGGTTTGTGGTATCGGTTGCAAAACAATATCAAAACCAGGGTCTTAGTCTCCCCGATTTAATCAATGAAGGAAATCTCGGCCTCATCAAGGCAGCAAGGAGATTTGATGAGACCCGTGGATTTAAGTTCATCTCTTACGCCGTTTGGTGGATTCGTCAGTCTATCCTGCAGGCATTGGCCGAACAGGCAAGGATTGTTCGCCTTCCCCTTAATCAGGTGGGTTCTCTAAACAAAATAAACAAAGCATTCTCTAAACTCGAACAAGAGTTTGAAAGAACGCCTTCTGCTGAAGAACTTGCCGAAGTGCTGGACATTGCCGAAGACAAAGTTGCAGATACCATGCGTGTTTCAGGTCGTCATATTTCAATGGATGCACCTTTTGTTCAGGGAGAAGAAAATACCTTGCTGGATGTGTTGGTCAATACCGATTCACCCCGTGCGGATGTCTCCCTGATTAATGAATCTCTTCAGAAAGAAATTGAAAGATCCCTTGCAACTCTTACAGAGAGAGAAAGAGATGTGATTAAATTGTTTTACGGAATCGGATACAACCACGAGTATACCCTCGAAGAAATTGGAGATAAGTTTGATCTCACCAGAGAAAGGGTAAGACAAATTAAAGAGAAAGCCATCAAAAGACTCAAGCACTCTTCAAGAAGCAAACTTCTAAAAGCCTACTTGGGTTAAGCGCCCAATTACAGATTGGCTGATTGCTGCTCCTTTACATGCAGATTCAATATTTGGTTGAGTTTGGCAGAGGTATTGTTGAAATACCTTTTGCTTCTGTAAGCACTTACCCATTGAATGCCTTTCAGGCCGTTGGTCAGAAACAATTCATCAGCCCGCAATAAGTCGTTTGGTTTAATGGTGGTTTCGTAAACTTTAATACCATTGCTTGTAGCCAGATGAATAAGCACCTGTCGCATCACACCATCCACACAACCATCCTTTACCGGGGGAGTGTACAATACCCCGTTCACTGCCAAAAAGATATTGGCATTCATTGCTTCAGCCACATTAAATTGATCATTCTGCAGAATACAATTATCAAGTCCTTTTTCCCGTGCAAATAGGCCGGCCATTACATATATCAGGGAACTGTTTGTTTTTGCATTGGAGAGCAGATTGAGCGGTTTCCTGTAATCGGAAAACATATCCACCACAAGTCCCTTGGGATTGTAATCAAACTGACTGGTGGGCAAGGGTTCTGCCTCTATCAATAGTGAGATTTCATTGCTTTCAGGGGTATAAAATTCCCCGGATTGTCTAAATATATTAATGCGCAAACGACCGCCGGAAGCAATTCCATTACTTGCCAGCAATCCGTTCACAAATTGCGAGATTTCGGAATCACTGAAAAAACGATCCAGGTTTAATTGCAGGAGCGCGGCATATTTACGCATGCGATTGAGGTGGAATTGGAGCAAAGGCGCGCGTCCATCTATCACTCTTAGACTCTCAAAAATACCGTCTCCAAATCTGAAACTCCTGTTGTTAATGGGAATCATTACCTGTGAATAGGGATAATAATGACCATTGAAAAAATAAGTTCCGTCAGATTTTGTCATATACTCAGAAGGAATGAAAGTGTATCCTCATTATCTGCATAATCATCTAGGCGTGGATGCTGCGCCTGTCCGGGTAATACTGATGAAAACAGGGTGCTTTCTGCACTCACGATGCATTGTAATTGAGCTTTATTTGTAGTGAGGTAAGCATCAATATCTGTTGTGTCTTTATATTCATGATAGTGGAGAACAGCTACTGCACTTCCGGGTTGGGAAGATTTTGTGAGCAATAAAAAATGATTATCCAAAAAGGGGATATTGTTGAGGAGAAAGCAGGCTCTTTGGTAATCATAGTTGTTCGCATATTTTTGATGATGAATGATGTCACCATATGCAACCATCTGTTCAAAAAAGGTGGAAAAATTGTATGACTCGGGTACCAAAACGGAAGAGACGCTTCTGCAACCAAGTCCAAAATACCTGAAGATATCGATTCCCAGATCTTTGAGTTGCCCTGCATCTTCTTTGCCCGTGAGTATTGCGACAGAGTTTCTGTTTTTTCTGATTAACCTGGGAATATGTCTGAAATAATATTCAAAATAACGCGCACTTGAGTTGTTGCCTGTTGCAATAATGGCATCACAGGATGGAATTTTTCCCTCCACAAATGTGATGCGCTCTTTGCACTCAGGGGCAATCGTAATCAGCTGTTCCAGCACAATTCTGGTCAGGAGCGGATCGTCTGAGGAGGTTTTGATGATGGCATGATTACCGGAAGCGAGGACACATAAAACATCATGCAAGCCTACAAGTGGAATGTTTCCGGCCATGATGATAACCACCCGACGAACATGCTGTGCTGGCAGTTTGTACTTTTCAAGCCATCTTTCCACTGAAGGTGCCAGCAAGCTTTCCGACCAGGATGCAAGTGCATGACCCACCTCGGTTTCGGTGAACCATCCATTGGCTGCGGTAATTTGAGGCAGGGCGTCCATCAGGCGACGGTACAATGCACCCTCTTTGGATTTCAAATCCAGACCCAAACGAACAAGTGCCCCGATGAGTTTGTTTGTATCCATGGTTGTGGGAAATCTCAATCTTTGCTACCTTTGAGCCTGCAAAGAAAGGCAATAATCAGCTACCTATGGCAATAAAAATAACCGACGAATGTATCAACTGTGGGGCTTGTGAACCCGAATGTCCCAACAACGCAATTTATGAGGGTGGAGACGAATGGAGATTTGCAGATGGCACCAATCTCAAAGGCACTATCACTACTCCTGCAGGCATTGAATACGAAGCGGAGAATAACAATGCGCCCAAAGCAATGGATGTTTATTACATTGTAACCGATAAATGCACCGAATGTGTAGGCTTTCATGATGAGCCGCAATGTGCGGCTGTTTGTCCGGTTGATTGCTGTGTTGATGATGAGATGGCAAGAGAGTCTCGAGAGCAATTAATGGCCAAGAAGAATTTCATGCATCTGTAAGCATTTGCTTGCAGCTGTTTTTTTATTTTCACCGACAATCTAGAGGCATTTTGACTACATTTGAACAAACTCATTTCCATGCGTTACTACAACAATATCCTGGAAACAATTGGGAATACCCCACTCATCAAAATCAATCGATTGTCGGCTGATATCCCTGCGTTGGTGCTTGCCAAGGTGGAAACTTTCAACCCCGGAAACAGCATCAAAGACCGGATGGCCGTCAAAATGATTGAAGATGCTGAGAAACAGGGATTATTAAAACCGGGTGGAACCATTATCGAAGGTACATCAGGAAACACCGGCATGGGGCTAGCCATCGCAGCCATCATGAAGGGATATAAATGCATCTTTACCACCACCGATAAACAATCAAAAGAAAAGGTAGATGCGCTCCGCGCTTTCGGGGCCGAAGTGGTGGTTTGTCCAACCGATGTTGAACCCGAAGATCCCAGGTCTTATTACTCCGTTTCTTCCAGATTAGAGAAAGAAACGCCCAATAGTTGGAAGCCTAACCAATATGATAATCCTTCCAATGCCGAGGCTCACTATCAGTCTACAGGGCCGGAAATTTGGGAGCAAACTGATGGGAAGATTACACATTTGGTGGTTGGTGTAGGAACAGGAGGAACCATCTCGGGAACTGCGAGATTTTTAAAAGAAAAAAATCCCCGAATTCAGGTACTGGGAATCGATACCTACGGGTCTGTTTTCAAGAAATACAAGGAGACCGGTATCTTCGATAAAAATGAAATATATCCCTACATCACTGAAGGAATCGGGGAGGACTTTTTACCTGCGAATGTTGATTTTTCATTGATTGACCATTTCGAAAAAGTAACCGACAAGGATGCTGCACTCATGACCAGAGAAATCGCTCTGAAAGAGGGGATTTTTGCCGGAAATTCTGCAGGTGCAGCCATGGCAGGTATCATGCAGATGAAACATCGTTTTGCTCCTGGCGATGTGGTTGTTGTCATTTTTCATGACCACGGAACGAGGTACCTCGGAAAAATGTACAACGATGATTGGATGAGACAAAAAGGTTATTTCGACAAAAAAGGTCTTGTCGCAAAAGATTTGGTCAAGACTTCAGGAAAGAAAGAACTCATAACAGCAGATGCTGCTCAATCTGTTGCCTCAGTAATCCATCTCATGGAAAAGAACGATATATCTCAGGTACCAGTAACCAATGATGGTCGCATTGTTGGAGCAGTAAGTGAAAGCATCATTTTCTCAGAGCTCATCAAAAATCCTGAAATCAAAAACCATCCCGTCTCTCAAATCATGCATCAGGCTTTTCCCTTCGCAGATGTCTCCACCCCGCTCGATGCTTTGGCAAGGATGATTACACCTGAAACAACAGCCGTGATGGTGAAAGATTTCAAAACCGATGAAAATTATATCATTACCCGTCACGATATCATCAAGGCACTCAGTCTCTGATTGACATGACATCATGCATAGATCAACTCGGAAGAAGTATTCTGCTGGAAAAAAATCCTCAAAGAATTGTTTCTCTTGTGCCTTCCCAAACTGAACTGCTTCATTCCTATGGTTTGGATGAACAAGTGATTGGGATTACCCGTTTTTGTATCCACCCCCCTCATTGGCATCAGCAAAAACAAAAAGTAGGCGGAACAAAAAAGTTGCATCTTGAAAAGATTGCTTCGCTTCAGCCTCAATTGATCATTGCCAATAAAGAAGAAAATACCAAAGCAGATATCGAATGGTTGTCGGAGCGTTTTCCGGTATGGATATCAGATGTTATGAATTTGTATGATGCGAATAACATGATGGTAAAACTGGGAGATATATGTGGAGTGAGCAAGAAAGCAGGTAGTTTAGTGGAAACCATCTCCCAAAATTTTGAAGAATTGGAGCAGCATCATCGAGTTAAAAAAAACATCAGGACAGTTTATCTGATATGGAATGACCCCATCATGGTGGTTGGTCGTGATACCTTTATTGATGATATGCTACACAGAATGGGATTAACAAATGTTTGCGAGGCTTCAAGGTACCCCGAATTAACAGAAGATCAATTAAAATTACTCCATCCAGATCTCATTCTTTTATCTTCTGAGCCTTTTCCATTTGCCGAAAAGCATATCGCTGAATTTCGAAGGATTCTCCCTAATGCAAAAACAATATTGGTGGATGGAGAATTTTTTTCCTGGTATGGTTCGCGTTTGAAAGATTCTCCCAACTATTTTAAAAATCTCATTCAATCGCTCGCATGAAACCCCGGAATAAATTATCCATTTTTGTTCTGTTGTTCCTGCTTTTTGTGAAAACTATTTCCGCTCAAAAAGTTGCATTGGTGCTCAGTGGGGGAGGAAGCGACGGACTTTCTCACATTGGCGTCTTAAAGGCACTCGAGCAAAATCATATACCTATTGATTATATCGCGGGCACTTCCATTGGAGCCCTGATTGGAGGATTATATGCAGCAGGGTATTCTCCCTATGAAATTGAAAAAATTGCCAGTGAGGAAAAATTTCAACTCATGTCAAAAGGAGAGATTGAGCCCCGATACATCTATTATTTTCGTAAGAAGAGACAGGATGCCTCATGGATTACTTTTAAGTTTTCACCTGACACAGTATTGCGCAATTCTCTTCCCACAAATATTATTTCCCCCGTGGCGCTGGATTTTGGTCTCATGGAACTATTCGCAAGGGCTTCCGCCTCCGGAAAAAATAATTTCGATTCGCTGTTTATTCCATTTCGATGCGTAGCCGCTGATATCACCACCAAAACGCCTGCTGTTTTTTCATCCGGAGATTTGGGAAAAAATATTCGTGCCTCGCTGTCCTATCCTTTTTATCTTAAACCCATGGCTGATGGCAAGCATCTATATGTAGACGGCGGACTTTATAACAACTTCCCGATTGATATTGCCTATAATGAGTTTAAACCCGATATCATTATTGGTTCAAATGTCTCAGGTGTGATTGGTTTACCCAATGAGGACGATTTGATTTCTCAAATCAAAAGTTTATTAACCAATCGTAAAGAAACAGAATCCGTTCCTGTAAAGATGTTTGAAATAAAGCCTAAAATAAAAAATTCTTCACTGTTTGATTTTGCTAAAGTCAGTGATTTGATTGAAGCCGGTTATGCTGCTGCAGATAGCATTATGCCTCAAATACTCATGGGTGTAAAGCGTCGTATTGATCCCTCTGCATTTGAATGCGCACGAGAATCTTTCCGAAACCATTCTAATCGGCTGATGTATGATGTAATCACTATACGGGGTATTCGAAAGCGTCAGCAGAACTATGTTCGAAGAACACTTTTCTTCAAAAGAAAAAAAGTGGTTTCGCTGGAAGAACTCAAACCAAGGTACTTCAGACTAGCTTCAGACGACAAAATTCGGAGCATTTTTCCAATGTCGGAATACAATTCTAAAACCGGTTTTTATACACTTGGTTTGGATGTTAGAAAAGAAAAAAGTCTCTTTGTTTCGTTCGGAGGAAATTTTTCCTCAAGACCTGTAAACGCTGCGTTCGTAGGAGCTCAATACAATATTTTGGGTAGATTCGCTACCACCCTTTATGCAAATTCTTTTTTTGGTAAGTTCTATGGTTCGTATCAGCTAAAGTCTCGTTTTGATATTCCCTTTTTTATTCCCTTTTATACCGAACTTACATTTACGCGTAACCGCTTTGATTTTTTTCGTAGCTCAGCAACTTTTTTTGAAGATTCAAAGCCCAGCTTTCTCGTTCAATATGAAAACTTTGTAGATCTCAGTCTTGCCTTTCCTGCAGGAAATAAAGTGAAGTTTGTTTTGGGCGCAGCATATGCCAACCTTTTTAACGATTATTATCAGGACAGAAATTTTTCTTCCTCAGATACTGCAGACAGAAACACTTTTAACAATTATTCAATATTTGCCTATTTCGAGAAGAATACGCTAAACCGAAAACTCTTTGCCGATGCAGGTGCCAGCTTTTTTCTTCGGGCCCGTTATCTTGTTGGGGAAGAGGTAAACCAACCCGGCTCAACCGGCATCAACAGAAATAAGTTTGTGCAAGGTCATACCTGGTACAGCCTGAAAATGGCCTACGAAACATTTTATAAAAGTAGGGGTAGACTACGATTGGGTCTCTATTTTGAAGGGGTTTTCAGCAATCAATCCTTTTTTAATAATTACACAGCAACCATTCTTTCAGCGCCTGCATTTAACCCCATTCCCGAAAGCAATACCAGATTCATCCCTTATTTAAGGGCCAATAACTACCTGGCAGCAGGTCTTAAAAATGTCATCAGAATATTACCCAATTTCGATATGAGAATGGAAGCCTATTTTATGGTGCCATATCAAACCATCCTCTCCAATCCTCAGAAAGAGGCAGGCTATTCCACCCCGTTTTTAAGACAGTTTCTGATTGGTTCGGGTGTGTTTGTTTATCACACACCCATAGGCCCTTTGAGCGTTTCCTTGAATTATCTCGACAGAGAGGTCAAGGAAAATCAATCAGGGCAGCTTGAAGCCAAAGGGGTTTATAGCCTCCTGTTTTCATTCGGGTATATTTTATTTAATAAGCGGGCGCTTGATTAAAATAAACATTACATTTGTAGTGTTATCCTAAAAAACAAAAACATGAAAAAATTAGCGAGTCTTCTTCTTGTTGCCGGTTTTGCACTATCAGTTGCAAGCGTTAATGCCGGTGAAAACAACAAATCCTGCGACAAGGACAAAAAAGCCTGTTGCAAGAAAGGTGAGGCCAAAAGCTGCTCAAAAGCTGATGGTAAAGCTGCAAAAGCTACCAGCACCGCCGGTCAGGAAGCAAAAAAATAAGCTTTTCCGGAAAAATTTCACCCCGCTCTCATGCGGGGTTTTTTTTTATGTATCTCCAGGAGTTTATCGATTACATAAGCATTCAAAGACGCTACAGCAATCATACCATCATTGCCTACAGGCATGATATTGAGCAAATGCTTGTTTTTTTTGAAGATACCTTTGGCACCATTGATGGTCCTTCAGGAATCACCCCGATGATGATTCGAAGCTGGATTGTAAAACTCATGGAAGATGCGATGGACAATCGTTCGGTAAACCGGAAGATATCCTGTTTAAAAACATATTTTAAGTGGCTTATCAAGGAGAATCGGATTGCAACAAACCCCAGGGCGAAGATTGTATCACCTAAAAATAGCAAGCGATTGCCTTCCTTTATTGAGGAGGAGAAAATGAATCTTCTTTTTGATGAAATTAAGTTTGATGAATCTCCCAAAGGAAACTTAGCCCGTTTGGTGATGGAACTTTTTTACATGACTGGCATCAGGGTTTCTGAGCTTGTAAATCTTGAAAAAAAGGATATCGATTTTTCACTCCATTCAATCAGGGTAAAAGGCAAAGGCAATAAGGTAAGGCAGATTCCCATTCCTGCTTCATTAGAAAAAAGATTGATGGAATGGATCTTTCAGAATACTATTTCTGAATATGTGTTTGCACATGCCACCGGTAAAAAACTGCAGCCGAGAGATGTCTATTCCCTGGTTACTTCATCTTTGTCAATGGTTACCACCCAATCAAAAAAATCCCCTCATGTATTGAGACATTCTTTTGCAACACATCTACTCAATCATGGTGCAGATCTTAATGCAATCAAAGAATTACTTGGCCATGCGAGTCTCGCGGCCACGCAGGTATATACCCACAACAGCATTGATAAGTTGAGGAGCATACATAAAAAGGCACATCCCAGAGGATAATCATGACTTCTTCAGGCTCATGGAAAACATGGCTTGATCTTTAATCCAAACTACTGATGTGAACAGTAGTAGACAAAGGGTACCTGAAAAAATAAAATGTAGCCCCAATGTATTTAACCACATCGAGAGGAAATAAAGCCCTACTGCAGTTGCCGTATAAAGAATAAATTTTCCCGTGTAATAGGGTATAGGGAGGTACTTTCTGCCATAGAACCAGGAGAGCATCATAATTGAAAAATAGCATATAAGGGTGGCATAGGCAGCACCGGTATATCCTATTGCAGGAATCAGTATGGCATTTGAGAGAATAGTCAATAAGGCTCCTATTCCGGTTAGAATCGCCCCATGATAGGTTTTTCCGGATAGTTTATACCATATTGAAAGGTTATTAAAAATCCCCAAAAACATATTTGCCAGCAAAAGTAAAGGGACTATATGCAGCCCGCTGCGGTAGGCTTCTCCGATAAAAAGTTTGATGATGTCTAGAAACACAAGTGTGACAAGGAAAATATAAGCACAGATGATGACAAAATAGTTCATTACCCTGGCATACATCTCCGGTGCATCTTGTTTATTTTTGTGAGAAAAATAAAATGGCTCTGCAGCATATCTGAAAGTCTGCACAAAGAGCGTCATGATGATCGATATTTTATAACAGGCACCATAAATGCCTATTTGTTCTAATGCTTTTTCGGGCTCAGGCAAGAGGTATTTTAATAGCAGCCTGTCCATGGTTTCGTTAATCATTCCTGCAAGGCCTGCAAAAAGCAATGGAATCCCATACAAAATCATTTTTTTTAGAATTGCGGGGTCGATTCCCTCACGCATTTTTTCAAAAAATGGGAGCAGCAAAACCAAAGTAAAAATGCTTGAAACAAGGTTGGAAATAAATATATACCCAACTCCTGCAGCGGGATGATAAAACCATGCACCATTCGGGAAATGGCTTGGGCAATACACAATGAAAAAGAGATTAAGTGAAACATTGATAGCAATTCCTCCCAACCGAATGAGGGCAAACCTTAGTGCCTGATTATTTTTTCTTAGGTAGGAAAATGGCAGTGCAGTAATGATATCAATCGCTACAATCCATGTGAACCAACTGATGTACTCAGGATTTTCGGAGTAATGCAATGTATTTGCAATGTGTTGTCGGAATAGCAGGCAGACAAGAACAAAAACCGAGGTCGTAAAAATGAGCAGGAGCAATCCTGAAGAGAAAACTTTGTCGCTGTTATACCCGTCTCCGGCATATCTGAAAAAAGCAGTCTCCATTCCATAGGTGAGCAGGACGATAAGAAAGGAGGTGTAGGTGTATAATTCAACAACCGTACCATAGGCTTCAGGTAAAAAATAGTAAGTGTAAAGAGGGGTAAGAAGGTAATTAACGAGTCGCCCAATGATGCTGCTGAGTCCATAAACAGCAGTTTGAGAGGCGAGCTTGCGAATGGGATTTTCCAAGTGTGGAGATCAACTGCCTGAAAAGGCTGGTTTTCTTTTTTCAAGGAACGCACTCACCCCTTCCTTGAAATCATTTGTGCCAAATAATTTACCAAATTCATGGATCTCTGTTTCAAAACCATTGTGCTCGGGCAAATACTGGCTTACCACCGATTTTAATGCAGCATGCAGAGCGAGTCCGGGCTTTGCAGTAATTTTTTTCATCAGTGCAATGGCATTTTCCATGAGCTGTTCTGCCGTACAAACATTGTTTACAATCCCCCACTGATGCGCCTTATGTGCATCAATCATGTCGGCAGTCAGAATCATTTCCAGTGCTCTTCCTTTTCCGGCAAGTTGTGCCAGTCGCTGCGTACCTCCGTATCCCGGAATCAAACCAAGAGTGAGTTCCGGTAATCCGAATCGGGCCTGTTCCGAGGCGATGCGAAGATGACAGGCCATTGCCAGTTCAAATCCTCCACCCAGCGCAAAGCCGTTAACAGCAGCAAGTACAGGTTTGTGGAAAGTTTCTATAAAGGTGAAAAGAAGTTCGTGTCCATCTCGGCTCAGTTTGGCACCTTGTTCGGGTGTATAGGCCGAGAACTCTGCAATATCGGCTCCCGCAACGAAGGCTTTGTTACCTGACCCTGTGAGAATGATGCCTTTAATTTGCTTGTTTTTTCCGGCTGCAACCAATTCCTGGTGAATGCCACTGATGGTTTCAGCATTTAGTGCATTCAGTTTTTCGGGACGATTGATGGTGAGGATAGCAATTTCCTCTCGGATCTCATGTAATACCATGGTTGAAATTAGTTTTTTCTGTGTGTGTTGACCCAGTTTTGTATGTATTCAATTATTTCTGAAGTGTCAGTGCCGGGCGTGAACAATTTTCCTATACCCATTTCCATGAGTTTCTTGAGGTCGTTTTCGGGAATAATTCCGCCACCGGTTAACAATACATTATCCAATCCCTGCTCTTTCATCAGTTTGAATACCTTGGGGAAAACGGTGTTATGGGCGCCTGACAATATACTGATGCCGATTACATCCACATCTTCCTGAGCAGCGGATTGAACAACCATCTCAGGTGTTTGACGGAGTCCGGTGTAGATAACTTCCATCCCCGCATCTTTTAAAAAAGATGCTATGATTTTTGCGCCTCTGTCATGGCCGTCGAGACCAACTTTGGCAATGAGTACACGAATAGGACGATTCATGATATGTTACGCAAATGTACTTTTTTAAGTGTTCATGCAAGGTTGAATGTCAGAAAAAATATACTCCCTTTTCCCGGACTTGAACTGAACCCAATGGAGCCGTTATTTTGTTCGGTGAGTTTTTGAACCATGGCCAGCCCCAAGCCGGTGCCTCCGCTTTTCGTGGTAAAATTGGGTTTGAATATTTTATCGTAATCCTCTTGCGGAATACCAATTCCATTGTCTCTGATTTCAATTTTAATCTCGTTATTATTCAACTTGATTAATTCAATGTCAACACAGCCTTCTTTGTTCTCATCCATCGACTGAAGAGCATTTTTTATAAGGTTGTTGAAAATCCTAAGCATTTGGTTCTTATCAGCAATAATGTTGCTTTGGTCACCTTTCATGCCATGTAGGTGAATGGGTATTCCTTGATTTTTGTGCAATTCTGCAACTGATGCCAGCAGGGCCGATAGTGATACCCGTTCCGGTATAGATTTTTCCAGAGAAGCAAACATGGAGAACTCATCTGCAATCCTGTTGAGAGAATCTATTTGCTCAATGAGTGTATCAGATACCCGCATGAACCTCTCTTTCCAGGCCAGGTCGTTTTCATGCAAGGATTTTTGTAGGTGCTGAACACTCAGTTTCATGGGAGTCAATGGGTTTTTAATTTCATGAGCCACCTGTCTCGCCATTTCTTTCCATGCTCCCTCCCTTTCTTTTTGTGCCAGCCTAGTGGCTTTTTCTTCCAGCTCTTTGAGCATGTTGTTGTATACGCTGATGAGTGAACCAATTTCATCGCTGATAGGATAATGAATGGGTTGGTTTGTGTTACTCAAGGAGAGATTGGAAAAGCGATCTCCCAGCATGCTGAGAGGAATGGTAATACGATTACTTATCCACAAGGAAAAAAGTGTAGCAGCAACAAATACCAAAACATAGATGGTAAGTAAAATCATTAACAAATTAATAACTTCTTTTTCAAGTTTTTCCTGGGTATCAAAAACAGGTAATTGCAAAAATCCAAGTAACTTATTGTTGTTGTTTCTTACTTGTATATAATAACTTGTGTAAGGCAGATTACCAATTTCTTCATCCTGAGAAAAGTCAGGCTCCTTATTCAAAATAAGCTTGCTGTAGGCCATAGGTTGCATCCTTGGGGGCAGGAGTTTTTCCTCAAACAAATTAATTTTTGAGGAAGATGTAATGCATCCGGTGGTGTCATACAGGTTTAAATCGTTTCCAAATAATCCTGAGACTTTTGTGAGAATGTAATTGTTATAATCGCTATTGCTCTTACTAAGATAATTTTCATCACCTATGCGGTTCTGAAGTTCTGCATTGATGCTTTCCAACTGGTGGTATACATACTGTTGATTCTCTTGTCGGTAATGATTAATCAGGTAAAATATCGTGATGATTCCAAAGCCCGTGAGCGCAATCACAACCAATCCAATAACAATTAATCGGATTCTTGTTTTGAGTGTTTTTAATCGCTTATAGTAATCTGATGCATCTCCGCGAAGAAAAAATGCCATGGTCAACAAAACGCCAAAAATGATAAAGAGCAAGCTAGATAAACTAAAAAACTTGCGGGTATCAACAGGTTGGTGGCTAACAATAAAGATGCGATCTTTTCCACTTTTGGTATAATAATGCCTTGTTCCTTTGTATTCGAAGAAACTCCCGTTTAATAATTTATGGGGAATAAAAGTGGCTTTGAAAGGATAGATGTAGCGGTTTTCTCCAAATGCATTTACCAACAGATTGTTTTTATAAGTGGCATAGGAAAGCTGCTTGAATTCTTCCGGCAGGGTAAATCGTTTGTCAATTAGCAATGATGGATATCCTAGGGTGTTGTAATTAAATTTAGAAGTGAGTTCAATAAATAAACTCAATCTCTGTCGCCGTCCTTTTAGAGGAACATTGAGTTTGTAGGTGGCAAGCAGTCCCCTTGTTTCATCCCCTTCTCCGGGAATGTAATATAGGTTTGGGATGCCACTGTAATTCTCTGAATGAGTGTATATTTTTTCAAAAAAATCCAGTCGTTCAAATTCCGCATTCACTGATTTGGTTACGAGGCGACAAGTTGTATCGTATACATAGATTTTAGAATCAAATTTTTCCCAATATCCATTCAGGTATTTTTCTTGGAGTCGTTTAAAAAGTAGGGGATAATCTTTTTCATTCCCGCCTAGTGACCTCAGTATTATACTGTCTTCTTCAATAGAACCCGACATTTCATTAAAAAGAAATTCTGCGATACCATCTTTTTCACCCGAAATTTTCTCGGCCAGAATGATTGCTCTTTCATTTGTACGATTCTGTATTTCTTTGCTAAATACCCATGCGCCCCACAATGAAAAAAGCAAGAGGAAAATGATGCTTCTCGAGATGTTTTCCTGTCTAAAAAGGTCCTTGTCGAACAGCCGGTGAAAGATGACATACAAACTGCTGAATATGATAACTTCCGGGTGTTTGCCCCCACTGAAATAAACGATGAGAGCCACTGTAAAGGATACAGATAGAGTAACCAGGAAAAAATCGCGCACGGTCTCTGCTTTACCCGCTTGTTTCACCGCCATGCTTGCAAACTCATGGAAGGTTAAAAATACCATACCTGCAATGAGCCAGCCCATAAATGAGAATGCATTGAAGGCAAACAGATAATCAAAGTCGAGATTGATATTGGAATCACTGATAAGACTTGAAAGGAGTTTTGAACCACCAATTGCCATCAGATGAACAGACAGCAGGAAAAATAGTGAGATCAGGCTGTGGATTTGTTTTTTTTTGTTCAGTAAAAGTTTGGAATGATGCATTTCCAAACCTATACGATAGAGCATGAAAAGGCTGATAATAAAGTCACCAAGTGAGGGATTGATTCCCGTGGCATAATAGGATGGATGAAAAACTTCAAGAAACTCTTTCATGCTGAATGGATCAAAAAAGGAAATTCCTGAACGGAATCCGAGCATGAGCATGAGGTAAATAATCCATGAATAAAACTCTCCGAAAAAAATCTCAACCTGTTTTCTAATTAGTGAAAACCATTTGGTCAATGCATAGATGAACAAAAGGATACATAAAAATGAAGCAAGCCAGGGACCATTTTTATAAGCTACTTTAGGAAGAAGAATAAAAGCCTTGTTAAAGCTTGGATGGTTAATTTTAATTCCTGCAGGAAGGGCTTCATGATAAACACCGTAGCCAAATTTCGAAAGTGCTTCAGGATAGGTATCACCAAGATATTTATTGTCAATCGGATATTCTTGTTTGATCAGCACATAATAAACCAGCGTTCCATTTGGATGTTGGAAAAGGTATTTTACATACCATCCACCGTTTATTTTACTTGATAATCCCGAGATCCCGGGGTGATTTTCAATCACTGCGGCATTAGACCAAAAGGAAGCTTTTTTCCCTGAGTAGAAACAAACATAAATTCCCTTTTTGTGAAGTTTATTGAAATCTCCGTTTTCCAGTTTCTCAAAAAGTATTTCGGGCGAAAGCGGCTGTGCCTTTGTAAAAGCAGCTGCATGTGTGCTTGATTCATGAAAGGCATTTTTGAGGTAGCGATTTACCTCTTTCAGGAGTTGCTCAGCGTTTGTGTTGTCCCTGCTGCTGCTGTTAAACGCCTGTGCAAGTAACAAAGCCAATAAACCTGCCAGCGGATAAATAAGGAATGTTAGATATTTGAATTTCCTGTTTTTCAAGTCCCTTTTCTGAAAGGTAAGCATTTGATTTTAAAGCTTTTGTTTTATTTTTTTGCCAATCTTTTTAAACCTCCTGAGGCTGTTTCATCCAGCAAATCAGCGGTTTATTTTTTAGCCATTTCATATGCAAAACTTTGCTTTGTTACTGGACGAAAGTAGAGAATTGCCTGTGAAACAAATGCTCAATATTATTATCAAAACCTGTGCCTGATGTTGTTAATTTATTTATTTTTGCGGCACTTTGCCCAGTTGGCGAAATTGGTAGACGCACCATCTTGAGGGGGTGGCGGGAAACCGTGCTGGTTCGAATCCAGTACTGGGCACTAAAAAATCTTCAGCATCGAAAGAATGATGCTCCAAGTGGCTGTTGATGCCCACAGGAATGAGATCACCTTCTTTTTGTTTTTAAAATAACGCATGGCAATGATGCAACCCACAGGGTAGGAGAGGAAAAGGGGGGTAATGGCAGCTATTCCCAATAATCCGTATTTTATTTTCACCCTTACTATCATTTTGTTTTTAACAGTAAATGATCTTTTAGTTCTTGGGGTTTTGTTTTTCTTTTTCAGTTTGGCAGCTCTTTTCAATAGCCAGTCGCTTGTATGCACAAAAACAAAACTACCCGCACAGCCTCCCAAAGTGGTGGCAAACACAGATTTCAATAAATTGAATTTGAGAAGATATGACAAGGGAATTCCTCCTAGACCCATTTTAAGTGAGCTTAGTAAAATGACCATCAGAAGTTCTCTGAAATCTTGTTGCATGTGCTAAATTGTATGAAATCTTGTTTTTGCATTATTTTTGCCGGATATGAGAGTTATCGACCATTTAAAGAACGCTAAATCGAGGTGTTTGTTTTCATTTGAAATTCTTCCTCCAGTTAAAGGCAAAAGTATCGATTCCATTTATGAAGGCATTGATCCCCTGATTGAATTTCAACCCAATTTCATCAATGTTACTTATCACAGAGAGGAGTATATTTATAAAAAGCGTGAAGGAGGTTATCTTGAAAAAGTGGCTATTCGCAAGCGCCCCGGTACAGTAGGGATATGTGCAGCCATTATTAACCGCTATAAAATAGATGCGGTGCCTCACATAATTTGTGGAGGATTTACGCGTGAGGAGACCGAAAATGCATTACTTGATTTACAATATCTGGGCATAGACAATGTACTTGCGCTCAGAGGAGATGCCATAAAAACAGAAGCATTGTTTGTTCCGGAGCCCAATGGCAATCGTTATGCATCAGAATTGGTGCAACAAGTGGTAAACCTCAACAATGGTAATTTTCTTAGCGGTGAAACCTTCGATCCACTGTCCTCACCCATATGTATTGGCGTGGCCGGTTATCCGGAAAAACATTTTGAAGCACCGAACCTGAGAAGCGATCTCAGTTTCCTGAAGATGAAAGTTGATTCAGGTGCTGATTATATTGTTACTCAGTTGTTCTATGACAATGCCGCATTTTTTGCTTTCCAGAAAGCCTGTTCTGAGATGGGAATCAATGTGCCTATCATTCCGGGTTTAAAGCCAATTGTCAATAAAAAACAATTGACCACCCTCCCCAAGATTTTCAATATTGATATTCCTTATGACCTTTACAAAGCTGTGGATGCCGCTAAAGATGATGAAACCGCAAAACGAATTGGCATTGAATGGTGTATTCAACAATCGAAGGAATTAAAAAATGCGGGTGTTCCCTGTTTGCATTATTACACCATGGGTAAATCTGAAGCAGTGAAAACTGTTTGTAAAGAGATTTTTTAAATCTTCTTTGCTCTTCATCAATTTCTCGGGGTCCTGATTAAATCCGTGAGCCGGAACATCAAGGCTCCAAAAATTAAACAGGCAAGTATGACATGTATAGGTTGAAGCCAGGCCGGCACCTCGTACATCTTCATCAATCCCCCGGCTATTGCTTCCATGATTAGTGTGACTGATATGATGATTCCTGGAAAAGAAATCTTTTGTTCCTTATACTCCCCGTAGCAAAGCAGCAATGAAAGCCCCAACAGCATTGTAGCAAGTATCTGATGAAATAAAAACAGACCGGCAAAAACACCGGCAAACGCAAATATCTTCCATTCCACACCTGATTGGAGAAGAGATTCCAGCATTTCTCTCACCTGGGTGCCTGCAAAAAGCTGCAGGAGAAAGAGAAAAAAAAGCAGAAACCAGCCCTGAACAATTTTTTTTGAAGGGTATTCCTGCTGCTTACGGGAAGTTAAAACAACATGCTGTATGATAAGTGCAGCAAGAATGATGCAAGCAAGTGCCATATGGAGTGTTACTTTAAAGGGTGCCAGGTTGCTCGACACCACTTTGGCTCCCAGCCAACCCTGAAAAAGCGTAAGCAACAAAACCATCACCGACATGGCAAACACTGTTTTTTGGGATTTGCGGGTTAAAAAACCTGCTAAAGCATTTATCAGCACTGCCAAACCAAGAACTACACCCAAGAGGCGATTGAGATATTCTACCCATGTGTGAACCACATTGAAATCAGCAATTTCTTTGCCCTGCACTTTAAACAACTCCTTGTAATTGAGTGGAAGTTCATCGATGCTGGTTGGAGGAATGTATTGCCCGAAACATTTGGGCCAATCCGGACACCCCATGCCGCTTCCTGTAGCCCTAACTATTGCACCCGCAAGAATAACGAGATAGGTGAGTACAATACACCAAAGCACCGTTCTCTTCTGAAAGATCATCATGAAATTCGTTTGAGATTAAAGTCTTTAACCGGTGCAATTAACATCGGAAACTTTTCAACCAGCACATTGCTTGTATCCAGGCCGAATGCTTTTTCTTCAGAAAGGGAGATATGTTTCAAAACAAAATACAATTTCAGGATCACCTTTTCGTAAAAAGGCAGTTCATTTTCATTGGAAAGAAACTTTTCAATAACCACAAATTTGAAATCACCAATTACATTGTTTCTATTCAAAGATTCATACCTGCTGGTGATGTCAACTTCTCCGGCTTTAACCATATCTTCCACTACTTTACGAAACATTAGGTTAATACGAGGTGCTACCCTGAAGCCAAGACGGAAATCAATTCTGATCACATCATTTTTTACAAGGTGGTAAACCTTGTACTCGCATCTATAGGGCTCGTCAACCACATCAACATGCACAAACCAATAAATATCAGCCCTTTTGGGTTGCTTTTGTAAAATGGAATAAATCACTTTAGATTCAATGTCCTCCACGCGATTGGCAGAAGTCAGGTAAACCAGATGCGTGGCATATTTTGGAATGGATGTGTCGTTACTGAGATCTTTCAATAATGAAAGGTAATCATCAATTGAAGTAAATTCTACATAACGGGTTTTGATTTTTCTTGCTTCATTCCATATCCACATCACTGAGAAGAGGAAAAACCCGATGATCAGCGTGACATAGCCTCCGTGTACAAACTTCCCCATGTTCGAAATCAGAAACATGGTCTCTATAAATGCATACAATGCGATACTTACGATTATAAAAAATCGATTGTATCTCTTTAAAATCATATAGTAATTGAGAAGTGTGGTCGTCATTAGCATGGTAAGAACGATGGCAAGACCATACGCTGCACCCATGTTGGAAGACTCCCTGAAATACATCACAACACCGATGCAACCCAACATCAGCAACCAATTAACTGAGGGTATGTATAACTGTCCGCGTGTTTCGGTTGGATATACCACTTTCACTTTGGGCCAGAAGTTCAGTCGCATGGCTTCATTAATAAGTGTAAACGACCCGCTGATTAATGCCTGAGAAGCAACAATAGCCGCAGAAGTTGCAACGGTGATTCCAATGATATAGAACCACTCCGGCATGATCGAATAAAATGGGTTGGCTCCCTTGAAGGAAGAAAGATACATGCCGTCATGAGAAATAAGCCATGCGCCTTGTCCAAAATAGTTCAGCACCAACATCACTTTCACGAAAATCCAGGTGATTCGGATATTTTGTTTGCCGCAGTGGCCCAGGTCAGAGTAAAGTGCTTCAGCACCTGTAGTGCAAAGAAACACAGCACTAAGCAGGTAAAGCGCATGCGGATGATGCACGAGGATGTCGTAGGCATAATAAGGATTGAGGGCCTTTAATACACCAATGTTGCCAAAGAGTTGGATTGTTCCCAGAATACCTATCATACTGAACCAGATGAACATGACAGGGCCAAAAAATCTTCCGATAAATCTCGTACCAAATTGCTGAATAAAGAACAAAAAAGAGATGATGCCAATGACTATGGGTACTGTGGGGATATCGTTTCTATAGATCCTCAAACCTTCAACAGCAGATGCCACAGAGATGGGGGGTGTAATGATTCCATCGGCAAGTAGTGTGGAACCACCAATCAAAGCAGGAAATATCAACCATTTTGTTTTTGTGCGTCTAACAAGCGCATACAAGGAGAAAATGCCCCCTTCACCCTTGTTGTCTGCTCTTAGGGTAATGACAACATACTTAATAGTGGTCTGAAGAGTAAGTGTCCAAAATATACAGGAAATTCCTCCTAAAACGATGTCTTTATTGATAGGACCTTCACCTATGATTTCTTTCAGCACATATAGTGGTGAAGTACCTATATCGCCATATATAATGCCTAAAGTGACAAGAAGCCCGGCGATTGTGGCTTTTTCCAGTTTGTGATGCTCTCCGGCCATGAATGAAGGCGCAAAGGTATACGGGTTTGGGACAAAAAAAAAGGTACGCAATGCGTACCTTCAGAATTCGTTTCACAAACCGAACTTATGGGTTCTGGTCTTTTTTCTTTTTGTCGTAGATTTTCTTGGCACCATAACCAACACAACCCGCAACCAGGAGACTTAGGCCCCCGTCAATGGGAATGGGTGTTGGAGGTGGTGGGGGAGGAGCTGCTAAAGCAGATGCCGCTGTCAGAACCATACCGACGATTGTGAATAACTGCAGTTTGAATTTCATATTGTTAAGATCTTAAACACAAAATTAAAAGTTTTTTCTAAGCACCAATTCGATTATTCGCAATATTGCTTAAGTATCACATTATCAGTAACAAAAATTATCCAAGGAAGGTTTTAACAGGAGGGTTTTATGTATCAGCGCCAAAGGTGTCCTATGAGAAGATATGTTTAGGTTCAGATGAGAATGTTTACTATTTTGGCACAGAAATGAAATGTACCATCGCACTTTTATTCAGCATGTTCATTGGACAAGCTATTGCAATCAACCCTCCAAAGGCAATTTTAGAAAGTTTTTCTGCAGACTATGCGGATGTTAAATTGGTAAAATGGAAAAAAGCGGATGATACTTTTGAAGCTGAATTTAAAAATCAAGGCGTGAAAACCTTCGTCGACTATAACAATGAGGGAAAATGGACTGAAAAAAAAATGGTGCTCTCACAAGGTGAATTCCCTTTTCCTGCACAGGAGGATTCCCGTAAGCGTTTCCCAAAGGGAGTTTTTGAATCAGGATTTCACCTTGTGTACCCCGATGGTTCTGAAAAGCTCAAACTCACGCTGAAGAACAATGCCATCAGACAAGAGCTGTATTACGATATGAAGGGAAATCCCCTGGATAAGTAATCATTCCTTTCCTCTTTATTATTGAATGTAAGTACAACCTGTTTCAAATGTTGGATATCTGCTGTAAAATTTTTTCAACGGCGGGACAAATGGACGCATTTTTGAAGGTGAGATCCAGAATCTGATGCATTTTTTTACGGTTTGTATGAGGGTATTCTCTGCATGCGGCCGGTCTGGCATCATAAATTCCGCAATAATTGTCTGATTGTAAAAACGGACAAGGGCTTGACGCCACCACATAGGAACCATCAGGTTCTCTGATTAAATATTTTCCACTGAGTACTGATGGTTGCATTTTCATGTGAAAAGACATGCGATTGATATCAGACTCTTTGATGATGGGAGAGGTGGTTTTACAACAGTTTGCGCAGCTCAGGCAATCAGTGGCTTCAAAGACAGATGCATGTGCCTCATGAAATTGCTCATCCAGCTCCCTTGGTGGAATACCAAGTAATTTTTTTTTGAGGTTTTTAGCATTCACCTCCTGTCAATCAATTTGTGAATAAGGAATCGTCTACCAAATTTGGGAGTGTAACCTTTAGCAAAGGTTCTCTTTTCATGGCCTCCCTGATGGCAAAAATGGCTTCCGGATTACGGGCCCAACTTCTTCTGGCAATGCCATTATTTACATCCCAGAACAGCATATTATGGGCTCTTTTTGCTGAGGCATCGGACCCATCAAGTACCAGACCGAAGCCACCATTGATTACTTCTCCCCAGCCTACTCCTCCACCGTTATGTAAGCTTACCCATGTAGCTCCTCGGCAGGCATCACCGGCAAAATTTTGCACGGCCATATCCGCGGTAAATCGCGAGCCGTCGTAAATGTTTGAAGTTTCGCGGTAGGGAGAATCTGTCCCGGAAACATCGTGATGATCGCGACCAAGGACTATGGGTGCCGAAATTTTTCCTTCTGCCAGCGCTTTGTGAAATGCGGCTGCAATTTTCATTCTTCCTGTGGCATCGGCATAGAGAATTCTTGCCTTAGAGCCAACAACCATGTTGTTGGCTTGTGCCTGCTCAATCCATCGAATGTTGTCGTCTAATTGAGTACAGATTTCAGTAGGTGCAGATTTTCTCAGATCCCTCATCACTTCCAGCGCCAGTGCATCTGTGAGGGCAAGGTCATGCTCAGCTCCCGATGTACAAACCCAACGAAAAGGACCAAATCCATAATCAAAGCACATGGGACCGAGGATATCCTGGATATAACTGGGATATTTGAAACTCCCGTCTTCTTTCAGAATATCTGCACCTGCTCTTGAAGCCTCAAGGAGAAAGGCATTTCCATAGTCAAAAAAATACATGCCCCTATGGTGCATGGCATTGATGGCATCTGTTTGTCTTCTTAAGGAAGCATACACCGCATTGCGAAATTCTTCAGGATGCTCAGCCATCATCAGGTTGCTCTCCTCCAAACTATATCCAACAGGATAGTAGCCTCCTGCAAATGGATTGTGCAAACTGGATTGATCTGAGCCAATTTCCACTTCGATGTTATTTCTTACGATGAATTCCCATAAGTCAACAACATTTCCCTGATAGGCGATGGAAACAGCTTCTTTGTTTGCTCTGGCTATTTTGACCCTTTCGAACAGTTCCACCATGTCTGTAAAAACCTCATCCACCCAGCCTTGTTTGTGTCTGGTTTCGGTGGCCTTGGGATTGATTTCTGCAACCACACAAATGCCGCCTGCAATGACTGTGGCTTTGGGTTGAGCACCACTCATTCCTCCCAAACCACAGGTTACAAAAACCTTGCCTTGCAATCCTTTTTCGCCCCGTGTAAAACGGCGGCCGGCATTCATAACGGTGATGCAGGTGCCATGAACAATTCCCTGAGGACCTATGTACATATAAGATCCTGCAGTCATCTGGCCATATTGTGTGACACCTAGTGCATTGAATTTCTCCCAATCATCCGGCTTGGAATGGTTTGGTATCATCATCCCGTTGGTTACAATTACCCTGGGTGCATCAGGAGTGGAGGGAAACAGACCAAGCGGATGACCCGAATACATCACTAAAGTTTGCTCCTCTGTCATGTTGGCGAGGTATTGCATGGTAAGACGATACTGGGCCCAATTTTGAAATACAGCTCCGTTACCTCCATAAGTGATTAATTCGTGTGGATGCTGTGCTACCTGCTTGTCAAGATTGTTTTGTATCATCAGCATGATGGCTGCAGCTTGTCTGCATTTAGCGGGATACTCATCTATTGGCCTTGCGTAGATTTCGTTTACCGGCATGTATCGGTACATATAAATGCGACCGAATTGCTCCAATTCATTGCTGAATTCCGGTAGTAGAATTTTATGCTGTGAAGCGGGAAAATACCTCAGGGCGTTTTTCAGTGCCAGCTTTTTTTCTTCAGGTCCGAGTATTTTTTTTCTTTTGGGAGCATGGTTTACCGCTTGGTCATATGGTTTTGCAGGCGGTAGTTCGGTAGGAATCCCCTCCAGGATTTCCTCCCGAAAGTCAATCTTTGTGCTTACACTCATTCATTGTTTTTTTGAGAACGGTTGAAACCGTCGGTTTTTTTGTTGTATCCGAAGGGACAATGCTTGCAGCCACTTTTACAACAGTAGCCGCGCTTGAGGTGGTATTTTTCTGTAAAAACCACATATCCCTGTTCTGTCAGGTAATAATCCTCAGGATCTAATTTGTCGAGTCGGGAAAACATTTTCTTTGCACAAATTTATGATGATTTAAACTAACACGCCTGACTGCAAAAGGTTTAAAGAAATGCTCACGGGACAAGAAATGAATCCTCCTGATTTGGTTCAGGTTAGATGGAGAGGAATGTTTTTTAAAATGCTCCTACTGGATGCGGTACATCCCGGTTTGGGCGGAAATAAATGGTTCAAGCTCAAATACAACCTGGAGGCGTTTAGTGCCGGTAATTTTGCCGGGATGGTTAGTATGGCCGGCGCTTACTCTAATCATTTGTATGCTTTGGCATGGATGAGAAAGATCAGCGGCATTCAAATCTCCTGTTTCATCAGGGGAATGGATGCTCCGGAACCCTCGGCAACCCTTCTTTTTGCAAAGGAACAAGGTGTGCATCTCATTCCTCTCAAAAGAAGTGAATACATGCAGCTGAGAAACAGTCCGAATGGATTTCTTGAAAGTTACGGTTTGCTAAATCATTATTGGATTCCGGAGGGAGCTGCAAATGAGGAAGGCATGAAAGGGTGCTCAGAAATTGTGGATTTTATTCCCCCGGACTGTTCAGATGTGATTCTTCCTTTTGCAACAGGGGCAAGCTGCAGGGGCATGTTGTTGCATCCCCGGAACAACCTTTGCATCCATGCAATGGCTGTACTAAAAGGATATCATGAAAAGGATGGAAAGATGCAAGAGGCAATCTCTGCAAACCGTTTCAAGTTGTATGCTGAAGCACACGATGGTGGATATGCAAAATCTTCAGCAGGGCTCCGCAGTTTTGTCAAAGAGTTTTGGGAAGAGACAGGAATCCTTACCGATCTTGTTTACAATGGTAAGGCTCTCTATGCCGCAACACAGACCCTTATCCCTCAATTAATGAAGACTCCCGGTAGCGTCCTGTATGTGCACACAGGTGGTTTGCAGAACGGGCTGAATCACCCTTTTTAATTAGGGTAGAATCTGTTCAGTATGATTTTTGGTATCTACCTTTTCGATGATGTCCTCTATTTTTCCCTCAGGACTTATTAAAAAAGTTGTTCTTGCAATACCCATGTATTTTTTACCGTACATGCTTTTTTCAACCCAAACTCCAAAAGCTTCAGCGATACTATGGTCGGTATCCGCAATTAAATCGAAGGGTAGGTTATATTTGGCTATGAAGCGGGCATGCTTTTTTTCGTCGTCGGGGCTAACTCCCAAAACTGCATAACCCATGTCGAGCAAGGCTTTGTGATTCTCTGCGAGATTACAGGCCTGGGCAGTGCAACCCGGGGTGTCATCCTTGGGATAAAAATAAAGAACCAGTTTTTTACCTTTAAAATCATTGATTGAAATGGTTTTGCCATCTTGGTTTTTGCCTGTAAAGGCGGGGGCTTTTTTGCCAATGGGAGGGAGACTCATGGGTGTATTTATTTGGGTGATTTGATGAACAATCCTGCTGCTACACAGGAAAAAATAATGTTGGGTATCCACACTGCCAGCAGGGCTGGAGCATTACCGGCTGTGGCAAAGGTATTGGATACCTGCATGAAAAGGATGTAGATAAAACTGAGGGCTACTCCTGCACCGATATGAAAACCAATGCCCCCTCTCACTTTTCTGGAGGAGAGCGATACTCCGATGAGTGTTAGGACAAAAGTGGCAAAGGGAAGCGAGGTCCGTTGGTATTTCTCTACCTGGTAAAATGTGACCTGTTCTGAACCCTTCATCTTTTCGTTTTGAATAAACCGATTTAATTCAAAAAAGTTCATGGTCTGTATGTTGTCAATCCTTCTTGTGAATTCCGAGATGTTTAATTTGATGTTGATCTCTTTTTTTTCACCGCTTGCAATTTTTTCACCATTTCTGTGAAACCACCTCTCGGTATAATTTTTAACCAGCCAGTTTTGTTTTATGCTGTCCCATTATACAATTTCTGCATTCAGTTTGTATTGTAATTTTCCGCTTTTAAACCTTTCAAGCGCAAATTTATACCCCATGTTGTCGCCGGTATTGAAGGACTCCAGATAAACAAACTCCCCCGGTTGGATTTGCCTGTGCACATGCATGTCGCTGAAGTGATGTTTGCCATGCATGTATTTATCTTCAAACTCCAATCTGTGGCGGTTTGCAATAGGAATAACGAAATTGAGCAGCACAAAAGACAAAAGTGCAATGACTGAAGAGGCTATCACATAAGGCACAGTAAACCGAAGAAAACTCACTCCACTGCAGAGGATGGCTATAATTTCAGTGTTATATGCCATTCTGGATGTGAAAAAAATGACCGAAATGAAAGTGAAAAGTGGACTGAATAAATTGATGAAATAAGGAATGAAATTAAGGTAATAGCCGAAAATAATGGCACTCAAGGGGGCATTGGCGTTTAAAAAATCATCCAGTTTTTCCGAGATGTCAAAAATGATGGTAATGGAAATGATCAGGCCAATTGAATAGAAAAAAGTACCTAAAAACTTTCTGATGATATACCTGTCGAGGATTTTCATTGAAACGAAGCCAAAACTAAGGTATTTAGATGGTGGAATGATTTTTCAATCAGGATTTGACAAAGTGTCAAAATAACACTTATATTTGCGCCATGGATTCAAACAACATCATCAACTTTCCGAAACTAAGTGAAATACCTTCTGCATTTTCATCGCAATTGATTTATGAACAGAGGCATTATTTGGTTCACGGAGAGCTTATCCCTTGGCATGGAGCCACAGAAGATGTATACTCTGCGGTGATGTGCGTGGAGGGAGAAAAAACGGAAAGAATACGCCTGGGTTCTTGTCCGGTTTTGGGTGCCGAAGAAAGTTTACGGGCGCTCGATGCGGCTCATAAAGCCTATGATCAGGGGAGGGGAGAGTGGCCCACCATGCCGGTGAAAAAGCGCATTGCCTGCATGCAGAAGTTTGCAAAAGCCATGAAGGCGCAGCGAGAAAAAGTAGTGGCTTACTTGGTGATGGAGATTGGAAAAAACCTCAAGGATGCTGAAAAGGAATTCGACAGAACCATTGATTACATCATAGATACGATAGAAGCCCTCAAAAATCTGGATCGCACTTCATCGAGATTACAGAAGGAGCAAGGCATTTATGCGCAGATCAGGCGAGGCCCTATGGGCGTTGTGGCTTGTATGGGTCCATACAATTATCCCCTCAATGAAACTTTTGCATTGCTTATTCCCGCCCTAATCATGGGTAATTGTGTGATTCTTAAGCCGGCCCGTTTCGGTGTGCTGCTTCTTCATCCCTTGCTGGAAGCTTTCAGGGACAGTTTTCCAAAGGGAGTAATCAACATCATTTATGGTCATGGAAAGGAAACCATAGGAACACTTATGGAAACCGGAAAGATTGATGTATTTGGATTTATTGGCAGCAGCCGCACGGCAAATGTGCTCAAGAAACAGCATCCCCGACCCAACAGGCTTCGCTCCGTGCTTGGGCTTGAAGCCAAAAATCCGGGTATCGTTTTAAAAGATGCTGATTTGGATGTGGCTGTAGAGGAATGTATCACAGGCTCCCTTAGTTTTAACGGGCAACGCTGTACGGCACTCAAAATTTTGTTTGTTCACGAAAATATCGTTGAGGAATTTTTGAAGCGATTCAACCTTGGTCTCGAAAAACTGAAGACGGGAATGCCATATCAAAATGCATTTATCACACCTTTGCCGGAACCCGACAAGCCGGCTTACCTCAAAGGCTTAATCGATGATGCCCTTGCAAAGGGTGCAGGTATCGCAAACAACATGGGGGGGACAATCTCCGGAAGTTATGTTCATCCTTGTGTCTTGTTTCCTGTGGATGCAAGCATGCGGATTTACCATGAGGAGCAATTTGGCCCGGTAGTTCCGGTAGTTCCCTTCTCTTCCATCGAAACGCCTGTGAAGTATATGGTCGATTCCAATTATGGCCAGCAGGTAAGTTTATTCGGAAACAACAGTGATGAAATGTCTGCGTTGATTGATCACATGGTGAATCAGGTGTGCAGGGTAAACATCAACAGCCAATGCCAGAGAGGCCCTGATGTTTATCCCTTTAATGGAAGAAAAGATAGTGCAGAGGGAACGCTCAGTGTGAGTGATGCTTTGAGGGTTTTCTCCATTCGCACCATGGTGGCATTCAAAGACAGCGATATCAACCAAAGAATATCCACCGAAATTTTGGAACAAAGGAAATCCAAATTCCTTTCCACTGATTTTCTTTTGTAAAACCAACAACAATCCATAACATTACGCACATGATTTTAATAGCCGACAGCGGGTCTACAAAATGTGACTGGGTTCTGATTGATGGACAGCATCGTCACGACTTCAGCACCATGGGTTTCAATCCCTTTTTTCACAATGAGCAAGTCATCAGTGATGCCATTCGCAACAACAAGGAATTATTTGCCTTCAGCGAAAAAGTGAAGCTTCTGTTTTTATACAGTGCAGGATGCTCCAGCAGAGATTTAAAGTCAGTAGTGGAGCGGGGCCTTAAGTCCTGTTTTCCCAAAGCCAATATTTATGTGGATCATGATCTGGTGGCTGCAGCTTTTGCCACCTACAGCGGCTCACCCGGGATCTCTTGCATTCTTGGAACTGGTTCAAACAGTTGTTATTTTGATGGTGACATAGTGAAGGAACAGGTTCCTGCCTTAGGGTATATTCTCGGAGACGAAGGAAGCGGAAGCTATTACGGAAAGCAAATCCTCGCAGCCTTTCTATACAAACAATTACCGGCAGAATTGCATCATGCATTGGAAAGCAAGCATAAACTCAACAAGGATGTGATTTTTGAGCATGTTTACATGAAGCCTCACGCAAATGTTTACCTCGCCTCATTCATGCCTGTAATTACCGAGTTTAAACATTTACCATATGTGCGTGACATGGTGCATAAAGGGATGATTCATTTCATGAAGAACCATGTGATTTGTTTCCGGGGCTATCAGAAATACCCTGTTCATTTTATCGGATCCATAGCCCATCTTTTTGAGGATGTGCTCAGAGAAGCTGCATCAGAACTGGATGTACAGGTAGGTAACATCATTCAGAAGCCCATTTATGGCCTCGTTGATTACCAT
This sequence comes from Bacteroidota bacterium, assembly GCA_046297395.1. Classification (GTDB taxonomy): domain Bacteria; phylum Bacteroidota; class Bacteroidia; order UBA4408; family UBA4408; genus JBEICQ01. The sequence goes on from JBKCNM010000104.1 coordinate 72,338, forward strand.
CTCAAATACCTTGTTGGTGCCAAAGCCAACTGATACTTTCCCGGAGGGAAGCTTATTGGATAATAAAGGTGCTTATTTTCTCTTTTGTTCCTGATATGTTGCGTAGTCTGAGGTAGAACATGCCTTTATTTCCTTCTATATGCAAACTGTTTTTTCCGGCAGGTAGTGTTCGGCTCATCACCAACCTGCCCATCACATCTATACAATCCATGCTGCATGCCTCCGTCGCATGAACCGTAAAATGTCCATCCGAAACCGTAGGGTAAAGAATACCCTCGAAAGTTTCAGGTTTGGCTTGTACATTGTTGGTGATCAGCGTCTGCAGATTGGCTTCCCAGATCCCTCTGCCGAAAGTAGAAACATAAATTTTGTTCAGTGCAGCATTGATTTCAATATCTGAAAGAATCACATTCGGCAAGCCGCTGCTCCATAAACTCCAATTGCTTGATCCGGGCAGCAAGGCATAAAGTCCCACATCTGTAGCAGCCAGAAGTATACCTGTATCGGGCAATATTTTTAGTGCATTCACCGGCAGATTGGGCAAATTATAGGAAATGTTTTCCCATGTATTTCCCTCATCATTGCTTCTAAAAACTTTACAGGCCGGAACCATTCCTGCCATTCCTGCAAAAATTCTCGAAGAATTGTTTGGATCAATCTCAAGTGAGGTATAGTACAATGAATCAGGCAATCCATTTGTTACCTCGTTCCAGATTGCTCCTCCATTGAGTGTACGGTAAACCTTGCCGGGGATACCATACTCATATCTCACTCTTTTCCCTGCATATACCACATCGGGATCAGATGCCGAGACAGCAAGGGCGGAAATCTCATTTTGTATGGGCGAGGAACTTGGGAAGGAGGAAACCATCACCCAGTTTTCGCCATGATCATCGCTTCTTGCCACATTTACAAAACCGGCATACAAACGACCCGGAGCAGCAGTGCTACCTGCAAGAGGACTCACCCATTCGGCCGGTTCATTGGATATATTGGCATTGATCTGGTTATAAAATACGCCGTTGTCTGTGGATTTAGCGAAGTTTCCATATTGCGAAGAAGCGATGCTGGCATTGTCATCGTCCGGAAAAATGTAATTGTCCATACCATCTCCACCAAACACCGTGGACCATCCAAATTCATTGAAATAAGCAGTGGCATTGTCTTGTGCTCCTGCCATCAATTTTCCATTCATGGTTTGTGAGGAACTGAGCTTGTAAAATGAGGTAACCTGAATGTTGTCATTGAGTTTGGTCCATAGCGTAGGCCAGGGAGTCCCGGCAGATGCATCAGCCCAAGGTTGGCTCAGGGCCTGCATGGTGCGGTAAACGCCCCCATCGCTGCAAACAAACAGGTTGTTTGTTTGTGGCTGAAATGCCATGTAATGAATATCACAATGGATGGTGGGGCCATAAAACAAAGTCCAGTGTGAAACAGGTTCATAGGTTTGTCCTGCATTTCCGGATGCCCATACATTTACTCCACCTGCATAAATCAATGAATCATTGAAGGGACTCACAACAAGTGCAAGATCATAAGTTCCCTGACCTCCAGGATTTATGCCCTCATCCCACTCGAGAATATTGGTGATGGCCGGAATAAACTGCCAGGTATTTCCTGCATCAGCACTGGTATAGGTTCCATATAATCCCGAAACGGTATCAACCGCAAGCGCATAGATTCTTGAAGAGTTGGAGGGTGCGATTGCAAGTTTGATTCTTTGTACCAGGCCGATGGGTGGAATACCTGTATTCAAAATCGTCCATGTGTTTCCATAATCCGTGGATTTGTAAATGGCCGCATTTCCCTCATTGGCATTTTTTACCCAACCTGTAGCGGCAAATAGCACATTCGGCTGCTGCGGATCCTCAACAAGGTCCCAGAAAAGAGAATCCATGGTTTGGGTCCACTGATTTCCACCATCATTGCTCACATACATTCCGGATGTGCCGCAGGCCACCAATTTGTTACTGTTTAGTCTGTTTACATAAATCTTGCGGATCAATCCATCATCTCCGTCAGTGAGTTGAAAGCCCAATCCTGTTGGTGACCATGAAGCGCCCCCGTTCGTGCTTTTATATACCCCCAAGCCATAGTGTGTATGTCTCTTTCTTCCATTCAATCGCAAACCAAAACCAATGTATTCGAAGTCACACAAGGAGATATACAAGATTTGAGAATTGTTTGGATCAACCACCACATCGCTGATGCGAGTGATGGGCAGGTTATCGGTAAGAGGTATCCAGGATTGTCCGTTGTCGCTTGTTTTCCACAAACCGCCTTGCGCAACACCGGCATAATAAACAGCCGGATTCACCGGGTCGAAACCTATGCAATTGATTCTTCCGATACCATTTTCCATATAAGCGGTATTGTTTAGAGGAGTGTCGTAAGGACCGGATGGCGTCCATTGCAGTGAAGTCGTATTTTTTTGCATCATTGATTTTTGTTCACTCACTTTTTTCAATTCCTGCAAGTACTCCTTCGCTTCCACCGGATACCCTCTGCCGTTGGTATGCATTTGCATCTCATGCTCCCATCTTTTAAAATATTTCCAGCCTTTTTTCTCTTTGTTATTTTGGATGGCCTTCCATTCAGAAAAATCTTTTTGCATGAGCAAAAACGGATTACCTTCTTCGGGGTGATGTTTCAGAAATGCCTGCGCCCTTACAATAAGTGAGGAGACCAACAGTGCCATTAGAATAAAAAGATGTTTCATGGGAATCTTCAATAGATTCAACTAAGGTAATCACTAATTCAAAAAAAATCGTTAATCATCATGTGATTCCCTCTTTATTGTGGTATATTTCGCAAAAATGAGATCAGAAAACTAAGATGACTTTCCTCCGTCTTCCATTTGTCCATCATTGCCATCTCCTCTCAACCATTTTCTTTTTTTCCTCTCTTCAAAAGAATTTCTTCAATCCCTAAAAAAAAGCATATGAGAAGATATGTTCTCTTTCTTTTCGTTCTGTTAAGTGTTATGATGAATCAGGGTTTTGCCCAAACGGAAAGGAAGTTACGCAATGAAAAACTCATTCAATTTTCAGGCGTGGTTGTTTCTTCCGACTCCCTGATGCAAATCCCATTTGTAAGTGTGATGATCAAAGGAAGTCGTCATGGAACCATCAGCGATTACAATGGTTTTTTTTCTTTGGTAGCAGAGGAGAATGACATCATCGAGTTTTCTGCCATTGGATTCAAACCGGCCACTTTTGTGATACCTGATAGTTTGGAAGACAGCAAATATTCCATGATTGAAATTCTGAGTGCAGATACTTTTTACCTCAAGGAGATGCTCATTTTGCCCTGGCCAACCCGGGAACAATTCAAACAGGCTTTTCTGAGTCTCGATCTTCCTGATGACGACGCAGCAAGGGCACAGCGAAACCTTGACCAGGTAAGGAACCCCGAATATTATGGTTTCAGCGGAGATTCCAGAATGATGAATCAGCAGCTTATGCTTCAGCAACAAAATGCCCGCGTATATGGTTCCGGAGCCATTCCGCTCAACAACCTCATGAATCCTTTTGCATGGGCAAAATTTATCTCCGATTGGCGCTCCGGCAAACTCAAAAGGCAATAATCTCGGGTTTTTTCTGTTATTTGTCCTTTGTGCGTAGCTACTTTATTATGCTCCTGTGTTTTGCGGCACTGCTCATGCAATGCCGTTATGCCATTGCCCAAACTGCAGGAGAAGCCCGGTTGCGGGGTAAAGTAACTGATGCTGCCGATGCCCGCATGCTTAGCGGCGTTACCCTCATACTCAACCCCGGAGGAAAAGAGTTTCGAACGGCCGAGGATGGTACATTCGATTTCCCCATTCCCGCCCAAACAAAAGTCATCATCAACATTCAGCAAACCGGATACGAACCTCTGCAAAAAGAATTTTTCCTGAACCCCGGTGTCACACAAACTTGGGAGGCCGGCCTTTCACTGCTCTCCCGTACACTCGGTGAAGTGCGCATCTATGACAAGGAAGAACGACGCACCAATATCAGTCGCATAGATCCCAAACTTGTGCAGGTACTGCCCACCTTGGGAGGTGTGGAGAGCATCCTCAAAACATTACCGGGCGTTGTTTCCAACAACGAGATGAGTTCTCAATACAGTGTGAGGGGAGGTAGTTTTGATGAAAATCTGGTCTATGTAAATGATATCGAAATTTATCGTCCTTTTTTGGTTCGCTCAGGGCAACAGGAGGGACTCTCTTTTATCAATCCCGATCTTGTTTCCGATATCCGCTTTTCTGCAGGAGGATTTGAAGCCAAATATGGAGACAAAATGTCGAGCGCACTCGATATTACCTACAGGAAAGTAAAATCCTTTTCCTCTTCGGTTACCGGAAGTTTGCTGGGTGGAACATTTGCTATTGAGGGAATCAGTCCGAACAAAAAGTTGTCATGGCTGGCAGGCGTTAGACAAAGATCCAACAGATACATCCTGAGAACACTCGACACTCAAGGAGATTATCGCCCCTTGTTTGTAGATGGACAATTGCTGCTTACCTATGAGGTAAACCCCCGGTGGCAATTGAGCATGCTCGGAAATTATGCGCGCAACCGTTACAACTTTATACCCGAAACCCAGCAAAGTAAGTTCGGTACCATCTCTGTTGTTAAACAACTAACGGTCTATTTCGACGGACAAGAACTCAATGATTTTGAAACCTATCTCGGTGCACTCAGTGCCACTTACAAACCTCATTCAGATCTGCAACTGAAGTTTATTACATCTGCGTTCCGAAGTTTCGAAACGGAGCGAATCAATGTACAGGGACAATACCTCATCTATGATGTGGAATCTGATTTTGGCAAAGAAAGTTTCGGCGATACGACTAATCTCACAGGAGTAGGAACTTCGCTCAATCATGCCAGAAATCTGCTCAAAGCCACTGTTTGGAATGTGGAGCACAAAGGACGGTTTAAGCAGGCGCGCTGGGGATTGCGCTTTCAGAAGGAGTGGATCAGCGATAAGATTAAAGAGTGGACATTGCTCGACTCAAGCGGATACAGCCTCCCTTACAGCAACTCAGAAATCAATCTTCAGGATGTACTTATACAGAGAATTTCCCTGAATACATCCCGTTTATCCGGTTTCTTTCAACAACAATGGATTTGGGGAGCGTCTACCGAATATTCCCTGATGGCGGGTGGTCGTTTTAGTTACTGGAGTCTTAACCGTGAATTTATTGCAAGTCCCCGTTTGCAATTCTCTGCACATCCCGAATGGAAGCGCGACTGGTTATTCAGGTTCTCTGCCGGGTATTACTACCAACCTCCCTTTTACCGAGAGCTTAGAGGTTTCGACGGCGTATTGAACAGCGGCATCAGATCGCAACAATCCATCCATTTCATTGCAGGCAGTGATGTACATTTTACCATTGGTAAAAGTCCCATGAAATTTACTGCTGAGGCTTACTACAAAATCCTCGGTAACCTGATACCCTATAAAATTGAAAATGTAAGACTTCGGTATTTTGCCAACAACAATTCTTCAGGTTATGCAACCGGCATCGATCTCCGGTTAAACGGTGAATTTGCCCGCGGAGCAGAGTCATGGATCAGTGTTTCTGTGATGCAAACAGCGGAAGACATCAAAGGAGATTCCTATACCAAATATTACAATAGAAACAGAGAGGAAATCTTTCCGGGCATCATGAACGATACGGTTGCATATACAAGTACCTTCAAACCCGGTTACATTCCCAGACCCACTGATCAAAGGGTAAATGTTTCTTTGTTTTTTCAGGATTATATTCCCCGTTTCCCGAGCTACAAAGTACACATGATTTTGTTTTACGGAACCGGCATGCCGTTTGGCCCCCATGGTCTCAACAAGTATGCCGATACACTTCGTATTCCACCTTATCGACGGGTTGATATTGGCTTTTCCAAGCAATTGCTAGCTGAGGGGAAAACCGATCGTTTTACCAACTGGAAACGACACATCGAATCTGCATGGCTCAGCCTGGAGGTTTTTAATTTACTGCAAATCAAAAACACCATTTCCTATCGTTGGTTGCGCGATAATTTCGATAACCAGTTTGCCATTCCATCGTATCTCACGGCACGGCAATTTAATCTGAAATTGATTGTTAAGTTCCGCTGATTTTTTTGGGCGTTTCCCGGCCGGTAAACCATGCCGGGGCGGGCTTTTCACTCAAACTTTATGGCGTCTCAAAAAAGTAACCGGTGCAATCCCTAACGCAAGCATGAGTTTTCATGACAGACCTTTTTCCCTCACATTTTTTTTTCTTTCTTCCAGACAATCTTTTTTCGCTTTAACAGCTGATTTTTTTGGAGAGCGAAATAAATCCATAAAAGGGCAATGTTTTTGTGCGCTAAACCTATATTTCTACATTTGTACAGAGCACCTGAATGATTCAGCATATTGTTGACTTTTCCCTGAAGAACAAATTCCTGATCTTCCTTTTTTTTACTGCCTGGACGGTTTGGGGGATTTTTGAAACCACCCAATTGCCAATAGATGCAGTTCCTGATATCACAAATAACCAGGTGCAGGTAATTTCGGTGAGTAACTCTCTTGGTGCCGCAGATATTGAAAGACTTGTTACAGTTCCTCTCGAAACCGCATTCAGCAATATCCCCGGCATCACTGAACTGCGCTCATTTTCAAGGTTCGGATTGTCAATTATCACACTCGTCTTTAGTGATGAGACAGATGTTTATTGGGCCCGGCAACAAATAGCCGAGAGAATTGGCGAAACATCTTCATTAATTCCACAAGGAATGGCTGACATTTCGATGGCCCCAGTTACCACCGGACTGGGAGAAGTTTACCAGTATATTGTCCGACCTGCCAAAGGATTTGAAGAAGCTTATTCATTGCGTGAATTGCGTAGCATTCAGGATTGGATCATTCGCAAACAATTGTTAGGTACGCCTGGAGTTGCAGATGTTTCAAGTTTTGGCGGCGAACTCATGCAATATCAGGTGCAAATTTTACCCGATCGGCTAAAGGCATTTGGCATTACCCATGATGAGGTTTTGCATGCGCTTTCTTCCGACAATCAAAACTCCGGTGGCACCTATATTGAGAAAGGACCGAAGGCCTATTTCATTACAACCAGTGGCCTGTTTAATTCCATCAAAGACATTGAAAATGTTCCAATAAGATATAGTGCCGGAGGCATGCCTCTGCTTATTCGTCATGTGGCTGAGGTGAGAAAGGGATCTGCAACCCGCTATGGTGCTATCTCATACAATGGAGAAAGGGAAGTGGCCGGAGCCATAGTGATGATGATCAAAGGCGAAAATTCTTCTCATACTGTATCGCATATCAAAGAACGAATGGACCAAATACGCAAAACGCTTCCACCCGGAATTGTCGTGGATGCCTTTTTGGACCGAAGTAAAATGGTAGACAACGCAATCAAAACTGTGGAGACAAATCTGCTGGAAGGAGCCCTGATTGTCATTCTTGTCCTTGTCCTTTTTCTCTCCAGTCTTCGTGCCGGGCTCATCGTTGCTTCGGTGATTCCCTTGTCTATGCTATTTGCAATCATCCTCATGAACCGTTTTGGCATCAGTGGCAATCTCATGAGTCTGGGAGCGCTTGACTTCGGACTGATCATTGATGGAGCCGTTATCATTGTTGAAGCTGTGATGCACAGTTTTACCCGGTTCACAGGAGTAAAAAAACTCACATCCTCTCAAAAAGACGAAGAGATAGGGAAGGTTTCCACGCAAATGATGAGTGCTGCATTTTTCGGACAAGTCATCATCTTTATTGTTTATATCCCCATCCTTTCCCTTAGAGGGATAGAAGGAAAAATGTTTATACCCATGGCACAAACGGTTTCATTTGCCTTGCTTGGTGCCATCCTTGCTTCACTTACATGGGTACCTGTGATGTGTGCTATGTTTATTCAACCCCAGGCCGAAACACGCATCGACAAATGGTTTGTTCTTGTTAGAAGTGTGTACTCCAAATGGCTCATGAAAGTGTTTCATCAAAAAGCCATCACCCTAACAACTGCCATGGTTTTGTTGGTGATTGCTTATCTTTTATTAACCCGCATGGGAGGGGAATTTATCCCCCGTCTCGAAGAAGGCGACCTCGCCATGGATACTCGTCTGCTCACCGGCGCCTCGCTCAGTAACAGTATCGAAACCACAAAAAGATGCGCCGCATTGTTGAAAAGCAGGTTCCCGGAGATTGAAAAAATTGTGGTTAAAACCGGTTGCGGCGAAATTCCCACCGACCCAATGCCCATAGAGGCCAGTGATGTAATGATAATTCTGAAAGACAAAAGTGCATGGACTTCTGCAAAGACCTTCGACCAGTTATCCGAGAAAATGAAAGCAGTTGTTGCTGAAATTCCCGGTGTATCTGTTGGATTTCAGTTTCCTGTGCAAATGCGTTTCAATGAACTCATGACGGGTGCCAAACAGGATGTGGTTTGTAAAGTTTATGGTGAAAATCTCGATTCCCTTGCTTCTATAGCTTCACGCATCAAATCCATAGCTGAAAAAACCGAAGGCATCAAAGACATGTATGTCGAAAAACTCAACGGGGTAGAACAAATAAGCATCATCCCTTACAGGGAATCATTCATCAGACATGGCATCAGCATGGATGTATTCAACCGGGCATTAAGGGTTTTCATGGCTGGCGAGAAGTGTGGATTTGTCTATGAAAATGAAAGGCGTTATGGTCTGGTGGTAAAAATGCAAAATGCAGGTTATGCCGATATAGAGAAGATTGGGGCCATACAAATTCAAGGTGCAGGAGGCGTTCAGGTGCCCCTGTCATTACTTGCAGACATACAGGTGAAACCGGGGCCCAATCAAATTATGCGAGAAACAGGTAGGCGTAGAATCATGCTGGGATTTAATATTCGCGGCAGAGATGTGGAGAGTGTGGTAAACGACCTGCAAGCACAAATTAAAAAATCTATTTCTCTGCCATCGGGCTATCATTACCGTATGGGCGGAACATTTGAAAACCTCATGGATGCCCGCAAGCGACTATCCATTGTGGTTCCCATTGCGCTTTTGCTTATTTTTCTAATGCTGTACTTTTCTTTTTCCTCAGTTCCTGATGCATTGGTCATCTTTATGGCTATTCCGCTTTCTGCTGTTGGGGGTGTATTTCTACTTTGGTTCAGAAACATGCCATTCAGCATCTCTGCAGCCATCGGATTTATTGCTTTGTTTGGTGTAGCCGTGCTCAACGGTGTGGTGATGATCACAGAGATCAGACGATTGCTGGCAGAGGGGATGGTCTTGCGAGAGGCTATTGTGCAGGGCTCCTGCAACCGCATTCGACCCATCTTAATGACGGCATCCGTTGCTTCACTTGGTTTTTTACCTATGGCACTCAGCAACGGCGCAGGTGCTGAGGTGCAGCGTCCATTGGCAACGGTTGTTATTGGAGGACTTGTTTCGGCAACCTTGCTAACCCTGTTTGTACTTCCTCTGCTTTACGATTGGATTCGTCGTTTTACATCAAAAAAGACTTCCGCTTTGCTCCTCCTCCTGATGCCGATGTTGGAAACATTGCCTGCCCGTGCACAGGACCTTAAAACAATCAGCTTTAAGGAAGCACAAAGTATCATGTACAAAAATAATCCTGACCTAAAAAGAGCAAGGCTGGAAAAAGAAAATGCTGAGGTCATGAAAAAGTCCTGGTTTGATGCACCCTCCATGCAAATAAGTGCAGAGTACGGTCAGTTTAACACCTTTGCCAACGACAACAGAATTGGCTTGCAACAATCATTTGCTTTTCCAACAGCCTATGCTGCCAGCCGGAATTACCTGCGCAGCCTGTCAGATTATGCCGAACTATCTGAACAGATGGGCATGCAGGAGAAAAAACGGGAACTAAGGCGTTTGTTCTCTGCATGGATGTTGATGGCAGCCCGCTTGCACCTTCTTCACACAGCAGATTCATTATGGACAGAAATGCGTCGGATTTCCTTGGCACGCACAGCAGCAGGTGAAGATTTGGGAGCAGATGATGCCATTGTTCTGGCAAAAAAATCCCTATTGCAGCAACAAGTAAAAATTGCTGAAAGTGAAAAAAATCAAATTATCAATGCATTTCGTTGTCTTCTGAATACATCCGAACCATACCTGCCCGCAGAAGATAGCACAGTGTTATCGGCCCATTTACAAGAAGATACATCTGTGTACAGAAACTTTACTGGAAGCCGCCTGCTTGCAGGTCATGTTCGTTCTGCTTCAGGTTTGGCAAAGTATGCCGGCAACAGATTGCTTCCTGATATCTCTCTCAGCGTAAATACCCAAAGCAATACGGGCTGGTTTCGCAAAGGGAATGAAGAAGTGTTTTACAAACCGGGGTATCGATTTTTTTATGCAGGCGCAGGTTTGAGTTTCCCTTTGTTTTACCGTTCGAGATATGCACAGTATCAATCAATCTCATACCGAAAAAAAATAGCTGAAGCAGATTACGAGTCACTTTTATTGAAGACAAATGCAGAAGTTAAAAATCTGCTTCTGCGTTATGAGTCACAGTTTTTTGCCAACAGAGAATTACAGTCAGTGAGTCTTCCTGCCATGCAAAAAGCTTATCAGGTAGCACTGCGAAGATACCAAAGTGGTGAATCAGGTTTTACGGAATGCATGTACTATTACAACGAGTATTTTGCGCTTCAACAAAAAATTCTTGAAACAGCTGATGCACTTAATCAAACAATTATTGACATGGCTTTTTATTACAACCAATGAAACCGGCAATCACATTTCTACTCTCAATACTCCTGCTGTATGCTTGCAGCTCAGATCAATCAGCGGAAGAATCTCCGGGTAAGGCTGAAACGGCCATTGTTTTTACGCAGGTTCAGTTAAAGCAAGCAGGAATTGCTTGCAGCAAGCCCTTTCCTCATAGGTTTAGGCAAATTCATAGGTTTAATGGGATGATAGAAGTTCCTCCTCAAAACATGGTGAGCATCAGTTTTCCTTTTGGAGGATATCTTCAGGCGAGCGATTTGCTCCCGGGCATGCATGTTAAAAAGGGCCAGGTTCTCGCTTACCTGCAAGATGCTTCATATGTGCAAATACAACAAGAATTTTTGATGTCCAAAATTCGTTTGACACGGAGTGAAAAAGAATGGGAAAGACAACAAAAATTATTCAAGGAGCAGGCATCAACCGAGAAAAGCCTACAACAGGCACAGGCAGATTATCTCTCGCTTAAAGTGGAGGTAAAAGCCATGGCAGAAAAACTTCGTTTGATGGGTATCAATCCCGATAATTTTAATGAAGACAAACTCACGCGCACACTTGCCGTGCTATCACCCATCAATGGTTTTGTAAGTCATGTAAATGTGAATATAGGGAAGTATGTAAACCCAACAGATGTATTGTTCCAATTGGTTAATCCGGACGATATACACCTGGCCATCTCTGCCTATGAGAAAGATTTGGGCAAATTAAAAATCGGTCAGGAGGTTATCTGCAGTTCAGTTGATGTTCCGGAGAAAAAGCATCGCGCATCCATCATTCTGATTAGTAGAAACATTGATGCCGATCGAACCGCATCAGTGCACTGTCATTTCGAGGAATACGACCATTCTCTGCTTCCAGGCATGTTTATGAATGCCGAGGTATATGAGCAGGGAGTGGAACTTTCGGCCATCCCACTTCAGGCACTTGTTGAGTTTGAAGGCAAGCCAATGGTTTTTACCGCTACAAACAAGTATTCTTTTGAAATGCGTGAGGTAGAGGTAGTGGCAAAAGATGCCCATTGTGTTTCTGTTAAAACCCTCTCAGGTGCATCACTTGAGAATCAATCTATTGTTGTAAAGAATCCTTATTCGATTCTCATGGCACTAAAAAATCGTGAGCCTGAGTAACTGATTGTCATCTAGTTTTTCCAGCAAAGAAAAGTGAGATGAATGCTAATGAGTGGCTTATACTTTATGATATTTCCGGTTTGTTTGGGACCTTGTTATGTAATTGAAGCATTCTTTTTTTTGCACCATCCTATTTTCAGCATATTCGGAAAGGAATATATATCCATGTAATGGATACTTTATAAAGGACTTGTCTTGATGCGCCCTTGCACTTTCTAACAGAGATAGCATATTCTAACCTATTGAAAATGAAGCTTTTTAATTTTAAATGAATTTGTAACTTTTAAAACACAATGATAGTCTTATGTTTATTCACCCAATAAACCACACTAAACGCAACACTTTATAACCATGACATTAATCGTAAAAAATCTTTGCAAGCAATATGGCAATGGGGTAATCGCCCTCGACGATGTAAACCTGAGCATTTCTACCGGCATGTTTGGTCTTTTAGGTCCCAACGGTGCAGGCAAATCCTCTCTGATGCGCACACTGGCTACCCTTCAGGACGCTGATAGCGGATCAGCATTTCTTGATGAGATAGATATATTGAAGGACAAGATGGCGATTCGTAAAATTCTCGGGTATCTGCCGCAGGAGTTTGGAGTCTATCCAAGATCTACAGCAGAAGATTTGCTTGATTATCTTGCCATGCTCAAGGGATGTACGCAAGCATCTTCCCGCAAGGAGATGGTTCATTTTCTGCTCCAAAAGGTAAACTTGTATGATCATCGAAAGAAGCATGTAAGCAGTTTTAGTGGTGGCATGCGTCAGCGTTTTGGTATTGCCCAGTGCCTGATTGGAAAACCCGAACTGATTATCGTTGATGAGCCCACAGCCGGACTCGACCCCGGTGAACGGAATCGTTTTTATAACATCCTGAGTGAAATCAGTGAAAATATCATTGTCATCCTTTCAACACACATCGTTCAGGATGTGAGGGAACTGTGCACCAACATGGCCATTATGGACAAAGGCAAAGTGTTGTTTGCAGGAAAAACCGATGATGCTTTGCATCTGCTCAGAAACAAGGTGTGGGAGATCCAAGTGGAGAAGAAAAATCTACATGATTTTCAGCAGAAGTACCGCGTTATTTCAAGTAAATTGGTTGGTGGGGTTCCTTTATTACATGTGTTTGCCGAAACACTTCCCTCGCCGGAATTTATCCCTGCGGAAGAAAATCTTGAGGATGTTTTTTTTGCACGCATTAATCATCTGATTTAAGGCTTATGCGGACATTTATTTTTCAGGAATTAAGGTTTTGGCTCAGAACACCCATGACCTGGATATTTCTCCTTGTAAATACGCTCTTGGTTTCAGGGGCAGTGGCATCCGATCAGTTAACCCTGGGTGAAGGGTTAGGGAATGTGCTAAAAAATTCTCCATATGCCATTCAGAATTTCTATGGAGTGATGTCGCTCTTAGGGATGCTGATGACAACAGCATACATGAATGCCACAGCGAACCGCGATTTTTCAACGGGCATGTATCAGTTTATTTTTACTTCGCCTATAAAAAAACATCATTATTTCTTCGGCAAGTTCATAGGTGCAGCAATTGTTGCCATCATTCCCTTGCTGGGTGTTTCTCTGGGAAGCCTTATCGGACCAATGGTTTCTTCCTTATCACCAGAACGATTTGGCCCGGTTTTTTGGAGTGCTCACCTAAATGGATTGATTGTTTATGGCATCCCCAATACTTTCATTACCGGAGTCATTCTCTTTGGTCTCGCAGTTCTTTTTAGAAGCAGCATCGTTTCTTTTGTAGGCGCAATGGGAATACTGGTTTTTTATCTTCTTGCGCAAGGATTTATCAGTGACCTCGATAAAGAATGGCTCGCCTGCATTCTCGATCCATTTGGCTATTATCCTGAATCAACCTTGTCGAAATATTTTACCATTGAAGACAAAAATACTCAATCAGTTTCCTTGTATGGTTGGGTTTTATACAACCGACTGATCTGGGTTTCATTTGCGATGCTCCTACTTTTTGTTTTTTATCTGCGGTTCTCTTTTTCATTTAAAAATAAAAGTAACCGTCCCTCAGAAAAGCTGAATGCCACAGAAGAGTTGACAAAAAATATTTCAATGCCTCTTATCACGCCTTCCTACCGATTTTCATTCTCTTCCTGGATCAGAATGACGGGATTTGAATGCAGCGCCATTCTGAAAAATCCTCCGTTTATCGTGTTGGTCATAATTGGTATTCTAAACCTAAGTGCTTCTCTAAGCAGCTTTACAACTTCCTTTGGGCTTAGCAAGTACCCAGTTACCTATGATATCATTGACAGCATAAGAGGTAGTTTTTATATTTTTCTAATAGGCATTATCACCTTTTATACGGGTGTATTGGTTTGGAAAGAACGCGATTCTCATTTCAACGAAATACAGGACGCCACACCTTTTCAGACCTTTTCCTTGCTAAGTTCAAAATTGATGGCCATGGTTGCAGCTGTCACACTAATCCTCTTCTCCACCATGATTGTCGGAATTGCTTCTCAGGCTTTTAGAGGATATTATCGGTTTGAGTTTGAGGTATACCTTACCTCACTCTTCCTGATTGATCTGCCTTCAATTTTCTACCTGATTGTGATATCCATGCTAATTCATTATCTGATTAATAATCGTTATATCGCTTACTTCGCCTTTGTGGCTTTTTTGATTCTGAATAAATACATATGGTCTGTTCTTCAGATGGACTCTAATATGCTTAATTATGGTTCTATCCCCGATCTTACCTATTCCGATATGAATGGGTTTGGTCCTTTTGTTCAGGGAGCTTTTTGGTTTCAAGTGTATTGGTTGCTGTTTGCTTTTTTGCTCATATTCTGCATTCGTGCCCTCTATATCCGCGGTTGCGAAACACAAATCAGCATGCGAGTTCAATATGCACTATTGTATCTTAAGGAGAGCAAATGGCAATGGGGCTCTGTACTTCTTCTATTTTCTATATGTGCCTGTTATGTTTACTATCATACGCATGTGGTCAATACTTATGTGAGTGAGAAAGAGAATGAACAGGAGGAGGTTGATTATGAGCTCACATTTAAAAAGTACGAGGGTTTAAATCAACCAAGGTATTTCAGTCATCAATTTGAAATTCATGTTTATCCTGAAAGCCGTAGTCTTGAAGCGAGGGTTGTTTCTTTGGCCCGCAACATATCTAACCAACCCATCACCGACTTGCATTTTACCATTCCATCAATTCCGGATAGCGTAAAAATTTTAATAAAAAATGCATTTCCTAAGCTCATCAACAACCGACTTAAATACAGAATTTATACCCTTACTGAACCATTGATGCCGGGTGATTCTATCAAAATACAGTTTGATATTCTTAAGAAAAACAAAGGATTTGAGAATGAGGTCTCTTTTTTACAGCTCACCAACAATGGTACTTTTTTTAATAACACAGATATTGTTCCACAAATAGGATATGTTTCAAACAATGAGGTGGCTGACAAAAATCGTCGCAGGGAGTTGAATTTGCCCAAACGCAACAGGACGCATAAACTGGATGAAACCAATCTTTCCGCAAGGGCAAACACCTATATCACCGAATGTGCAGACTGGGTGGATGTAAAAACCATCATCTCAACAAGCGAGGATCAGATAGCAGTGGCACCAGGCAGTTTAATAAAGCAGTGGAAGAAAGGAAACAGGAACTTTTATCATTACGAATTAGATCATATCTCACTTGATTTTTACTCTTTCATTTCTGCTGATTATGAAGTAAAAAGAAAAAAATGGAAGGGGATTGATTTAGAAGTGTACTACATTCCTGAACATGCCTATAATGTTCCGTTGATGATGAAAAGTTTAGAAAAGTCATTGGCATACTATACTTCTCATTTTGGTCCTTATTATCATCATCAATGCAGGATTATTGAGTTTCCCCGCTACAGATCATTTGCTCAGGCTTTTCCGGGAACCATGCCTTACAGCGAAAGTATAGGCTTTATTACTGATCTCAGGAATGTTAATTCCGGAGATATCGATATGGTATTTTTTGTGGTTGCCCATGAGATGGCGCATCAGTATTGGGCGCACCAGCTTTGCGGAGCTGCAATGCAAGGCAGCGAATGGATGAGTGAAGGTTTCGCAGAATACTCAGCGTTGATGGTGATGGAAAAAGAATACGGCCATGACAGCATGAATAAATTTCTAAAATACCTGATGGATGAATACCTCAGTAACAGAGGACGCGAAGCTGAAGCAGAGCAACCCATCTATAAAACCGAAAATCAGGCATATATTCATTATCAAAAGGCCGGTGTTGCGATGTACTATCTTAAAGAGATGATTGGTGAGCAGAAGGTGAATCTTGCGCTTCGCAATCTCCTGGATTCATTTGCATATAAAAACCCACCCTATCCAACCTCTCTTCATGCCCTGCGTGCACTCAGTAAACAAACCCCCGATAGCTTGTCATATCTCATTCATGACCTCTTTAAAACCATCACGCTTTTCTCCAACAAAATGGAGGAGGCCCGGGTCAAAAAAATTGGAAATGAATTTGAAGTTAGTATAACTTTTACCTCAGAGAAATTTCGGGCAGATTCTATGGGAAAAGAGAAGGCCATACCGGTAAATGATTATATGGATTTGATTTGCTTTGCAAAACCCATTGAGGATGAAAAATTTGGGAAGAAACTGTTTTACCAAAGAACAAAGATTTCCCAAAAGCAAAACCATGTTGTTTTTCGAACGAAAGAGATGCCTTATCTCGTAGGCATTGATCCTTACAATTACATCATTGACAGATTTCCGGATGACAATACAAAGAAACTCGCTCTTGAATAAAATTGGGGCTGCCTCTTTTAGTCATACTTTAATGGAATGTGTTTTCAGATAACTGAATGACTTGAGACAAGGGCAGTCAAATTATTTGATAATGGTGTTCTTTCCGGGGATGGGATCAAATCTTACCTTGTCCATCTCACCGCAATAGGGTCCCTGTTTAACTTCAATCATCTCACTTTGTTCAAGCATTTCAAAACCATGTCCTCCGTGCGCAAGAAGAATGACATCACCTTTTACAAGAATGCGGCTTTCTAGGTAATTTTTCTGCTCATCATAAAAATCTACCCGCACTTTACCCGATTTAATAAACAGTACTTCTTGGGTAAGTGTTACCTCTCTGGTTACAGGATTGTGCACATGAGGTGCAATAATATAACCTTCCGGGCGGTTCATATAGCCTAACTGCTGTGAGAAATCACCGGGGGTAAAAAAATCTATTCCCTCTTTTTTAAATTCAGTCCGAATGATTACAGATAAAAGGGTCTCCCCATGCATGATACGCTCTATCATTTTTTGTCGTCCTTTTTGCCATGGCCAAATTAGTACTAAATGACGGAGATTACAAGAGAACGCCTATAATCAAAACATCATCTACCTGTTCTTCGGATCCCATCCATTCTTCAAAAGTGCGTTTAACAAGGCGCATTTGTTCGGGAGCAGGATGATTATAAATGGCAAGTAGCAAATTTTTAAGATTTCTGCTCTTGAATTTTTTCTTGTTGGTGCCTCCAAACTGATCGGCATAACCATCAGAAAAAGTATAGATTTTGTCTTTGGGTTGCAGCGCTATTCTTTCCTGGGTAAATTGTCTGTATTTGCCGTAATTAAATCCTATGGACTGGCGATTGGACTTGATTTCGATCAGTTCATTCCTCCTTAAAAGCCATAGGTCGTTGTTTGCGCCTGCTACAACCAGCTCAGTTTTGTCTTTTGAGAAGCGGCAAAGTGTAATGTCCATTCCATCTTTAGCCACATTTGCTTTTTCTGTTTGCTTGAGCTCTGCAATAATTCTTGCAGTAAGCATATCAAGGATGTCGCAGGGTTCCTCAATCTTTTTTTCTTTTACAATTTCATTCAGAAGAGATATTCCAAGCATGCTCATAAATCCCCCGGGCACGCCATGTCCGGTGCAGTCTGCCGTAGCGTAATACTTGTATTTGCTGTTTTCGAAACACCAATAAAAATCGCCGCTCACAATCGCCTTTGGTTGATAAAAAACAAATACATCTCCAAGGATATTTTTCAATTCACCATCGGTTGGCAGCATCGCAGTTTGAATTTTCAGGGCGTAATTGATACTGTCGATAATTTCCTTGTTTTTTTCCTGGATGATATCTTTTTGCTTTGCAATCTCGTTGTTTTTTAGCTGAAGTTTGATATTTTGTAATTCAATTTTTCTTCTTTGTGAAATACCTCTGAAAAGGAAGAATCCCACAAGTAGCAGGAGTGTTGTAAGTGCTACAATACCATATTTCAGGGATTGCTGCTTTTTCTGAATAATACTTACCCGCATTTCATTAATCAATTGTTTTTGAAGCATCAGGTAATTTTTGTTCTTCGCCAATTCAAGTTCTTTTAAGCGGAACGAATTGCTGATGACATTAATTCTATTCTGGTTTTCGAGAGCGGCAATCTCCTTTTTTTTGAGTCTTAATTTTTCCTCGATTAACGCTAGGTTTTGCCTGCTCTTTTCTTTTTCCAGCTGGTTATAGGCAATTTTAGCTGCATCAAGTTCATTTACCCTTCTTAATTCAAGCAGGTCTTTTTCCCTCTGGGCAGCCTCCAGCTTGAGTTTTAATGTTTCTGCTTTTTTGGCTTCATTTCGCTGAAATTCATCAAAAGCATCCAAGGCCATTTCTTCATATCTGCTTTCTTGCTCCCTTTGTACCTGAAACAATTGTTGGTTGTTGATTTCAATCAACTTGTTGTTGTCCGTATACAATCGATAATACTTGGCAGCTTCAAGGTAGTCGTTTTCATCTGTATATATTTCGGAAAGAAGCAGGTAAGATTCACTTAGGTTGTGATAATCTTTATTCTGGAGGCAGGTGTTTATAGCTAACTGAATTTCAGCTATTGCTTGTATGTTTTTACCCGAATTAAATGTGTTTCGCGCGGCAAGAAGCCTGTATAAATCCTCCATCGTTTTGTCCTGCAAACCACTTGCATAACCAATGGCTTTTTCAAAAAGCATTGCGGCATTTTCATATTTTCCTTGGAGGGATAATGTGATACCGGCATTAGAATAGATTTCACTACTTAAAACCTGAGGTGTGGAGGCATCAATTAATTTGAATGCATCCATGTATTTTTGCCATGAATCTTTAAGATTGCCTTTCCGTCGAAGAATAACCCCCCAGTCATTCAGGGAAACAAGTTTTTCGTAAGTAAACTGTTTTTCTTGATGATCCTTGTTCAGGTTTATTGTATACGATATGTCTTTGCTGATTTTTGGCAATGTTTTAACGGGCTGAAATATAGCTTGTATGGCAGAGTCTCTCCTATGGATGAGAATTTCAGTGTTGATTCCACAATTGGAGGCTATGATATATGTACATGCCTTAATAAAGTCAAGCTGTGAAATTTGGGTCGCGATATTAATATAGGAGCCATAGATTCTGGAGGGTATTTTTTTGAGTAGTTTGTCGCACCTGTAAAAAACTTCACTGTAGAGAAGGTATTTTAATACCGGATTCAGCCCGGATGTTTCCTGAAGAAAATCATTTTCTCCTATGTACAGATAATACCTCAGATGAACAAGGTACTTGCTAAAGAAGAAAAGTCCCGAGAGGCTTTTATTTGCTGTATCATGTGTAAACTTATCGTTGAGCAGGATTACCTGATTGATGGCCTGTTTGCTGTCATCTCTAGAACAGGCAATAAGGATGTTAAGTATATCAGCCTGAAGAACATCATTGTGACTGACTGACTTTTCGAGGTTTGCTGTATTTACAAAAGGTATCTGTTCCTGTTTATTTGATTGTTTAAATTTTTTGAGATAATCTCTCAGTGCAGCATCATGAAAATTAAACATGTCGGCAGCTGTTGAGAATAAATCATAATGCTGTGATTGAGACGACAGGGGAAGCAATAAGCCAAGAAAAAGTATGATGCCTGCCCAATATCTCATAATTTCAATGACAACTGTAAATGAAATTCTCTGCCCATTTCAAGCAAAGGTTGGTATCCAGACAAATATGGAAAGCTATACACGATGCTTTGGTTAAGGATGTTGAATACGCCTGCAGTAATGGCAAGTTTATTTCCGGCAAGATGGTCTAATTGAACAACTAACTGTAGCTGGTGGGTAGGCTTGTTTGTTATAATGAGCGAAGTTTCTTCGGTTGGGTGAATACTTTGGAACTTCCCCCTTGTGATATTTGAAACCTGCATTCTAATGTGCTTATTCAATCTGAATCCTGCCATCATTGTTATTTTATGCTGTGGCAGGGCAAGCGCAGCTGTTTGTCCGGTAGGCTGGATATAATCATTAAGTACACCGAAAGACTGATAATAAGAATGGGTAAACTGAAATTGATAATCCTTGTTTTTCCAATGTATTTCTGTTTCAATTCCTTTCGTGTTCATACTTCCGCGATTTCTGTAGTTTTCATTCTGCAGACTGTCAACAGAAAAAACAATTAATCTGTCAAGGGAATTGATAAAATATACTGCCGAAACATCCCATTGCTTATTGTTGTAGCCCACTTGTGCCTGTAATTCATGAATGGCCTCAGGAACGATGCTGAAATTATTGCTCAATACAATGTTGTTGAGCGTTGGTAGTTTGTAAGAATAGTTTTCAGATACCTTATAAAAAAAGTTGCCGAATTTCTTTGTAATACTCACTCTGGGAGCTAATAGCGGTTTGAAAAAGGCATATTTGTCTAGTCTTACTCCTGCTGAAATCCTTGCAAACTGGAAATCTGCATTGATTTCTGTATAGAAACTTATTCCGTTGAAACGCTGTCGCGCAGGGTTTGCTTTCGCTTGATATTGTCTGAAGAAATATTTGTACCAGTCTGATTGAAATTCTGTTCCAAAAGCAAACTGAAAGCGGTTGTTGAGTTTATAGTTCCCATGCAATGTACCTTGTATTCTACCTGTTACGATGTCTTGAGAACCATAGGTGGTGGGATCTCCATATACGCTGTTCCATGGCAATTGGTGGGTATATCTGGCACCGGTAATGAGGATAAGTTTCTCCCTCTCAATAGTATAAGTGTAATCCTGAAAATAGGTTCTCGTTTGTGAGTAAATGGGTTCATAGGTGGCCTGAAATTTATAATCTTCAAAATATTGTTTGCAAACCAAAGCGTTTTTTTTGATAACAAGGTATAACGAGGCATTGCTTACAGAGGAGGAATCTGCGAAGTTTACAGAACTTCCTGTAGGATTTTGATAAAGCTTGTTGCTCCTGTTTCCCTCAACAAGGTTTGCCGAAATGGTAATCTCTGTTCCATTGGCAAGTTTGCCACCAAATAAATAGCCTGTTTCAAATCTTCCTCTCTTGTTTTTACTGAAACTTCCGGATGCAGTGAGTCGGTGTCCATTAATACCTTGGCTTTTCCTGGAGATGATGTTGATTACGCCCAGGCCTGCCAAACCTCCATACAAAGAAGATCCCGAACCTCTGATAATTTCTATTTTGTCAATCATCGCAAGTGGCATACGGTTTCCTACGACATATGTGCCATATCCAATTTCGTTCATTGGAACACCATCAAGCATCCAAAGTATTTTTCCCTCATGTGCCCAATTGCCCCTAAAGCCAAATGCGAGGCCATTTTGTACATCCGATGCCAACTGAAACCCGGGTACCATCATGAGAATCTCGGTTAGATCTCGCGCACCTGATTGTTCAATGTCTTGCGCACTAATCGTTGTTATTACACCTGGAGCTTCATCCTTTTCAACTTCGAAATAACTTGCAATAGAGACTTTGTTTTCTTTGGTTTTGTTTCGCTTTAAACTCTTCAATTCATCTACTTGTGGTACCAATACCTTTGTGAGGGATGTATCTTCTCCTTTTATCTCAATGGAGAAAATACATGACAAAAAAGCTGAAATAATCAGTAGACTTGTTTGCTTCACTTTGACTTTAACGAGATTATCACATTTCGGTTACCAACTAGCGGCCTCAGGCAGACCTATTTGCAGCTTTATTTTACTCGTGTTTCGCCAATATGTGTTTTGTGTCAGATGAGCAAACAAAATTGTCGGATGAGTGGGTTTTAAAAAATCATGGATTTCATTTTAAATCTCAAGATAGGATGACATGAGGTTACAAATATTATCAGAGCTTATGTGCTGCTGAAGATCAATCAGCCATCAAAAAAAGCTTGCTGACAAATGACCTTCCATTCAAATCAAGAATGATTCATATGCTTTGAACGGGATACGGAATAGAGACCCACAAAAGTTAAAAATCCATTCATCAGTAGCAATTCAAAACCGAATTGGTATCCGCCAAAAAGTTTTACGCTGTTCTCATTAAGCAGGTAACAAAGCAGGGGAGAAGCCAAGCAGATAAATGGTGCAAACCAATCGTGAATTCGTCGCTCAGTAAACAATCCAAAGGCATATAAACCAAGGAGTGGCCCATATGTGTAACCCGCCACTGTAAATAGTTTCGAGACGACGGCGGAGTCATTTATTCTTTTGAAAAGAATGATGGTAAGAAGCAAAAGGATGGCAAAGCCTATGTGAACGACTACTCTGATGGTATGTTTTTTTGAAGTGCTCATTTTGCTTTTCTCAAGGCCCAATATATCTATACAAAAACTGGTGGTGAGAGAGGTAAGCGCTCCATCTGCACTGGGATAGGCAGCAGAAATAACACCAATCACGAACAAGATTCCCGCAAGTGGTGGCAGGTGTTGCAAAGCAATGGTCGGGAAAAGATCATCACTTCTTCCAATATGAATATGTTTTTGCGCTGCGTAAATGTGCAGCAGGGCCCCTAAAAAAAGAAACAGCATATTTACTCCTACAAGCACTACACTAAAACTCAGCATGTTTTTCTGTGCATCTCTCAGGTTTCTGCAGCTCAGGTTTTTTTGCATCATCTCCTGATCCAAGCCGGTCATTACGATGGTAATAAACATCCCGGCTAATATCTGTTTAAGCCAATGATTTTTTTCGTGGAAATCCGTCACGAGAATTTGCGATAAGCCACTTTCTTCAATGGTTTTATGGAGTTGTTCAAAGCTTCCACCCAGGCTGTCCCTGATGATGTAAGTGGTAATGACAACAGATAATAGCATAAAGGTCGTTTGCAGCGTATCTGTCCATATAATGGTTTTGATGCCCCCTTCGTAGGTATAAAGTAAAATGAGCAGTACAAAGGAGGCAACGGTTACATAGAACGGTACACCCCATGCATCGAGAACGAATGTTTGCAGTACGCCGGCCACCAGAAACATCCTGAAGGATGCACCAATGGTTCTGCTGAGCATAAAAAAGGAAGCACCTGTGATGTAGCTGTACTTACCAAAGCGGGTTTCAAGATAACTGTAGATGGAAGTAAGGTTGAGTCTGTAGTACAAGGGAAGCAGCACTGTGGCGATAATCAGATAGCCAAGTAAGTAGCCGAGCACCATCATAAGATATGAAAATTTTGTGCTTCCCACCCAGCCGGGAACGCTCATAAAAGTTACTCCCGAAAGCGAAGCCCCAATCATGCCATAGGCAATTACATACCAGGGTGAACGGTTGTTTCCTTTGTAAAAAGCTTCTGCGTTTGCTTTGCGCGAGGTTACCCATGTGATGACAAACAACAGCAGCGAATAGATGCCTACCACGCCAAGAATAATTTCGGGACCCATATGATTTTACTTGCTCGCACAAATCTCGTAATTTCGCCTTATGTTGTATCCCTCCAAACGCATTGAGGATGCTGTGAATCAACTGGCCTCGCTGCCGGGAATAGGTCGCAAAACCGCATTAAGACTGGCCTTATCACTACTCAAGAGGGATGCATCCAGGGTAAAAGATTTTGCTGAAGCGCTGATGCTCATGAAAGAAAACACCTGCTTTTGCTCGCGGTGCCACAATATATCTGATACGAATCTCTGTTTGGTTTGCAGTACTCCCTCAAGAGATGCATCCCTCATCTGTGTGGTGGCAGATTTCAGGGATGTAATCGCTATCGAAAATACCCATAGCTTTCAAGGTTTATATCATGTGCTTGGTGGATTGATTTCCCCTATGGATGGGATTGGTCCTTCAGACCTGAATATTGAATCACTGATGCAAAGACTGAGGACGGAAGAGTATGCCGAAATTATTTTTGCGCTTGCACCCACACCCGACGGTGACACAACCAACTTTTTTATTTACCGCAAAATCAAAGACTTTAACATTCGTATATCTTCCCTCGCAAGAGGTATTGCCATTGGTGAGGATATTGAATACACCGATCAGGCAACCCTCGGTAAATCACTGCAAAACAGAATACTTTACGAAAGTTCACTGGCTGCAAAATAATTTTTCAATTCTCTCGTTTCTATTGTTTGTTTCACAATTGGTGTAAATGACCAAGGATCTTGCAGTCATCATAGTTAATTACAATGTTCAGTATTTTCTCGAACAGTGTTTGCTTTCCGTAAGGAAAGCTGCCATGGGGATGAATATTGATGTTTTTGTGGTCGACAACAACTCAGTGGATGGATCGGTAGCCCTTGTACGCAATAAATTCCCAGAAGTAAAACTCATTGCCAATAAGCAGAACATGGGTTTTTCGAAGGCCAATAACCAGGCTATTCTTGCAGCTGATGCACGATATGTTCTTCTGCTCAATCCCGACACCCTCGTGGAAGAGGACACCTTCGAGAAAATCTTAAAATACATGGATGCCCATCCTGAAGCCGGAGCACTGGGTGTAAAGATGATTGATGGCAAGGGCAACTTTTTGCCGGAAAGCAAGAGGGGATTGCCCACACCCAAAGTGGCATTTTTCAAAATTTTCGGATTATCCGCACTTTTTCCCAATTCACGAACATTTGGTGGATACCATCTCGGGTTTCTTGACAAGGACAAAATCCATGGAGTAGATGTCCTTTCCGGTGCTTTCATGTTCATCCGTAAAGCGGCACTTGACAAAGCAGGACTACTGGATGAAACTTTTTTTATGTACGGAGAAGACATCGACCTTAGCTACCGTATTCAACAGGCAGGCTATAGGAATATCTATTTTCCGGAAACCCGCATCATCCATTACAAAGGGGAAAGTACCCGCAAAAGCAGCATCAATTATGTGCTGGTTTTTTACAGGGCCATGATCATCTTTGCGAACAAACATTTTTCAAAGGAAAATGCACGCGCCTTCTCCTCTCTCATCCATCTTGCCATCTACCTGAGAGCCGGGCTTGCCATTGCAAATCGTTTTGTTAAAACATTGTTTTATCCGGCCTTGGATGCTTTGTTCACTTTCCTGCTTCTTTACCAGATTGCCAGTTGGTACGAAACCCATGTAAAATCCAATGAAACAGGATTTTTCCCTCCGGAGTTTTACATCATGGCACTACCTGCGTATGTTTTTTTATGGTTGGGTGCGCTTTGGATCAATGGCGGGTACGACCGTCCCTATCATTTTTCAAAAGCCATTGGCGGCTTTTTCTATGGCACAATCACTGCTCTTGTACTCTACGCACTTCTTCCCGAGAGCCTCCGATACTCAAGGCTGCTCATCATCATTGGTGCCCTTGTTTTTATAGTCGTTCATTTTTCCGTTCGCTGGATCTTATCATACATTCCATCGGACTTTTTCAGGATTTTCAGGGACAGAAATAAAAACATTGCCATTGCAGGCGGAAAAGATGAAACCCATCGAGTGAAAGAAATTCTTGACCGTGCCGGTATTCAAAATGCCTCTTTGTATTTTGTGTCCCCTCCCGACTATCCCAACGGAGAAAACTATTTCACCGGCAATTTCAGGAACCTTAAAGAAATTGTTCAGGTACATAAAATTGATGAAGTGGTTTTTTGTTCGAAGGATATTTCTTCTGAAGCCATTATTTCTCAAATGTCTTATTTGGGCGACATGGGTCTTGAATTTAAGATTGCCCCGCAGGAAAGCCTTTTTGTTATTGGCAGCAACTCCATCAATTCTTCAGGTACCTGGTACAGCTTTGATGTAAATTCGGTTAACCGACCGGAAAATCGCAGGAAAAAGATGTTTTTTGATTTCTTCATCACACTCATCCTTGCTGCTACAATTCCTGTCTGGCTTTTGCTTTCATCCAAGAGATTCGTCATCCTGAAAGGTATTTTTCAGGTGCTCACAGGCAAAAAAAGTTGGGTAGGATATTGTCCTCAACACCAACAGCCGGTCATGCTTCCCCAGATTAAACCCGGTGTTTTTGCAGTTCAGAACCTGCTCAAAGGAAATTATTCGGAGGCGGAAATCAATCACATGAATGTGCTGTATGCCAAAGATTACAGTCTCCTCAAGGATATTAAATCTTTGTACCATAACATCTTTCGATAAGTTGATTTTCCGAGATATGCACTTGATACAAATTTCCCATAAGCAAGACTTATGATTTATTGACAAATTATCCGTATGATTGGTACTCTAATCACCAACCGGGCGTAAAGACTTTATCAAATGGAACATGAAAATGATCACACCACCAATCATCTCGCCAAGCTCTATGAGCAGGTAATCAGTGAATTAGGTGAGGACAAAGCCCGTGAGGGCCTGACCAAAACACCCGAGCGTGTGGCCAAGGCCATGCAATACCTTACCCAGGGTTATACCATGAAGCCTGATGACATCCTCAGGTCTGCCATGTTTGCAGAGGAATACAGCCAAATGGTCGTGGTCAAAGATATCGAACTTTATTCCATGTGTGAACATCACATGCTGCCGTTTTTCGGTAAAGCCCATGTGGCTTATATTCCAAACGGACACATCGTGGGATTGAGTAAGATTCCGAGGGTAGTGGATGCCTTTGCCAGAAGATTACAGGTTCAGGAGCGGCTGACCAATGAGATACGCGACTGTATCCAAGACACCATCAAGCCTCTTGGCGTGGCTGTAGTGGTGGAATGTTCTCATCTTTGTATGCAGATGCGCGGAGTACAAAAACAAAATTCTGTAACCACCACCTCAGCTTTCACAGGTGCGTTTTTAAAGGATTCTACCCGCAGTGAATTCATGCGTTTGATTGCTTCCAGACTTAGCTAAAAAAATTGCACGATATTTGCCGTGCTAA
This sequence comes from Bacteroidota bacterium, assembly GCA_046297395.1. Classification (GTDB taxonomy): domain Bacteria; phylum Bacteroidota; class Bacteroidia; order UBA4408; family UBA4408; genus JBEICQ01. Next base: position 99,202 of record JBKCNM010000104.1, read on the forward strand.
AATCATTATGGAAAACAATTGGAATCTTTCAGGAAACACCTCCTATAGTGGAGGCATCAGCCAAACATCTCAGAAATTTCTTACCCGTGTATTCGGCTGGATGTTTGCCGCACTCTTTATCACAGCAATTACTGCCTTTTACACAGCAGGTAATGAATCCATGCTGCGTTCTCTGATAAACCCCGAAGGGGGTATGTCTCTGCTTGGATACGCAGTCATGTTGTCACCCATCGGATTCGTTCTCGCCATCGGTCTCGGCTTTAATCGATTCTCTTACAATACGCTCATGATTCTCTTTCTTGCCTATTCGGTAATTATGGGCGTGAGTATGAGTTTCATTCTGCTTGTTTACACCGCTGCATCTGTGTTTAAAACATTTCTCGTTGCCTCATTCATGTTCGGATTAATGGCTGTTGTTGGTGCCACCACAAAAACTGACCTCACCCGTTTCGGGTCACTCATGATGATGGGTCTGTTTGGAATTATCATTGCAAGCCTCATCAACATGTTCATGAAAAGCGATACCATGGATTACATCATCAGTTTTATTGGAGTGGCGGTATTTACCGGCTTAACTGCCTATGATGTTCAGAAACTAAAGAATATTGGCTCATCAGTTACCCATGGTACAGAATCTGCAATGAAACTCAGTTTGCTTGGGGCGCTCACTCTCTATATGGATTTTATTAACCTGTTTCTTTACTTGCTGCGTTTTTTCGGCGACAGAAGGGATTAATTTTTCTTGGTTACACAGAAAAGCCCCGTATGATTGCGGGGCTTTTTTTGTAGGCGGCTTGTATCTTTTCGTTATTTTTGCACGCAAAAGAAACGGATTATGCAGAGAATTCTCGTAACCGGAGGAGCCGGATTTATTGGCTCGGCCGTTATTCGTCAGTTACTACAGTCCGGTAACGAGATATTTGTAATCGACAATTTATCTTTTGGTAGTAGGTCATTTATACCTATTGATGACCATCATTTTTTTCATGCAGACATCCTCGACAGGGAACAGATGCTGGCATTGACTGCCCGAATCAATCCTCATGTAATTATTCATTTGGCTGCTATTCATTTTATACCCTACTGCAATCTTCATCCTGTTCTCTCCTCAGACATCAACATCAGGGGCACTATTCATATGCTGGAAGCAGCCTCCAAAGCCACGGCCCTCAAAAAGTTCTTTTTTGCCTCCACGGCAGCTGTTTATCCCATTGTGGATGATGCCATCACTGAAGACCATACTCCGGCTCCCATGGATATCTACGGATTATCAAAACTGGCAGGAGAACATCTATGTAAAAAGTTTCACCTGGAATCCGGACTCCCGGTGATTGTCTGCAGGTTTTTTAACGCTTTCGGACCAAACGAAACCAACCCCCATCTGATTCCTGAAATAGAGAAACAAATTAAACAAGGCGACAGAACCATTCGTCTGGGAAACCTCACTCCCAAAAGAGACTTTATTCACACTTATGATATGGCAAATGCTGTTGAAAGCCTGATTAATAAGGTAGAAACCGGTTATCATGTGTTTAATCTTGGGAGAGGCATCGAATATGCCGTAACAGATATTGTGGCTTCCTTTGAAAGAGCTCTGGGTGAAAATATTCATATTGAAGTTGACCCTGACAGGGTAAGAAAAGTTGAACGAATGCATTTGCTTGCTGATGTTACCAAACTGAAGGATTATACCGGTTGGCAAGCCCAATGGGATATAGACCAGGGAATAAAGACACTATTAAAATCCTGATAAAATGCATGTCTGTTTTGCTACCGATGGAATCTTTCCGCATGTTGTTGGAGGCATGCAGAGGCATTCAAGACAGTTGATTGAGGAATTGTCCAAAAACCCAAATATTACGCTCACTGTGATTCATCCGCAGGGCGACAAAATTTTCAGCGCCTATCCCAATATCAGGGAGTATATGGTTCCCTCCATCGATCCGGAAAAAAATTATTTGTCTGAGTGTTACAATTACTCAAAAAAAGTTTACAAAATCATGAAAGGCAAGTCCTTTGATGTGGTGTATAGCCAAGGACTTAGTGTTTGGTATAAAGCTTCTGAATTCTCAGACAGATTGATTGTTAATCCTCATGGACTTGAGCCTTTTCAAGCCATCGGAAGAAGGGACAAAGCCATTGCTGTTCCATTTAAATTTCTTTTCAGAAGGATATTTAGAAAAGCGAGACATGTGGTTTCACTCGGTGGCAGACTCACCGAAATACTCTTAAAAAATACCAGTCCTTCAAAGATTGTTGTGCTTCCAAATGCTGTAAATATGCCTGCTGTAGTGGAGGCAAGGCAGCGTCATGAACCGCTTCGCATGCTTTTTGTTGCTCGATTTGCTCATAACAAAGGAGTGCACATCCTCATGGAGGCAGTGCAGAAACTCAACAAGAAGGGGTACAAGAAAAAATTACAATTCAACCTTGTTGGCAAAGGCCCGCTCTATGAGAGTTATCTCCAGCGATACCTTATACCCAATGTGAAATTTTTGGGATTTGTTCCTGATGAAGAATTACCAACCGTTTACAGGCAAAATGATGTTTTTGTTTTTCCTACTTTGTTTGAAGGAATGCCAACAGTTGTTTTGGAAGCCATGTCGCACGGATTACCTGTTATCGTAAGTGATGTAGGTGCTACAGCAGAATTGGTTGACCCGGCTAATGGATTTTTAATTGAGCGCGACAATGTAAATGCGCTTGTAGATGCAATAGAAAAAATGCTGCATCTAAACGAAGAAGAGTTCAGTACAATGGCAAATGCCTCAATTCAAAAAGTGAGCAAGGGATTTACCTGGCAAGAAGTTGCAAGCAGGCATACCAAGTTGTTCGAAGAAATTGTATCCCGAAAAAAATAAAATCAATTCGGTTTTTTTTCAATCCACCGATGTTGTGGTGCTTGCCCGTTTACTATTGTGAAAATTACTTTGCACGCGTATGAATGGGGCGATAAGCTCCGGAATGATCATTGAAACGGAAGCTTATAATGGAGTGCTTGATAAAGCCAGTCACAGTTACGGTGGAAGGCGAACACGCCGCACCGAGGTGATGTACCGGGCAGGTGGAGTTGCGTATGTTTATCTCTGCTATGGAATACACTCGCTCTTTAATGTCATTGCCTCCGGCGAAAATGATCCCAAAGCCATTCTCATAAGGGCCATCACTCCTGTGGAAGGAATTCCGATCATGGAAAAAAGGCGAGGTATGCCTGTAACCTCAAAATCCTTTACTGATGGACCGGGAAAAGTTAGTCTCGCGTTGGGTATCAATCTTCATCATAATGGAATTAGACTGGACGGAAACTCCATTTGGATTGAGGATAGAGGGCTTGTTGTGGATGAGAATAACTTGCTGATTACCCCCAGAATAGGTGTAGATTATGCTGGCGAAGACGCAGGCTTGCCCTATCGTTTTTTGCTCCGTCAACCCTCATGACCACTTTGTGCTGTTTGTAGAAAAGTGGCTTTTAAAAACTATTCCGGTTTACTTTCAAGCTGCTTTCTGGCCTTCAGCCATCCGTTGATGAATACAGATGCAAGGATGATGCAGGTTCCTACATAAAAGTGAATATTCATTTTTTCTTCGTCACCAAAAATCAGAAACGCAAGGATGATGGTATAAACAGGTTCAAGATTGATTGATAAGAGCATGGTAAATGGTGAGATGTGCTTGAGTACCCATGAACTTGCTACAAAGGGAAAAGCAGTGCATACAATGGACAAAAGCAGGAGGTGGATCAGGTTATTTTGAGGGGGAATCAACTGATTGATATCATAGGAAGGATGGAATACAATAATCGCAAGAAGAAAAATACTTGCTCCCATTAATTCATAGATAGACAGATGCAGACTGTTGAATCTTTTTGAGATTCGACCATTCATGGTGGTGAACATGGCAGAAAAGAAAGCGGAAATAATTCCATAAGCGAAGCCTGTGCTTGCACCTTCCAGGTTAAGAAAGATATAGGCGATGGCAAAACAAGCCAATACTGCAAGAATGATTTCGTACATCAATAACTTCCTTTTAAAAATCAGGGGTTCCGCCAGGGCATTAAAAAGACTGCTGGTGCTCAAACAAATGACTGCAATAGACACATTCGAAATTTTGATGGTTTGGTAAAAGAACAGCCAGTGCAGAGCGATAATAATGCCAATGCCTGAAAGCAATCCCCAATCTTTGAGGGAAATCCTCATGGTTTGTTTGGAAAAAAACATTATCGGGAATAACACCGAAAGAGTGAGCAGAAGTCGCATACAAATCATGGGCAATACCGGCATGTCTATCAGCTTGCCTAGGATACCTGTCCATCCCCATGTAAAAACAACTACATGCAACAAGGCATAATGAAACCATTTACTTTGGCGGAAGGAGGAATTCATGTCAGGCAACAAGCTTGGCCAAAATATAAGCAGACCCACCTGCCAGTGCACCGATAAAAGTTATTCTAAGTGCGCCAATCAGCGGAGGATGGCCGGTTACCTTGCTTTTTAGAAATCCAAAAAAGAACAAACAAACAAGGGTGATGATGGTGGAAACAAACAATCCCTGTTCAGGCTTCTCAGTAAAAAAGTAGCCCAGTAAAGGAACAACGCCACCAATCACATATGCCAACCCTATATTGAGTGCACTTTTTCCGGCTCTTTTCTCGTCAGGCTTTTCCAATCCCAATTCAAAGCGCATCATAAATTCAACCCATTTTGTATGGTCTTTTGACAACTCATCTGCAATCATGTCTTGAGATTTTTGAGAGAGCCCATATCCTGCGAAAACATCCCTTACTTCTTGTTTTTCATCTTCAAACCTCGTTTCAATTTCTCTGTATTCCCTTTTAAGTTCATTGCGATAATGTTCAATTTCCGTTCTGCCTGCAAGGTATCCACCCAGTCCCATCGCAATGGATCCTGCACAAATTTCAGCAAGGCCTCCTGTGATGATCAGGACATTTGATTGAAGTACGCCGGAGAGCCCTGCTGCCAGTGCAAAGGGAACAGTAAGTCCATCGCTCATGCCAATCACCACATCTTTTACAAAATCAGGTTGTCTGAAGTGGGTCTCATGATGAATGACATGATTGCTCATATTTTCCAAATATAATCAGAGTTCACAAACATGTAAGTACAATAGGTGTTACTTTTGCAGGATGGCTGGAAATATTTTTGGTAACGCTCTCAGGCTGGTAACTTTTGGTGAATCCCATGGCCCTGCGGTAGGTGGTATTCTGGAAGGATTTCCTGCCGGGGTAAACATCGATATGGAAGCCATTTATCGGATGATGCAGCGCAGGCGACCGGGAACTTCCGGGCTTGTAAGCAGCAGAGCAGAAAAGGATGAAATTTCCTTTTACTCCGGCATAGAAAATGGGATGTCAACGGGCGGCCCTATTGCTTTTTGGGTTTACAATAACGATAAGCGGCCAAGTGATTACAGTCATTTAAAAGATGTATTCAGACCCGGCCATGCGGATTTTACTTATTGGCAAAAATATGGCGCGCAGGCAGGAAGTGGAGGAGGAAGAGCATCTGCCCGCGAAACCCTGGCCAGGGTAGCCGGGGGTGCACTGGCTGCACAACTGCTTTTGCTTCGAGGGATACATATTGCTGCCTATATTCATCGTATACATGATATCTCCTGTCCTGCTTCGTGGATGGAAGAAAGTACAGAAAAGATTGAGTTATGCCACGATAAAGAATTGCCATGTCCCGATCAGGATATTTCTATGCGCATGACAAAAATTATTGAAACTGCTTCCGAAAACGGCGATTCATTAGGTGGTTCTATAGTATGTGTAATTAATGGCTTGCCACCCGGTTTGGGTGAACCTGTCTTTGATAAACTTCCCGCTTTGTTGGCCCATGCTCAAATGAGCATACAAGCAACACGCTATTTTTCCTGGGGTAGGGGATGGGAGTCAACGCATTTATCGGGTAGCCAAAACAACGATGCTTTTACTTCTGATGGAGGAAAAATAAGTACATCAAGCAATCATGCTGCAGGATCGCTTGGAGGTATCAGCAATGGGATGCCTGTTTTTTTTGAAGTGGGTTTCAAACCCGTTTCAAGCATCGCAGGGAAGCAGAAAACAGTGAATAAAACCGGAACGCCCGTTGAGATTGAAATCAATGGAAGACATGATCCTTGCGTTTTGCCAAGGGCTGTACCTATTGTTGAAGCGATGGCATCACTGGTCTTGGCTGATCTCCTGCTGAGAAATCAAACGGCAATATTTACCGGCTCACATTGATCTGCTGGGAATAAACAGTTTTTCCCCTGTAAAATAGAGCAAGATACTGTCCGGCAGGCAAAGTATCCAATGAGATTAGCTCGTTAATTTCAGACAACTCTTTTTTGATTATTTCTCTTCCGCTCATGTCATAGAGCATCAGGGTGCATGAAACTTGACCGAAAGGATTTGCGATTTTGGCAAGATGTATAACCGGATTGGGATAAATGCAATTGGCACAAGTTTCCATGCGAGCAAGTGATTTAAGCCCGAGTGTGCTATCCGTGAGGCTAAAAGCCAAACCTGTTCCATTGCTTCCTACGACATAACCTCTTCCGGTGTTGTATCGTGCACCATAAAAATCATTGTTGATTCCTGAGTCATAAACAGTAAAGGTATTTCCGGAATCAAGAGAGGCTGCGATGAAACCACTGTCTCCCACAGCGATGACAAGAGAATCACCTGCATCCACTGCATTCCATGAATAACTTGGGAAGTTGGCCGATAGATTCCATATGTTGCCGGAATCAAATGTTTTAAAAATTTTTCCTCCGGTGGTTACCATGTAGCCTATACCGGAGCCCGGAAGCCGAATGGTTGAAATTTGTTCGCCGGGTGCAATGGGAAAAGCCTGTACACTACCTGAACCTGTATTATACTGATAGGTTGTTCCGTTGGAAGCTCCTATTTGAATGTTATTGATACCAAATCGAACCGAGGTAAAATCAACACCCGAGAGTGAATCTACGCTAAAATCTGTGCATGTAAAATTACCTGAAGTCCCTGTACCATATATGATGCGACCATTTTTTCCCACTGCAATCAGCTCACCTGCTCGAATGTCGCACCCAGTAAATTCGATGCTGTCGTTGCTGTACACATTGGCCCAAGTGCTCCCAATATTAGATGAATAATAGATTTTACCGGTTCGGGTAACTACCAGCCAATGCCCGGGAACAGTTGCTACATCTGCATAGGTGGTACTTGTATCTCCGCTTGGATTTGAAAGCGTAAATGAAAGCATGCCATTTTGCGTAATCATGCATCCGCCTTTGCTCATTAAAAAACAACCTCTGTTGGCATTCACAAAATCTGCTTTGATAATGTTTCTGCTCGTGTTTGTAGTGAGGGGAAACAAATACATGGCATCATCAATCAAAGGTTGCGCCATTGCAAGAAGTGACAGAGCACTTAATAGGACAGTAAGTGTAGTTTTCATATTTGATAATTGATTACCAAAAATATAAAAGTATTGGCGTTTAAAAAAATCCCTGTTACATTTAACTCATGGATTTACTTATAAATGAAGCTTCCATCTCAATACGGTGGTCGGATCTGGATGCCAACCGTCATGTTCGTCATAGTGCTTATTATGATTTTGGTGCGCAACATCGAATTGAACTCCTTGCTCGTGCAGGTCTTACCATGAAACGACTGGCAGAACTTGATTTGGGACCTGTACTATTCAGAGAAGAGTGCATCTTTAAAAGAGAACTTCATTTTTCTGATGAGGTAATCATCCGCACCTGCTTATCTGCTTCCAGGAATGATTTTTCAAGATTTTCTATGAGGCATGAACTCATTAAAAATAAGCACACATTAAGTGCAACAATTACTGTTGATGCTGCATGGATGAGTTTGTCGCAAAGAAAAATTGCAGTGAACCTGCCATCAGAAGTCATTAATTTGGGAAGCCTTTTGCCTCAAACTGACGATTACAAAGAGTTAGAGGAGAAGGCTTAAAGCAAATACATTTCACCATAGCATGAAGAGCCTTTATTTATGGGGTCGGCCGCAACATTTGGAATGATTGGTTTTTCAAAGTCCTTCACGCACGGAAACATAATAGGGATCTACAGAAACCTCAATCCGTTTTCCTTCCACCATGGTCATGGTTTGAAGGTTGATAAAACTAAGGTATCCGTTTTTGCCTGCGCATGATGCTGTGTGATGAGGCGCAGGTCCACCCTCAGCGACATTTCTATTTGCTACTACCACCCATTTTTTTTGGTTGTCGATGGATATGCCATGCGGCTGGTGGCCGGTGTAAAAGGTTTTTAAAATATGCAGAGAAGGAATATCAATGACTGAAACACTTCCTCTTTTCCCGGGAAGCGTAATGGTGTCTTCAGGGCAAGAAACCACAAGTGTATTTCCATCTTTGCTGATGGCCAATTCCTGTGGGTACATAGGAGTTTTTATCACTCCCGTGAGCAGAAAAGTGGTAGCATCGAAAACCCTAACCTCATTGGTGCCCTGACAACTCACAAAGAACAAGTCGCCCTTTTCATTATAGATGATTTCATGCGGGTCGGGGCCATGCACATTGTTTGGGGTTTGACCGTTAATGGAAAAAACGATGTCGTCGAGGTTAGGATTGGTTATTGAATAAGGAGCACCAATGGGGATACGATAAATAAAATTGCCAATTTGAGAGCTTATCAGCAGGTATCGGTTGTCTGGGCTGATGGCAGAGCCATGAGGAAAAACAAACAAGTTGCTTGGGTATCTTATTTTAACCTTCATGCTTAAAAGGTCAACCACTGCAATTTGTCCGGATGAACTCCAATCTACACATACTGCGGTGCTTCCATCCTTGCTAATGCTTACTGTATTCCAGTTACTTAGGCCGAGATCGGCATATGCCAGGGGGATGTCATTCTCAGCGGAAAATTTTTGGAGTATTCCCCCTGCTGTAAATATTATATAGTAATACTTACCGTCCGGCGATACCTTAATTTGGTGTGGTGATTCTATAGAAGCACTTAATCCACAGGGAATAGATCTCATTGGCAAAGTCGATTCCTGATCAAAAACGGTAATCAAATCGCATCCCTGGTTGCATACATAATACTTGCCTCTCCTTGGATTGCCTGAAAAAGCAATGGTTCCAAGTTGATCCGGCGCACCTTTCAAAATCCAATCTCTCAGTTTTACCATCTCCTGTTTGTTTAAGGGTGAACCATTCACTGGCATGGTAGGAATGCTTACAGGGCCCAACTCAGCAAAGGTGTTGCAAAACTGAAACAGTGAGCTTTGCATGGGTGCATAAGGAATAACTGCAGAGCCATTGCCGGCGCCTTCAAAAAGTTTTTGCCAGCTACTCAAATCCAACCCCGCCGACCTGGTTGCTGTATTATGGCATCCGTTGCCTGCACAGCGAATCAACAACATGTTTCCAATTTCGGTAGGATACCCACTGTTTTTAACATCTACTACGGCAATGTCTTTCCTGCAGGATATGATAATTCCAAGCATGGATATGATAAGAACAAGGCGTTTCATTTCTTGATGAACGAAAAAGTTCCTGAAAAATTCTTATAAATACAACGAAGGAGATAAAATCCGGGAGTCAATTCCGAAACATCCATGGGGCTTTGCAAAGTTTCTGTGGGAAAGCGCATGATGTTTTTTCCGGATAGGTCATAAACCATTGCCTGCAACAATCCGGAGGTTTCCGAAAGATGGAGTGTATTAGCCACCGGATTTGGATACAAGCTCAGTTTGTTTTTTTCCTCTGATGAAATAACAGGATTGAATGTTTTTCCAGTATAAAAAACCAGACCGCCCGAGGTATTTCCAAGGGTCATTTCCATGTTGCCATCGTTGTTAAAATCAAACAGTGCAGGAGAGGAATTTGTTCCGGTCCATATATCTTGATACATGGAATCAACAAGTGTAAAGGTTTGTTGGTTCAAGTCTTTGTACAAATAGAGATAACCCTTTCCGCTGCCGCAGAGCAGCAATCTTTCTCCATTTTTAGAAATGAGCCTTGGCTTACAAAATCCAAAAGTGATACTACCCTGCTGGTAAGGAGCTGTTGTTACATTTCCCCAGTTAGGTGTAATCAATGTGAAAATGGGAGAAGTAGCCGTGCCGGTATTTCTGTAGTAATTCACATTGCCATTTCTTTCACCAATAATTAAATCAATATTGCCATCATTATCAATATCTGCGAATTCGGGAGCTGCCAGGTTGCCCACATCAATGGATTGAAAGAATACTTGAGGATTATCAAAATGAATTATGCCATTGTTTGATTGATTGGTAAGCAGGGTGAGTCGTCCGTCCTCACCGCCAAGCAAAAGATCCTTTTTTCCATCCCCGTTCATGTCTGCGAAGGCAGGATAAGCCGATTGGATGCCGATGTTCGAAAGAGAATCAAGGTCTTTGGTAAGCAGGGTAAATGCAGGCTGTCCGGGAGAACCTGTGTTTTTAAAAAATGCAAGGGAAGAAACCATGCTTCCATTCTGGTTGTAATAAAAATCGTTACTCACGATTAGGTCTGTTAAGCCATCCCCATCAAGGTCCTCAAAAACAGGTTTGGCTCCTGTGCCAACATCAATCATGTCGCGAATCAGAAACCTTTCACTCTGTTTTTTAAAATTCGGATGTCCGTCCGTTCCAATATTCTTATAGTACCAGAGTGAGGTGTAGTTTTGAGAGGTATTTTGTGAATTCGGACTCACGAGCAAATCCCGCTTTCCATCGTTGTTTACATCAGCATGAAAGGCAGCTGGAAAGATGCTGAGATTTACAGGGATGTTGTCCGAGGGGAAGGTGGCATCCTGAGAAGTTCCCTGCGCCTGTTGAATAGTTCCGCCGTTATAAATGGCAGATAGGGTGTTGCATGAAATGTCACCAAGCAACACATCCTTGTCATTATCCCCATCTAAATCCAGCGCAGTTACTGCACTTCCTGCATGTTGCGGCTGGTTGCCGAGCAATGCTGATTTTTGAAAACAAGGTACATCCAGCGTCAATGCACAATTGCTGAAATCCTCCTTGAAATTTCCCCAACAGGCTGTTTCAAGGTAAAAAGCATTCAGGGAGTCGGGAACACCATACAATTCCATGGAACGATTTTGGTGATATTCCAGGTAGATTCCGTTTACTGAAAAGGTAAGTACATCCAGGTCACCATCATTGTCAACATCAATGATGGAGGGAATGTCAACCGAGGTTACATACAAGGGCAGGTAATCGCTGTTGTAATGTGAAAATACTTTTTCGGTAATCAGCGTGAAACCTATACCTGATGCTGCAGAACCGGTGTTTTTAAAAACGCTGAAGGCACCCACTGAATAGGTGAAAATATCTGCCTTCCCGTCCAAATTGTAATCAGCCATGAGTGCCCATTCGCGCATGGCGGGGAAAGATTCTCCAAGGCGACTCAACTTAAAATTCACACTGTCGCTGAGGCCTTCGCCCAAGAATACCCCAGGCTTGTTTCCGGATCGGTCGAAAATAAACAGGTCTCTGATGCCATCATAATTGGCATCAAGTTGAGATGCCTGCACGAAATTGATGCCGCCAGCCCATGGCATTTTAAGTCGTCGGTCTTCTGCAAAAACCTGGATACTGTCTGATCTTTCAAAGGCAATTTGTCCTTTTACAATTGGGTGGCAGAAAAACAACAAGCCAACAAACCAAATAATTGTACGGTTTGGGCTGTATTGGATTGACATGAAAGTCGTTTATTTTTTTCTTTTGATAGATCCGGTAAACGTATAGCTCTTTTTAACCTTTTGTTTTTTAATCCAGATGATTTTACCTTCAAACGTTTCTTATTGAAACTTAACACCCCAACTCAGATTGT
>JBKCNM010000105.1:0-86359 GCA_046297395.1 Bacteroidota bacterium
CCAAACAGAAAATGAGTACAGAAAAAACCGGAGAGATAGCATCCGCATGCTTCGGATAGAGCAGGGTCATGAGGGGTTCGGAAAAAAAACAACCTGCGATGGCCGAGGTAAACGAAATAAAAAACAGAAAAGAAAAAGCAAGCTGCACCAGCTGATCAACGGCATGTTTTTGTTTTAACATCCTTGAAAACATGGGTAAGAGCAATCCTGCGAAGAGATAAGCAATCATATTACCAGCATCCAGCAAACGGTAGGCACCCGCGTAGTAGGACGCCTGTTCAGCACCTTGTTTAATCATTCTCTCAAGCATCACCCCATCAATACGATTGTAAAAAGTCATCAACAAGACAAGGATGGCATAAGGATAGGATTTTCTTAAAATAACCATCGAAAAACGAAGATTCCATGAGATTTTCCTGGTTTCTGCTTTCCTCATGACCAAGGCAAGCGTGATGATTACAGTAATGACATAGCTTGCTGTTTGGGCGCCGATAAAATGCTCAATGGTAAAGTGATCTACAATTCCCGGGATCCACAGCATGGAGGCGCAAATCAGAATCATGAGCAAGCGGTCAGTTACAGAGATCAATGCATCCGCTTTAAACAGATGCAAGCCTGATAAATTTGAACGCAGATACAGGATAAGCGAGATAAGAAACTGGTTGAGAGATAAAACCAATAGTAAAACCACATAGATACTCCGGTAACCTGCGAGCAAACCTGTGAGGAGGGTAGCCGCAAGATAGACAACACCCAACATCAATTTAAGCACCATGATAAATGAAAAATGCTTCTTCAGTAAAAAATGATGTTGGGCAATGTTCTTGTTGTTGAAATTGGTGATACCAAGATCGAGCAGAATATTGAGCAGGAAGGAAAAGTTATATAAGGCAAAGTACACGCCGTAGGCACCGGGCTCCAGCGTATTTTGTACGACCCTGTCGATACCAAGTATCCAAACAGGTTTGATGATAAGATTTAACAGCATAAGCCAGCCGAGGCTGGAAAGGAATTTTTTTTGCATGAATCAGGATTTGATCAGCACTCCTTTTGTATGCATCAATGGGATAGTGGTAAAATTTTCTTCAGTTATACTGCCGGGCAGAAAGATGAATTTTTTATCATACATATTACCATCCTGAAAATAACTCAGCCAGTATTCGTTGCTGAGCATAAATACATCCTCAACAATTGGCTCTATCTTCACAAATGATCGTCCCGGAAGGGTTTCCAAAAAGTGCCGCAGAGTAGATGACTTTCTATCAAATTCATCAATTTTACCATATCCTGTTGAGGTAATGAGTATACCCGTAATGGGCTGCTCCTGCATATTTATTAAATATACAAACCAACCGGATTCTCCATGTTCATCTTTTTCCTTTTTGACAATGGCGAAGGCAACATCCTCAACCTTTAGTTCCGGAATATCCTTGAGCATACTTTTTTTTGCAAATGTATAAATAAGAAATCTCAGCTATCTAGGATTCCCATGCGACCATTCTGGAAATCTTCAATCGCCTGATGAATCTCGTGGAAGGTATTCATCACAAACGGACCATAACTTGCCATGGGCTCATTAATGGGCAATCCACCAAGGAATACAATAGCAGCATCTTCATTGGCATGTAAAACAGGATGTTCTTGTGCTGAAAATACCATCATTTGTTTTGCGCTGCATATTTGCCCCTGTGATGAAACACTTCCTTTGAGTACATAAACAAGGTATTCGAATCCTTCTTTTTTCTCTGTTGAAAAATCTTTCCCCGCCTGCAATGAACCAAACATAATAAGCAGGGGCGAATGCGTTTTGGCAGGCCCTGATTGTTCATTCACTGCACCGGCCACCAGTTTCAATCCTCCAACCTCTGGAAACTCAGGAGCCGAATAACTGGCATAGGTGGGTGAGTCCATTTTATTTGCCGCCGGCACATTGATCCAAAGTTGAATCAGTTCTATGAGACCCCCTTTACGAGAAAATTCTTCGGATGGTCCTTCACTATGAACCACACCACTGCCGGCATCTAGCCACTGGGCACCGCCGGGCCCTACTACACCCTCGTTACCGGCTGAATCTTTGTGTAAAATTTCTCCCTGAAAAATAAGACTTACTGGCGAAAATCCCCGGTGCGGATGGGGTGAAATACGATGTGCTGACTGCGGTGGGAGCTCACTCATCCCATGGTGCAGCAAAACAAACGGGCCAACATGGTCCAGTGAGGAAGAAGGCAATGGTTGCATCACATGAAAAGGACCTACCTTGGTAGGTGATGATGGTGAAACAACCGGCATCTTTGAATCTTTCTTGAAGGAGATTCAATCTCCCGAATTTACTTCTTAACCTTAATTACTAAAAATTTGGATGAGCTCCAGAAATTTTTAGCATTTGAGATGCTTAGCTGGTTGATGGTTTTCTTATCTCCATCGAGAGAATAAGCACCTTCTGGATGGTTGGTAAGCACCTCGGCTTTTAAGGCCTGCAAAGGGATAGAGGATGTATTGGTGATATCAACCTTGGTGAAATTATCACGCTTGAAGTTGCTTTTTACAGTGGTGGATTTACCAATTCCAATAAAGCCTCCCGTTTTCTGAATGATCCCTTTTTCCTTGAGCTCCTGCTCGGTACCTACAATATAATAAGCAGTATTAAGTTCTGCTAAACGGGCTGCACTCTCATCTTCCTTGTTTTTGAGGTTTGCGGTAACCGCATCAAGATCCATCTTGAGTTTTTCGAGCTGGGTTTTAAGTTCGGCAATCTCCTTGTCTTTGGCATCCAGCTGCTGGGTAAGTCTGTCAATCGTTCTTTGCATCTCGGCCATGAGGGTATCTGCCTTGATTTTATCTTTTGCCGCCATGGCTAGTCTTCCCCTGAGCGCATCCATGCTTCCGCGACTTTTTGCCATCAATTCATATATCGCGCGGATATCAGCTTTTATTTCTTCTTTCTTATTGGCAACATCCTGACTACGGCTGGCATTGACAATCAACTTTTCTTTTTGCTTGATGGAATCCAGGTTGTCTTGAATTTCATTGAATGAACTCATGAACATGCGCACAGTGGAATCTTTTTGAGACAATTGATTGGCGAGGTCACTGTTTACTTTGGCAAGGCTGTCGGCGAGGGGATTTTTTTCTTTCTCTTTGGGGTTGGTGCAACCAATAAAAACAACAAGTGGTGCCAGGAGAATCAATAGGTATTTCATATAGTTTTGATTTTGGAATCCAAATGTATATACATTTAAGCAAAAATTACGCATGTTGATGAAATTTACCCTTTCCGGCATCTTCAGCCTGCTTCTTGCTGCTTCCCTGATTTGTTCTTTTACAACATCTCCGGCGAGCAGTGTTACTGCGGGTCCGATGCTAGGTTACGCCGAACATCGCGAGGCACAAATATGGCTCGAACTCAGTGCAGATACCCGAGTAGCTGAAGTCATCTATTTCCCCCTGTCCGACAAAAAAAATAAAAAAAAGAGGCTCTTGAACATCACCGGTAACAATTCTCCTGTACCTGTAAAATTTACGCTACCGCTTCTTGAGATGAACACAATTTACGGTTATGTCATCATCCTGGATGGAATCATTCAGGAGTTTCCCTTTCCTTGTGAATTCAAAACCAAAATGCTCTGGGAGCACCGCTCTGCACCGCCTGATTTTAGTTTTCTTTTTGGTTCATGTTTGTACCTGAACGACAGCGTGTATGACCGACCCGGAATGCCTTATGGTAAGTCCACAGAGATTTTAAAATCCATGTATCAAACAAGCTCGGATTTTATCATTTGGGGGGGAGATAATGTTTATTTGAGAGAGGCAGATTATTCTTCCGTTTCCGGCATGCGTTATCGCTACAGTAAAAATTTTTCTCATCCCCTGCTTGGCCCCCTGCGGGCATCAAGATGCAACTTTGCCATATGGGACGATCACGATTTCGGCCCCAACGACAGCGGCAAGGAATTCAGGCTGCGGGATTCATCCTTGCAAATCTTCAGGGAATATTGGTGTGCATCCGCATTTGGGGGTCCAAAAGGCGGCATATACCAATCATTTAAATGGGCAGATGCCGAGTTTTTTCTCCTTGACGACCGCTACTTCCGCACGCCTCCGGAAGCAAAATCTGCCGGTGAAAAGAAAGGGGAGTTCCTCGGAGATGAACAATTGGAATGGCTGGAAAACAGCCTGACAAATTCGGATGCCTCACTAAAATTTATCGTTTGTGGAAGCCAGGTTTTAAATCCCCTCAACAACAAAGAGTGCATGAGAAATTATCAATATGAATACAATAGGCTGATGAAACATATTGCTGCATCCCAATCAGAAGGAATCATTTTTCTTAGCGGTGACCGCCATTTTTCCGAAATTCTCAAAGACACAAGTATTGCCGCTTATCCGGTCTATGACATCACTTGTTCGCCCATCACTTCGGGGGTGTTTCATCCCGAAAAAACCAAGGAAGGAAACAATCCTATGAGGATTGCCGGTTCTCTTTATGCTTCGCAAAACTTCGCACTGATAAGTGTTACCGGTTCAGGAAAAGAGAGAATTCTTAAAATCGAATGGAAAAATATTTCGGGCGAAAGCGTGTATTCTCATGAAATTCCACTCACTTCACTGAGGATTTCTCAATCAAGGAAATGATGTCATTGGAAAAGGGAGGAGTATCAGGCGAAAACCAGCCCAACAAAGTACCCTGCTCATCTACCAAGTATTTGAAAAAGTTCCAGCTGGGCTTTTTATCGTTCCAGCCATTTCTTTTGGGACTGCTCAGCCAATGATAAAGGTTGTGCTGATTTTTTCCTTTCACAGAAATTTTAGAGGCCATTAAAAAATTTACACCATAGTTTTTACTGCAGGATTGTGCAACTGAAGCATTTGAAAATGGCTCCTGAAACATGAACTGATTGCATGGAAAACCAATGATTACAAGAGATTCCTTGTATTTGTCCTGAAGCTTCACCAAATCGGGGTACTGTTTTGCAAAACCACAAAGAGATGCCACATTTACGATAAGGATTTTCTTTCCTGCAAACTCACGCATGGCATGGGTTTTCCCGTAAATGTCGGTAAACTCAATATCATAGAATTGGGTATTCCTTTCTTCTGTCTTCCCGAAAATCTGGAGAGGAAAAAAGGAAATAAGCAGGGTAACAAGTTTCATGGGAGTATAACAGGCCCATCAGAAAAAAGTTCAGGATAGGCCTTCCCGAAGGATTTCCTGCAAGTGTAGGATGCCTTTGTACATGCCATTCTCGGTGATGATTAACTGATTAATCTGATAATGTTTCATCACTTGCAAGGCTTCGGCAGCCAATACGGCGGCATCAATTGTTTTGGGTATAGGGTTCATGATATCAGATGCCCTTATTTCCTTTAAATCACTTGTTTTTTCGAGCATGCGTCGGATATCACCATCAGTGATTATGCCCACCACATTTCCATTTTTTACCACGGCAGTGGCTCCTGTTCTGCTTCCGGTAATTTGCTGAATGATGGGCGCTACGCCCTGTTCCGGACTCACTACAGGTGCTGTATGCGGAAGAAGCAGTTCGCCTGCCGTGAGGTACAATTGTTTTCCCAATGTGCCGCCGGGGTGGTAGCGCGCAAAATCATTTGCACTGAAATTTCTGGCATTGAGCAGACAGATGGCGAGAGCATCCCCAATTACAAGTTGGACCGTGGTACTGGATGTTGGCGCCAAATCATGCGGACAGGCTTCTGTACTTACATGCGCAGCGATTATTATGTCTGCGTGTGAGGCAAGATAGGAGGAGAGATTCCCAACAATGGCAATCAGCGGAACACCCGCTTGCTTGAGCAGGGGTAAAAGGGCACGGATTTCAGGTGTGTTTCCACTTTTTGAAAGACAAATGACCACATCCCCTTTTTGAATCATTCCCAGGTCGCCATGGATGGCATCTGCGGCATGCATAAAAACTGCCGGAGTACCTGTGGAATTAAAAGTGGCAACAATTTTTTGCCCGATAATGGCACTTTTACCTATGCCGCTTACAACCACTCTTCCTCTGGCATCCAAGATTGTCTCCACTGCAAGAGCAAAGCCCTCTCCTATCTGGGAAATCAAACCTTGTAGGGCTTCTGTTTCAATTTGAATGGTCTTTACGGCTTGATCAATAATGTGTGGATGAGAGGCAGTTTGCATTTTTTTGAAAATTATTGGGGTGAGTACAACACCAAGCGAACTTTTTTGTTATATCTTTACTACCAAAGTTGAAACAATAAGATTCAACCTGATTTACGCAGCAATATTAAACAAACAAACGCGATTAGCATTGGACACATTAACAGGACAAGAAATAAGCTTACAGGAAAGTTTACACAAGTACTTTGGATTTGACAGTTTTAAAGGAGACCAGGAAGCCATCATCAATAGTTTGCTTGATGGTCACGATACATTTGTAATCATGCCTACCGGAGGAGGTAAGTCGATGTGCTACCAGCTTCCGGCATTGATATCAGAAGGAACTGCCATTATTATCTCACCCCTTATTGCACTCATGAAAAACCAGGTTGACTCCATCCGCAATTATGGATCGGAGGACAATGTGGCTCATTTTCTTAATAGTTCACTCTCCAAGTCGGAAATCATCAAGGTAAAAAAGGATGTTTCTCAGGGAAAGACCAAGTTGCTTTATGTAGCACCTGAATCTCTTACCAAGGAAGAGAACATTAATTTTCTGAAGGACATACGCATCTCTTTCTTTGCCATCGATGAGGCTCATTGTATTTCTGAGTGGGGACACGACTTCCGTCCTGAATACCGTCGCTTACGATCCATTATCGAAGCCATAGGCACCGTTCCCATCATTGCACTCACTGCAACAGCCACCCCAAAGGTTCAGCAGGACATACAAAAGAATCTGGGCATGCAGAACGCCAATGTTTTCAAATCCTCATTCAACAGGTCGAACCTGTATTACGAGGTGCGGCCAAAGCAACAGGTCATCAGGGAAATTATCAAATATGTAAAGCAACACCCCGGAAAATCAGGTATTATCTATTGCCTCAGCCGAAAGAAAGTTGAGGAGATTGCCGAAACGCTGCAGGTGAATGGTATCAAAGCCCTTCCCTATCACGCTGGCCTGGATGCTGCCCAAAGGGCCAGTCATCAGGACAAATTCCTTATGGAGGAAGTGGATATCATCGTTGCTACCATTGCATTTGGCATGGGCATTGACAAACCGGATGTGCGTTATGTCATCCATCATGATATTCCCAAATCACTCGAAGGATATTACCAGGAAACCGGGCGCGCAGGCCGTGACGGGGGAGAAGGGAATTGCGTAGCTTTTTACAGCTATGATGACATAGTGAAGTTGGAAAAATTCATGAAGGGAAAACCGGTATCTGAACAGGAAATTGGCAAGCAGCTTCTTGTTGAAACTACCAATTATGCAGAATCATCGGTATGCAGGCGAAAATTGCTCCTGCATTATTTTGGTGAATCATTTGATGCAGCATCCTGCAACAACATGTGCGACAATTGCCGCCATCCGAGGAAAAAATTTGAAGCCGAAGACGACCTGTTTACAGTGCTTGAAACCGTTGAGGCAGTAAAAGAAAAATTCAAGGCAAAACATATATCCACAGTCATTGTGGGTATCTCCAACTCCAACACAAAGTCCTACAAACATGAGGCTCTTGAAGTATTTGGAAAGGGGGCCGACAAGGATGAGAAATTCTGGAATTCGGTTATCCGTCAAGCCATTGTCAATGATTTCCTTAGCAAGGATATTGAAAACTATGGTCTCCTGAAACTCAGCAACAAGGGGCGCGCCTTCCTGAAGGCTCCTCATCCCATTCAGTTCACCGAGGACATTGATTATGAAACTTCCGCTGAAGATGATGAGGTTGCTGTTGCCGGAGGCAAAGGTGGCGGCGCGCTGGATGATACCTTGTTTAATATGCTCAAGGATTTGCGCAAAAAAATAGCAAAAGCAAAGGGGCTTCCTCCTTTTGTTATTTTCCAGGATCCCTCACTCGAAGATATGTCCATCAGCTATCCTGTGAATCTTGAAGAATTGAAAAATATCTCCGGTGTGGGCAGTGGAAAAGCACAGCGTTTCGGACAAGAATTTGTAGACCTGATTGCACGCTATGTGAAGGAAAACGACATCGAACGCCCCATGGATATGGTGGTGAAATCGGTGGTTAACAAATCGCTCAAGAAGGTTTATATTATTCAAAGCATAGACAGAAAAATGGATCTGGAAGACATTGCTTCCGCCAAAGGGATGACTTTTGATGAATTGCTTACAGAGTTAGAAAACATTATTGCATCGGGTACCCGACTGAACCTCAGTTACTACATTGATGAAGCTATTGATGAAGAAAAACAGGAAGAAGTATTCGATTACTTCAAAACCGCTGAAACGGACTCTATAGCAGAGGCCTTCAAAGAATTGGGAGAAGACGACTACACCGAGGAAGAGATTCGCCTGATGCGCATCAGGTTTATCTCCGAGATGGGTAATTAATTGTTCAGGTTCTTAACCCGGCAATCCCACAAATAGCAATCCCGCAATTTTCTTATGCCGATTCATCGTGCATACAAGCAGAGGGAAGACTTTCTTATGCAAAAAATATTTTTTGCTCTCTCTGAAACTGCTTTTTCTCTCACCAGAATCTGTTTTTTCTGCAGGACATTTTTTCGGCTTTGTATCATCATTCCTTGAACCCATTTCGGTATCAGCGAAATGTTTTTCAGTCCTACATATGCAAGCTTACATGGCTATGCGCTTTTTCTCAGCTTTCTTTTTTCAGCAAAAGGCTTTTGCAATTGCCATTGAAGATACCTTCAGATTTCCGCGGGAATCAGGTATTCATCAAAAATAATCTCTATTGTACTTGTACCTGAAGGGAAGTTTTTATCGGAAACAAACAAAAAGTGGAGATTCTGTTTACTTACATCAGGGAGTTGAGCCTTAGGAATGTGATGCCAAAGAAAAGTGCAAAGGGTGCCACGCACGATAGCAAAGAGCCCAATACTTCATGGATATGCAAACATGAGCGTGCTTGAAATTGTTACGATATTTATGTCTGAAAAATCAGGGATAAATTTACCTTTGCCGCGCCCAAGCATGACCGCTGTCCAGGAACACAAAAAAAAAGCCACTCTCATCGGCCTCATCGTAGGTTTCACCAAATTAAGGTTGGCGGCATTGGTGGTGCTATCTGCAGCACTCTGTTACATTGCTGCATCAAAGGAATTCTCTACTGAGGTATTTTCTGCATTAATAGCCGGGGGTTTTTTGGTTACAGCAGCTTCCAACGGATTTAACCAAATCATGGAAAGAAACCTTGATAAACTGATGAGCCGTACCTGCAACAGGCCTTTGCCTGCCGGTCATCTCACGGTTTGGCAGGGCTTGTTTATAGCTATTTTTTGCGGAGTTTGCGGACTCTATTTGTTGAGTGAATGGGTTGGCCCTGTGCCAGCGTTATTGGGTGGATTCGCATTGTTTTCCTACACCCTTATATACACACCGCTGAAAAGAATAACACCATTTGCCGTTTTCGTAGGTGCATTCCCGGGTGCCATTCCACCTATGCTGGGCTGGGTTGCAGCAAGTGGTTCATTTGACATTGGTGCTTTTGTTGTCTTTGGTATTCAATTTATCTGGCAGGTCCCTCATTTTTGGGCCATTGCATGGATCATGGATGAGGATTATAAGAAGGCCGGATTCAGGATGCTGCCTTCGCCCGGTGGACGGGACAAAAGGTCTGCCTTTCTGATCATGGTGTACAGCTTCTTTTTGATTCCGGCATCATGCCTGCCCTATTTCTTCGGAATCTCAGGAATAGTCTCGCTTATTGCAGGAATTGTATTATCTCTTCTCTTTTTTCTGCAGGCGGTAAAACTATTCAAACAATGTAATATTCCTGCTGCCCGTGAACTCATGTTCGGTTCATTTGTTTATCTGCCATTGGTTCAAATAGCCATGCTCTTTCCAAAATAAAAAAATGAACTTTACCAAAACAGAAGAACTACAGAGATCCGAGAAAAGCAAACTTGCCCTGCTTTATGTATCTATCGCCAGCATGACCATGGTTTTTGCCGGTCTCACTAGCGCCTATATCGTTCGCAAAGGGGAAGGTAACTGGATGTTGTTCGAAATTCCGTTTCAATTTTACATCAGCACAGCCTTGCTACTTTTTAGCAGCATCAGTATGAACTTGGGCCTGTCCTTCATCAAAAAAGGAGACACAGTATTTCTCGGTCGTCTTTTGGCTGTGACATTGTCATTAGGCCTGGCTTTCGGCTATTTCCAGTTCTCTGGATGGCATTCACTGGTTGAATCAGGTGTCTATTTTGCTGGAAAAACAGCCAATGCATCCGGCTCATTTTTTTATGTCATTACCTGGCTGCATTTTGGTCATTACCTTGGAGGGATTATTGCAGTGGTATTCGGCATTTGGCGAAACCTCTCCGGTGCTTATGCTGCCGGAAATTACACCGGAATGAAAATGATTGCAGCCTATTGGCATTTTTTAGATGCTCTTTGGTTGTATATCTTTTTATTTTTGTTGCTCTACAAATAACAACATGATTGAAAAAGGCATCAACTCTTCCCGGGCACCTGAGCCTGTAGGACTCTATCCGCATGCCAGGCGTCACGGAAACCTGCTTTTTCTAAGCGGTGTTGGCCCGAGGGAAAGAGGCACAAAAAAAATCCCCGGTGTCGAACTCGATGCTCAGGGCAATATTCTGTCATACGATATTGAGGTGCAATGCCGTAGCGTATTTCACAACATTCGTTGTATCCTTGAAGATGCAGGCAGCAGCTGGGAAAACATCATTGATGTAACCGTTTTTCTCACCAACATGAAAGCGGATTTTCCTGCATACAATAGATTATATGCTGAATACTTCAGCAGCAATCAACCTTGCCGAACGACCATCGAAATCAATTGTTTGCCTACTCCAATTGCCATTGAACTTAAAGTTATTGCTACCATCGACTCATGAGCCCTATCCTGATTGACGGAAAAGAGATATCCCGGCAGGTAATCGCTGAAATTGCCAAGGAAACGAGTGAATTTGTGCAAAACGGAGGCCGCAAGCCACACCTTGTAGCTTTGATTGTGGGAAACGATGGTGCGAGTGAAACCTATGTAGCAAATAAAACCAAAATTTCTGCAGAGGTGGGTTTTGCTTCAACTGTCATTCGCCTCAAAAGCGAGGTGTCGGAGCAAGAACTGCTTCAAAAAATAGCATCACTCAACCTCGATCCTGATGTAGATGGATTTATCGTACAACTCCCGCTCCCACCTCATATCTCCGAACTCAAAGTAATTGAAAGCATAGATCCTAGGAAAGATGTAGATGGATTTCATCCTGCTAATGTTGGCAGAATGGCACTTAACCTTCCCTCTTACCTGCCTGCAACCCCATTTGGTATTATAGAATTGCTTACCCGTTCAGGCATCGAAACTGAAGGAAAGCATTGCGTGGTTATTGGGCGCAGTCATATTGTAGGTTCACCGGTAAGTATTCTTATGGCCCGCAATGCGCGTCCGGGAAACTGCACGGTTACCCTCTGCCACAGCAAAACAAAAAACATCAAGGAAATTTGTCTGCAGGCTGATATTATTGTTGCTGCCTTGGGCAAACCTGAGTTTATTGACCGCAGCTATATGAAGCCCGGCGTCGTAGTCATCGATGTGGGTATCCACAGAGTCCCTGATGCTACAGCACCCAAAGGGTATGTTATTAAAGGAGATGTGAATGAAGCAGATATGAAAGAAATGGCATCTGCCTATACCCCGGTACCGGGTGGAGTAGGTCCAATGACAATCGTATCTCTGTTAAAAAACACCTTATTGGCTGCAAAAAAATTGGTTTATTATTATTAATAAATATTATACTTACAAAAAATACTTATATGGCAGTTCTCAATAGATTCACAACCGAAGCAACTGAGGATTCTCCCGGAATTGTTTTGGATCATGAAAAAGGATTTATCCGATTTTCCGGTCGCTCCATTCCAAATGATGCCGATAAAATTTATGGTCCGGTAATTTTTTGGATGAAACAATACATTACCCAGCCTGCACAGCTAACTACCCTCGAATGCGAATTGGATTATTTCAATACCTCCTCTCAAAAATACCTTGCCGATGTATTTAAAATGGTGAATCGCCTTTACCTCGATGGAAAAGCGGTACAATGTATCTGGATGTATAGAGATGATGATGAAGACATGATGCACATTGGAGAGCAGTTTGAGTACCTATTGGATTTCAAAATCACTTTCGTGGCTATCTGATATGCCTTCCTTTGACATTGTCAGCAAAATAGATTTACAAACCCTCGACAATGTAGTCAATGTGGTAAGAAAAGAAATAGCCACTCGTTATGACTTCAGGGATTCGAAATCGGAAATTGACTTGGATAAAAAATCGATGGGCATCTCCATTCTCACCGAAAACGAAATGCGCATTGAAGCCATCGAGGATATGCTAAGAGCAAGAATGATTAAGCAAAAACTGGATCCGCTCTCTTTGGATTTTGCCAAGCAAAGGGTTGCTTCAGGCAGCATGATTAAAAAGGAGATTGTCATCAGACAGGGGATTGATAAAGACAATGCCAGAAAAATTATCAAATTGATTAAAGAGACCAAGCTCAAGGTGGAGCCACAAGGGATGGACGACCAGGTAAGGGTTTCAGGAAAAAAAATAGATGATTTACAAGCTGTAATGGGGCATATCAGAAATGCCGAATTGGATATTCCCGTGCAGTTTACCAATTTTAAGTAGTCAGCCAAGCAGCAGGAGCAATCCGTATTCGCTGCAAAAACCCAGTGCAAAGCCCGCATAAATTTCTGCTTCCCGGTGTGCATCCTGTGAGAGTCGTGCCCAGCCAATAACACCTGCCAGCAACAATAATCCCATGATCAGAGGTCGGTAGTCTATTCCGAAAACATGAACAAGGCCGCAAAAAATTCCGCATAAACCACCTATGCCAATCATATGGGCTGATATTTTAAAAAACAGGTTGGCAAACACCAATAGCAGGAGCGCAATGGTTGCACCCAGCATGAGTGTTGAAAGAATGACAAGACCGGGATAACCCGACAATATGTAATAGCAGATATAATAACAAAGTGCGCTCAAGAGGTATGCCCATTTTCTCTCATCCCGGGAATGCATTTCAAAAGACTGAACAAGTTTGATGCGTTTTAAAAACAATACAGCCATGAGAGGCAACAGGATGGTATAGGCGAATATGAGTGCAACAATGAGCAGCTGGGCATCCTTTGGGATATTAAAAGTGAGTAGGCGATTGTAGCGAAACACAAGCATCATCGCCAGAAAGGGCATAAACAAGGGATGAAAAATACGGGATACCCAGAGCGAAAGTACTTGCATCATCAAACGATAAGTGCTTCCAACTTTTCAATAATTTGAAAAGCAATTTCCATGGCTTTTACGCCGTCTTCAATCCCCACTTCTGTGGCTTTGTTTTCTGCAATGGCATTTGCAAATGCACTCAATTCATCTCGAATGGCGTTGCCTTCATGTACTTCGGGCATCTCAAATACAATTCGCTTCCTGCCTTTGGCCCCAAGCTCAATAACCATATCGAAATCACCCGGATCACCTTCCAGATTTTCCATTCTGATGATTTCAGACTTCCGCTTTAAAAAATCGACCGCGATATAGGCATCTCTTTGAAAAAAACGGGTCTTACGCATGTTCTTCATCGAGATTCTGCTTGCTGTAAGGTTCGCTACACAACCGTCATGAAATTCAATTCGGGCATTGGCAATATCAGGTGTATCGCTTACCACTGAAACACCGCTGGCGTGAATGTTTTTTACCGGTGATTTGATGACCGAGAGAATGATGTCGATATCATGAATCATCAGGTCGAGCACCACTGATACATCTGTGCCTCTTGGATTGAATTGGGCGAGACGATGAATCTCAATAAACCGTGGTGAGTGAAGATATGGCAGTGCTGAAACGAAGGCAGGGTTATATCTTTCAACATGACCGACCTGGACTTTAACACTGGCCTCTTTTGCCAGAAGAAGAAGTGCCTTTGCCTCATCAACAGTAGCCGTTAGTGGTTTTTCGATGAACACATGCTTGCCTGCTTTCATGGCTCTTGAGGCGAGCGCAAAATGGTGCACGGTTGGAACAACAATATCCACACAAGTTGAAGCGGCAAGCAGTTCATCAAAAGATGAAAATGCATGCAGACCGGTTTCTTTGCTCACAGAAGCAACTATTTCCGGATTTTCGTCATAAAATCCGACTAGAGAGACTAAAGGGATATCCGGAAGCTGTTTGAGATGGATTTTTCCCAGGTGGCCAGCTCCCACCAATCCTATACTTAAGGGTTTTTCCATAGGTTAGCAGCAACAAATGTATTCCCCCTTCAGATTGGGTTTACAGGAAAGAGGATTTACTTTTTAACCCGTCTTTGTTATTAGCCGATAAACAGGCCTGCAAGGGTTGCGCTCAGATAAGAAGCGAGGGTTCCGCAGATGAGGGCTTTAAAACCCAGTCTGGCAAGATCGGTGCGGCGCTCCGGAGCAAGCTCCCCGATGCCTCCCACCTGAATGGCGATAGATGAAAAATTTGCAAATCCGCAAAGGGCAAAACTCACAACCAAAACCGATTTTGCCGAGAGCACATTGCTTTTCAGCAAAGCCGAAAGGTCTGAATAAGCAACAAATTCATTAATCACAATTTTGGTTCCAAGCAATCCACCCACCTCATGGGCATCTTTCCAAGGCACTCCCATGGTCCATGCAAACAAACTAAATACCGAGCCCAGAATCTCTTTTAAACTCAATTTGGATACATCAATTCCCAAGGCGGAGAGCGACACACCTGATCCGTACAATCCTCTGCCCATCCATCCCAGCAGATAATCAACCATGGCGATGAGTGCAATAAAACCGATAAGCATCGCCAATACATTCAAAGAAACCTTTAAGCCATCTGAGGCACCATGGGAAATGGCATCCAGCAGATTGGCATGCGATTTACTGATTTCAAGTTTAACTTGCCCTTTGGTGGGAGATTCCTCTGTTTCGGGATACACAATCTTGGAAATAACAAGGGCACCGGGAGCAGCCATCAAGCTGGCAGCAATCAAATACGGGGCAGGAACACCCATGGAAATATATACCGCCATTACACCACCGGCAATACAAGCCATACTGCCACTCATGGAAGCAAGCAATTCACT
This sequence comes from Bacteroidota bacterium, assembly GCA_046297395.1. Lineage (GTDB taxonomy): Bacteria > Bacteroidota > Bacteroidia > UBA4408 > UBA4408 > JBEICQ01. The sequence goes on from JBKCNM010000105.1 coordinate 15,218, forward strand.
TCTTGTCATGGTACCTATATAAGGTTTAATCATGATTTGTGCTTCCACCTGACCCACGAACGCACTTGCCACATTGCTGAGAGCCTCACTTCCGCTTACACCCATCAGAAAATGAACCACCCTGGCAATGAGCGAAACTATCCTTTGCATCAGACCAATATGATAAGCTATGGATACAAGTACACTTACAAAAATGATGGTAGGCATGATTTTAAAAATGAAAATAAACCCGCTTCCCATACCAAATACTTCATCAAGTCGTTTTCCATTTACCAGAATACCAAATACAAAATCAGCACCCTTGTTTGAAAAATCAAGCACCTTGGTAACAGCTGCACCCAGTGCGGCAAACATTTTCTGTCCGAGTGGAATCCTCAGGATAAAAAGTGCAAGCAATGTTTGAATACCCAAACCTGAGAGAACCAGCTTGTAGTTGATGGCCTTTCGGTTGTTAGACATAAGAAAGGCAATCAGAACAATTAATGCGATGCCAATGAGTCCGGTGAGTCTTTCCATATCGTTTGCGATTCAAATAATGATCTTACAATGATAGGAAATGTTAGACACCATCAGCGTCTTGAAGGAGAAATTTTGGATTCTTAGGAGGCCTGACTTTGGGTAATCTGAGAAACTCTATATAAGCCGTAAACACAAATAACCATGATTCCGCAAGTAACATAACCCAATGTATTGAAGTGGAGCAAAGGCGTATTTCCACCGGGCTGTTTCACAATCCACCCGGCGAATAGGGATCCCAGACCTCCTGCCATTTGTTGCATGGAAGCATTGATACTCATAAAAGCCCCGCGATCGGCAGGCAAAGGTAAACCGGAGATGGTGGCCGAGGCAGGAACAGCTCTGCCCATAATTCCAACAAAGAGAAGAATGTTTCCGATAATGGCAAGCCATAGAGGAGTATGTCCAAAATTGGTATATATACATACCATGATCATTGCCCATATGGAGGCTCCTGTAAAAATGTAAAAACGGTTATAACGATCGGAAATTCTGCCAATCATTGGCATGGTGAAAAGGGTGCTTACTCCTGTGCTGAAAAATACCCAGGGCAACTGCTCGGGAGTAATGCCCATATTGTTTATGGCGAAGGCACTGCTAAAAGGCATAATCATAAATGCACCTATGGACAGCATGGCTGTGGTAGCAAAACCCATCAGGTATTTTTTGTTCAGGAGCGTGTTGCTTACATGAACAAAAGCGTTTGTACCATTATTTTCATGAAGATGACGGTTGACAGGTTTCAAGTATAAAAGCATGTACAATCCTATCAGCAGCGCCATGCCAACAAGGGCATAGAAAGGCATGTTCCAGCCAAAATGCACAGCCATAAATAAACTGAACGGAATACCCAATACCTGAGAAGCAGAAAATGCCATTTGAATCGTACTCATCACCCTGCCGCGTTGCATGGGCTGAAACAAATCGGTTACAATAGCCAATGAAACAGAACCAATGACTCCCCCGAATATGCCAGTGATAATTCTAGCGGCCAACAACATCTTGTAGGTATTTGCGATGCCGCAAAAGAGGGTTCCCAAAATGAAACCGGCATAAAAAAATGTCAGCAGACTTTTTCTGTCAAACTTATCAGCGAAACCTGCCGCCAGAAGTCCGGATGCTGCGGCAGAAAAAGCATACGCGGATACCACATGACCAAATCGTTCGGGGTTTAACTGCAGACCTTTCAACAAAAAATCACCCAATGGAGAGATGACCATAAAATCCAGAACCACCGTAAACTGCATAAGTGCAAGGATAACGAGTACCCGCTTCTGATAGGGGGTGAAAGAGACAGTGCCTGGTTTTTCTTTAATCATACTTTCGTGAATCCAACAAAGTTTAATGCAATGTACATTCTTTCATTGAATGCCATTTGTAATTTCTGCCTGAGTCAACAGACGCAAATCAGAAAATTAGAGCCTCTCCTTCCCAGAGGAAATGGATGAATCAGTGAGTGGTTTTTAGAAATCCTGAATGATACACATGCTTTTGATTGGCAAATTCGAGAAAGTAATAACCATCTGAAAGTTCGTTGATATCTATGCCTACCGATATACTTCTTAAGGTGTTTAGCACTAGCGATTTTACCAATACTCCCCAGGAAGTATAAATGCTCAGTGAACCTGCATCTGCCTTTTCATTTTCCGGCAATGAGATAAAAATTTGATGACTTACCGGATTGGGAAACACCTTTAGTGAACTTTTTTGTGAATGGTTTTTAATGCCTGAAAAGCCGGGTTGGTTGTGACTACCGGGAGTGAGTATACCATCACCGGAAGGAAAGTTGCTACTCACTTCAAGCGAATCAAACTGCAGGCTTGAAGCCATTCCTGTAAGATCTCCGCAATACCAGGCAGCGCTTGAGAAAGGAGTGGTGTTGTTGTAAAAGCGAACCGCAGCATCTGGTGTACCGGATAGCTGCGAAAGAATTGCTCCCCCGTATACAATGGCGGATGGATTGCCATTTGTCCATCCCACTGCATCCATCATGATAGCTCCGGGAGGCAATTCCAATGTACCATCATTCGTAGTGTCATAATCTGTACCAACCACAAAAGGTACGGGACTAAAAAATACTGCAAAGGTGTTGCTTCCATTTTCGATGATGCCACCGGGAATGCCGAAAAGAAGTGTATCCTGAAAAATACAATCATCCGGAATACCCTGATAGCCCAGAGAAGTTGCAAACAGCATGATTCCTGAACTACCCAGGGTTTTGTTATTGATTCTAAAAACCCTGTCGAGCACTCCCGGATTGCTTGAATCACCCTCAATGATGCATACATAAATATTGTTGAGCGTTGCATTGGGCGTACCCCTGATTTCTATAAACTCATAGGGATCATCATTGCCGGGTGCATTTACTTTCAATTCATTGATCAACACCTGTGCAGGCAACTGTGTGGTTAAAAAAAATGCAAGGATAAAAATTGTGCGTAAGGTTTTTTTCATCGGAGAATTGTGATGTATCCTGTTAACAAGCGATTGCCGCCATTTTCTTCAGTAAATTCAATGTAGTAGGCGTACACGCCTGTAGGCAAGGCCAAGCCTTTGCTATTGCCATCCCATAAAGCTGTGCGGATATCGTCATTGGTGTAGACAGGAAAACCCCATCTGTCGAACACTTCAATCCTCCCGCCAAGCACTGTTTCGGAGCATGCTATACCGAAATAATCATTGATCCCATCTCCATTCGGGCTAAAACTGTTGGGTACAAAAAGAGCAGGATCGAACACTTCCCTTTTGTAACATTGCAAGACAATGGTATCATTTTTTATGATATTAAAACTGACGGTTTCATGCATACTGTCAGGAAGCAAATCATGGTGGCGGGAAAACCATCTTTCAAAAAGGTATTTGTTTCCCAAGCTTTCATAATCCAATGTAACAGGTTCTCCTAAAGTGAAGTCCTGTTGAAAAAGATTGTTTGTGAGTGAAGCACCGTTTAATTTGATGGCACAAGCTCCGGGCGGGTTGGAGAGAAGTGTTAACAGTGGCCTGAACACCGGTAGAAACTCAACGAATATGGTATCTCGGTGATTCACCTGAAAGGCAACATCCGGAAGTGTATCGGAAGGAGCAAGTGTATGATGAGAGGCGGAATAACGATAAAAGAAATAGCCCGTATTGGCAAGTGCAGAAATAGCTACCGGCATGCCCGGAAAATAATTGAGCGTAAATGGGGGATTAGGATAGGAGATTCCATTGATAAATATATTACCTGAGCCGGGAGGCTGAACGATGTAGGTAATATCATGGGTAATGATTTCTTCAAAATGAGCCACAATGGAATCAACTGTATCAATAAGAAATTCCGTAGCACTGCTTAATGTGTCCGGCAGGAGCGTATGATGAACCGTTTCCCAATAGGCAAAGGTGTATCCTGTTGATGGGGTAGCCAAAAGATTGCCATTTACATTTCCAAAATAAGAACCCGTATCAGGGTAATTCGCAAATGTTTGTTGGTTAAAGGCAATGGTACCTGCCCCGGGAGGATCTACATCAAAAACAATCCTATGTCTTCCGCTCACATCATAACAATCCACTATACCACTGTCAATCACATTGCAGCGCCCTTGTATTTGACTCCTTAAATAATTAAGATTGCTTTGCCAGCCTGACATGCTTCCTCCCCATCTGTTGATTTGAGCAGGCATTTCAGGTAAGAGTGTGGCAACAATGCTATCCAAATGAGCAAGCACATATTCGCAATCAAGGTATGAATTGAGCATTTCTGACCAACGATTGGCAAATCGCATCTTAAAATCAGGATTCGCCATGAGGCGGCCAAACATATCAAGATGACCCATATTGGGGCCGGCATTCTGAAAATTGTTGTTTAAATCGCAGGGATTTGCCTGAAAACCTGTGGTAGGCCAACCTGAGAAATTTTGTCCAAGATCAAAGGTGTTGTCCATGTCCCACAAAGCATATCTCCATTTTACATGAGGAGAACCCGTGCCTCTCCACCACATGGTGTTCCAGTTGATCCAGTCGCTGTTCACAGAAAAAGTATTGATGATCATGTAATCAATCACACTGGAAATATCAATACGGTTACACACACTCTGGTAATTGGCATTCACCGAAAGGTCATTATTCATCATGTAGTTATACAGATCTACCCAATCGGCATCGCTTCCGTATCGAATGGTCAATCCTCCCCAGTAACTCAAAAAATCCAAATCCTCTTCCGTCTGGTTGTGATAATACTCAGTATAATCAGGATCATTCACCTTTTCTCTGATTTCATATAATCCCCAATACTGACCATTGATATACAACACACAACTTTCGGCACTTCTTAAATCCACATTCATATGTGCCTTTTGTGCAAGCGTTTGAATGAACATATCCCGCAGGTGACAACCCATTGGTGGACCAAAAGGATAATTGTCGGAAGCCCCGGCCTTGAGCATGATGCGCTGAAACTCCTGCCTTGGTTTGGTATGAAAAATTGGATAGTCTATCTCTTCATCATAGCCGTACTGATCTCTTACCACAAAATCAATTCCTTTTTGGGGATAAGCCCAAGAATCATTTCCATGAGGATCTACTTCCCCATAACTCTCAAACCTGAGCACCTTGTTTACATCATAATATTCGAGAGAGGAAAGGATTTCAAACATACTGTTTGAAAACAGATTATCGTAATTATCAGAGCCAACGGAAATCACGGGAAGGCTATGATTCACATTGATAAAATAAGTGTTGGTTTCAATGAAGCCATCCAGGTAGTCAGGAGAGTTGCTGAAGCACCTTGACCGAATCATGGTGGTATTATTTACGCTTATGGGGGTGCTAAAAACGGGAGAGTTGGAAACAGGCTCTTTTCCATCCAGGGTATACCTGATGGTTGAAGATAGAATTGAACCTTGTAATGAAATCGTTTGAGGAGTGGTGTAAAATCCAGCCGGATGAGAGAACAAGGGCCGTGGGATATAATCCACAAAGCCAGGATTATTGGCTGCACCGGGAGTGGGAATACTAAATACCCCGAGTGTTTGTGCGGTGATGTTTCGCCGTCCCCTTGAATGTCCTGATTGAGTGGGTTGAATACTGAGTGAATCCAGGATGTTTCCTGATGGATCTGCGAAGACTATTTCTTCAGAAAAATTACTTTGGGTGAGTTTGAATCCTGTATGATAATTGCTTCCCGACACCAGATTTTTTCCTGAAGCAAAAAACAGGATGTATCCGTTGGCCGGGATGATTACTCCATTAGGAATTTGCCATTTGGTGGGCTGTGAAGCATTGTCGCTCAGGTAAAATCCTGTGATGTTTGCAGCCAGCGCAGAGGTATTCCTGAGTTCTATCCAATCCTCGAATTCACCAAAATTATCGGCAAAAGAATTTCTGTTGGCACAGGAATACTCGTTGATGATAATCTGGGCATGAAGGATGCAAGGAAGAAAAAAGAAAGAGATGACTAAGCTGTTGATGAAGCGCATCGTGATAACCCTTTCAAATGTACTTATTTAAACACAGATGGTAAAAGAAAAAACACAATCAATCAGGACCTTGCAAAGGCCTCTAAAAAATACAATTCAGCGGCAATCATTCTATGACTCAAAGAGCTGCCTCTCTCAGGCAATTTCTTTGCTTCTCTCACCTATCTGCTGACGCCACATGGCATAATACAATCCCTTTTCTGCAAGCAGTTGTTCATGTGTGCCCTGTTCGGCTACTTTCCCTTTTTCGAGCACAACAATATTCCCTGCATGCATAATGGTGGAGAGACGGTGTGCAATCAGGATGGTAATGTGAGATCCGGCGGATGAAATATGGCGGATGGTGTTGCTGATTTCTTGCTCAGTAAGTGAATCGAGGGCTGAGGTAGCTTCATCAAACACGAGTAAGTCGGGTTTTCTCAGCAAGGCACGGGCAATACTCAGTCGTTGCTTTTCGCCACCGGATACTTTTACGCCCCCTTCGCCGATGGTTGTATCCAATCCCTTTTCTGCTCTTTGCATAAGCGACTGACATGCCGACATCTCTAACACCCTGCGGCATTCGTCATCACTTGCGCCGGGTTTAACAAAGGTGAGATTTTCCCTAATGGTTCCGCTGAAGAGCTGGGTATCCTGGGTAACAAAGCCTATCAATTCCCTGAATTTACCAAAATCGATTTCTTTTCCGCTTCTGCCATTGTAGTGAATTTCTCCCTCCATGGGTTGATACAAACCCACCAGCAGCTTCACAAGGGTAGTTTTGCCACTGCCGCTTGGTCCAACAAAGGCGATTGTTTCTCCTTTCTTTACCGAGAACGATACCTCTTTTAATGCATATTGATTGCCTTGCTGATGCCTGAATGAAACATTTTTAAAAGCGAGGGATTCAACAGATTGGATGTGTACAGGATTTACTGGTCTTGTTTCTTTAGGTGTATTCAGGATATTGGTGAAATTCTGAAGTGATACCTCTGTTTCCCTGTAAATATTGATGATGTTTCCAAGTTCCTGCAGGGGACCAAAAATGAAGAATGAATAAATCTGCAAAGAGAACAATTGACCCAAGGTAAGCTTGTCTCTAAAGATGAGATACAAGAGGACAAAAAGAATGCTGCTTCTCAACAGATTGACAAATGTTCCCTGAAGAAAACTCAGGCTCCTGATGAACCTGACTTTTTTCAATTCTAACTGCAGAATTTTTCCGGTGGTGGCATTCAGTCGCTCTATTTCCTGCTCTGCCAAACCCAGGCTCTTCACCAACTCTATATTCCTGAGAGATTCAGTGGTAGAGCCTGCCAGAGAGGTAGTTTGTGCCACAATGGTTTTTTGTATCACTTTTATCTTCCTGCTCAGAAAACTGCTCATGAGACCCAGCAAGGGAATGGATGCAAAATAAATGGGGGCAATGAGCCAGTGGATGCTAAAGGCATAAACCATCACAAAGATGACTCCTACAAGGGATGTAAAAACAACATTGACAAAGGCCGCAATCAACTTTTCAACATCAGCTCTCACTTTTTGAAGGATACCGAGAGTTTCGCCGCTTCTTTGGTCTTCAAACTGTTGATAAGGCAACTCCAAACTATGCTTGAGCCCGTCTGTGTAAATGCGTGCTCCCAGTCTTTGTGTAATTACACTTAAAAAATAGTCCTGAAAATTCTTTGCGATTCTCGAGACCATGGCCGCGCCCATCGATAGCAGAATCAGACAACCCACCCCATAAATAAATTCCTGGGAAGAATGTTTTTTTGGAGCAAATGCATATTCATCTACCACCCTCCTGAAGAGGTATGGATCAAGCAAGGAGAAGATTTGGTTAATGGCCGCCAGACTGAGCGCAAGGAGGATAAGCTTCCAATAGTTTCGCAGGTATTGTAGTAGTAATTGCATAGGGATTTGGCGGGCGCAAAGGTAAGCAAACACGGATACCCCGAAAATCGTTTATTTATTCCCCCAAATTTGGGCAAATTCGCTGAGCATCATGGCAGTTGCACCCCAAACAGGATAGCCTTCCAACATGTATGCCGGCACGGTGATTTCATGATGCTCAGCAACCTTCACTTTTGCATCCTGCTTTGTTTCTTTTTGTAAGAGTGCATCTGCCGGAGCTTTTAAGATTTCCTGCACCTCTCTGGGATCAGGGTTGAATGGAGGTGTATGATCTACAAAACCTACAAAGGGATACACCAAAAAATTACTCGGAGGAATATAAAGTGGAGTAAGTTCTCCAAGCAGCGTAATAGAATCGGGATGCACTCCGGTTTCTTCATGCGTTTCGCGGAGTGCTGCCTTATGCATGGCTTCACCGGGCTTGGGTTTGCCACCCGGAAAACTAATCTGTCCGCTGTGGGTTCCGGCATATTCGTTTCTCCTGATTAGCACAAAAAGTGTTTGCAGGTCTGCATCCGGAAACAAAAGCAAAAGTGTACAACCCGTTCGGGCATCATCCGGAATTACATTCTCCCTGAGTTGTTCCAAACGATGATAGGGAGCCATCGGCAACTGATGCGCTCTGCCCGGCAATGGTTTTGTCAGAATTTTTTGAAGGGAAGTAACATCCCGGTAAAACATTTTTCAAAAGTATTAAAACTAAGTGTAAACCATTTTCAGTTATCATTGTTGTCTCCTGAGATGTTAGGTCAGTTAAAAAATTACTTATCACTTATTAAGTTCAGCCACACCATTTTTGCCCTGCCTTTTGCCTTGGTCGGATGCTTATTGGCTGTCCGAGATGAGCATTTACCCTTGCAATGGTCATTGTTGGTAAAGGTTATTCTTTGTATGGTTTTCGCCAGAAGCGCCGCCATGGCTTTCAATCGCTACGCAGACAGGGAGTTTGACAAAAAAAACCCCAGGACATTCGTTCGTGAAATTCCCTCCGGCATCATCTCTCCCCAATCGGCCATGGCATTTGTCATTTTCAATTGCCTCGCATTCATGGCATGCGCCTGGAGCATCAACATGGTTTGCTTTGTCCTTTCGCCGCTGGCTCTTGCTGTAATTTTGGGTTACAGTTATACCAAGCGCTTCACGCCTCTTTGTCATTTGGTACTTGGTTTGGGCCTGGCGTTGGCACCCATTGGCGCGTACCTTGCCATCGCGGGTCACTTTGCCCTTGCTCCCCTGCTCATGGCTTCCTGTGTGTTGTTTTGGGTGGCGGGATTCGACATCATTTATGCCTTGCAGGACATTGACTTTGACAAAAGTCAGCAGCTGCTTTCGATACCGGTATTGTTGGGAAAGAAAAAAGCGCTGGCACTTGCCCGCGTCCTGCATGTTGGAGCATGTCTCTTTTTGTTTGCCAATGCGATGATTCATCCCTATGCATGGCTGAATTGGTTGGGAACAGGCATTTTTTCTTCACTTGTCATCTATCAGCATAGCCTGGTGAGCGAGACAGATCTCAGCAAAGTAAATCTCGCCTTTTTTACAACCAACGGTTTGGCAAGTCTTGCCTACGCTCTTTTTTTTGCAGCGGATCAGTATTTCATCCGGTAGCTCTTATTTTCCTTTAAAAAGCCAAAGCATTTTGCAGTTTCAAGGGCTATTCTCTACATTCACCAAAAAAAAAGTATATGTCAACTCCCATCAAAGGCGGAGAATTTCTAATCCGTGAATCGTCTTGTGAATCAGTATTTACTCCTGAAGACTGGAATGAAGAGCAACTCATGATTGCACAAACCTGCCGCGAATTCTTGGAGCAGGAAGTATTTCCCAGACTAAATGAAATTGATGCCCAGAAAGAAGGCCTGATGCAGGAATTGCTCGACAAGGCAGGGGAACTGGGCTTACTCGGAATTTCTATTCCGGAAGAATATGGTGGTTTCGGTAAAAACTTTGTCACCAGTATGCTCACAACTGAAGTATTGGGTGCGGGCCATTCATTTGCAGTTGCCATTGCTGCACATACGGGGATTGGTACTCTTCCAATCTTGCTCTACGGAAATGAAGCACAAAAACAGAAGTACATCACAAAACTGGCTAGCGGCGAATGGAAAGGATGTTATTGCCTTACTGAGCCGGGTGCAGGTTCGGATGCCAATAGTGGAAAAACCCGTGCCGTACTTTCTGCCGACGGAAAACATTATGTACTCAATGGACAAAAAATGTGGATTACCAACGGTGGCTTTGCTGATGTGCTTACCGTTTTTGCAAAAATTGACAATGATGAAAACCTGAGTGCTTTTGTTGTGGAGAGAGGTTATGAAGGCATCACTTTCAATGCGGAGGAACATAAAATGGGAATCAAAGGAAGCAGCACCCGCCAGATTTTTTTCAACGATGTAAAAGTTCCTGTGGAGAACCTGCTTTCAGAGCGTCAGAATGGTTTTAAGATTGCAGTAAACATCCTAAATCTGGGCAGGATTAAACTTGCCGGTGCTGCACTGGGAGGGGCCAAGCGCGCCATCAACCAGTCCATTCAATATGCGACAGAGCGACAACAATTTGGCAGACCGATTTCCAAATATGGTGCCATTCAACATAAACTGGCAGAGCAGGCCATCCGCGTTTTTGCCTGCGAAAGTGCCACCTATCGTTGCAGCCAAAACATTGATGATGCCATAGAAGCCTTGACCAAGGAAGGAATGGAACCCTCCAAAGCCAAATTGAAAGGAGTGGAACAATTTGCTGCTGAAGCAGCCATTCTCAAAGTACATGGATCTGAAGTCCTTGATTTTGTTGTTGATGAAGGAGTGCAGATATATGGAGGAATGGGTTATAGTGCAGAGGCGCCCATGGACAGAGCTTACCGTGATGCAAGAATCAACCGGATTTTTGAAGGCACCAATGAAATCAATCGAATGCTTACGGTGGATATGCTGCTGAAAAGAGCCATGAAAGGAGAACTTGACCTGATGGGACCTGCACAGAAAGTAGCTGCTGAACTGATGAATATTCCGGAGTTCGGCGACATGGAAACCAACCTGATAACAAGTGCCAAAAATACCCTCTCAGGATTTAAAAAAGCTGTGCTGATGGTGGCAGGTGCTGCTGTGCAAAAATTAATGACTACACTGGCCAAGGAACAGGAAGTGCTCATGAATATTGCCGATATGATTATTGATGTGTATGTAGCCGAAAGCCTGATGCTGCGTGTAGAGAAAATGCACAAATCAGGAAAGGCTACTTCCGGCTCGGTTTATGATGGCATTCTTCGTGTTTTTATAAATGATGCCGCAGTGCGCATACATACTGCAGGACGCGAAGCAGTATGTAGCTTTTCTGAAGGTGACGAACTGAGAATGCTTTTAATGGGCCTCAAAAGATTTACAAAAACTGAACCTGTAAACACCAAAAATCTGCGAAGAGAGATTGCCTCCAAACTAATCAGCGAAAATGCATACAATTTGTAAAGCATTTCAAACTTCCTGAAGATGCATTTTTTCAGGCTTCCTATCAATGGCCTTGCTTGACTTTCTTGACAGATGTTTTGCATTCTAAAACGCTAAAAAAACATGAAACCCAGGATACAGGTAACATTACTCTCGCTGCTGATTGCAGGTATTGTTGCAGGAGCCGGTCTTTACCTGAAAGTGGGAGCGATTGTTTTGTTGCTCCTTTTTACCATCAATTTTCTGTCTTGTTTTTTTCTGTTCAATTATTACATTGAGAGGATTATTTTCGAGAAAATCAAACTGGTTTATAAACTTATTTACAACCTCAAAAGAGACAAGGATTTAAAAAGTGCAATGGGTGATTACATCACCGATGATCCCATTACCGATGTGGAGGAGCAGGTAAAAGACTGGGCAAGAGACAAGAAAAAGGAAATTGATCAACTGAAATTGTTGGCAAAATACAGGAAAGAATTTCTTGCCAACCTGTCACATGAGTTTAAAACACCGCTCTTCAGTATCCAAGGTTATATTCAAATGCTGCTGGATGATGATTTGGAAGACAAGAACCAAACACGAAATTTTCTCTCCAAAACCGACAGAAATATTGAGCGCTTGGTTGTATTGGTAAATGATTTGGATGAGATTGCTCACCTTGAATCAGGAAAGGTTGAGATGGTCATAAAACCCTTTGAACTGTTTCAACTGATCCAGGATGTGAAAGAGATGAGTGAACAGAAGGCAAAGGAACTGAAAATCACACTCAGTATTTTTAAGGAAGGTTCATTTCGCTCCATGGTGGAAGCCGACAGGGAAAAGATTACCCAGGTATTTATCAACCTGATTGATAATGCACTTAAATACGGAAAAATGGGTGGAGAGGTAAAAATTATGCTATTTGACATGGGTGAAAAAGTGTTGGTAGAAGTTACAGACGATGGCATAGGCATTGCCGAACAGCACCTTCCAAGGCTATTCGAAAGATTTTATCGCACCGATGCCAGCCGGGCCAGATCCATCGGTGGCTCCGGCCTGGGCCTTGCCATTGTTAAACACATCCTTGATGCACACAACGAAACCATCAATGTAAGAAGTACTGAAGGGATAGGGACAACATTTGCATTTACCCTGCAGAAAGCCGGAAAAAAAGGGTTTTAACATTAACTTAACATTGTCGGTCTACCTTTAGGCAAATTTGATTCATGAGTCTGAATACCATTTTTCAGTTTTTTGTTCCCAAAGACAAAAAGTTTTTTCCACTGTTTGAAAGTGCTGCAGCCAATGTTGTTAAAATGTCTCACCTGCTGAATGAAGCAATCAATACAAATGATTCTGAAAAGCGACATGAAATTATCCGCGAAATAGATCACCTTGAGCATGTGGGTGACCATGCCTCCCATCAGGTTTTTATTGAACTGGGTAAAAACTTTATCACTCCTTTTGATCGTGAAGATATTCATGCACTTGCCGCTGCCATAGATGATGTAGCTGACTACATCCATGGTACTGCAAACAGAATCATGATGTATAAAATTGAAAAATTTCCGGAGACCATTCATAAACTCAGTGAACTTACCATTGAAGCCTGTGTGGAATTGGAAAAAGCCGTAAAAGAGCTGCGCAACATGAAAAATATTCGCACACTCACCGATGCATTTATCCGAATCAACAGCATAGAGAATCAGGCCGACTATATTTTTGACAAAGCCATTGGCGACTTATTTGACTCAGAGACAAATGCGCTCGAGGTAATCAAACAAAAAGAAATCCTTTCGGCTCTTGAAACAGCTACAGACAAGGCGGAAGATGCTGCCAATGTCATTGAGTCTATCATCATTAAATATGTATAACCACATATGACTTTACTGATCATTGTGGTCGTCCTTGCCCTTGTATTTGATTACATCAACGGGTTTCATGATGCCGCAAACTCAATAGCAACAATCGTTTCTACCAAAGTATTATCACCTTTTCAGGCAGTACTTTGGGCTGCGTTTTTCAATTTTGTAGCCTTCTTTGTTTTTAAAGATCACGGAGTGGCAAATACCATTGCCAAAACTGTTAAGTCTGAATTTATTACCCTTGATGTGATCATGTCGGGACTGATTGCAGCCATTGCCTGGAACCTCATCACCTGGTGGCTTGGAATCCCTTCCTCTTCCTCTCATACGCTCATTGGTGGCTTTGCGGGTGCAGCCATTGCCCATGCAGGTTTTGAGGTGATTGATATCACGAGAATCTCCAAAATTTTTCTTTTTATTTTCATCGCCCCTTTAATCGGGATGATGGTATCTTATATTTTAACCATCATCATCCTCAATGTATGCAGACACGCCAGTCCTGCCAAGGCCGATACATGGTTCAAGCGCCTTCAACTGCTTTCATCAGCTGCCTTTTCGCTGGGCCACGGAGGGAATGATGCGCAAAAGGTGATGGGAATTATTTCCGCTGCCTTGCTTGTAAACGGAAACATTTCCTCCATAGAAGCCATGCCTCCATGGGTACCGATGGGCTGTTATACTGCAATAGCCATTGGCACAATGAGCGGGGGATGGAGAATTGTAAAAACCATGGGAACAAAAATTACCAAGGTAACGCCCCTTGAAGGGGTGGCTGCCGAAACTGCAGGAGCCTTTACTCTTTTTCTGACAGAACATTATAAAATACCAGTAAGTACCACACATACCATTACGGGATCCATCATCGGAGTGGGTTTGTCCAAAAGGGTATCTGCCGTTAGATGGGGCGTAACAGTTAATCTCATCTGGGCTTGGATTCTGACTATTCCCGTTTCGGGTTTTATGGCTATGATGACCTATTATTTGGTAAAACTACTCCATTGAATAGATTTACCTGATAGTACTTGCCCCGGCATGTATTGTGAACTTTCGAAGCGAAAAATAAATACTGTTTAGTGTTTAATGATTTGGCACTTGGTCGGGCTTAAACAACTTATTTGACTACACATCTTCAGGATCATTTCTCGTATCGAGTTCTCTGATCTCATGGAGTTTCATCCATGCAAACAAAGAGACCATGAGTGTAATGCACCCCCCTGCAACGATACTGGGAACCAAACCAAAAAAGCGGGCAGCAAGACCTGATTCAAAGGCACCCAGTTCATTGGATGAACCAATAAAAATTTTACTCACAGCCTCTACCCTTCCACGCATTTGTTCCGGGGCATAGAGCTGTACGATAGTAGATCGGATAATGACACTCACTTCATCAAAAACTCCGCTCAGAAACAAAAAAATCCACGCCGCCGAAAATGTTTTGCTGAAAGCGAAGGCAATCATACAACATCCGAATGCAGCCACAGAAAGCAGCATTTTTTTTCCGGCATTTTTCTGTGGGGGACGCACAGAGAGTATCAGCGACATACAAATCGCTCCCATTGCCGGGGCAGCTTGCAAGTAGCCGAGATATTCCGGACCACAGTGTAGAATTTTATCGGCAAAAGCCGGTAAAATAGCTATTACGCCACCAAACAAAACGGCAAACATGTCCACGGCAAAAGCGCCAACAAGTTGTTGTGTGCCGAATACAAAACGGAGGCCTTCTTTGAGCGACACAAAAACCCCCTCGTGTTTTTGAAACGGTGGGTTGGGAAGCGCAGAAGTCCTAAAAAACAGGAATAAAGAAATCATTGCACAAATCGCTACAAGCGAGGCTGCTGCAAGTGATCCCAAATAAGCATAAATCAGGCCGGCGCTTGCCGGGCCGGAAACCGCACTGATGTCAAATGAAATGCTGTTCCACACAGCAGAGAATGGATACAATTTTCTGGGAATCAGTTGAGCGGCCATAGCTCCGTGAGCCGGAGCATAAAATCCCCTGACAATGCCCAGTAAAAAAATGAGCATATATAGGGGAAAGATTGGTAGATTTTCTGAGTGATGCAGCCATAAAAAGGCAAGCAGAAACACTGCCCCCGCAAGATATGCAGAAGCACAAAAAAGGACAATCATTCTTCTGTTGTATCGATCGGCAGTAATGCCTGCAAAAAGGGCAGTACTCAGAAAAGGCAATGCCTCACAAAGTCCGATTAGTCCCAGCGAAAGTTCATCATGTGTCTGCTGATAAATCAGCCAGGATACCACCAGCGCCAGGGACCTGTTGGCGAAGGTGAGCATAAACTTGCCACCCAAAAAATATCGGTAATCCCGTATATGTAGAACGCGGGTGTCGATTGCTGCAGGTATTACTTCTTCAGCAAATCGCGAATCTCAGTAAGCAATACCTCCTGGGCAGGAGGTGCAGCAGGAGCGGCTGTTTGGGCTTCCTCCTTTTTACGGGCTGCATTCATGGTACGAACCACCAAAAAAATAACAAAGGCCACAACCAAAAAATCAAACACATTGGTAATGAATGTACCATACTTAATGGCTACTTCCGGCGCCGCCTCAACCACCACCGTATCTCCTTGTTTAACCTGTTCAATGGCTTGCTTGATGACCAGTTTCCTGTCGTTGAAATCGATTCCTCCCGTGAGCATGCCAATGGCAGGCATCACCATCCCGTCAATAAACGAACTCACCACTTTACCAAAAGCCGCTCCCATGACAAAGGCAACAGCTGTTTCCACAAGATTGCCACGCATGGCAAAGGACTTGAATTCCTGAAATACACCCATGATTATTTTTTTACGAAAGTAGGATTTCGGCTTGAAAACAAAAAGAAAGGCTGCAATCTCAAATGTTACGGAGGATGCTTATGAATGAGCTCCGCAGATGCATAGAAATGTTTGCTTTAATACTACCTGCCCCGTGAAATAAAATCGTTCAACTGAGAAATAGAACTCTCCAATTGAAAAGCATCATTCACCTTAAAGTAGTTGCCTCTGTCGTAAGTATATGTATAGGCAAATTTGGCAAGCTCCAAGCGGCTCTGCTCAAATGTAAACAACAGCATCAGTTCCCTTACCTGAGAGGCAAACAGACACCTCGCCTGCAAAATCTGTTTGGCAATAACGAGCTTGGACTGTTCAAAGCTTTTTGATTGAATACTGCCTTTCATGGACTCAAGTTCTGAAGGTGATACAGGGGTGTTGCAACCTATCGGCCCGGTGTATCCCGGCAAGGCCTGAGGCATGGTTTGAACGGGTACCGGAGGTGCTTGCTGCACAATCACCACGGGAGGCTGAGGTACCACAGGCTGTGTGCTGAAACCATTGCTGTAGGTAGTAGTTGTGGTGGTAGTTGTGGTGGTGAGACCTCCCTGCATGTTCGTTGTTTGTTGTGTTACTGTTCCGGGAGGATTTGCCATAAACGGATCATTGGCAGTGATATTCATGTTTAGCCCGTTTGAAGAAAAAGACAAATCCATAAAATCAGGACCCCAATCATCCTCTGTAATTGTGGTAGTGGTAACTTGTTGCATGGGTAGAGGGGATTGGTGATAAACAATCACCTGTTGGTTCGGCATGGTTTGCGACTGAAAGGAAGGACCATAAGGAAGCGCTCCCATGGAAAAAATATCAAAAGCATTCATCACACCCGGTCCTACAAGAAATCGATTTTCTGATGCCGGCTGAAGGGAAATCAACCGGTCTACATGCCCCATTCTAGTGTCTTCAAATAAAATTCGGCAGCGGTATGTCTGTGGAGCCAATTGATCTATCCTCAAATAGGTTTGTGGCGTCTGATTTTGGATGATTCCATTGAGTAAGACATACATACGGTTTCCTGATTCGGTGTAGAACATTGCGCTCGATAGTTGTGCTTTGCTTGCCTGTGCAAGGAATAAAAAAGCAAAGAGTACATATGAAGTTGATTTTCTCATCATTCTGCCAAATTACAAAAGATATTTTAAAAGGTATTCAATTGCATCAGGCTGTATGTCATGGGTGGATCATCAGGGATAAACGATTGATTCAGAGAAATCCGTGACCATTTGTGAGGCCGGGCCTTTTGAATAAAGAAATTTATTTTTGAAAGGTCTAATGAATCAGGTATTGAGGATGAGCGAATGGAAAGTAGTGTGAATTTTACATAAACGGGTATTTTTCAATTTTTATCTTTGCCGAAGCGTGAAAGTACTTCTGCTTTTTCCTTATCCGCTAGGGCGTGCTGCAAGTCAGCGGTTCAGGTTTGAACAATACCTGGATCAGATGAGGACAAAGGGTATACAGATCAATACCCAGGCATTTCTTCACGAACATGCATGGGTGCTTCTCTATGCAAGGGGAAAGCTCCTCCAAAAAGTATATCATTTTATCCTGGGCTTTGTCAGACGCTTCTTCCTTCTTTTCAGCATGAGAGAGTATGATTATGTTTTTATCCATCGGGAAGCCGCCCCTTTGGGTCCTCCATTTTTTGAATGGGTGATTGGACGGGTGCTGAAGAAAAAAATTATTTACGATTTTGACGATGCCATCTGGCTTCCTAATGCCTCAGACAGCAATCGTTTTTTTGCCTTTTTAAAGTTTCATGGAAATGTAAAACGCATCTGTAAATGGAGTTACAAAATTTCCTGTGGCAATCAATATCTCTGCAACTATGCTCTGCAATACAATGCATCTGTGATTTACAATCCCACCACCATCGACACCATCAATCTTCACAACCGGGTAGTAGATACACGCAAGCAAAAGCCCACCATTGGGTGGACAGGCTCGCACTCAACAAACCGCTATTTACAGGATATGATTCCCGTGATTGCTGAATTGGAGAAGGAGTTTGATTTTGATTTTCTGGTGATCAGCGATGTCTCTCCGGAACTTCCGCTTCGTTCATTCAAATTCAAAAAATGGAGCAAGGAAACCGAGATTGACGATTTAATGCAGATGACTATTGGCATCATGCCACTGGCAGAAGACCAATGGGCAGCTGGAAAATGCGGCTTTAAGGCACTTCAGTATATGTCGCTGGGTATTCCCGCACTGGTTTCTCCGGTTGGCGTCAATACAAAAATTGTTGATCACGGAATCAACGGCTATATATGCAACACAAGAGCAGAATGGATTGAGTCCCTTCGACAACTACTTGGGAATCCGGATACCTTGTCGCTCATGTCTGCCAATACCAGAAAAAAAATAGAATCTTCCTATTCGGTAACTTCCAATAAAGCTAACTTTATCGCCCTGTTCACCTGACAATGAAAAAAACACCACTATACAACCAACACCTGCTATTGCAGGCCAAAATGGCTCCCTTTGCCGGTTACGAAATGCCCATTCAATATTCCGGAATCACCATTGAACATGAAGCGGTGAGGAACAGGGCAGGCATGTTTGATGTTTCCCACATGGGAGAATTCATCATCCGTGGCAAAGATGCTTTGCAACTTGTTCAGCACATCACCAGCAACGATGCCTCTATGCTCTACAATGGCAAAGTGCAATACTCCTGTTTAACAAATGAACAAGGTGGCATCGTTGATGATTTACTGGTTTACAGACTGGACGATACCTCCTTCATGCTGGTAGTGAATGCTTCCAACATCGAAAAAGATTTTGCCCATATTGAAAAATACAAAACCAATCTTGATGTAGAGTTGCTGAACATCTCTGATCAAACCGCGCTGCTTGCTGTTCAAGGTCCTCGCGCAGGTGAAATTTTACAAAGTCTCACTGAAACCCCGCTGGCAGAGATGGAATACTACACTTTTACCAAAGGATGGATGGGCGGATTCGGCAATGTGTTGATTTCTGCCACCGGATATACAGGCGCTGGAGGATTTGAGTTATATATCAGAAACGAAGATGCTTCTGCCTTATGGGATCAAATTATGAAAGCCGGAGAACCCTTCGGACTTTTGCCCGCCGGTTTGGGTGCAAGGGATACCCTAAGACTGGAAAAAGGATTTTGTCTGTATGGAAATGAAATCAATGACCAAACGCTTACCCTCGAAGCAGGCTTAGGCTGGATTACCAAGTTCAGCAAATCATTTGTAGGAGACCAAGCCCTTAAAAGTGCCAAATCCAATGGACTACGGAGAAAGTTGGTAGGATTTGAAATGACTGAAAAAGGGATTGCCAGACATGGCTACCCTGTAAGCAACAAGGAGGGTAAAATCATTGGAGAAGTAACCTCCGGAACCCAATCTCCAAGCCTGAAAAAATCCATCGGTCTGGCATATGTTGAGACCCCTTACGCGAGCCTTGGTTCAGATATTTACATCATCATCAGGGAAAAACCCACACAAGCCAGCGTTTGTAAGGTTCCTTTCCTCTGATAAAAAAACTTCTATCATGGTTTAGACCAAGTAGATAAATATATCGGTCAAAATTAATTTTTTACATATGAACTAACAATTATCTTTGACGAGCGATTATTGAAAAAAAGCTTCTTTTATGCAAGGAAAACCTACGGTGATGTTGATTGATGACAATGATGTAGATAACTTTATCAACAGAAGAATTATTGAAAATCAGCAGTTTTCAGACAGAATCTATGTGCACACCAGCTCAAAAAGCGCCCTTGAATTCCTTAAAAACTTTGAACAACTGCCGGACTTTCCGGAATACCTGATTCCATCTATTCTCTTTTTAGATATCAGTATGCCTGTCATGGACGGGTATGCTTTTATGGCTGAATTTGCCAAGATCAATCCCGCTTTCCGTTCAAAAATCAGGGTAATCGTGCTCACATCCTCTACCAATTCGTCAGAGAAAGAAAACTTCATGAAAATTGAAGGGGTTAGCGATTACTTCAACAAGCCTCTTACAGTTGAGCATTTGAATCAACTGAGAGAGATGTAAAAGAACAGACAATATGTCATTATTTAACCCGCTGGCACAGGGCTTGCTATTGGGCTGGCAAATCAATTAATCAAATATGAAATCCGGTACCATACATGTTCAGACTGAGAACATTTTCCCAATCATCAAAAAATTCCTCTATTCCGACCACGAAATCTTTCTTAGAGAGTTGGTTTCAAATGCAGTTGATGCATGTCAGAAATTAAAAGCACTTCGCTCCCTGGGAGAAGCCCCCGGTAGTGAGGATGCTTTTCGGGTGGATATAAGCCTAAGTAAAGAAAACAAAACGCTTACCATCTCCGACAATGGAATTGGAATGACAGAAGCTGAGATTGAAAAGTACATCAACCAGATTGCATTCTCGGGAGCAGAAGAATTTGTAAACAAATACAAAGACAAAACTGATGCCGCCGGAATTATTGGACATTTCGGCTTGGGTTTTTATTCTGCATTCATGGTTGCAGGCAAAGTAGAGATACTTACCCGTTCCTTCAAGAGTGATGCCGAAGCGGTGGAATGGTCATGTTTGGGAAACCCCGATGTACAAATGGGACCCGGAAAAAGAGAAAAACACGGAACGGATGTGGTTCTTCATATTTCCGATGACTCTGCAGAGTTCTTGGAAAAAGAACGCATCTCCACCATGCTCAAGAAGTATTGTAAATTCCTTCCGGTAGCCATCCATTTTGAGGATGAACAAATCAACAACACATCCCCTGCATGGGTAAAAAAACCATCAGCGCTGAATGATGATGATTATAAAAATTTCTACAGAGAGCTCTATCCTATGGGATTTGATGATCCTCTGTTTCATATCCATCTCAATGTAGACTACCCTTTCAACCTAACAGGCATTCTGTATTTCCCCAAGATTAAAAACAACCTGGAGGTGCAAAAAGACAAAATTCAATTGTATTGTAACCAGGTTTTTGTAACAGATTCCGTAGAAAATATTGTCCCCGAATTTCTGACACTTCTCAAGGGTGTTATCGATTCACCCGATATTCCTCTAAATGTTTCCAGAAGTTACCTGCAGGGTGATCCTAATGTAAAAAAGATCTCCAACCACATCACAAAAAAAGTGGCAGATAAGTTGGATGAGCTCTTCAAAAATTCAAGAGAAGAATATGAAGCCAAGTGGAACGATATCTCGGTGTTTATCAAGTATGGAATGATTTCCGAGGATAAGTTTTACGAAAAAGCAGAACACTTTTTCCTTTACAAAACAGCTTCCGGAAAATTCCTTACCCACGAGGAGCTCAATAATCAGTGGGGATTGCAGCATACAAACAAATCAGGTAAAAAAGTTTTTCTGTACAGCAATGATGCCGATGCCCAGCATGTTTTTATTGAAAATGCAAAAGGCAAAGGGTATGAAGTATTGTTGATGGATGGACCGTTTGATGCGCATTTTATCAATTTCATTGAAGGAAAGCATACCGATTTACAATTCGCCAGAGTAGACTCCGACAGCATTGAAAAACTGATAGAAAAAGACGAGCAAATTCCAAGCAAGTTAAATGAGGAAGAACAAAAGGAATTGAAAGAACTGATACAAAAATCAATCCCCGCTGAAAAATATACCGTTCTCATTGAAAGTCTTTCCGAAACAGATCAGCCGGTGATGGTTACTCAGCCGGAATTCATGAGAAGAATGAAAGAAATGAATCGCTTTGGAGGAGGAATGTCCTTTATGGGACAGATGCCCGAAATGTATAACCTGGTGGTGAATGCAAACCATCCGCTGGCAGATAAAATCTTGCGTGAAAAAAATGAGGAAAAACAACAAGACATGGTGCGCCAGGCAACAGATCTTGCCTTGCTCTCTCAAAATCTGCTTAAGGGAGAGGAGTTGTCTTCATTTATCAAACGAAGTCTCGGGATGATGTAAGCATGTTTTTTATTGTCTCCAAACTCACCTATTTTATCTTCAGCCCCTATTTCTGGTTGACGCTCTATCTTCTTTTTATCCTCATTCGATTCAGGAAGATAGAGGCCATTAAACATCTGTGGATACTTTTTTTCCTGCTCATGATTTTTGGGAATCGTTTTATTGTTAACCGGGTTTTCCGTTGGTACGAAACACCGCCGGTTGCAGATACAGGAATTAAAAAAACAGATGTAGCGGTGGTTCTTGGTGGATTCAGTTATTATGATTTTACCCTTAAACGCATCCATTTCAACAGGAGTGCCGATCGTGTGTTTCATGCGGTGAGATTATATAAAAAGGGACTCGTAAGAAAAATATTGCTTTCAGGTGGAAGCGGAAGTCTTAAAAAGCCATACGAAAGAGAGGCACCATTGATAGCCGCTTACCTTGTTGAGATTGGTATTCATCCAGAAGACCTGATTCTTGATACAATTTCCAGAAATACCCATGAAAATGCAGTTGAATGTGCCAGATTGCTTCGCCTACATGGATATGATCAATCGCCCCAGCTGCTGCTCAGCTCCGGTTATCACTTACCCAGAGCACTGGCATGTTTCAAAAAACAACAAATAGCCGTTATCCCTTATTCCGTTGATGGACAGGGAGGGGATCAACAAAAACTTTATCCCGACGATTTAATTCTCCCCAGTTCCTCCATGTTTGAACTTTGGGATATTATCATCCATGAATGGTTTGGTTTTTTGATGTATAAGATCAGTGGGAAATGTTAATCAATAATAGTTTCCCTTTTGATTCCTGATACCTTTCATTGAAACCCAAAGGAGATGCTCAGGCGTATAAGAAATATCAATCGAAAGGAGGTAATTTGGAAAAATTTAAACAACATGTCTAAACAGCATTGATTTGAAACAGAGAGGCCGGGCAAAACAACCCGGCTTCTCTTGTTTATTTAAGGGCTTGCGTTATTTTTGCAGGCAAATTAAATCATGGCAACAACACAGGACATTGGTGTAGGCACCGTTCTCAGATTCAATGGTGAACTGGTTCAGGTTATTGAATATCAGCACCGGACACCCGGAAACTTGAGGGCTTTCTACCAGGCAAAAATGCGCAATCTAAAAACCGGAAAGTTGGTGGAAAACCGTTTCCGTTCTGGAGAAGAAGTTGAGGTAGCCCGCGTGGAATACCGCATGCTTCAATACATTTATATGGATGGCGATTTTATTGTTTGTATGGACAATGAAACCTACGAGCAAATATTAGTCCCTGCCTTTATGTTCGGAGATGGTGCCAAATTTCTCAAAGAGGGTATGGAGGTAAAAATTGCTTTTGAAAACGATGAGCCCATCCTTGCAGAAGCTCCCACATTTGTAACCCTTGAAATAACCTATACCGAACCGGGCATCAAAGGCGATACAGCCACCAATACCCTAAAGGCAGCTACCGTTGAGACAGGAGCAACTGTCATGGTTCCGCTGTTTGTAAACCAAGGAGAGAAAATCAAAATCGACACACGCACCTATGCTTATGTTGAGCGTGTGAAATAAAACACCATTCAAATATCAATTGTAAAAATCCCGGGACTTCGGGATTTTTTTTATTCCCTCAGGAACTTGCTGAGAACAACAGCACCATCGACCTGAAGAAAATATAATCCGGGCTGCAGGTGACCGAGCGAAATTTGACCACTACTCGAAAGCCACTCTCTTCCCAGAAACTTGCCGCTGATATCAATCACATCAACGAAGCGTGAGGTGGAAGGAATACCAACAAAACGAATGTTCCCGTCAGCGGATGGGTTGGGTAAAATTTTAATTCCTTGTGATGAGGTTCTCCAACGGGTACCATTGGTGATTTGTGCAAGATTTTGCCTGTAATCACTGCATACTGTCCTCATGATGCTCACCTGCCCCTTGGTAAAGGTGTTCTGGCAGGCTTCGGAGGAATAATCCATGTAGTTTTCAACCATATCCGGATAATCAACATCACCAGAGTCAAGACAGGTGTTTCTTGTCATGTCGCAATCGAAACTCGATTCATTGGAGGAGAGGGGTGTATCATCCACTCCGTCATCGGCAAGGCAGTCGTCATTGTCTCCCCAAATATGTCGTAAACCCAAGTAATGGCCCACCTCATGCACAACCGTACGACCCAGCACCACACTGGTGTCTCCACCGACGATGAGCGGATTGGGGTTGTTGTCGGAAATGCACTGGTATTGGATAACCACACCATCAGTTAAATCACCAATCGATCCGGAAGGCCAATTCGGAAGACCGGGAGGAGGAGTAGCATATCCCAGAAGAGATACACCCAATAGGGGAAGCGCCATGTTACAAACCCATATATTGAGGTATCTTGAGGTATCCCAGGGATCTATCCCTCCATCTGCTGAAGACTTTACCCTTTCTATTGCACTCAGGTCTCCCAAGAGCGATGTAAAATCAGCAAAACTCGTGCGATTGGTTGAAGTGCGGGTAATTCCTGTTGTAGCTTGCCCCTGAGGATTTATTGTGGCCAGATGAAAACGCACATTCGCATCATTGGCGCTCAAGGGAGCAAATACCGGCCTCAGATTAACTGTGTCCGCATTGGTTCTTGTAAAATCACGGTTCAGGATGTCTATTTGTCTTTTAATAACTTCATCTGATAAATTCTGTTCCTGAGAATTATAAACAACATGAACCACAACCGGAATATCATATACATCCGTATTGGATATTTTCTGTGAGGCCTTGTTTGAGAGGGTGGCATAATGCGCGGCCATGGCATCCGCATAGCCGGGGTACCTCCGGTTGACCCAATCAATATAGGAGTGGCTCGCACAAGGATTAAACCCATCTGGCAGGCCTGCCGCCGAGGTTTTGAAAGCATCAGTACAGATAAAAAATAATGCAGCTGCAATCGAAAAAAACAACTTTTTCATGATTCTACTTTTTTTGTAAAAGTAATGTTTCAATAAAATACTGCCATGAATACCTGGGGGCTTTTTTCAACACCGCATCCGTGAAATCAGCCTCCCGGTTTTGGTCGAAATACATCGAAATAGCCTTTGAAACACTCATCGGATTTGTTTCACACACATATCCTTCCTTTTCGTTTTCCACCATCTCGGGCAATCCTCCTACTGCAGTTACCACCATGGGAAGCCCAAAGTGGAAAGCAATTTGGGTGATGCCGCTCTGGGTAGCTGTTAAATAGGGTTGAACAAGAAGGTTAGCGGCAGAGAAAAAGCTTGATACTTCTGCATCAGGGATAAACGAAGAATAAAAATATACCCTGTTTTTAATTCCCAATCGTTCCACAAGATCATGGGTTTCTTTTTCTGATTCATAGAACTCTCCTGCAACCATCAGCTTTATACCCGATTCTTTAAGTGCCGGTTCAGCCATGGCCCTGAGCAACAATGCAAGTCCTTTGGACCGACGAACACATCCAAAAAACAAAATCACTTTTTCATGCTCTTCCAATCCCAGTTTTTTTCTGGCTTCTTTTCTTTCCATGCGCTCTCCGTAGCGATTATACACAGGATGAAAGGTGACTCTTACCGGACAATTGACACCTATTTTTCCCAAATCTTCTGCAACTGAAGCGGACATGGTAATGATTTCATCCACCTTGCTGAAAAAGAATTTAGACAACCAAATGTCACCGGGTCTTTTTTCATGAGGGATTACATTATCGGCGATGCAGATTATTCTTGCTTTCGGTAATTTCCGTTTGATGCGGGCGGCAATGATGCCTAATGCCGGTGCAAAAAAAGGCATCCAATATCGGATGACCACAACCTCTGCATGTTGGGAGATTACTTCATTCGCAGCTCTTAGCCAGCTTGGAGGCCAGATGCTATTGATGAGTGTTTTGATATGTAGATGATAGGGTCTCGGATCATCCGTGTACTGGGATTTTCCGGGAAACAACAGGGAGGGATACTGCAGTGAATAGGAAATCACACCCACCTGATGACCTGCCTTTGAAAGTTCAGTTGCCAGTATTTCTGTAAAGCTTGCAATGCCGCCTCTCAGGGGCCAGGCAGGAGATATGATCTGGATGCGTAACAAGGCAGAATTAGTAGGCCCTGGCAAAAAGTACCCTTTGGGTAGAAGGTTTGCCGGAGAATATGCATTGCCCATTCTCTTCAGGCTGATGAAGCGGTATACAGCGAATAGTGGCCTTGGTTTCCTCCTTTATTTTCATTTCAGTTTCCGTGGTACCATCCCAGTGAGCAGCTACAAATCCGCCTTTGTTGTCGAGGATGTCGGTAAATTCCTCCAGGGTATTTGCATGTGTGATATGGGCATCGCGAAATGCAAGGGCTTTGTTGAAGATATTTTGTTGAATCTCATCCAGCAGGCTTTTGATTTTCTCCACAACATCATCCATGGACAAAGACATTTTTTCACCAGTGTCTCTGCGGGCAACTTCAATGGTGTTTTGCTGATAATCACGCATGCCCATGCAAAGCCTTACGGGTACTCCCTTGAGTTCATATTCAGCAAATTTAAAACCCGGGCGATGGGTATCCCTGTCATCATATTTCACCGTGATTCCGTAGGCTTTCAGGGCGTTAATAACAGGCTGTAACTTTTCGGAGATTGTGCTGAGTTCCTCTTCGGATTTATAAATGGGCACAATCACTACCTGAATGGGTGCCAGCTTTGGTGGCAACACCAATCCATTGTTGTCGGAGTGAGCCATGATAAGGGCTCCCATCAGCCTGGTGGAAACCCCCCAGGAGGTGGCCCATACATAATCAAGTTTACCATCTTTTCCTGCAAACTGCACATCGAAAGCCTTAGCGAAATTTTGACCCAAAAAATGAGAAGTTCCTGCCTGAAGGGCTTTGCCATCTTTCATCAATGCTTCGATACAATAGGTATCAAGTGCTCCCGCAAATCTTTCATTGGCTGTTTTTCTTCCTTTAATGACAGGCAAGGCCAGGTATTGCTCAGCAAATGTTGCATACACATCAAGCATCCGAGTGGTTTCCTCCACCGCTTCCTCGGCTGTAGCATGTGCTGTATGTCCTTCCTGCCAGAGGAATTCTGCTGTTCGCAAAAACAATCGGGTACGCATTTCCCATCGCACCACATTTGCCCACTGGTTGATCAGCAGGGGAAGATCACGATAGGATTGAATCCAATTTTTATAGGTATTCCAAATAATGGTTTCAGAGGTAGGTCTTACAATGAGTTCTTCCTCCAGCTTGGCATCTTCATCTACCACCACCCCTTTGCCATCAGGGTCGTTTTTAAGTCGGTAGTGGGTAACAACTGCGCACTCTTTTGCAAAGCCGTCCACATGAGAGGCCTCCTTTGAAAAGAATGATTTGGGGATGAAAAGCGGAAAATAGGCGTTCTGATGGCCGGTCTCTTTAAACATTCCATCCAGAACAGCTTGCATCTTCTCCCAAATGGCATAGCCATAGGGCTTAATGACCATGCAACCCCTCACGGCAGAGTTTTCAGCCAGATCAGCTTTGATGACAAGATCGTTGTACCATTGGGCGTAGTTTTCTTCTCGGTTGGTTAAATCTTTAGCCATGAAAATTTTGGTATGGACTTTGGGTAGTGATGTGAGTACGGTTCAAAAAGGGTTACAAAAATACTCCAAAAGCCTGCAAAAACAACCTCATTGGAATGTTTATGAAAACGATTCTCTCCCTCTCAGTCCTCGCAGCGGTTCTCCTCGTGAGCGCATGCAATTCCACAAGGCAATCTGCATCAGTAAACGATGATGTATATTTTTCTCCAAGAAACGCCCCGCAAGAGGTATACACTCCCCCACAAAACAAGACATCAGAGCAGCCGGTGCAACCTGCTGCACCCTCCACAGGAAGTGGGAGTGGAAATTCCAAGCGGAGTGAATCTCAGTATGATTATGCAGAGAACAACGCAAGAACCGTCTCAGACAACGGACGCACTTTTGATATGGATGATTATTATGATTATTCCTATGCGGCCAGAATCAGAAGGTTCAACACCACCTATGCAACAGGCTTGGGATACTATGATCCCTTTTACACCAACATTTACTACTACGATTATAATCCCATTTCTTTCGGTACCTCCGTTTACACGACCTATGGCTTCTGGAATCCCGGATTCAGCACAATGGTTTACTCAAGACCGTTCGGTTGGGGCTTGGGTTTCCGTCAGCGAATGTCCTGGGATCCATTCTGGGGCTGGAATTCTGCCTGGTATGGGTACGATCCTTTTTGGTCATGGAACAACCCCTGGACCTGGAGTTCTCCCTATTACAGCTGCTGGAATTCGCCCTGGTATTGGTACAACGGCTGGGGCACCTGGGGCGGTTGGGGGAACAATTACTGGAATGGCTTCAACCATGGATACATGAATGGTTACTGGAATGGATATCATCAAGGTCTCGCCAACTCCATGTACCTTAACAGTTTCGACAGAAATCAATTTTATTATGGACCCCGAAATGCCATTGGTAACAATGGAGTAGCCTCCGGTGGACGCCGGGCAGGCATGTCTTTCGGAGAAAAATACCAAAGAGCAATGGCTGTTGACCGTGGTGATGTACAACCCATCAAAACCACAGAGGATGGCATCCGAAATCCGGTTATCCGGGGAAATCAAGGCAATATCAAGACGGATGGCCCCACTTTGAGCCCCTCCATCAGGGAGGAAATCAAAAACCCCTCCATGCCTTCACGGGATATCCGTTCACCCAAATCACCCGAAAATACTGCCACTCCAACCGTAAGGCCAAACAGTAATTTTGATTACATGCCCCCCACTCGTACACCCGAAACCCATGTTCCGGTAAAAACCCCTCAGGGCACCCTCAGCCCTGCCTTCGATACGCGAACCGATAAGCCCTCTAACGGACCTTCGAGAAACAATTTCGATCAGGTAAATCCGGGCGTGAGAAATGAAAAGACACCGGATTTTACTCCGGAGGTGAATCCCCGTGATCGTTTCAACAACAACTCAAGGCGTCAGGAATTTATCCGTGACTTCTCCAAGCCGCAATCGCCTAATGATTTTGACAGGGAGCAAGTAAGACCAAGAATTGAAAACACCCCAAGATATGAGTCACCCAGGGATTACTCTCCAAGAAATCAAGGTCCCCAAATGGAGAACACTCCCAGAAACTATGATACTCCGAGAATGGAAAGCAGTCCGAGAAACTATGATACACCGAGAATGGAAAGCAGTCCAAGAAACTTTGATGCACCCAGAATGGAAAGTAGTCCGAGAAACTTCGATGCACCCAGAATGGAAAACAGCCCGAGAAACTTCGATGCACCTCGTTCTCAGCCTACGCCAAATATGAACATGAGTCCGAGAAACTATGATTCTCCCAGAATGCAATCCGCCCCGCGCATGGAAAGCGGTCCACGAATGCAATCATCACCCCGCAACTTTTCTCCTTCTATGCAAGGTGGCAGAAGCGGAGGTCGCAGATAAACAACGCTATGAAAAAATTGATTTTGATTGCCTTTGTATCCCTGATGGGTATACTTCCTAAGGCCCGGGCACAAAGCGCCATGGATGCCTTTCGTTACAGTTTTTCCACCTCCACAGGAACAGCCAGGAGCAGTGCCATTGGAGGAGCGTTTGGTGCGGTAGGTGCTGATCCCGGGGCCACCACCATCAATCCGGGTTCAGCGGGTTTATACAGAAAAACCGAGTTTTCCCTCTCCCCTGCCTTTCATTTTTCGGAAGAAGATGCCCTGTATGAGAATACCCGTGCAAACGACAGTCGCCTTGCCGTGAATGTAAATAACTGGGGCTTGAGTCTCCACAAGAAAACGGGTAAGGATGACAACTTACCTGAATGGAAAGGCATTACGGCAGGATTTACTTTTAACAGGCTTGCCAACTTTAACAGAAGGGCATTTGTTTCAGGAGAAGTAACAGGCAACAGCTTGATGAGGGAATTTGTGAGAAGAGCAAACGGAAGCAATCCATCGAGTCTCAGTGAGTTCTCCGAGCGATTGGCTTTTGATTCCTATCTGATTGATACCTTCTCTGTGCTGGGCACAAATCAATACATTCCCAATTTGCTTAAAACTTCAGCTGTGAGTCAGAGAACCACCATTCAATCTTTTGGAAGCCTGAACGAAAACAATTTCTTTTTGTCGGGCAACTTTGCCAATAAGCTCTTTGTAGGTGCCTCTCTGGGATTGTTCCGGGTGCGTTTTAATGAAACTTCCGTGCATTCAGAAAAAGTAAATGATACGCTCCCTATTCAGGCTTTTACTTTTGAGCAGAGGGTTGCTTCGACTGGTGCCGGCTTTTTTGCCAAAGCCGGTTTGGTATACATGCCGGTGGAATATGTGCGCATTGGGGCGGCCTACCAAACAGGATCCAGAATTGCCATGAGTGATATCTACAATACGAGTCTCACCACTCAATTTACCACAGGTAGTTATAGCTTCTCTTCCCCCGAAGGTGCCTATAATTATATCATTCGTATTCCTTCCAAAAGTACATTCAGTCTTTGTATTTTGCATCCAAGGGTAGGTTTATTGAGTGCCGATGTAGAGTTGAGTGATTTTTCGGGTATGCGCATTTTCCCGAATGCAGATTTTTCACAGATAAACAGCCAAATCTCCGGTCAATATGGAATGCAGCAAACCTATCGTACCGGCATGGAACTGCGCTTGGGCAAATTTTTCAATCTGCGTGGAGGATATGCTTTCAACCGTTCTCCGGTTTTAAGCGATGTAAATAACTTCAGTTACACAAGAATTACAGGCGGTGTGGGCTATAGACAAAAAAATGTGTTTTGTGATGTGGCTTTGGTACAAACACGCCTGAAATTCCTCTATTACACCTACGATCCTTCCCTCGTGAATGCCGCCGGTATGACTCAAAATACCACGCTACTCGTTTTTACGGGAGGAATTAGGTTCTGAACTTCCGGGTTGTCCGAATAAAATAATACTTTTGGACTCCCTAATTAACATGGCGCAATTCGAACTTGTGATGCCCAAGATGGGCGAAAGCGTTGCTGAGGCAACAATCATCAAATGGACAAAAAATGAAGGAGATGCAATTTCTGCTGATGAAACAGTCTTGGAAATTGCCACCGACAAAGTAGACTCAGAAGTGCCGGCTGCCAGGGCGGGCATCCTTGAAAAAAAATTATTCAAAGAAGGCGAAGTTGTGGCAGTAGGAACAGCGGTGGCAATCATGCGTGATGCCTCCTCCGAACCGGCCTCCACTCCTGCTATAAAACCTGCACCGGAAAAGGCTGAATCTCCGGTGGTCCATAATATATCTGCCTCTGCAGTTGTGGCTTCGGCAGACTCCACCGGAAGGTTTTATTCTCCTCTGGTGAAGAATATTGCCAAACAGGAGGGAATTTCTCATGGAGAACTTGACACCATCGTTGGAAGTGGCAAAGATGGACGCGTAACAAAGGAGGATATCCTCAATTACCTGCCTCAGCGGAGCAAAACCCCTGCTCCTGTAGGAGTTCCTGTGGAACAAGTAGCGTCCCCTGCTCCAAAATCTGAAGCAGTACAATCCAAACCGGCACCCGTTATCTCTTTGAATGCAGGTGATGAAATGATAGAGATGGACCGTATGCGAAAGTTAATTGCCGACCACATGGTGAGGTCTAAGCAAACTTCTCCACATGTTACTTCCTTTGTGGAAGCAGATGTAACCAATCTTGTTTTGTGGAGAGAGAAAGTGAAAAAGGAATATGAAAAACGGGAAAACGAGAAAATCACTTTCACACCGTTGTTTATAGAGGCTGTTGCCAAAGCCATTCGTGATTTTCCGATGATCAATGTATCGGTTGACGGAAGCACCATTATTCGCAAAAAATCAATCAATATTGGCATGGCAACTGCCCTGCCCAGCGGGAATCTGATTGTACCTGTGATTCGAAATGCCGACATGCTTAATTTAAGCGGACTTACCCGGTCGGTGAATGATCTTGCACTCAGGGCAAGAGAGAACAAACTGCAGCCTGATGAAATTTCAGGAGGTACTTTTACCATTTCCAATGTGGGTTCCTTTGGTAATGTAATGGGAACGCCCATTATCAACCAGCCCCAGGTGGCCATTTTGGCTGTGGGTGCGATAAAGAAGAAACCGGCTGTTTTAGAAACCCCCCAGGGGGATGTAATTGCTATCAGACACATGATGTTTCTGTCCCTTTCCTACGATCACCGTGTGGTGGATGGTTCCCTTGGAGGTACATTCTTGCGAAAGGTTGCCGATTACCTTGAAAATTTTGATTTAAACCGACCCATTTAACAAATTAATTTTGTTATGCCAGCAAAAAGGCTTTGTTTTGCATCCATAAGTAAAAAACCGTTATCAAATATGAAAAATTACCCGTTGTTTACAGCAGCCTTACTGATGCTCTCATTTGCAGGTTTCGCGCAGCGTTCACCTGACTTCTGTAAAAAGTTTGAAGCAGCCAACTACCACCTTGATTACAACAATTTCGGTGAAGCAGTTCCTGCTTTCGAAGAACTTGTTCAAATGGAGCCTACCAACGCTTTGCTGAACTACAACCTTGGATTTTGTATACTCAACGCAGGAACCCGATTAAAGTCAGATGCTATTCCATTCCTTGAAATGGCTGAGAAAAACATGCTCAGGGTAGCCACTAATTATGACGATGGCGATTGTAATGAAAAAAGAGCTCCTCTATCTACCCTTTTGAACCTGGGAGAAGCCTACATGTTTGCCGGGAAATTTGACATGGCAATCGATAAATTTGAAACTTATCGCAAATTAGAAAAACGCATTGACAAATAAACAGCAGAAATTCTCGACCGCCAGGTTGGGATGTGTCGTTTTGCCGATGAGTCCATAAAAAAGCCTGTTAAGGTTGATTTTACAAATCTTGGCTCAAGCGTAAATACCAAATTTCCTGAATATTTCGCCGGCCTTACCGACGATGAAAGCATCGTTTATTTTACCAGCCGCAGGGAAGGAAACGGAAACTTCCAGGCCATGGATGGTAAATTCTTTGAAAGCATCTTCACATCAACATCAGGCGACAATGGTTTTGGAGCATCCGAGGAAATTGGAAGTCCAATCAATGTAGAAGAGAACGATGCTATTTTCTCTATCTCTGCCGACGGTACCAAAATGTTGATTGGAATGGATAAGAAAGAGAACGGAAACATCTACATGAGCGAACTCAAAGGAGATTCTTGGACCGAACCCATGGATGTAGGTCCAAACATCAACACCAAATTCAAAGAAAAGGGAGCCTGCATCTCCGCTGACGGTACCACTTTGTATTTTGCAAGTGATAGAAAAGGTGGACTCGGAGGTTTTGATTTATACAAATCAACCCGACAGGGAAATTCTTGGGGCCCTGCTGAAGCTCTTGCTTCACTCAATACCAAGTACGATGAAATGTATCCAACACTTTCCCTCGATGGAAAAACACTTTTCTTCTCTTCTGCTGGGCATGAAACCATGGGTGGTTTGGATATCATGAAGTCCGAAAATAACGGAGGAACCTGGAGTGCACCGGCAAACTTGGGATATCCAATCAACACTGTTGACGATGATTTCGGATACTTTGAATCCATTGATGGCATGCGTGCCTATGTATCTCAGATTCGTAAAGGCGGGATGGGAGATTTGGACATCTACAAGGTTACCTACCAAGATCGCAAACCAAAAGCCATCACCGTATACATGGGTCGTGTGGTACTTAACAATGGTGTAAAAGAACTTACAAGCACAAACAAGATTACTGTGAAAGCTGCAGATGGTACTGAAAAAATTTACAAAGCTGCATCAAATGGTAAATTCTCATTCAATCTGAAACCGGGCAGCAAGTATTCCATTAAGATGGAAGCCAACGGCAAGGAATTTGCAAAAGATGAAATAGATATTCCTGCGGGAAGTCCTTATCAGGAAATCAAAAAAGAATTTAATATCGATCCTGAAGTTGCTGTAAAAGCTGCGGCTGAAAAAGCGGCTGAAGAAAAAGCCAAGGCAGAAGAAGTAGCCATGAATGCCAAAGCCAAGCCCATCGGATTTAAGATGTACTTTCAATACAACAAGAAAGACATTGGTGCTTCCAACGATTTCAAGGATTTCATGAAAGCCTTCCAGAAAGCTGTTTCAGAAAGTGGAAAAGTACAAGTGAAAATTGAAGCCTCAGCTTCCAAGGTACCTACCAGGAAATACAAAGACAATCAAAATCTTTCCAAGTTGCGCGCAGATGCTGCCATCCAAAAGTTGAAAGACGAGATGGTAAAATTGAAACTTGATCCTTCCAAAGTGGTGTTTTTACCTCCTGTACCTTTGGTTGGTGGTCCTGAATACAAAAATGACTTCAACGAAAACAGAAAGTCATACGAGGAATATCAATACATCGATATCTCTGTGACCAAATAAGTCCTAACGAATTTCATCAACAAAGGGAATACAATGTATTCCCTTTTTCATTTGAAGTAAATGCCAACCTTTTCACATCTTCGTTTTTCTGTTTTTATAAGCTTTTTCTCGCTGTTTTGTTCTTCCTTGGCAAGTGACGGAAGCATTCCTGATGAAGCCAAAAACCTGCTGAAAGCAAAAGACTACACCAAAGCGCTTTCCATCCTTCTGAATGTAGCCAAAGAGAACAAAAATGACTTGGAAACAATGAACGGAATAGGTGTATGTTACCTGAACATTCATGGTGATAAATCCAAGGCTATTCCCTACCTTGAAAAAGCCTCCTCCCTGAAAAAGAATAACTGGCCTGTTCTTGCAGACTTAGCAATGGCTTACCAGTATGGAAAAAAATATGCGGAGGCAATTGCCATCTATGAAAACATTGAAAAGAACGGAGACCCAAAATACCAGGGGATGTTTTTGCAAGAGATCGAATATTGTAAACGGGCAGAATTGGCAGTAAAAAATCCGGTCAATGTAAGTTTCACCAACCTGGGTAAAAATATCAACTCAGAATATGCCGATTACTTTCCGATAGTACCGGAGTATGGGAATCTGCTTGCATTTACTTCCCGGCGTAAAGGAAACACAGGAAACATTACCGACAAGGATGGCTTTTTTACTTCAGACATTTATCTTGCAGATTTTAAGAACGGGCAATTTTCCAAGGCCAAAAATGCAGGCGCAAAAACCAATACACCGGGAGACGAACAAGTAACCGGATGCACTCCTGACGGAAAAACGCTAATGGTCTATATTGACTATGGAGGAAAAAATTTCGGAGACTTGTTTTTCTGCGACAATGGTAAAAACAACAGCACGGGAGAACTAAAAAATATCGGTGAAAACCTTAACACTCCCTTTTTTGAAACAGCCGGAACCCTAAACAGTGATGGAACGGCAGTATATTTTGCTTCTGATTTACCGGGTGGATATGGTGGGCGGGATTTATATAAAGCTATAAAGCTGCCGGATGGCAATTGGCTTGAGCCACAAAATCTCGGACCTGTAATAAATACACCGTTCAATGAAGATTTCCCCTGGATTTCTGATGATGGAATGTTGCTCACCTTTTCTTCGGAAGGCCACCAATCCATCGGAGGCTTTGATTTATATAAAGCCACCTGGGATACAGTGGCTAAAACATGGAAAGAGCCTGAGAACTTTGGATATCCCATCAATACTTCTGATGACGAATACAACATCTGTCTTTCATCAAACAGAGAAACCGGCTACATGTCATGCTGGCGTCCTGACAGCGAAGGAGATTGGGATATATATAAAATTACCTTCAACGATTTGGTACAACCCAAAACCACATTTGTATACACCACTATCATTGCAGGAGATTCCATCAAACCCAATGTGAGTGGTTCATGTTTGGTAACAGATAAAATCAATGGTGATACGCTGGGCATTTACAATCCCAAGAGAAACGGTAAGTTTCTTATGATTCTTCCTACAGGGCTATATGATGTTCAGGTAAGTTCACCGGGATTCGAAGATTACAAGGAAGAACTTTATTTGTCGGACAAAGAATTATATAGTGAAAAACTAAATAAGGTCATCAGACTCTCAAAGAAAAAAAAGTAATTGTTTGTCATCTCAAAACCAATCATAAAACCACATAACAATTACTTCCAAAGGAAAATGAGCGTATTAAAATTTATTTAATAGTAGGAATTATTAGGTTCAGACAATATATTTGAAGTTCAAAAATTAAAATGATTCTCCGTGGGGCAATATGGATGTGTATTTTACTCATAGGCTTATGCCCCATTGTGTCGTTTGCTCAGGCAACCAAATCTGCCTCACCAGAGTTAACCGAGGATCCGTTTCAGCTTTTTAAATACCGAAACTACAGAGCAGCCATTCCCGGGTTTGAAGCAGAACTCAAGAATTCAGAGAAAAACCCTGAGTTGCTTGAAAAACTCGGATTGTGCTACATGCGTGGAAATATCAGTTACGAAAAAGCCGTTGGCATCTTCAAACAGGCAATTGAAGTGGACAAGGAAAATCCCGAACACATCTTCAATCTTGCCAATGCCTATCAGCTAAATTTTAAATTTGATGATGCCATAGAGCAGTATGGTAAGTATGTAATCAAAGTAAAGCAGCAGAAAAAAGAGAATGAAGCTGAGCTCGTAAAAAAAGGCTTAAGAGGAATTGAGACTTCAAAAAATGCAAAGGAGTTGATTAAGTTTCCGGTGGATGTTAGTTTCGAAAACATGGGAAAAGAAATCAATACCGTGCATGCCGAACTTGACCCATTCATTACGCCATCTAAAACCACGCTAATTTATACCTCCAACCGACCGGACGGTAACCAATGTACAGAACCAAGAAAATCAGGATTCACCACAGACCTTTATGTTTCGATTTTCAAAAATGGAAAATGGACAAAATCATCAAACATGGGAAGTATCGTAAATACTCCATTAAACGAGAGAATTTGCTCCATGAATGAAGATGCATCCTCACTTTTTTTATACATCGACAATGAGGAGTCGTCCAAAGACGGAGATATCTATTTGGCATCGGCGAAAAACAAAATCTTTGATACTCCTTTCAGCCTGAAAGGCTTGGTTAACTCAAGCGATGAGGAATCCTCCGCTTCAATTACTTCAGACGGGGCAGCCTTGTATTTTTCATCTGACCGACCAGGGGGCTCAGGAAAGAAAGATATTTATGTGGCAAAAAAACTACCTGACCAAACATGGGGTGAACCCAAACGATTAACAGACAAAATTAATACAACCCTCAACGAGGATTTTCCACTGATTATGGACAATGACCGTACCTTGTATTTCTGTTCAGAGGGGCACAACAGCATGGGAGGTTATGACATATTCCGCAGTGAATGGGTTGACTCACTCAACAACTGGTCGGATCCGGTAAACATGGGATATCCGGTAAACACCCCGGAAGATAACTACAGCATTTCCTTTACTTCCCGTAGCAATGAGGGTTACATGGCATCTATCAGACCGGAAGGCATGGGTGACTATGACATCTATAGAATCGTCTTCAATCAATCCAATGGAGCACCCTATTATGTGCTCAAAGGAATCATCGGAAGTTCACAAAATGGTGGAGTGAGTAACGATGTGAAAATGACTATTACCAGTAAAAAAACCAAAACCCTTTTCGGAAAATACAATATCAGTGCACGCAAAAACGGTAAGTATTGCTTGGTGCTTTTTCCGGGTGATTATACAGTAGAAATTTCATCTGAAAATTGCATGCCTCACACCGAGGAAATCACTGTGATGGATAAAAATACTAGGGGCGAAATCATCCCCAAGGATTTTCAACTGAAATCATCAACTCAGTCTGATACACCTAAAGATAAAACCTCAAAAAAAACAGAGAAAGCCTCTGTGAAAAAACCCTGATGGATTTAAAAATTACGCGGCCCTTGGCCTTTATTGATCTGGAGACCACCGGCGTGGATCTTGTAAAAGACCGGATTATTGAAATATCCATTCTCAAATTATATCCGGATGGCAAAAAAGAAACCCGCACCCGGCGCTTCAATCCCGGCATTCCCATTCCCGAATCCTCTACAAAGATTCATGGGATCACGAATGAAGATGTGGCCAACGAACCCATGTTTTCTCAAATTGCCAAATCACTTGTTCAATTTATTGGTGAAAGCGACCTGGCAGGTTACAACAGCATTCGGTTTGATGTCCCGCTCTTGATGGAAGAATTTATAAGAAGCCAGGTAGATTTTACGCTCAAAAATCGGAAGCTTATTGATATGCAGGTTATTTTTCACCAAATGGAACCCAGGAATTTATCTGCCGCTTATCGTTTTTATTGCAACAAAGAGCTTACGAATGCCCACAGTGCAGAAGCAGATATCAATGCCACCTTTGAAGTGCTTGATGCACAAATAAAAAAATACCGTGGTCAATCTCTTTCCACTGCCAACGATAAAAAAGTGGTATTCCCCGAAGGCATGGATGAGCTTCATGCTTTCTGCAACAGCTCCCGTTTTGCTGATTTAGCCGGTAGAATAGTTTTTGATGAGCATGGCATCGAAGTTTTTAATTTCGGCAAACACAAGGGTAAATCTGTGGAGCAGGTTTTTCTTCAGGAACCCTCTTATTACAACTGGATGATGAATGGAGAATTTCCTCAGTACACCAAAAAAGTAATCACCGAAATTCAATTGCGCAGAATACAGGCTAAAAACAAATCCTGATTCTTCAAGAGTTTTTTCCTTTCAACAGTTCAACCAACCTTATCGGATGCTCTAAATGCAAGTACCCGGTAAAACAAGTCTTCCCTGACATTTACTTCTGGTCGCTGATTTTGTATTTGCTTTCGAATTCTTTGCTTTGAAGAACTTCCAACGCCTTCCTGTAAGGATCATTCAGGTCATTGATGATTTCAAAAAAGTTTTCAGGTTTGTATAAATCTCTTGCGAGCAAGGCCTTCAATTGTGTGACGATGATGAGCTTTGCGCTTTTAAATCCTTTCTCATCCTTGGCAACACCCTCTTTTATTCCTGCATTCACAAGCTCTTCCAACATCTGATCGGTGATGCGAAAACCTTTTTTGAATGCATTGAAATCGGGATAGAGGGATTTCAATTCCGGCCTGTGATTATCGGCGTATTTGAGAGCAAATGAGTTTACTACGCCTTTTCGGCTTAAATCGGTGAGGTATTTTGATGTACCTGTGGTATCGAGCGGAATGAAAATATCAGGCATGATTCCCCCGCCTCCATAAACTGTTCTACCGGCAGGGGTTTTGTAAATAAGGGAATCCGGAAACTTGATCGAATCGCGATTCACCAATTCTCCCCTTTTGTAACGGTTCATCAGATCTTTGTAATAATCGTCACTTCCCTTGCCATAGGGCTTTTGAATGCACCTGCCTGTAGGTGTAAAATACTGCGCAATGGTCATGCGCAGCGCAGATCCGTCGGGCAGGGGAAATTGATTCTGTACAAGTCCCTTTCCAAAAGTCCTGCGACCAATGAGTAATCCTCTGTCCCAATCCTGAACCGCACCCGAGACAATTTCGCTGGCGGAAGCCGATCCTTCGTCAACCAGTACCACCAGCCGTCCCTGTTGAAACTCCCCGAACTGAGTGGAATTGTAATCTTTCCTTTGGGAATGCAAACCACTGGTATAGACAATCTTCTTACCTGCTGTTAAAAACTCATCTGCGATTTCAAATGCAGCATTTAAGAGGCCACCGCCATTGTCCTGCAGATCGAGGATAATACTTTTGGCTCCTTGTTGTTTGAGTTGTTTGATTCCGTTGCGTACTTCCTCTGTGCTGGTTTGGGCAAAGCGACTTAACTTGATGTAGCCAATGCCGGGTTCAGCCATGTAGGAGGCATCCACAGAGTAAATGGGAATCTTGTCACGAACAATCGTAAAATCCAACAAATCTCTCAATCCCTTTCTGAAAACTGAAATCTTCACTTGTGTCCCTTTGTCTCCTCTTAAGCGCTTGAGGACTTGTTCATTTTTGATTTTTATTCCGGCTACATTTTCACCTTCAATCTTTACGATGCGGTCTCCAGAGAGAATGCCCAGCCTGTCGGAGGGTCCTCCGGCGATGGGAGAAATCACTGTGATGGTATCTTCAAGAATGTTGAATTGAATGCCAATCCCTTCAAAATTACCACTGAGGGGCTCGTTGAATTCCTTGAGTTCTTTGGGGGTAACATAGACCGAGTGAGGGTCGAGTTTCTCCAACATTCCCTCAATTGCATCCTCTACCAATTTTTCATTTTTTACGGAATCCATGTAGTAATAATTCACGAGCTGCAGGGCTGCACCAAACTTATCCATGGACTGACCCAATCCTGAAATTCCGGGCTGGGCAGACGCAGAAATCAATTGAAAAAAATAAAGGTAAAGTGATGTAAATGAGATAAATGCTTGTCTTTTCATGGTTCTGAGCCCAAAAGTATGTTTTTTAAATACTAAATAGTTAAAATCTTGACTGAATAGGAATTAATGATGTATATTCGCAGCGGAGCAAAAAGATAGTTCCTTTTAAGAAAAAATTGACCATGAAAAAATTATTCATCATTGGGTTTTTATTTTCCCTTGTCTACTCTAAAGCCGGCGCACAATATCGCTGGGAATACGGTGGAGGAATTGGCGCTGCAAACTACCTGGGTGAAGTTGGCGGAGGCGAAGGAGATCGCAGAGATTTTATTGCAGATTTAAAACTGGGCTTCACCAGATACCAGATAAATGGTTACTCTCGATACAAAATTTCCAAAGATTTCTCTGTGAAAGGAAACTTGATTTTCGTGAATATCTCCGGGAATGACAACAAATCCGTTAATCCAACCAGGGTTGGAAGAAACCTTAATTTCTCTACCAATATCTTCGAAATGTCCGTTCAAGGAGAATGGAATTTTTATCAGCAATCCAGGCTCTCAGGACGCTCCGGTATGATGCGTGGCCGTAAGAAGAAACGCACCGATTTTAAGAGTTATCTCTTTGCAGGGGTAGGATTTTTTTATTACAACCCCAAAGCGGAAATTGAAGGGAAATCATATGCCCTCCGCCAATATGAAACCGAGGGAGTTTCTTATTCTCCCATAGGAATTTGTTACCCCATCGGCATAGGCTTTGCCTACACCATCAATAAAACCGTTCGTCTTTGCATGGATATGTCCTATAGGTTTACCAATACCGATTACCTTGATGACGCAAGTGGAACCTATGGCAAGAAAACGCCCGGAAGTCTTGAAGAGAAGATTTCAAATCCCAATCTTCTTCTTCCAAAAAATGCTACTGCTCCTTCAGGGAAAGAATTGCCAATTGCTGCAAACTATGGATGGGACTACAACAATAATGTTGGTTTAAAAAGAGGAGATCCCAGCAACAAGGATGGTTATTTCCTTGTAACTGCCACAGCCGGCATTGTGATCAAAGGAAAAAACAAATACTACAAAGGCAAGTACAAGAGCATTGCCAACCGTCGTAAGGTGGTGAAAAAGAAAACAAGAGCGAAATTTTAATCGCAGAAAAAAGCGGTACAAAATGTACCGCTTTTTTTTTACCCCCCTTTTATTGGCATTTCATCGAAAATATTTAACTGTTACCGGAGGCAATCGTTTCAGCTCATGTAAGTTTACCACATCTAATGATATGTTAAAACAGCCGTGGATTCCTAAGTTTTCTCTGATGTTGCTCCTGCCTTTCCTTCAATTAAAAACAGTTCAGGCGCAATACAGGAAAGAATATGGGGCCACCCTCTCCTCTGCTGTTTCAGTTACAGATGTGGGCGGAGGACCCGAAACCTATACTGACTTCTATAATTATTCAAAAGCAGGCCTACCCCGCTTTCATCTGGCCGGCTATGTTAGGTACAAAATCACCAAAGACTTTTCTGCCAGGGCAAACCTTGGGTACCTGATGATCAGCGGCACGGACAAGCATGCCGGGAATGCGCTGCTTTTCGGACGAAACCTCAATTTTACCTCGCATCTGGCTGAATTGAGCTTTCAGGCAGAGTGGAATTTTTTTCAGCTCACTCATCTGCCCGGGTGGTCCCTCAATAAAAAGCAACGCAGAAAGAGATTAGACATCAAAGGATATACCATCACAGGCATAGGACTTTTGTATTACCTACCAACTGCAGAAATTAACGGAACCCTTTACAATCTCAGAAAATACCGGAACGAAGGAACATTCTACAGTCCATTAACCCTTTGTTTTCCGGTTGGCGTGGGTATATCCTATGCCTATAACTCACATTATAAATTCAGTTTTGAGTTGAGTTACCGTTTCACAACCACAGACTATCTGGATGACGCCAGCAACCGATACACACAGAAAGAGATTGGATCAACCGACGAATTGATATCCAATCCAAATCTATTGCTTCCCTCAGAAAGCAAGACAAGTGATGGAAAAGAAATTCCATCGCAATCAAATTATGGATGGAACAGTTTTAGAGGAACCGGCATGTTGAGGGGAAATCCAAAAAATAACGATGGGTATATACTGGCTTCGGTATCTGTTGGCATCATTCTCAAAGGAATGAACAGTACCTACAAGGCAAGGAAAAAAGGATTGCAAAAACGCCTCAAAATGGGCAGAAGAAAAACCAGGGCCAAGTTTTAATATTGAAGCCTGCTTTTTTTGCAAATTCGCATCTGTGCTGAAGTTTCTCATTTGCTATCCCTTGTCGCTGATTTATGGCTTTGTCATCAGCACCAGGAATCTTCTTTTTGAC
Source organism: Bacteroidota bacterium (assembly GCA_046297395.1). Taxonomy (GTDB): domain Bacteria; phylum Bacteroidota; class Bacteroidia; order UBA4408; family UBA4408; genus JBEICQ01. Next base: position 57,742 of record JBKCNM010000105.1, read on the forward strand.
ATAGGCGTACTCAAGCAAACTGAGACCCGTTTACCTACCCTAGTTGTTGGTAATTTAAGTACGGGTGGCACAGGTAAAACACCCATGATTCAATGGTTGCTTTCCCAACTCTCCGACCTGCATCCAGCGGTATTGAGCAGGGGCTATGGTAGAAGCACAAAGGGTTTGCGAATGGTTGATACAAAAGATGATGCCATCCTCTGTGGAGATGAACCATTGGAAATCAAACAAGCCTTCCCGGAAGTACCGGTGGTGGTTTGTGAAAACCGTTTAAGCGGCATTGCCTTTATTGAAAAACAATTTCCTGCCTGCAGGCTCGTACTGCTTGATGATGGTTTCCAGCACAGGCAATTGAAACCCGGACTTGCCTGGGTATTGATGGATTATCAGTCCCTTCTCAAACCATTGCAATTGCTGCCACTGGGACGCTTGCGTGAACCCTTATCTGCACTCAAGCGGGCTCACTATGTTATCATCACCAAATGTCCTGATGGCTATGATATGAATCTGTCCCGAGAAAAAATAAGTCCATGTCACATTCCCATTGTTCACAGCAAAATGGCTTATGGAAATACCCTTGTTCATGCATGTAATAAGGATGATAGCATAACATCTGAGTCGCTAAAAAACCGACTCGTGTATTGTATCAGTGGAATTGCAAATCCTGATGCACTCCTCCAATATCTGGAAAAAATAAGTGGGAAACTTTATCCCCTCACCTATCCGGATCATCATGCATACAACAAAAAAGATGAAGCAGAATTTTTACAACTGCATAAAAATGAAGCTGCACAGCATGTATTTGTATGCACCCAAAAGGATGCAGTAAAACTGAAAAAGTTCATGGAGCAAAATCCCGTATTTCCCTTGTATATACTTCGGGCCTCAGTGGAGTTTGCGCAACAAAATGATACCTTCGCACTCATCAAAAACATTAGAGACTATGTTGGAAAATATACAAGAGACGGCCAGTTTTCTTAAAACCAAAACCGAAAACTTTGCTCCCTTGGCAGGAATCATTCTGGGTACAGGCTTGGGAGGACTTGTAAAAGAAATTGACATACGGTATTCCATTCCCTATGACACCATTCCCCATTTCCCAGTTTCAACGGTGGAAGGGCACTCCGGCAGGCTCATCTTCGGAATGCTTGGCGGAAAGCCGGTGATGGCTATGCAGGGTAGATTTCATTACTATGAGGGATATCCCATGAAGCAAGTAACTTTTCCGGTGAGGGTGATGAAGTTCATGGGCATTCAGTATCTGTTTGTCTCTAATGCCAGCGGAGGGGTAAATCCCGATTTTGAAATTGGTGACCTGATGATCCTGAGTGACCACATCAACCTCTTCCCCGAAAGTCCTCTGCATGGTAAAAACATGGATACTCTTGGTCCTCGTTTTCCCGACATGAGCGAAGCCTATGACCACGCACTGATTGAAAAAGCAAAAGCAGTGGCTGCCTCACTGAATATTAAGGTACAAACAGGCGTATATGCGGGTGTAAGCGGGCCTTGTCTTGAAACACCTGCTGAGTATAGATATGTAAGGAACATTGGTGCAGATGCTGTGGGTATGTCAACAGTCCCGGAGGTGATTGTTGCCAGGCACATGGGTATTCCGTGTTTTGCCATCTCCATCATTACAGACCTGGGTGTACCCGGAAAAATTGTCAAGGTAACCCATCAGGATGTGCAGGAAGTGGCCTCCAAAGCAGAACCTTTGATGACGCGAGTGATGAAGCAGATGGTTACCGAGCTTTGAAGCCACCGCTCACAGGTAAAGAAGTGACCTCATGCTTGCAAGCACTGTAATCGGCTGCGAGAGCATTCTTTTAAAAAGGAAAACATATTTACAAAACAAAAGCAAACGCCTGCTGTTTTTGTACCTTCAACGCAGCAATAATTTGTTTATATGAAGTGCAAAGCCCATCTGATGACCATTGGCGATGAGATTCTCATTGGTCAGGTAGTGGATACCAATGCCTCATATATTGCGGCAAGCCTCACTGCTGCGGGTGTTAGCGTGGTTGGCAAAACATGTATAGGCGATCGTGCTGATGAAATCCTGGAAGCACTCAATCGATTGTGGGAACAAAATGATTTGTTGGTGATTACCGGCGGACTCGGTCCCACCAACGACGACATTACAAAAAAAACCCTCCTCCGATTTTTTAATGATACACTTGTTCACCATGAGCCTACGCTGGAGCACATCCGTCAGTTGTTTCGTTCCTTCGGCCGGGAAATCAACGATGCCCAGTATGGACAGGCCATGTTGCCATCCACTTGCCGGGTATTAAGAAATGTGTTGGGAACCGCTCCGGGCATGTGGTTTGAGCGAGAGGGCAAAGTAATGATCAGCTTGCCGGGAGTACCTTATGAGATGAAAGGCATTTTGGAGAAAGAAGTATTACCGCTTATTACAACTCACTTTCATTTGCCTTTTATTTCCCAGAAAACCTTGCTCACCATGGGGCTTGGAGAATCCTATATTGCCGAAAAAATAAAACATGTGGAGGATCAACTGTCTTCAGATGTTTCTTTGGCCTATTTGCCTCATGCCAGCGGAGTAAGACTGAGGGTGAGTTGCACGGGAAACAGACAAAAAGCAACGGAAAAGGTAGAAAAAGTTGTTGATCAGTTGGAAGAGATTCTCTCGCACTGGGCATTTGGGTACAACGAAGAAACACTGGCGGGAGCTGTTTTAAAAAAATGCCATGCGCTGGATATACATATTGCCACAGCGGAGAGTTGCACCGGAGGATATATGGCCCAGTTGATTACCGGCGTACCGGGTGCATCCGCTCATTACAAAGGAAGCATCGTTGCCTATGATGAAGGATGCAAGGTGAGCCTTCTGGGTATTCCCCAGGAGACGATCAATACCTTTGGTGTGGTAAGCAAAGAAACGGCTGAGGCAATGGCTGCAGCAGTGGCCCGCTTAACGGGAGCACACATGGGCATTGCTACCACGGGAGTAGCCGGACCAAGCGGAGGAACTGAAGAAAATCCGGTGGGCACGGTCTGGATTGCCATATGGATCAAGGGCAAGATCCACAGCAAAAGATGGCAGCTGGGTGAACAGCGTTCGAGGGTCATAGAGAGGGCATCTCTCACAGGGCTCATGGAAGCATTCAGGATATTAAAAACACATCACAAATGAAAATATATACAAGGACAGGCGACAAGGGTCAGACCTCCTTGCTGGGAGGCAGCAGGGTTGACAAGCATCACATCCGCATAGAGAGTTATGGTACGGTTGACGAATTAAACTCCTGGTTGGGAATGCTGGCTTGCAGTTTATCGGGAGAGTATGAGCGCAGCATGCTTCTGAGGATACAAGATCGCTTGTTTACCATGGGTTCCAGATTGGCCATGGAGCGTGAAACAAACATCAAACTGCCCGGCTTAAAACAGGATGATGTAGATTTTCTGGAGAAGGAGATCGACCGAATGGATGGAGTTTTGGAACCCATGCGTCATTTTATTTTACCCGGCGGACATCCGGTTGTTGCGCAGGTACATATAGCCCGTTGTGTATGCAGGAGAGCAGAACGCTGCATCATGCGCTTGAACAGCGAGGAAAAGGTAGAGGAGATACTCATTCAGTACATCAATAGACTGAGTGATTACCTGTTTACCCTTGCGAGATATGAATCAAGGCAGGTAGGCGCATCTGAGCACCCCTGGGTACCTGAGAAGTAAAGGAATAAATACTTGAAAAAAAACTTTGAATAAGTATCTTTGACATCCTTTTAAAGCGAGCGCATTGGATACTTTGGAAAAAGAGCATTGGACGGAGACAATTACACCCAGCAGGGGTATCTTTGATTTGAGGTTGAAAGAATTGTGGCGCTACAGAGATTTGATTCTACTTTTTGTGCGTCGGGATTTCATCGCCACCTATAAGCAAACCATTTTGGGGCCTTTGTGGTTTTTCATTCAACCCATCTTTACTACATTGGTTTTTACCCTTGTATTCGGAAAAATCGGGAAGATGGGGCCGGAAGGTGTTCCTGTTTTTCTTTATTACCTCTCAGGCATCATTTTATGGACATATTTTTCTGATTGTTTTCTCAAGACTTCAAACACCTTTATCGACAATCAGAATCTTTTTGGTAAGGTTTATTTCCCCAGACTTACTGTTCCGCTCAGCATCGTCATTTCCAACCTCATCAAATTTGGTATTCAAATGGTATTGTTCTTGGTATTATGGACCATCCAATACAGTAAGGGTTTGGTGCATATTCAGATAAGCATTATTTTATTTCCGGTTTTGTTGATTCTGATGGCGGTTTTGGGCATGGGCTTCGGGCTGATTATTTCGGCTCTCACCACCAAATACAGAGACCTGCGTTATTTGGTGCAGTTCGGGGTTCAGTTGCTGATGTATCTCACACCCGGAATTATCATGCGTTATGAATCCATTCAGCGTCAATTCCCAAAGTTCGTTTGGCTAGCCGACATCAATCCTTTGTTTCCCATTGTTGAGTCATTCAAACATGGATGGCTCAGTGCGGGCACTCTTCAAATCATTCCACTGCTCTTATCTGCCTTGGCATCCACCCTGATTCTTTTGGCTGGTATTGCCATTTTCAATCGGACTGAGCGAAGTTTTATGGATACAATATGAGTAAGTCGGGAGAATTTGCCATTCAGGTTGAGAACCTCAGCAAGATGTACCGCTTGGGTAGCATCAGTTCCGGAACCATCGCCCAGGACCTGAATATTTTTTGGCATCACCTACAGGGAAAAGAAAATCCATATTTGCGGATAGGAGAAAAGAATGATCGTACTGCTGAAGGTGGTAGCGATTATGTTTGGGCATTGAAGGACATTGATTTTGAGGTAAAAAAGGGAGATATTTTGGGAGTAATTGGAAGCAATGGTGCCGGAAAAAGCACGCTCCTGAAAATCCTCAGTAAGATTACTGCACCCACTTCCGGAAAGATAACCATTGATGGTAGAATCGCCAGCCTGCTTGAGGTTGGGACCGGTTTTCATCCGGAACTTACAGGAAGAGAAAACATCTTTTTAAATGGTGCCATCCTCGGAATGAGCAAGGTAGAAATTAAAAGAAAACTGGATTCAATTGTTGAATTTTCGGGTTGTGTCCGATACATTGACACCCCGGTAAAGCGTTACTCTTCGGGTATGTCTGTGAGACTGGGTTTTGCCGTTGCAGCCTTTTTAGATCCTGAAATCATGGTGGTGGATGAAGTGCTGGCTGTAGGCGATGCAGATTTTCAAAAAAAATGTCTGGATCGGATGTCGGAATTGAGTCATGCCGAAGGGAGAACGATTTTATTTGTGAGTCATAACATTTCTGCTATTCGTGCTTTATGCAACAATGCCATCGTATTGGATCGCGGAACACTTGCCTATAAAGGGAATGTAACAGATTCCATCGAGTATTACCTCAACATGAACCGAAGCTCCGGCATCATCAATCCTGATGGTGATGAACTGAAATTAAAGAAGGTTGTTATCGGCAATCAGGATAAAGAGACCAATGCTTTGGAATACGGAGACACCCTTGTGGTTTCTCTTCATTTTTATTCTGAAAAGGAATGGGACAAACCTTATTTCTGGTGCGGGATAAAAAGCAGGTTTGGAAGTCTGCTTGGCGCCAACGGATTGCTTGATGGCATTAAGGCAAAAAAAGTTTCAGGGGACTTTACCGTCACTTTTAAGTTTCCCAATCTTAAATTACTTCCACAGGATTACACTGTTTCATTCGGATCTCGCGCCTCCGATGGCCACACCTTTTTAATGACCAGTATGGAGATTGGCAGTTTCTCTTTTGTAACGCCTGTGCAGGAATTGGGCATGAACGGTCCCTTGGCTGAAATGCTTGCAAAAGAATCTGCTCCGGTGTTAACACCATACGAAATTTGGATTAACGACAATTTATTGGCAACTTTCGAACCACACAAGAGATAATGGAAAGCATACTAATTACAGGTGGAACGGGGTCTTTCGGAAAGGCTTTCGTAAAAAAAATTCTCAAGGATTATCCCGAGGTAAAACGATTGGTCGTTTACTCCAGAGACGAGCAAAAGCAGTTTCAGATGGCGCACGAGTTTCCTACCGACAAATACCCTGCTATGCGGTATTTTATTGGTGACATCAGAGACTATGACCGCCTTAAGATGGCATTAAAAGGGATTGATACGGTAGTTCATGCAGCGGCTATGAAGCATGTTCCAATTGCTGAATACAATCCCATGGAATGTATCAAAACCAATATTATTGGAGCAGAAAACATCATCAATGCATGCCTTGAGTCCGATGTAAAAAATGTGGTAGCCTTATCTACGGATAAAGCCGCTGCACCTATCAATTTATACGGCGCCTCCAAATTGGCGAGCGACAAACTTTTTATTGCAGCCAATAATATCAAAGGAGCAAAAGATATTCGCTTCTCTGTGGTAAGATATGGGAATGTAATGGGTTCAAATGGTTCAGTAATTCCATTTTTCATGGAGAAGCGGAAAACCGGCGTTTTGCCAATCACCGATCCCAACATGACCCGTTTCAATATTTCGCTTGATGAAGGCGTAGACATGGTACTTTTTGCCATGGAAAATGCGTGGGGAGGAGAATTATATGTACCTAAAATTCCCTCTTATAAAATAACAGATGTAGCTACTGCAATTGCTCCTGATTGTGAACATAAAGTGGTAGGCATTAGGCCTGGAGAAAAGATTCATGAAGAAATGATCACTGCATCTGATTCCTACAGCACCTATGATCTTGGTAAATACTATGTAATATTACCGCAGGTGCCGAGCTGGAAGCTTGCTGATTTCATCGATTATCACAAACCAATTGCTGTTGCTCCTGGATTTTGTTACAATTCCGGAAGCAATACTGATTGGCTGAATGTGGAAGATATTCGTAAACTTATTAGACTGCATGTAGATCCTGAATTTTCAGAAAAGTAAAATGAAACCCATCCCATACGGAAGACAATACATCAGTGAGGAAGATATAAAGGCGGTGATGGATACATTGCAATCTGATTACCTCACACAGGGTCCGAAAATTGCTGAGTTTGAAAAAGCATTTGCTGATTATGTTGGAAGTAAATACGCCGTTGCGGTTTCCAATGGAACGGCTGCACTTCACCTTTGCGCCATGGCAATGGATGTAAAACCGGGTGAAAAAGTAATCACCACACCCATCACTTTTGCCGCTTCGGCAAATTGCATTCGCTATTGTGGAGGTGAAGTTGTTTTTGCAGATATTGACCCATCAACTTACCTACTTGACATAAACAAAGTTCGTGAGCTTCTTGAAGCTTCACCCAAGGGAACCTTTGCCGGAATCATTCCTGTAGATTTTGCTGGAAGAGCGGTGAACCTGGAGCAATTCCGATTGCTTGCAAGTGAATTTAATCTTTGGATGATTGAAGATGCCTGTCATGCACCCGGAGCGTACTTTACAGACAGCAAAGGAAACAAGCAGTTGTGTGGCAATGGAAATGATGCAGACCTCGCCATATTTTCATTTCATCCCGTTAAACATATTGCCTGTGGAGAGGGAGGGATGATCACAACAAACGATGAGACGCTCTACAAAAGACTTTTGAAACTGCGTACACATGGAATCGTGAAAGACGATTCACAATACAGCAATTCAATAGACTTTGCAGGTGGCACAGATGCCTATCCTCTTTGGTATATGGAGATGCAGGAATTGGGATACAACTACCGGCTCACCGATTTTCAGGCAGCCCTTGGAAGCAGTCAACTTAAACGCGCAGACCAAGGATTAGAAAAAAGAAAGGAAATTGCAAAGAGATACAGCGATGCTTTTTCGGGAAAAGATTTTATCGTTGGTCAATCCGGAATAGTTGAGGGACATGCGTATCATCTGTATATCATTGAAGTAAAAAACAGATTAGGCCTTTACAATTTTCTGCGGACCCAAGGAATTTATGCACAGATTCATTACATCCCTTGTCATCTGATGCCCTATTACCGGCAGCAAGGATGGAATGAAGGCGATTTACCACATGCAGAAACATACTACAGGCATTGCATCAGTTTGCCTATGTATCCTACGCTCACTGATACGGAACAAGACTTTGTGATTACACAAATTCTGACTCACTATCATGAGTAATGTATGTATCATACCTGCCAGAGGGGGAAGCAAGCGTATCCCACGAAAAAATATTAGAGATTTTTGTGGCAAGCCTATTATCGCTTATTCCATTGAAGCTGCCATACAAAGCAATTTGTTCGAAGAAGTAATGGTATCAACAGATGATGCAGAAATTGAAAAAATTGCATTAAAATTTGGAGCCAAGGTACCATTCTTAAGAAGTTCAAAGAACGCTGATGATTTTGCTACTACTGTGGATGTTTTAACAGAAGTGATCGGACAATATAAGAACGCAGGTAAAGAATTCAACACCCTTTGTTGTTGCTATCCTACAGCTGCATTTGTTACATCTCAGAAATTGAAGGAGGGATATGAACTATTAAATATCCAAAATGCAGATGTCGTTCTTCCGGTTGTGGAATACAGCTATCCCATTCAAAGGAGTGTAATGATGGATAATGATCATCGGGTTTCCATGAAATGGCCGGAATTTATACATGCGCGCTCACAGGATTTGGAAAAATCTTATCATGATGCAGGCCAATGGTATTGGGTAAAGATTGATTCACTTTTACAGAATAAAAGTTTATTTACAAAAAACACTTTTGGTGTTTCTCTTAGTCATTTAGAGGTGCAGGATATCGATAATGAATCCGATTGGCGCATAGCAGAGATAAAATATGAATTCCTACAAAGCCTTACATAAGCAAATTTTCACCCTGGGTGAGTATGCACTCGTCCCGATTCGCTTCGAGGACAGGATGGACATCATGCAATGGCGGAATGAACAGATTTATCATTTGCGCCAAGCTGAACCACTGACAAAAGAAGCACAAGATGCCTATTTTGAAAATGTAATAGCCAAATTATTTGATCAGGAAAAACCTCAACAAATACTTTTTTCATTACTTCGATCCGGAGAATGCATTGGTTATGGTGGACTTGTACACATAAACTGGATTGACCGACATGCAGAGATTTCCTTCATTATGAAAACCTCGCTTGAAAAGGAAGAATTTCACTCAATCTGGGGAACCTACCTGAAAATGATAGAAGAAATAGGATTCATGGAGATAGAATTTCATAAATTATTTGTTTATGCATTTGACCTCAGGCCCCATTTATATGAAGTGCTTCAGGAGAACAAGTATTTTTTGGATGCGCGATTACAAGAACATTGCCTATATAAAGGCAAGTTTATTGATGTTATCATTTATTCCAAGATAAAATGAAAATCGGGGTTCTTTGCTCAGGCAATTTAGGAATGAAAGTGCTGGAACAATTATTCAATGAATTTTCTATTGCATTTGTTTTGACAGATTCTAAGTCAGAGGGTATTCTAGCCTTTTGCTACAAGCATGCATTACCGGTATTCAAGGGAAATCCAAGAAATGGAAACTCCAGAAGCTTTTTACATGGAAAAGAATGTGAAGTATTACTATCGGTCAATTATCTTTTTTTAGTTGATCAAGATTTGATTGATTTCCCAAAAAAATATGCAATAAATATTCACGGATCACTTCTGCCAAAGTATCGGGGACGAACCCCGCATGTTTGGGCCATAATTAACAACGAGAAAAAAACCGGTATCACAGCTCACTTAATAGATATTGAGTGCGATGCAGGAGCCCTCATTGAGCAGGTGGAGGTTGAGATTGAACAAAGCGACACAGGTGCATCCATTTTACAGAAATACGAAATCTTATACTGGCCGCTTATTCAAAAGACCCTTCGAATGATTCCGAAAAACGACTTGATAACGACACCACAGAATCAAACAAAAGCAACATATTTCGGCAAAAGGACTCCCGATGATGGAAAGATTGATTGGAGTTGGCAAAAGGAGCGTATTTTCAACTGGGTTAGGGCACAGGCACATCCATACCCAGGCGCATTTACTTATCTGAATGGAGAAAAATTAATCATTGATTCAATTTCATTTACTGATGATGGCTTCAATGATGAAATACCAAACGGACAGATAATGTCCTTCCATCCCTTAAAAGTAAAAACCCCTAATGGGGTAATTAAAATTGAGAAATACCGCGGAGAATTGGAAATAAACCAACAAACAAAAATTGTCTTAGGATGAAAGTCAGTAATTACCTCATTAACGCTGAATCACCATGTTTCATAATAGCTGAATTATCAGCAAATCACAATGGAAGTATTGAAACAGCCATAGAAACGATTCGTGCCGCCAAAAGGGCTGGCGCAGATTGCATAAAACTTCAGACATATACTGCTGATACATTAACCATTGATTCATCTCAAAAAGATTTTATTATCAACTCCGGATCGATCTGGGATGGAAAGAATTATTATCAACTGTACCAAGAAGCCTATACTCCATGGGAATGGCATGAAAAATTGTTTCAGGTGGCAAAAGCAGAAGGCCTAGTATGTTTTTCTTCACCCTTTGATAAAACTGCTGTGGATTTTTTAGAAAAACTGAATGCCCCGGCCTATAAAATTGCCTCTTTCGAAATTACCGATATCCCATTAATAGAGTATGCAGCGTCCAAAGGAAAACCTGTGATTATTTCCACAGGTATTGCTACTCTCGAAGATATTAAGCTTGCACTGGATGCTTGTTACAGAATGGGAAACAAGGATATCGCCCTTCTAAAATGTACTTCCAGCTATCCGGCTCCAGTGGAAGAAGCAAATATGGTGATGATAAAAGATATGGCAGAGCGATTCGGTGTACTTACAGGTCTTTCTGATCATACCATGGGTAGCACCGTGCCGGTAGTAGCCACCTGTTATGGGGCGAAGATTATTGAGAAACATTTTATTTTAGACAGATCCATCGGTGGCCCGGATGCTTCATTTTCGATGAATGAATTAGAATTTACTGAAATGGTAAAGGCGGTGAGAGAAGCTGAAAAAGCCATCGGAAAAGTGGATTATTCACTTACCCCTAAACAAGAAAAAGGGAGGGATTTCAGTCGTTCCTTGTATGTTACCGAAGACATGAAAGCAGGAGACATCATTACCGAAAAAAATGTAAGAAGCATAAGACCGGGGTTTGGACTTCACCCCAAGTTTTATAAAGAAATACTTGGGAAAACCATTAATCAAAATGTTTCTAAGGGTAGTAGGTTTAGCTTAGATATGCTTTCAAAAAAATAAGATTTAATCACTTTAAAATAGGTTAAGCATTACATTCACTTGCCTAACATAAATAAACAAGAAATAGTGTTTGATATTAATTTTTAAGTTCAAATAATAAGAGTAATTTTCTTTTTTAACACTTGATTTAGTATTAAGTAATTGAATTTTCTTAGCGGTATGAAATATATTTTTTATTCTATTCCTTGGATAATCTGTTCTGTTATAGGACATCTTTTAGTGCCCATTTTTTTCAGCGCAAGGCAAATAGTGATAAGAGATATCTGGAGTTGTTTAGCTATGCTATTCTGCTTCACCCCCGCTTTTACAAGAGACTCTATTTGGTATCTATGCTCTAAACTAGGTTGTGCGTAATTTCTTGACATAAGCACCCTAAAGATTGTACCACTTGGTCAAAAGGAAAAAAGCCCTTAAAAGCCTTACCTTTTTTGTCAAAAAATTGCACTAATTTATTGAACAAAATTTTAATAAAATTTTTTGCAACAATGCCTATTAAATATACATTCATTAAAATAAATTCCCTACTACAAAAATTTCTTCATAAAAAATTGAAACAATCAAAAATACTCATCATCAGGGTTACAAAAATGAAAGTAATTTATTCAAATTTCATTCATCTGACATAAGAGAAAACTAATCAATCTGCCTGAGTATTCTGAAGATTTGCATATTAGCCAAATGTACTTCCAGCTGTGCCACTCTGCTAACATCCTGAAGTATTACCCTTTTTACGCCTTCGGCCCAACCGGTGTCATGAAATGCAACATAAGATCCTGGTTCCAAAAACCTAGAAAACAAATCCCAATCTTTTTTTACTCCTTCGTATTCATGGTCACCATCAATAAAAAGAAGTGATATTTTTTTGTTTTCTAATTCTTTTGAGGAGGCCATATCGTAACTCCAACCCCTTAGCTTGACAATTTTGTCGCGGTACTTTTTGGTATTATTATTAAAATCCAGAAATGTATCTTGTTCTGCATATTTCGGATTGTTTCTGTCTTCTTCGTTGTAGATCATTGCATGATTTCCCCAGGTGTCGATGCAAAACAGACGGCCGCCTTGAGGCAAAGCCGCCGCAATCATACAAGAACTGGCACCAAGATAACTGCCGATTTCAAGTGCATTAGCATTTTGATTTAATTTCTTGGCATAGAAATACAAATTCAACTTTTCTTCATCAGTAAGATGAGTTTGAATTTTAAATTCGTTTTTTAGTTTGGCATGAACCAGTTTAGTCCGAATATTATATACGAACTTGAATCTTTTTAAAAAGTTTTTTGGTGAAGTAAGCATGCGTATTTGACTTAAAAATGAAGATTTTTGGTTTGATACATCCCATCCAAATAATTTAATGAGTTCGGGAGCATTTTGTTTGTGTTTTAACCCTAACTGAAAATTTGCCCACTCTTGTTGTGTTTTGGCAAGATATGGCTCACAAAATAAAAAAGGGTAACATTCTTTTATAAAATCTTTTTCTCTCCAATCCTGCAATATATCTAACAATTCAGGTGCATTTTTATAAAAGGTAAGTTGCTTGTAGTCATCTTTTTTCCACGACGCCCTTGGTCCTGCAATAGAAGGTTTTGCACCAAAAAAGGAGGCATATGCCAAATGAGATCCGAATTCATTGGAAGTAACAAACTCAAATCGGCTAAACAAATAAGCCAGGCGATCTAGAGAATTAGCATCTTCAACATCAGCGGATTGTATGACTTCTATATTTCTTTTTTCAAACAAATCGATCCAATACTTTTTAGTGAAACATGCTTTGTGAAGGCAGCAAAGTATGTAACTGAACTTATCAGAAATACTATCGATATAACGCAGATAAGCTTCCTCGTCAAAATTTTCGGTTGTTTCTTCCAATGTATGCATAGGCATTATAAGCAAGCTGTCTTTGATTCTGCTCACATTTGGTTTTTCAACGTAAATCATAGGTAAGCCTATGGCATAAACCCTGGTGTAATTTTCACTTTTTAAATAATTTACCTGATCTTGCCTCGATACCAGATAGTTTGCGTTTTTTCGTAATCTAGACAAGCCGTCAGAACCAATGACAAATTCAGGATGCATGTTACGCTCCGGAATGATGTGCCCATGTTGCCATTCTCCACTAATTTGACTTGGAATTTCTTGTAAACCACAGTATTTGGTAGCCACCCAAGCGTCACCGAATGTGTGATTGTTTTTGACGACAATTGGATATAATCTCTTGATTTCTTCGCTAACCTTGAACTCCCCGTTCATTTTGTAAATTTCGCTCAAAGTTATAAGAAAGATTCATGTTTGCATAAATTTATAATGGATAAAGAGGGGCATGATTTATTTTTTTCAGTTTTGTTTTTCAGCTTTATCCTATTTGAGATAGGATGTTTTTTATAAATACTATTAAAAAAAATAAAAATAAATTTTTCCTTACCTTTAAAAACCACTATGCTAACCTCTGTCATCATTCCCACTTTCAACCGTTCAGCCCAACTGACAAAAACGCTGGAGAGCATCGCAAGGCAGAATCTCTCTGAAAAAAGTTATGAAATAATCATCATTGATAATGGGTCTACGGATGATACAAATTCTGTTATCAAACAATTTATCAGTTCATTTCCGGCACACAATATCAATAGCTTTTATGATAAGACCCCCGGCCTTCTCACCGGAAGACACCTCGGAGCCAAAATGGCTAAAGGGGAAATTCTCGTTTTTGCCGATGATGACATCTACGCAAGCGAAAACTGGCTAAGCACTATCAATAGTATTTTCAACGATCAGGAAATACAACTAGCAGGTGGCAAATGCCTCCCTGATTTTGAAATCGATCCTCCAAACTGGGTGATAGATTTCTTTACGGAAAACCAAGAAGGGAAAATGCTTGCTGAACTCAGCCTTTGTGACTTCGGCAATGAGGTTAAAACAATTTCTCCTGTGTACATATGGGGATTAAACTTTTCTATTCGAAAAAAAGCACTTTACACATTGGGAGGATTTCATCCGGACAATATTTCTCCGGCATATCAGATGTTTCAGGGTGATGGAGAAACCGGCTTGGCATTAAAAGCGATTAAAATGAATTATAAATGTATTTACCATCCCCAAAATTTAATATATCATCAAGTTCCTAAATCAAGAATGAGCATTGATTATTTTGATAAGCGTTTTTTTTATCAGGGTATCTGTGACTCATACACTAAAATTAGAAAATATAAAACCTTAGATCGCTATATCAATCAACCGTCTCTTAAAAATGAAGCTATCGAATTGCTCAGGCACACGAAAAATCGATTCATCAAAAGTGGCAGTGGAGTGCCTTTACATGAATTCAAAAAAAATGTAGATTTTCTGAAAATCAGACTAAACAGTATGTATCATGCCGGTTACAACTTTCATCAACATGCGGCTCAACACAAGGTAGTTTTTGATTGGATCACAAAGTCCGATTACTTTGATTACCATTTACCGGAGTTAATATAAATACCTAACTCATTGAACAGCCCTGTTAATCCGAGGCAGTATTTTTTCTTTTCAAAATCTTTTTTACAACTGGCAAAAGCAATATCAGCAGTATCTTTGCCCAACAACCAAAAAATCCAATTTCCCCCATGCCCCTGCGTTTTCTGATTATTGTTCTGGTGATTCTTGCTGTTGACATTTACTTCTACCAGGCCGTACTTACCTCCACACAACAACTTGCCCCCAAAACCAAACGCATGATATTTTATGTGTATTGGGGATTGAGTGCCGCTACCTTTCTTTTTTTTCTTACTGCAGCCATCACAGGACCCAACCATGTTCCCCGCTTTCTGAGGGTACAGGTGTTTGCTTTTTTTATCATTATCGAAATGTCCAAAATTCCGGGCATCGCTTTCCTGCTCATCGACGACATCATCCGCCTGTTTCGGTTTGCCGGCAGTTTTGTTTTTTCAACTCCGGAAAACAACTTCTCCCCTACCCGACTCACTTTTATCAATCGCCTTGCCCTCGGCATTGCTGCTATTCCTCTTGGTTCATTGCTCTATGGAATGATCAATGGTGCATACAAATACACCATCAGAAAAGTGAAACTGCCCCTGCAAAATCTGCCTGATGCATTCCAAGGATTGCGCATTGTGCAGGTGTCAGATATTCATTGCGGAAGTTTTGCCGACGACAAAGCCCTCAGAAAAGCCTTTGCCATGGTACAAGAACTCAATCCTGATGTGGTTTTTTTTACAGGCGACCTCGTGAACAATGCAAGCGATGAAGCCATCCCATTTGCAGAAGCTTTTAAACTGTTAAAAGCACCCATGGGCGTATTCTCCATTATGGGAAACCATGATTACGGGGATTATACCCAGTGGAACAGTCCCGAAGAAAAAGCCCAAAACCTGCAAATGCTCAAGGATGTGCACGCAGCCTCCGGATGGAAACTGCTCAACAATACCCACCACCTGCTTGAAAAAGGAGGCGAGAAAATGGCTGTTATCGGAGTGGAGAATTGGGGCGCCAGCCTGCGTTTCCCCAAGTACGGAAAACTTGACAAGGCCTATGCAGGCACTGAACATGTTCCGGTGAAACTCTTGCTATCTCACGATCCCTCTCACTGGGATGCTGAGGTAAGAAAAAAATATCCCGACATTCAGGCTACCTTTTCCGGCCATACCCACGGGATGCAGTTTGGCATTGAGATTCCCGGATTTAGGTGGAGCCCCGTTCAGTATTTTTACAAACAATGGGCAGGATTGTATAAGAAAGAAAACCAGTACCTCTATGTCAACCGCGGCCTGGGATTTATCGGCTATCCCGGTAGGGTGGGCATCATGCCCGAAATTACGCTCATCGAACTCAGCAAAGCCTAAACGCTTGTTTTAGTTAAGCGTGTTGGTTTATTTTGCAAACTTATACATCATCAATATCCATGGGAAGAGCATTTGAATTCAGACGCGAGCGCAAGGAAAAGCGCTGGGACAAAATGGCCAAAACATTTACCAAATATGGCAGATTAATCGCCATGGCAGTAAAGGCAGGCGGAGGAGATATTACAACCAATGCCAAACTCCGTGCAGTTATCCAAAATGCCAAATCGGAAAACATGCCCAAGGACCGTATAGAAAATGCGATTGCAAGGGCAAGCAACAAAGACGAAAGCAATTTTCAGGAAATGGTGTATGAAGGCAAAGGTCCTCACAGTATTGGAATTCTTATTGAATGTGCTACGGATAATCCTACACGCACTGTGGCAAACATCCGTATGTACTTCAGCAGAAACGGAGGTGAACTCGGAAAAACAGGTTCGCTCGATTACCTTTTTACGCGCAAAGGTGTATTTAAAATTCAACCTCCCTCACTTGCCATGGATGAATTGGAACTGGAACTGATAGACCATGGACTGGAGGATTTGTATGCCGACGGTGAACAATGGATCATCATGACTGCATTCACCGATTTTGGAAACATGCAAAAAGCACTGGAAGAAAAACACATCACCGTAATCAGTGCAGAGCATCAGCGGGTGCCCAACAGCACAACCAAACTAAATCCTGAACAAGAGGAGGAAGTGCTCGAATTAATAGATAAGTTTGAGCAGGACGATGATGTGAGTGCGGTGTATCACACCATGGGAAATTAAATTCGTGAATCTTTACTTCATACCAAAGATGAACGAAACAAGAGTGCTTTTGTAAATTCAATACAAATCACTTTCATTCACCAGTTCCTCTACATCTTGCATCTGCACGCCCCGGAGTTTAGCGTTCTTCGGAATCATTGGCCTGTCGGCCTGTAGTCCCTGATCATTGTTGTCTCCGCTGCCGTAATGACGATTCATGTCGAGGGCATCGTTTATCGCTTGGTTGTTAAAGGATTTTTTGGCTTTGCCGAAACTAACCTGCAATCCAAAGCCCAGAAATCCGGCTCTTTCCAAGTTCGCATTTGTAAGCGAACCATAATCAGAACGGAGAATATATCGGTTGTTCCGGTTAATAATTTTTGATTGCACATCGTTGAGGGTCATCCTGCTTTTGGAGACGGCTCCTATATTTAAAAAGAAAGAAAAACGGGAGCTTGCCTGTACGCTGAGTTCAAAACCGGTGAGTTGTTCAGCCCTTCGCAAAATAACATCATCATAGGTCACACCTTTAAAGTCAACATCTCTCATCCCATAGATACCACCGGTGAAGCGGTGAAAAAAACTCATCTGAAAGCGTTGTGCAAAAGGAACATCAAGAGAAAAATACCGTGGATACTGAAAATTAAAGTGTACGCGGTCATACCGTCCGATTCTAAAACCAATGATGGGAACTCTTGGCAGTCCGCCCAAGATAAAAGAACGGGCCCATCCCAGTCTGTAGGAAAACTTCTCGTTTACCGTACCATTGTAAATCACCAGCCATGTATAACGAAGAGCGGGGTTTGAGGTAAGCGCTGTTCTGTCTTCGGCAATAAATGGATTAAAACTAAAAAACAGGGTGTGTTTTTGACCGATGCTGTAGATTAGATTGGCAGCAAATCCGGTGCGTGTAATGCGTTTGTCTCCTTCAATCATCGAAAATCTCGGACGGGCAGTGAGGATGCTGGCATTGCCTGCAACCTGCAACACATTTTTCGGCATGCCCAGGCTGTCTTTTGAGACATGCGTATACATCGGAAAAACAAAGCCGAGTGTTCCCTGCGAAAAACCAAAATTCTCAGAAGCATTGCTTTTAAACTGTCGGTTTTTTTGTCCCATATTATTCATATACACTGTTGGGCGAATGTAATGACGGGGCTCTTCTGCAGATGAGATTGAATCCTTGTTAAAAGCGACAGCAATCAGCGCATTCTGCATCCAGAGGCAAAAAAACAGAAACAGGTAAACAGGTTTCTTCATGGTTTTATTTGCCGGAGATTTGTTTGAGCAGTTCTCGTTTAAAATCATCCTCTGCCTTGTAGAGGAGCAACACTTTTTTCACGGAGAGTGCGGATTTAAATTTTTCATAATACTCCCGTGTTATCTGAATTTCTTTTTCTCTTGAGGATAGTTCATTGTTCAGCAGGTTCTCACATTCTTTTTCGCTGAGGGTTTCGGGATCGATGCGGTTGTTTTTTAAATCGGCCGAGCGCATGCTTCGGGCGGTTTCCAGCTTGTCGAGATATTCATTGTAAATAGGCCAGAACGACTGAGCCTCGCGGGTATTCAGGTTGAGCCTCCGGGTGATGAAAGACACCTTAAGTGCTTCTATCTTTTCCTTTTTATCGGCGGGTTGTGCATGGGTGCTGTTGTAAAATGCAGGCAGCATCAGGCACAGCAGGGCAATATGTATCCATTTTTTCATGATCAGCTTCCAATCCATTCTGTTAATTCATTTTCATCTATCCGGTTGTTGAGCAGGTAATCGCTTACCACTTCTGTTTCCACTGTTTTTTTATCTGAGGCAACAAGTTCTTGCACGGGCAGCCGGGAGATATCAGACTCATCTGCTGCTTCGGCGAGCAAACTCTCGTCTGCATGGGCCAACTCAGTAGAGAGTGCTACTTCTGCCAACTCGGTTGAAACCGGTTCAAGCGCCATCGGTACTTTTGTTTTTCCGGCCAATGATGCCTCTTGTGTTTCTGTAGGAGAATAAAATGTGTATCCTATTCCCAGTGCAAGTATGGTTAGCAGGATGGCTGCCAGTGGCATGGGGCGTAGGGCAAATGCCGGGCGGAGTTCACGCAGCAAGGGTTTGGCTTGCTTTTGTTCATACAGGCGCTCCTGTACCCGCATGGCAAGGCTGTCAAAATAAGCATCCGGGGCAGCAAAAGGATGCTGTTGATGAGGAAGGAGCACTTTTTGCAATCGGTATTGAAGTGCTTCAAAATAAGCTTCGGAAGGCAGGGGTTTCTCCACTTTGGAGAGCAAGACAAGTTGTGAAATATGCTCCGGAAAAGTTTCAAAATAAGCGGCCGGAACCACAAATGCCTCGGGCAACTTCTCTTGATATAAGAGGGCAGACAGCTGCTTGGATTTTTCAAAATAATCCTGAGGAACCGCAAAGGGGTTCACCTTTGGAATGGCATTCAGCAGGGGTGCCGAAGGCTCTTCAGGAAGATGATTGTATTTGCTTTGCGGTTTCATTTGTTGTTGTTTGGATGAAGAATGAAGGCCAGGGTTTAATGCTTGAGTAAATAATTTTCAATTTTTTTTACGGCAATGTGATAAGAGGCTTTTAATGCGCCTACCGAGGTACCCAATACCTCACTCATGGCATCGTAAGTGAGCTCATCGTAATACTTCATGTTAAACACCAGGCGTTGCTTTTCGGGCAGGGTGAGGATGGCTTTTTGCAGTTTAAGCTGGATGGCATCCCCTTGGAAATAGGGATCGGCCTCCAACTTACCGGCAAGGCTATGCTCCACATCCACGATGGGCAGAAAAAAACGGGTTCTTTTTTTCTTTAAAAAGGAAAGACTCTCATTGGTGGCAATGCGGTACATCCATGTAAACAACTGTGATTCGCCCTTAAAACTCTCCAGGTGTGTATACACCCTGATAAAAGTATTCTGGAGGACATCATCCGTATCGTCATGGTCAATCACCATTCTGCGGATATGGCTGTAGAGGCGCTTCTGATATTTCTTTACCAGCTGGTTAAAAGCCATATTGCGGCTAACCGGATCCCTGAAAAAAGACAATATCTGCTCGTCGGAATAGCCTTCCATATGATTCGTTGGATGCATGATATTGTAAAAGGTTTAACGAATATGCAGATTTTCTTTTTACACCGGTGCAAAAGTCACTTGGAGCAAAAGTCCTTTGTGGTGAAAAAACATGTTGATAAACAATGAAGTCCTGATACCGAAAGCTTGGATAATTAAGTAGGTTTGAAAAAAATACAGCATATGCGGAAAAAGGCCAGAAAAATATTTGTTCTCGACACTTCTGTCATCCTATTTGATCACCAATCCATCACCAGTTTCGCAGATAATGATGTGGCCATTCCCATCACTGTGCTCGAGGAGGTGGATCGATTTAAGAAAGGTAACGATGTCATCAACTTCCAGGCCCGTGAGTTTATCCGCACGCTGGATGAGCTATCCAAAAAAAACCTGCTTCAGGAATGGATTCCCATCAACAGCAACAAGGGCAAGTTTCGCATTTTGATGCATGAAAACTCCAACCCGGACGCAAACAAGGTTTTTGGAGAGAACAAGGCAGACCATAAAATTTTAAATGCCGCCATCAGGTTAAAAAGCGAAAACAAGGATGCCAATGTGATCCTGGTAAGCAAGGACATCAACCTGCGGCTCAAGGCCAAGAGTCTGAATATTCCCGCAGAAGATTTTGAAACAGGGAAAATCAAGGACATTGAGCACCTATACAAAGGCAAATCCGAGATTGTAAAACTCAGCCGCAAGGCCATCGAGAAAATGTATTCAGAGGGATCCTGCACCCCTTCTTTGTTGGGCATTAAAAACCCCATTGCCAACCATTATTTTATTTTGTCTCACGACGAGACCTCGATGCTGGCTTTCTACAATCCGGTTTCCGGAAAAGTGGAACGCATCCAAAAAGAAAGTGCCTACGGCATCAAACCACGGAATGCGGAGCAGGCTTTTGCGGTGCATGCCATCTTGCATCCACAGATAAAACTCGTATCGATACAAGGCATTGCAGGCACCGGAAAGACGCTTATTGCACTGGCAGCGGCCATGTGGCAGAAGCAACATTTTCACCAGATCTACCTTGCCCGTCCTATTGTGCCCCTGAGCAACAAGGATATTGGCTTTTTGCCGGGAGATATCAAGGCAAAAATCAATCCTTACATGGAACCTTTATGGGACAACCTCAAACTCATCCAGAGCCAGTTTAAGGAAACCGATAAAGAATATATCAAGATCAAGGAAATGGTGGAACGGGAGAAACTGCACATCACCCCCCTTGCCTACATCAGGGGGAGAAGCCTCACCAATATATGTTTTATCATCGATGAGGCCCAGAACCTCACACCTCACGAGATTAAAACCATTATTACCAGGGCAGGTGAAAACACAAAAATCATTTTTACCGGCGATATCTTTCAGATTGACACCCCCTACCTGGATACTCATTCCAACGGCCTGAGCTACCTTATCGATAAAATGAAAAACCATCCGCTCTACGCCCATATTACCCTTGAAAGGGGGGAGCGCAGCGAACTGGCCAATGCAGCCAGCCAGCTGCTTTAAAAAAAATGACCTTTTACCTGTGAACAAATCATCTTATAAAGGGTTTATTCGGTGATAAAACAGGGTTTTGCAGAACGGATTGCATGCCCTACCTTTGAAAAATCAAATTAATGCTTACCATATGCACTTTGAACTCAGCGAAGAACAGAGGATGATTCAAAAAGCCGCGCGTGATTTCGCGCGTGAAGAATTGCTGCCCGGCGTGATTGAAAGAGACGAGCAGCAAAAATTTCCGGCGCAACAAATCAAAAAATTAGGAGAGTTGGGCTTCATGGGAATGATGGTAGATCCCCGTTATGGCGGAGGTGGCATGGATACTGTGTCATATGTGCTTGCCATGGAAGAATTTTCCAAGGTTGATGCCTCTTCATCCGTGGTGGTTTCTGTAAACAATTCGCTTGTGTGCTGGGGCATAGAAACCTTTGGCAACGAAGCCCAAAAACAAAAATACCTTGTTCCGCTTGCCAAAGGTGAAATGATTGGTGCCTTTTGCCTTTCTGAGCCGGAAGCCGGATCGGACGCAACTTCTCAACGCACCACTGCCATTGACATGGGCGACCATTACCTGCTCAATGGAAACAAAAACTGGATTACCAACGGACAGAGTGCCTCCATCTATTTGGTAATTGCCCAAACCTATCCCGAAAAAGGATCGAAAGGCATCAATGCTTTTATTATTGAAAAAGATATGCCGGGATTCATTGTTGGCGCAAAAGAAAACAAGATGGGCATCCGCGGATCAGATACACACTCCCTTTTGTTTCAGGATGTGAAAGTGCCCAAGGAGAACCGCATCGGAGAAGATGGATTTGGATTTAAGTTTGCCATGAAAACCCTTTCAGGAGGGCGCATAGGTATTGCTGCACAAGCCCTGGGGATTGCCAGCGGAGCATACGAACTCGCCCTGGCTTACTCCAAGGAGCGCAAAGCCTTTGGCAAGCATATTTCTCAACATCAGGCTATTCAGTTTAAGTTGGCGGATATGGCTACCGAAATCGAAGCCGCACGATTGATGTGTCTTAAGGCAGCCTGGCTCAAAGACAACAAACTCGACTATGGTACTGCCAGTGCCATGGCCAAACTGTATGCAAGCCGCGTAGCCATGTGGGTTACCACCGAGGCCGTGCAAGTACATGGTGGCTATGGTTTTGTGAAAGAATACCATGTTGAACGATTGATGCGTGATGCCAAGATCACACAGATTTACGAAGGAACCACAGAGGTGCAAAAAATCGTCATCTCCCGTGCACTGATTGGATAATCAATACTCCTACAAAAAAAGAAGGCAGGGAAAAACCTGTCTTTTTTTTTGTGTTTTAAGTACCCACATTATTTATTCCGGCGGTAAATGGGACACACTACTTTTTACTTGTTCTTGAAAAATCTCAGGCATGTAAAACACCCAAATTGCCGGTTACAGCATGTTTATAGCAAACACAAGCCCATTGGTAATGGGAAGGCACAAAAACTACACATCAATTTTTGTCTCCCTGCTTTTTGACTGAAGACTTTGGGTATATCTTTCGCGATAAATTTCTAGCAAATGATGTATCTTTTTTTCATCGTATATCAAGGCTCTCATATCTACAGATTCTGTTCCCATAGGATGTGTAAATTTTAAAGTGTTACGAAAATTTCTTCTGCTTAAGCGAAACATTCTTTTTCCTGTGGCTTTATCCCGGTAAAAGTAAGCGATGTAATGTGTTGTAGTGGATATCTTTACACTTTCAATCTTTTCATCTTTAATGGCGCTCCAGGGATAAAACTGGTTTTCATTTATAGTGATTCCTTTCTCACTAAATATGAGTTGTGCCTCGGGTTTCACTTCGAATTTCCAAAAGTGATATAGAGCATAAACAGATATAAGAAAGCAAATTAGACCGTATATGTAGTCGCTATGGTATAGATTATCAAAGCTATAATAAAGAAAAACAAGAGCAATAAATAAAGCGGCTGGTTTACCTGCATGGTTGTAAAATAATTCTGTTGAGGGACCAATAAGCGAATCATCTTTGAATCCCTCGGGGGTACTTAATTTGGATTCAAACAGCCTGTATTTTTCTTTGTCGGATGCCGACCAATACTCCAATTTGGTGAACAAAGATTTTTCATTTAACCAAACGCCTTTTTCCTGGGCAACCCTCTTGAATTTTTGTGCATCTTGTACATGCTCTAACGCCCATATTTTCCACTTGGGCATCATGATGCTCCTGATGAGGAGAAAAAGCAAGATTCCCAGAGGTATGGATATGAAATATCCTTTAAGAGTGATGATTCCCTTGTATACGAGGGGAACTACCGGAAAATTAATGATGGCAATGGCAGCAACGGCATACAAATTTACTTTGCGGCCCTTTGCAATGGCTTCTTCTATAGATATCTCTCCAAAATTTTGTTTCATCATTCAAAAATAAAAACTTTTGGTGAATACCAATACCGGTGAGTTTTCAGTTTCTTTTATGTAATCATTGATATAATTTTCTTATCTGGTTTTCTTGAAAAATTCAAGAATAAACCTATCATCTCATATAAGGTTTACTTCAACTAATGTAGGAGGAATATTGAAACTTCCTGAAAATACATTTGCCATCCGGCTCACAAGAAATCTCTTTTCAATTATAAAATCTCTGAAGAAAGATTGTTCGTTTTGCAAACATAAGTTTACTCTTGAACAAGTGTAATGTTGGCGCTTGAAGAGTTGTAAAATCCATCACCCGAACTTGCACGCATGACCATTTTTTTATTCCGCAATTCAATTAATTCATATTCAAAAAATGTTTGAAGCCCGAGAAATTTAGAATTGTTATTAGTAAAAAAAGAAAAAAAACTGTAGGGCATACTGGTTAGAAGAATGGAAGATTTTTTATCGGAAAATGACCATTTATAGGATTGACTGAGCGTGTCACCATTGACATTTATGAAAGCAGAACATTGGCCATCTCTTGTGAAGTGAAAGGTATATATAATGGGCTCATTGGTTACTAGGGTTTGGCCATTGCTGGAGGAAATCGCAAGTTCACAATTACCATCTACAACATTGGCCGAGGCAGTTGTGGTAGAAAAAGATTCCATAGCTCCGGGGAGGCTGAGATTTCTAATTTTATACATGTTGTTATAGGTCATGTTGGCAACTTTCCATTTACCACTTACTCTGGCTCTTCGCGTGCGTAATGAAATGAATGGATCGTCGGGTCCAACTTTCGTACAAGAGGAGAAACTTACACAAATGAGTACGCCCATAAACATGATTCTTGCAACTGAAATTTTAAGATTTATCATACCCAAAAATAATTTTTTTTGAACAATAACGAACATCATGCAACAAGCCCCTTTGAGGGGGCTTGTTGAAAGTGTTTATTGAATAAAATCTAATTTAGTGTACAATGGTAACAGGCATCACGGCAGTTGAGATGTTGTTCATCGTTACTCTTATAAAATATAAGCCCGGTAATGGATTTCCGGTATCAACACTCCCTTGCTCTACAATTACACCGGTTTGAACCGCTCGTCCGGAGAGATCAAACATGGTCCATTGGGTACCTTGAGGAAGCGGTGTGTTTGCTGCGTCGGTTAACACAAACAATCCCTTACCCGGATTGGGGAAAGCACGCATTGTATTTCCTGTGCTTTTCGTTTCCTCCAGAGAAAGAGGATTCTGCTCAATGGTTCCGCAATTTTCTATCATCGAATAGGGACCTGCATTTACAGCGGGAGAATTGTTGATTAGATTGAATATCCCCGTGGCACTATATACCGACATGGTGACCATGGGAACATTCACGGTAGAAACATTCACTGTGTAGGCATCAGCATTTCCACAACCGTAGGAAAGAGAGGCATTCGTTCTTATAACACAATTTCCAATGCCAATCACCTGGTTATTGCTGCTCACATAAGCGTTGCCGAGCACATAAAAACCACCGTCATTGGTAGAGGCAAAAGAGGAAGGATTTATTCCCAGAATTTGTTGGGTATTGAGTATGTTCCCATTGCTATCAAAAGACATTAATACCGCAGCACGCAAAGTATCGGTAAATCCGGGGGCATTGTCCCATCCGCTGTTGAGCAGGGCCATGTAGTTTCCGTTGTTGAGGGCCTTTATTTGCACCACACTTTTATCAAAGCCGTTGCTTAATCCCCTGCACCAGAAAATGGTTCCATCGGCATTCATTCTGCCAAGGATGGTATAGTTCCCGGAAGAGTCGCTGAGCGTACCGCCAAACAATACATTGCCGCCACTGATGGGGAGTAAGTAATCAATATTACCTAAGTTTTGGCTCATTTGTTTCGCCCATTGCAGGTTGCCACCCACATCTGTTTTGAGCATAAATCCACGGTTATATGAAGGACCTGCGCGACCTGCACTCAGATAACCCCCATCGGAGGTTTGCACAGTAACATTTTCAATAAGGTCATTTACAAAAAAAGAATCCAGCACGGCTTTTGACCAGGAAAGATTTCCTGAGGCATCCAACTTTGCCAGATGATGTCCGAAGTACCCACTCCCCGCGTCCCTTGCATCGGTTGCAATCAAGTAACCACCATCAGCAGTTTGAAGGCATGTGGTACCAAATTCACCCAAAGTGGTATTGGGTATTTCGATGATTTTAGACCAAACAGGTACAAAATTCTGGTTCAGTTTTACAACCTTGTTCTTGTTGGTAATCAGCATTCCCCCATCGGCAGTGAGCAAAGAGGATTGTTCGGCGCTGTTGAAAGGATCTATATTCAAAGTTGCTTCACTCACTGGTTGTCCGGATGCATTGAGTTGGGTAAGATGAAACCCTACATTGGTGAAGGTGGTATCTGAGATAAATAGAGAATTAAACAAAAGCCCGCCATCGGAAGTGGGAAATGCATAGTGGGTAGAACCCATCAGCCCCGGCAAAAAGTTTTTTTTGAAGGTACTCTGGCCGAATGATGGGTTGATTCCGGCCCAACAGAAGGAACAGATAAAAAGTCTGAGTAAAAGAGAGGATAAATGTTTCATAAAAACCATGTGATATAGATGAATTTGATTCGGCGGCAAAAATACAAACAAGAACTGCCGACATAAAATCCCCTATTTGGGTGATTCAGTTTTCCATGCCAAAATCACTAAATTTGATTTATGCCTACTTACAAAGCAAGTAAGCTCATCGCCATCGGCTTCATTGTACGATCTCTTTTCGTTTTTGGTGTTGAGGATAAATTGCCTCAACCTATCAACTATTCATCGCAGACAGGAAAATGTACAACCGATTCACTCATCTTCTTATGTAGGTACTATGTAGGGCGAGATTTTACGATCTCACGGAGGTATGGAAGGGCTGCCATGGTAGAGGCGAAAAAAAACGGGGATGTTTTCTCCCTTGCAAATGCCATGAGATGGGTAGCATTTACGCATTATCTGGAAGAGCAATACCTTGACAGCAATGGCTATTACCAACACCTTGCCATGCGCATACTCGAAAAAGAAAAAAGTGCAGCATGCCGGGGATTGTACCTGCTGATAAAAACCCTTAGTGCCCAAGGCACCGGTATAGAAACCAGTGACAAAAATATTGTCTCCCTTCAGCACGCCTATTTGTATGGAATTCGTTCCGGAAACACCTGTTTACAGGCCGATGTTTTAGACAGACTGGCACATGCTTACTGGCAAAAAGGTTATGATACGCAAAAGAATGCCTATTATCGAAAAGCGGTTGCTAACTGGCAGGCCGCAATTAAATTGTATAAATCACTGCAATACTCAGAAAATGTGATTGGAGAAAAAAGTAAAATTGCGACTACCTATATCATATTGGGCAATATAAAACAAGCAGACCAACTGCTTGCAGAATGCCTTGAAGAAAACCGGAAAGTGGGAAACCTGCTTGGCATAGGGGCTTGTCTGATGAACATAGGAGATTCTTACTTTGAAAAGAAACAATTCCATACTTCCATTCATTATTACAAAGAATCTTGTCGGTTATACCATAAAATAGGATTTGCAGGAGGCTATGGCTGGGGAAATATGCAGCTGGAGAAAGCCTATGAAGCCATTGGCGATTACCGTAATGCGCATCACCAAGCAAAAATTCGGATTGAAAACTTGCACAAAACACTGGACAATAAAAACAGGTTGCAGGTATATAAACTCAGAGAGACCTACAACAAGCGATTGCAGAACAGGATGGTCAGCCAATACCGTGCTGAGACGATGCTTGCCGCTGAAGAGATAAAAAATACCCGAAAGCAATTGATCATGATGGTCATCTTACTCATGGTATTTGCTGCAGGAGGTATGTTGCTCTACCAATTAAACAGACGCAAACAAGAAAGCCGTGTGATGGAGGCTCTCCTCACAGGGGAAGAAGAGGAAAGAAAAAGATTGTCACATCGTTTGCACGACAGTTTGGGTGGCCTGTTGTCTGCCATTAAAACCCTTTCGGAAGGATTGTTATATGCAGAAGGAAACGAGCGTACAGAAAAACTAAAGACCATTGATGCAATGATTGCTACAGCGGCCTCGGAGGTAAGAGACATGTCTCACAGTTTGATGCCGGCCATGTTGAAAGAGTTTGGTTTGGAAATCATTCTCAAGGACTTCTTTGAAAAATTAAACCAAAGCGATACAATCTGCTTTCATTTGGATTATGATACAAAAGGAATTTTGCTTTCCGAAAAAACACAACTGCAATTGTATTACATTCTGCTTGAACTTGTACAAAACATCCTGAGACATTCTTCAGCCGAGAAGGCCTACTTCAGCATATTTGAAAACAACAACCACTTCTACCTCCTCGCTGAGGACGACGGAAAAGGATTTGATCAATTAAAATCTGTGAAAGGCCTGGGTATCCGAAACATGATAAACAGAGTAAAGCTGCTTAAAGGAATCTTACAAATCGATAGTGTTCCCGGAAAAGGAACAACAGTGCATATAGAATTTCCAATAGATAACTTAATATGAATAAAATTCAGTTACTGATTGCCGATGACCATAAAATTTTCATTGAGGGGTTGATGGCATTACTCGAAAAAGAAAAGGACATCCATGTGATGAAAACATTTTTACGAGGAGATGAATTACTTGAATACCTTGGTAAAAATCCATCAGAAAAATGTCTTTTGATTCTTGACATTAATCTACCCGGGGTGCATGGCATTGAAGTATTAAAAAAACTTATATCAATGGGTAAGAAACCAAAAGTAATTGTGATAAGCATGCACGACAAACCTTATATTATCAAAC
>JBKCNM010000106.1:0-17219 GCA_046297395.1 Bacteroidota bacterium
TAACCGCTTGCCAACACGGATGGCACATTGAAGGGCGCCTTCAACAGGAATCTTGCGTTTTGTTTTTGCTGGTGCGTCAGGTTCAGCATCATTGGCAGTAACCGTCCGGCCTACCGGGAGTTTACCCAGGATGTTGTCCAAGGTTTTTTCCCAACCTGAAGCGGGCTTTCCTGCAATCACAACAAATGGCCGATGTGCTAGGTAAGTACTATCGAAGAATTCTTTTACTGCAGCATTGTTCAGAGTATGATAATCCTCTTCAACGGTTCGATAACCGTAAAAATGTTTGTTGCCGAAAAGCATCTTGTGAAATTCTGCAGAGGCAATTTCACTTACTTTTTTATTACGGGTTTTAAAACTCTGCAAAGCGTTTTGTCGGTAAATGTCAAATTCTTCCTCGGGGAAAATCGGTTCACTCAAAATTTCCGACAAGAGCGAAAGGGTGGGCTCAATATGTTTGCTGAGGCTGTAAAGAGAGTAAGCAGCTGTATCGGTATTGCATTCATTTTCCAGGTAGGCACCATAAAAATCAAGGGCCTCGGCAAGTGAAGCCGAATCGTGTTTTTTCGTTCCCTCACACATCAGCTTATTGCAGGAGATAGACTGTAACGGCATTTGCTGATACCTGCTGCCGGCGGGGAAAACCACCTCAGTTTTTATCACATCCTGTCGGCCTCCGGCAATGACATATACAGGTAAGCCGTTGGCGAGGCTGAAGTGTTTTGGTTCAAGCAGAGAAACAGAGGAAACTTTTTCAACCTCCGGCTCTATCAGTCTGTTAACTTCGGAATGACTCATGATGATTTTTTTGCGTAATAAAGAACGGAAGCATTGTTTTCGGTGAAGTATTTGGCTGCACAACGGGAGAAATCAGCAGCACTCACTTTTCTGTATTGTTCAATCTCTGTATTGATTCTGTTAGCATCGCCCAGCCATTCATAGGTGGCCAATCCAAGTGCCCTGTTCATTAAATTAATTTCGGTAAAGGCATGCAGGCTTTCGGTTTTGTTTTTCATTTTTTCCAACTCTCTGCCCTGCGGCGGATTTTCAATGATACCGCGCAATTCTTCATCCAGAGCCGCTTCTGCCTGCTCAAAGCTTACTTCCGGATTCAGCTTTCCGCTGAGCACCAGAAGACCTGGATCACGGTCGCCGGAAACATAAGCCTGAACTTCTGAAAAAAGTTGTTTTTTCTTGATCAGATGTTCATGAAACCGGGAAGATTGTCCGTTCGATAAGGCATCTGTAATCATGTCGAGCACCACATAATCCGGATGATTTCTGTCGCACATATGGTAGCACTTATAGATGGCATCCTGTGGCACTTCCCTCTCAACCCTGAGGGTTCTTTTCTCTGTTTGAGAAGGCTCAGCCGGAAGTTGCCTCAAAGGTTTAGGCGAAGAAACAATTCCTCCAAACCATTTCTCCGACAATTGTTTTGCTTTTTCAAGAGTAATATTACCGGCTATCACCAGAATGGCGTTCGATGGCACATAATGGGTAAAGAAAAAACTTTTCACATCTTCCATCGTTGCATTTTCAATATGCGACAACTCCATGCCAATTGTATTCCATCGGTAAGGATGCACCTTGTACGCCAGTGGTTTCAGCAACAACCATACATCGCCGTAGGGTTGGTTCAGGTAACGCTGCTTAAACTCCTCCATCACCACATTGCGCTGCACATCCAGCCCTTTTTCTGAAAAAGCAAGTGATAGCATTCTGTCGGATTCAAGCCAAAATGCAGTTTCTACATTGTTTCGAGGAATGGTGAGGTAGTAATTGGTGATATCATTTGTGGTAAAGGCGTTGTTTTCACCACCTGCTTTTTCAAGGTGTTCGTCATAGTTTTCGATGTTCACGGAACCACTGAACATCAGGTGCTCAAAAAGATGGGCAAACCCCGTTTTCTCCGGACGCTCATCCCTGGCTCCCACATCGTACAAAATGTTGACACAAACCAGTTGAGTTGCATCATCAGGATGATGGATGACAGTAAGTCCATTCGATAGCGTAAATTTTTGAAACTGAATCATAAGTCCTGCTAAGGTAAGCTTTTCACCGTTTTTACTGTAGTTTTTACACAAACCGATTTTCTATAATCGGTCTTTGTATCGCTTGGAAGGTCATTTGATAGATGCATTTTTAGTACCGGAGTTTATTTTCTCCAAACAGAAAACCCTCAATATAAAAACGGGAGATTAATTCTGTTTATAAATCTCAATGAGATTTGCATCCTTCTCACGCGATTTGATTTCATGAATAATGGCAGTGATTCGGCTGATTTGTTCATCGGCCTGGATGGCTAGTTTTTCAAGTTGTACCAATTGTCCTAAAGAAGTATTTGCATTTTTCAACATGGCAATTTTATCGCGTGTTTCCTTTTGTCTGCTGCTGTACATTTCGGCAAGCTGGTGCAGAGCATTGGTACCTGCAAGCCTGATATACCATAGATTTTGGGATACAGCAATGTCTTCAAAAAGCGGAATGGCTCTATTGATGATGCTGTCGTGCCTATGTAATAAAAAGGTAGAATACATACCTGCAAAAGCATATTTGTCTTTTCCTGAAAATCGTTTGTAGTTTTTGATGAAGTAGGCGTTGTCTGAGTCATCTCCGGTGTGAGACAAAACACTGGCCACAGATTTAATTACTTGCAGGCTGCTGTCTGTTAAAAATGTCCTGGCAAAAGCAAGCCCCATTTTCTTGTCTACATAATAAATGTTCATCAGCGATTTTGAAACGACCAAGGGGGAGGCATCATCCAGAAGGTTTTGGTAGGTATCCAGCAGGTCCTCAGAATTGTAATTTTCGCCAAGGCTCTCCAGGGCTTTTCCGCGTATATAGTTGGATTCATCTTTCAGCGCCAGCCTGAGCAGTTGTTGCTTCACCCTGTTGTCTGCATATCTCGACAAGGCAGGAACCTGTGTGATACAAAATTCTCTGATACCGGGTGCAGCATCAGAAAAGGCTTTCATAAAAGTCTCTGTTACCATGGATTCATCCATCCAGCCGGTAAGGCTGTTCAGTGCTTCCAAACGACCATTATACCATGATGATTTATTGTATTGGTATATCCACTCTGCCAGTGGTTTCTCCTCGGTTTTTTTTATCAATAGACTTTTTTCCGGATCTAAATCAACCCAATCAGGTTTTTCAGCCAGAGCAATTTGCAGCACTTCACTTTTTTTCTTCAGAAGATACAGTGAAGATTCTTTTTTTCCTTTTGTGTGAATGTCAATGCTGAGTGGTAGAATAAACGCATCGGCATCGGATGCACATGCCTGATCTGCATGGATAAAAAGTTTCTGCAAACTATCGTTATAGGAATAAGAGAAATTAATTTCGGGGAGTCCGGGCTTGAGAAACCATTGGTTAAAAAACCAATTCAGGTCTTCACCGGAAACTTCTTCCATCGCCAACCTGAGATGCTGTAACTCTACCGGAGAGAATTTGTTTTTCTCGAGGTACTGATTAATACCTGCAAAGAAAACATCATCTCCCAAATAACTGCGCAACATATGAATCACCAGTGCCCCCTTTTGATAGGAATGGGCATCAAACAATTCTTCTTCTTCCGCATACTGATAGCGAATGAGTTTTTCATTTTTATACCTCAGCTCATCCAAATAATCATTCTGAAACTTGCGGAGATGTTCATCTGCTTTTTGTTTGCCGTATTTATATTCATACCACAGATATTCGCCATAGGAAGCAAAGCCTTCATTGAGGGTTAAATTCGCCCATGATTCGCATGTTACAAGGTTACCAAACCATTGATGAAACAACTCATGGGCAATATATTCTTCATTGTTTTCATCAGCGAGTTCTCTTGGTAATTGCTGGATAAAATCTCCGAACACGGTGGCAGATGTATTTTCCATTGCGCCAACCAAATGACCCTGAACCACCACCTGGGCATATTTCTCCCATGGGTAATCCACCCCTGTTTTTTTTGAGAAAAACTCCATCATTTCGGGTGTTTTCCCAAAAATGTTTTTGGCATAGCGCGCATAAGGAAGATCGGTGTAATAAGCCACTTCTTTGTCCCGCCATTTGTCGTATGTAATGCTAAAATTTCCTGCCGCTATCATGGTAAGATAAGGAGGAGAAGGAATATTCTGTTTCCAGATGTCAGTGCGTGTGCTGTCTGCATTCATCTGCTGCCATACCAAAATACCGTTGGAAAGGGTAGTGAGTTCTTTATCAATGGTGATGGCAATTTCTTGGGTAAATCTTTCGTTTGGTGAATCTATCGTCGGAAACCAGCAGGAATTATAGGATGTTTCTCCCTCAGTCCAAATCTGTCTTTGCTTGGAGGGACTTCCTTTTTCAGGAACAATAAAATACATGCCTTTATTGGCTTGCACCTCGTTTCCACGACCTTGTACAGGATGAGGATGCGCCACATAATCAATAAAGAGGGTATAGCTTTCTGTTGGCTTAAAATTCCGCCCAAGATCAATACTCAGCTGCTTGTTATCGTAAAGATATTTGAGTTTGGTTTTTAAATTACCGGACAACATAGCCACTTCCCTGATCTCAAAGTTTTTGGCCTGTAGGTTGAGTACCGAAACAGGTTTAAAACATGGCTTTACCAGGAGCGTGGCTTTGCCGTTGAGGTTAATTCTTTGCCAATCAAAATCAATTTCAAGCCGCATGTGCTGGATGTCATTTATGCGTTTTACTGATCCATGATACTCGGGAGAAGGTTCCGGTACTTCTTCACTTTGCGTATAATCAAGCTCAAACTTTTTCTCAGGTTGGCGGGAAGAGGATTTGCTGGTTTTACACCCATGAAAGGGCAAGGTCAGGGAGATGACAAGTAAAAATATGCCGGTGTTTGTAGCGGGGTACTTCAAAGCAAATGCCTTGCGAAAGTAGTAAATATCAGGTATATAAGACCTTTACATGCTCAGAAGAATCTGTTAAAAGGCATGAACTGAGAGCGCATCCCCAGGCTAGGAATGATTGACTTGGAATGAGATTCTACATTGTCTGACTGACGATAGGTAAGTGAGGCGAAAAAACTCAAGCCTGATAGTTGATCCGGATTCCAGTTGAGTGTGGCATTAAACAACAAAAGATTTGTGGAAAGCCCCTGGCCTACTACATTTCCAAATTCATTCGGTCTGAGATGCATGGGCTGATACACATTTTGGCCGTAACTCAGTCCACGGGAATCATATCCAATGTTGGCATACATCAGGTTTGCCTGCAGGCGGATGTTCCGGAAAAAAAAATAATCTGCACGCACAAAATATTCGGTAAAATTCGCACCAAGGGCATGAGCGAGCGCTTGGTTCATGTGTGCAAAATTCTGAAGTGAGTTTCGGTGGTAATAGGTATAGGGCCTTACCCAATTTATTTCTGCTTGCACCTGTAAATTCTTCAGGTTCATTGGCTGTTGAACAACGATGCCTGCCTGCACACCCTGCTTGTTGTCTACCCATCCTTTTCGCTCCCTTACGCGGCTCAGTAAAAATTCATCCAATATCACATTCGCATAGATTCTGTACTGTTTAAGAAACCGAATAGACAATCCGCCTCCAAGAAGAGAGTTGTCCGGAGAGCCCACGGCATACTCCACAGGTCGCAGGAAGATCACGGGATTCAGGTAGTTGGGTTCAAAGAAATGTCCACTGCCGTTTTGGTTTCTGTTCGGAAATACGATGGCTTCAAAGGCATTGAATTGCAGCCATCGGGTGATGTCCCAGGAAAGGTAATGCATGGCGGCATACTTGTTCACAAATTGATTACGCATGCCCTGGCTGCCCCTGATATCGTAAAAGTTACAAAACAAATTGGTGTAACGAATTTTACCCAAGTGGGAGTTGATGCGCAAATAAGGATAGGGTGATGCAACATCATCCAGATACAGGCTTCTGATGCCGTTTCCAAAACGATTTTTACCATAACCTAACTCTGCTGTCACATATTTATGTAAACGATAAGACAAGCATAATTTTGCATGTTGAAATTGATAAGATCCGTTTGAAATTTGTTTGGCAGTGCCTGTGCCGGGAATAATTCCCCACATGGATGTTACACTGTCAATGTATGCAGCTTGCGCTGTTATTCCGGTTCCGGCAAAGGCAAAAAAATGCAAACGATTTTTCCAAAGAAGGTTTATCCCAGCACCAACAAATCCATGTTTGATCACTTTTTTTGTTTGGGAATCATATCCTCCCCATGCCTCTTTTACAGGAAATATGTCTATCAATAATTTCTCGGGAGTTTTGTCTCCTGAAAGGCGCAAGGGATATTGCGAAAGAGTCCATTTTGTGGGGAGTGAATCCGGAGGGCGCAAATGGTTATCCGGCAAGGCAAACCCCCTGGGATACTGCATCACACAATCATCAATGTGGCTATATGAGATAGGCAACAGCGTATCCTGCCCAAAAATCTGCCGCGCAGGAAGAAACAAACAGGCGATGATGAGAAACCATTTTACCAAATGCATTGCTTGGATTTGAGCAGGGCGGGTACCTGAAGGAGCAGGTAAGGTACTGCGATGGTACAGAAAAGTGAGAACTCCGGTTGGAGAGAACGGGTAATAAAACAGGTAATTACTGAACAAATAGTGAGTAAGTAAATAATGTTTACCGTACCACGATGGGTAAAGCCAATGTCGAGCAACCTGTGGTGAATATGGCTTCTGTCGGCACTCAGAGGGGATTTTCCGCGCGCCACCCTGAGGATGAATACCCGGAGCGTATCTGTCAAAGGATAAAACAAGCTTGCCACAGCCAGCGCAGGTTTTGAAATGGTATCGAGAGGCGTTGATAAATAATAACTTTTTTCATACTCGATGAGTTGGATGCTTAGAAAAGCCATGACAATGCCAATGGTGAGGGATCCCGAATCTCCCATAAAAATGCGTGCGGGAGAATAGTTGTATCCCAAAAACCCGAGCAGTGCACCGGCGAGCGAAAAACACAAACTACTTTCCACAGAATTGCCCGCAACCAGGAACCAGCAACCAAAAACCATGCTGGAGATAAAGCCAACCCCTGCGGCAAGTCCGTCAACGCCATCCACCAGATTAAATGCATTCATCACCACAATGATGGTGAAAATAGAGAACGCTTCTGAAAATCCTCCAAAAAAATCATCGATACCAAAAATACCATGTAGCCCTTTTATTTTTATTCCACCAACAAAAACCAGGATGAATGCAACAAGGAGGTTTGCGCCCAGTTTTTTTAGAGGTGCTGTACCGATGATATCATCCTTGATACCTACAAAAAAGGTAATGAAAACAGCTGCAAGCACATAGTTGAATTTCTCGATGTATGGGGAGGGGAAACAAATGGCATAGGCAAAAAGGGTGCCTGCAAAAATCATGATTCCGCCAATGGTGGGAATATCTCTTTCATGAAATTTTCGCTCACCATCGGGTTTATCCATCAAATGCTTGAGGATGGAAACCTTGATGAGTGACGGGGTAAAAAAAACAACCACACAAAAAGCAATTACAAAGGCAATAAAGGCCATTTCCATGCGAGGGTTTTTTTTAGATGTGCAAATGTAGCATTTGCTCGACCCAAAACTTCACCCTTTATTAAAATTATTAAACCTGTAGGATTGCTTCTATCTTTGAGCATTGGTGATACACTTGTAACTCATGCGAATAGGTCTTTTATTCGGATCCTTTAACCCTGTGCATAACGGCCATATGATGCTGGCCAATTACTTTGCCTGTTTCACCGATCTGGATGAGGTGTGGATGGTGCTTTCTCCGCAGAACCCTTTTAAATCGCAGTCGCAGTTGCTGGCCTTTCACCACCGCTATCAATTGCTGCTAAAAGCCTGTGAGGATGTTCAGTTTATCAAACCCTGTGATGTAGAGTCAAAGCTGGATTTGCCCTCCTACACCAGCCATACACTGGTATACCTTTGTGAAAAATATCCCGCACATCAGTTCTCGCTTATTCTGGGATCGGATAATTTGCTTTCATTTCACAAATGGAAAAACCACGAGTATATTCTTCAGCATTTCCGGCTGCTGATATACCCACGCCCGGGTTATTCAGAATCTTCAGCCGCTTTTCCTGAACATCCGAATATGCTCATTTGCAGGGACGCGCCACTCATTGAAATCTCCGCTTCCTTTATCCGAAAGGCAATTGCTGAGGGAAGAAACATCCGCTATTTTATGCCCCACAAGGCATTTGAATACCTCGATGAAATGAATTTCTACAAATCTACAGGAGGCCGCAAAAATCCGCAGCTGTGATTAGCGAAAAGTCCTATCTTTGTTGATGAACTTGTTATGGCCTCAACCGGAATCAACAAAGTTATCCTAGTAGGCAATCTTGGCCGAGACCCCGAGGTAAAAACCACCGAGCAGGGAATACGCATTGCCAAGTTTTCTCTTGCTACTACAGAAGTTTACCGTGACAAAGATGGGAGCAGGAAAGAACAAACCGAATGGCATCATGTGGTTGCGTGGAGAAATCATGCAGATTATTGCGAACGGAACCTTAAAAAAGGATCCACGGTGTATCTCGAAGGGAAATTGCATACCCGTCATTGGGAAGACCAAAACAAAGTAAAGCAATATAGAACCGAAGTGGTTGTAGACAACCTGCTTGTATTGGGCAACCGCAAAGAATTCCAGGGCAATGAATTACATCCTCCGGGTGAGGAGGAACAAGGTTCTCATGCCGATTCATCTGAGATGGATGGATTACCCTTTTGAAACTTTGTATGGACGACCCGGTCAGTAGCCCCTTTGTTTTTATTCTCCTTCAATGGAATCCCATGCTGTGGATGAGTATTCCCGGCATCGCCTTTTTCCTTGCACTTTCGGCCCTGGTAGCAGCAGCAGAAGTTTCTTTTTTTTCACTCTCTCCGTCCGATCTGGATGAATTAAGTCAGACAGATTCTTATGCTTCGCGAAAAATCCTGGAACTCTTAGGGAAACAGAAAAAATTGATTGCCACAGTTGTGCTCCTTCATAACCTGGTCAATATTTTTGTAATTATCCTCTCCGAGTCCGTTTCCAAAGAAATTTTTCATGGATTGTCTCCGGATCTTGAGTTTCTGCTTAGGGTTATTCTGGTTACCTTCCTTATTCTTCTTATCGGCGAAATTATCCCTAAAATTTATACCCGCCGACATGCCAAAAGGGCCGCACTTATTCTGGTTTTCCCACTGGATATTGCCGAGCGTTTTTTTCGTCCGTTCAGCTATCTGCTCATCCGATCTACCTCTCTTTTCGATCGGTATTTTAAAGATTCTAAAACACGACTTTCTGTTGACGATCTTTCAACAGCTCTTGAATTAACCACCAATGAGCACTCTCCTGAAGAAGAACAAAAAATTCTGAAAGGAATTGTGGAATTCGGAAACACTGAGGCAAGAGAAATCATGCGCCCCAGGTTGCAAATGTTTTCCATCAGCAAAGATCTTCCATTTGGGAAAGCCCTCTCATCTATCGTAGAAGCAGGATTCTCCAGGATACCTGTGTACGAACAAAACGATGATCACATTGTAGGAATTTTATACACAAAGGATTTGCTTCCTCATTTGGACAAGGGAGATGATTTTGCATGGAACAGCCTGATGCAAAAACCCTATTATGTTCCGATGAATAAAAAAATTGATGACCTTCTTAAAGAGTTTCAGCATCAGAAAATGCACATGGCCATTGTGGTGGATGAGTATGGTGCAACCAATGGATTGGTTACGCTTGAAGACATCATTGAAGAAATTCTGGGAGATATCAATGATGAGTTCGACGACGACGAATTGGTATACAGCAAACTGGATTCACACACCTATATTTTTGAAGCCAGGATCATGCTAAATGATTTTTACAAGGTTCTTCAGATTGATGGAGAGGTGTTTGAAAAAAACCGCGGGGTAGCTGATACACTCGCAGGTTTTATTCTTGAAATTACGGGTTCTATTCCTGTAAAGAACCAGACAATTACTTTCAAAAATTACTCTTTTGTTGTTGAGTCTGTCGACCGCAAAAGAATTAAAAGGGTAAAGCTGATGATTGACGAGGAATCAAAAAGCAAACCCATTATGCCCATTTTTTTACTCCTCGGTGCTTCTTTGCTCATAAGCTCCTGTCAGCCTGAGTTTCCACCCAAGCCCAGAGGGTATTTGAGAATTGATTTTCCTGAAAAAAAATATACCTGCCTGTCTGCTGAGTATCCCTATGGTTTTGATTATCCCGTATATGCCAGACCCGAAGCATACAAAGGAATACAGGATGGACAATATTGGATGAACCTGCAGTTTGATCAGAACAAAGCCACCTTATTCATCAGTTATTTTGCCCTCAGAAACAATCTTGCAAAACACATTGAAGACGCCCGTACACTGGCTTATAAACATACGGTGAAAGCATCATCAATCGACGAGATGAAAATTGAAAAAACAGAGGAAAGGGTGTTTGGGCTTTTGTATGAGTTAGGCGGAGATGCTGCCAGCTCCACGCAGTTTTATCTCACAGATAGTGTGCATCATTTTGTGCGAGGAGCACTATACTTCAATGTACCGGTTAATACGGATTCTCTTGCACCTGCTACCCGATTTATCAGAAAGGATATAGAACGGCTTATTCGTTCGTTTCATTGGAAGAAAACCTAATCCATCCCGAAGACATCATCCCACCATTCAGAAATTCTGGAATACACATCCAGCCTGGTTTTTCCACCGCTGATACCATGGTTTTTGTCCGGGTAAATCATCAAATCAAAAGGGATTCCTGATTCCTGCATTCTCCTTATCATTTCTACTGCATTCTGAAAATGTACATTATCGTCTGCCGTGCCATGAATGAGAAACAATTTTCCCTTGATGGATGAAGCAAATTCCAAAGGAGAGTTCTCATC
The DNA here is from genome assembly GCA_046297395.1 of Bacteroidota bacterium. GTDB lineage: Bacteria > Bacteroidota > Bacteroidia > UBA4408 > UBA4408 > JBEICQ01. The sequence goes on from JBKCNM010000106.1 coordinate 10,854, forward strand.
ATAACCCCTAGGATTTTTATCCGGTAATCCCATGTATCTCTCAGTGTAGATATTGTCATAGTACTTCCAATGTGTAACAGGTGCAACCGAAACGGCCGCTGCAAAATGGGAAGACCCTTTGGCAAGGCTTAGAAGACTTAGGAATCCTCCAAAACTCCAGCCTTGAATGCCAATTCTCAGGGAATCAATATACCCAAGAGATTTGAGGTAACGGGAAGCCATTATCATGTCCTGCGTTTCCAGATTACCCAGTTGACCATAAGTGGATGTTCTGAATTTTTTTCCCCTCATCTGGGTTCCGTGTCCATCGAATGAGAAAATAAAGTATCCCCGGGAACTCATGTATTGGTGCCAAAGCATTTCGCTATTTGACCACTGATCAACAACCATGTTGCGCCCCGGGCCACCATAAATATGAATAATAGCAGGGTATTTAACCGAAGGATTAAAGTTTTTAGGATAAATCACCCAGCCATTGATGGAATCACCTTGCGCACCGGGGATGCGAATGAATTTTTTAGGAGAGAAAGGAAGTTTTGTGAGCTGTGCAAGCACACTGTCATTCGATGAAATAACGCGTATTTTTTTTCCTGTTTGCGTATTGGCAAGCACTTTTTGCGGGGGCTTGTTTGCCGAGGAATAGGTGAGCATGGCCAGAGAGAAATCGCCGTTAAAAACTGCTGTTTGACTTCCTTCCAGGTCAATTATTTTTTGAATCTTTTTCCCATTTAAATCTGTTTTATACAATTGATGAGAAAGAGAATGGTCTTTGTTTGCTCGAAAATAGATGTTGCCTGATGTTGCATCGTAACCAATTAAATTATCTATTTCCCAGTTGCCCTTGGTAAGTTGCTGTGGTTTTCCACCTTCCATAGGGAGACTGTATAGATGTTTCCAGCCTTGCTGTTCCGAGAGAAAGTAAAATCTGCCATTGCCTGCAAATACGCATGGTCCGGGCGCATCAATATAATTTTCAGTTGAGGACTCAGCGTAAATCTTTCCGATGCTTTTATCAGCAATGTCGTATAACAGAAATTCAATCTTGTTCTGAAGTCTGTTCATGGCATGAATAAGCAGTTTGTTTTTATTTCCGGCCCATTGAATGTGCGGAACATATTCCATGTCTGATCCTGTTTTAAAAGCGCAGGCAGAAGATTTTTTTTCCAGGTCATATACCCATATTTCAACTTTTGAATTTTCCTCTCCGACTTTCGGATATTTCCATGTAACCGTACCCGGATAAATTTGATTTTTGTAGGAAGTGAAACTGAATTCTTTCACAGCTGTTTCATCAAATCTGTAAAACGCCAAATGTGCTGCATCAGCGCTCCAGCAATATGCATCGGTTAAGCCAAATTCCTCTTCATATACCCAGTCGCTTCCTCCGTTAATAATCTGATTTTCTTTCCCGTCAGTGGTAATTTGCCGCGTTTGTTTTGAGGCAATTTCATACACATACAAGTTCCTTTCAAACACATAAGCGATTCTCTTTGAGTCCGGTGAAAAGGAAACCGAAGAAATGTTTCTTCCGGGTGCGAAGTCAACAGCATCCTTTCTGCCTTTTTCTATGAGGTAATAAATGGCAGAAAAAGAATGCCGGTAAATCGGAAACAATTTGCCTTGCAATAAAAAATAACTTTCATCAGGAGAGGGGATAAAGGAGGAAAATGAAAAAGCGGTGTCATTGCATCTGATGGTGTTTCCATTGATGAGTGTATCGGTTGTTTTACCTGAAAGATAAGAGGCTGAAAGTATGCCTCTGAATTGATCTATTTCCTTTAAGTAGAGGTAGTTTTTTGGATTCACAGAGGGCGTGGGATGTGACTCCATCTGAACAGTAAATTTCTGCCCCGAAAAAATATCCGATAACTTCCATTTTTCTCCTGTCTCCCCTGCGATAGCGGTACATGTTAGACAGAAAAAGAAAAGCAAACTGATGATACCAAGGTAAAATTTGATGAGTGCCCGCATAGAGGTGATTTTATCTTGTGCAAATAAAGTGAAACTAATGTGAAATGCAGAGAGAATAAGTCCTTTGATTTTTTCTTTTCCATACTATTGCATTTACTTTGCAAGATGAACAACTACAGCGCAGTTGAGCCCCAGGATATCAGTATTTTCAAGCATGTTTTGGGTGAAGATGGCATGCTCTTAAAGCAGGAAGAGATGCGTGGTTATGCATCAGATGCAACGGAGGATTTTGTTTTTATGCCTGAGATTGTTCTTATTCCTTCAGATGAATCTCAGCTTGCTACAGTTTTAAAACATTGTAACCAAAGACATATTCCTGTTACTGTAAGAGGCGCCGGAACCGGTTTAAGCGGAGGAGCCTTACCGGTGATGGGAGGCGTGATTCTGTCGATGGAAAAATTCAACCGGATTCTTGAGATTGATACCAACAACCTTCAGGCAACTGTTGAACCCGGGGTAATCAACGAATTCCTGCAACAATCAGTGCAGGAACTGGGCCTGTTTTATCCTCCCGATCCTGCAAGCAAAGGCTCTTGCTTTTTGGGTGGAAATGTAGCCCTGAGCTCAGGCGGCCCAAGAGCACTTAAATACGGCACAACAAGAGATTACATTCTGAATCTGAAAGTGGTTTTGCCGGATGGAGAAATTTTTTGGACAGGCGCCAATACGCTTAAATATTCAACAGGATACAACCTTACCCACCTCATGATTGGCAGTGAAGGAACCCTTGCAGTAGTTACACAAATAAGGGTCAAACTCATTCCATATCCAATGTTCAGACAGGTGATGCTGGTACCATTTAAAAAAATCCGTCAGGCATGTGAAGCGGTTTCCCTGCTCTTTCGCAAAGGGCTTAATCCTTCTGCCCTTGAATTCATGGAGAGAGACGCAATTGATCTTACTTGTGCATACATAGGTGTTGAGGGCTTTTCTCCCGATGCTGAAGCAGAAGCTCAGCTGCTGATTGAATTTGATGGAAACAACTTAGAACACATCCTTCAAGAGCTTGAAAAAACATATGACTTACTCACTGCTTTTGAAACCGGAGAAATTCTTCTTGCCCAAGACGAATCGGACAAAAATCGCTTATGGAAACTTCGTCGGTCTGTTGCGGAAGCAGTAAGGGCAAGTTCTGTTTACAAGGAAGAAGATACAGTTGTTCCGAGGGCACAATTGCCCGAACTTATTGAGGGCGTAAAAGAGATTGGGCGGAAATATGGTTTTCGTTCTGTTTGCTACGGTCATGCAGGCGACGGAAATCTCCATATCAATATTCTAAAAGGAAGTTTAAGTGATGATTTCTGGGAGCATGAGATTCATGATGCGATTGCTGAAATATTTATACTGTGTAAAAATTTGGGAGGTACCATTAGTGGTGAACATGGCATTGGATATGTGCAAAAAAGATACATGCATCTTGTGCAATCACCTGCTCAGTTAGAACTCATGAAGGCCATTAAAAAAGTTTTCGACCCCAATGAGATTTTAAATCCCGGAAAAATATTTTGCTAAACTAGAACGAATAAAAAATCTCCTAAAAGGAAAAATAATTTCAGGGTTTTTTTCATTTCTTAGTCCTCTTTATATAGGACTTCCAAATTTACACCATCGTATGTTCCCGAACTCATCAGGAGCAATACAGGATGACTTGACTCTGCCAATATTTCTTTAACCAAGGCAGAGAATGCCGGGGAATTATCAGTAACCGTAAGTTTTTCAGATCCAAAAGCAGCATACACTTCAGCGGCATCTACCGGTGGTAATTTTTTATGTGCAATTGTTTTTGGATTGAAATAAACAACTGCTTTGTCAGCCATTTCCATGCAGCCTTTGTATTCTGATAAAAAGTGTTTGTTTAAACTACTGAATGTGTGTAACTCCATACAGGCAATTAAGGGCCTGCCAATAAATTGCTTTTTCACAGCTTCAATCGTGGCTTTTAATTTTGATGGGCTATGTGCAAAATCTCTGAATACAGTCCTTCCTTTATTGTCATAGATTTTCTCCAGTCTGCGTGCAGCGCCTTCAAAATCTCCGATGGATGTTAAACAGTTTTGTTCAGTTAGTCCAAGTTGCTTGCATACTTCAAAAGCAGCAGAAATATTTTGAAGATTGTGTTTTCCGAATACCCTGATGGGATATTTTTTTCCATCATGAAGTAGGGAGGTAATGCCATCATTGATTTCAGAGGGATAAGCCCGGTAAGGAATTTTATGAATCGCACCGGGTGACTTTTCTGCAATTTTTACTACTTCAGCATCCTCCTCAGAATAGATGAATGAGCCATCTTTTGAGATACATTCTGTAAATATTTTAAATTGTTCTACATACGAACTGAAGGTCGGAAACACATTGATATGATCCCATGCAATCCCACTGATTACGCCAATATGAGGATGATACAGGTGAAATTTCGGCCTGGGGTCAATGGGCGATGCCAGGTACTCATCACCTTCGATAACGGCAATCTCCGAGTCATTGGAAATACCTACCATGTTGTCGAATCCTCTGATTTGTGCACCTGCCAGATAGTCGAATTTTTTTCCGGATTTTTTCAGGATGTGCAATATCATGGAAGTGATACTTGTTTTTCCATGACTGCCTCCAATCACCACACGCAATTTGTTTTTAGTGGCCTCGTACACAAATTCAGGATAAGACATTACCCGAATCCCCATCGCTTGTGCCCTAAGCAGTTCGGGATTATCTTTTCGGGCATGCATGCCCAGAATGACAACATCAATACCCGGGTGAATATGCTCAGCATCCCAGCCAATTTTTTCAGGAAGCAATCCCGCTGCCTTCAAACGACTTTTGGACGGCTCATTGATTTCGTCATCCGAGCCGCTTAACTCATAGCCTGCCCCTTTTAGCGCAAGCGCAAGGCTGTGCATAGCAGCACCGCCAATGGCAATAAAATGAACGCGTTTCATCAGCACAATACTATGACGAAAAAAGCCCCGGCACATGCCGGGGCTTCAGTATAAATTCACAAAGTTGTTCACAAACCAAAACCCATCACCAGAATGTCGTCGGTTTGGCTTTCCTCTTTTTGCCATTCCGCAAGTTTACCGGCATAAAAACTCTCTTGTTCGTCAAAGGGTATTTCGGCACTTTCAAGAATCCAGGTTCTGAAATTAACAGGACGAAGTTTTTTGTTCGTGTCAGCACCAAACTGATCGGTGATGCCATCTGTAAACAAATAAACCCGGTCTCCTTTTTCCAATTGTAAGGTATGCTGTGCAAAAAACCTGTCATTATGAGAATGCATTCCGCCAATAGAACCTTTGTCCGATTTGATTTCAGTAATTTCCTCAGCTCCCTTTTTTACCAAATACAGAGGTCTGTTTGCTCCGCTGAAGGTGATTACACCACTGGCATTATCGATTTTACAGAGGGCAATATCAAGTCCATCATGACTTTCTTTTTCACCCAAATCTTGCTTGAGGGCTTTTTTGATTTCAAGGTTTAGCATGGTGAGAATTTCAGCCGGAGAAAGATTCGGATTAGAGCCCACCACTTCGTTGAGAATTGTATTGCTGATCATGCTCATAAATGCTCCCGGTACGCCATGTCCTGTGCAATCGGCTGCAGCAATATAGGTGTGGGTTTTGGCGTTGAAATGCCAGTAAAAGTCTCCGCTTACAACATCACGCGGCTTCCAGAAAACAAAATGCCCGGGTAAAGTTTCAGAAATTTCCTCTTTCAGGGGCAAAATAGCGCGCTGAATCTTACTGGCGTAAGTGAGGCTGGAGGTAAGTTCGGTATGGAAAGCTTCAATCTTATTTTTCTGCTGCAAGATCTTGTCATTTGCTTGTTGCAGAACCACATTCTTTAGTTTGAAAATTTCGTTTTCTTTCAGGATTTCCTCCATCTGAAACTTCATCTGAAGACCATGCACTCTTGTTTTGGAACGGTCCTCCAAGATTTTCTTTTCAAGGTTGAAATGAAGTTTATTGAATTCCAGCGCCGACTGAAATTTTCCCATGGCTTCATGGGCTACGGTGTAAAATTTATACACCAGCAGCAATACCTGGTTGAATTTTAGTTTTTCGGCCCATATCCTGGCTTCATCCAGCAATTGAAGTGCTTCAGGATAGAGTTCCATGTCGATGAACAACTTGGCTTTGCTTCTCAGCAGGTGGGCTTTTATTTCCTCATTACCATTAGCCAGGATTCCAGTTTCTGCTTCATCGAACAAGGCCATGGCTTTTTTGAACTGACGCAAACGGGTTTTCAGGATGGCACGGGTAACAAGTGCAAACAATTCAAGGTTTTTGTTGCCCATGACAAAAGCCATTTCCTGTGATTTGCGCAGATAAACAGCAGCTTCTGCATACTCATCACTAAGGGTAAGCATGTTGCCCAATTCAAAACAGGCCTGGGCAATGTCAT
>JBKCNM010000107.1:0-2901 GCA_046297395.1 Bacteroidota bacterium
TTCCGGATTCTTTTCAATCATTTTTTTTAACCAACCTGTTAGTCCATCCCATGCAGATAAATGGCCGCGATCGCCCAATACCCAGCCGGTGTCTTCAAAAGGAATAGCTTTTTTAGAATCATTTCTCCACCAGGAGCAACACACCAAATTATCATCGACATTTGAGCCTCCGCTTGCCTTGGGCACAAAATGGTCTACTGCATGCCAGATATCAAACCAAATTGGTGAATTTGTGGCGTATTTTGCAGGGATATTATGTGAGCTTAGTTCTGTTGGGATTTCAATTGGTAGTAAGAGAGATAATACTCTTATTGCACCGGGATGTAATAATTTAAAGCGTTCAGGTGAGTACCTGCAAATAAATCCATCCCGTTTATAGATTTCTATTTTTTGTCTTGGAACCAATGATGGCGCCTTCACGCTTTTGGCACCATTTGTTGAAGTGCTTTTTCTTAAAACCGGAAATTTTATCGTAGTAACCGGTGGTTGGGGTAATTCTTTGGCAAGGGAAGATGCTGAGCTCATTTCTTTATTGAGCAGGAGTTCGGAAATTTCGTGAAGTTTATCGCCTACACTCATTCTTTCTTTACCAATGGGGAACATATTTCTTTATTAGAATTCAGGAGTAAATATAATAGTAAATAAGCTTCCTGTGAATACTCTTGTATGTATTTGAAATGAATGATTACAAGTTCTTATGACCTGGCAAAAGTCAACAGCAAACGATAATCCCCACTATCGGCAGATGTAATGGCTTTGAGGTAGGCTTTTCGTGTATCGCCTTCACCGGAAAGGTTGGCAGCGCCCCAACTAAAAACAGGTTGTTTATAAATTTTTTCAATGATGAGATCTGCCATGAAGCGGCTATGCCTGCCGTTGCCATTGGCACAGCAATGGATGCTTACAAGGCGGTGTTTACACCTCCCAGCAATTTCATCGGGTGGATAGGTGTTGTTTTCGTGCCAGTATTTTACATCATCCAGGAGCTTCCGCAATTCGTGGTGTATTTTCCAATGTTCTATGCCTATGTTCTTGTTGGTTTTACGAAACTCTCCTGCCCACGCCCACACATTGGCATACATGCGTTTATGCACCATCTTTACAAACTCTTCGGTAAAAATGATTGCGGACTTAAAGGAACGCCCCATTGTCCACTGCACCGCCTGTTCTATGTTTTGCTGCTCAAACTCGTCCAGTTCGGCGCGGGTGGCAAGGGTAGGAATGCGCAGCCCTTCTTTCTCCTCTTCATCTAAGGGCGTCTGGCCATCTATGTAATCTAAATGTAATCCCATAATATTTTGGGCATTTCGTTTTGAATGGCTGTTGCCCTTTCCTTGATGGCCGCATCAATCCGTGTTTTAGAATTGGCCTGGTCTTCGAGCTTCATGGTGTTTGATGTTCGCATCACAATTTGGGTGGCCAACTCGGTGGCCCGTTTTTCAATGAGGGCATTCAGCGATCCGTCATTGGGTACAAAGCCATACACCAACTGCATATCCAAGGCACGGGCAATTTCCCGGAGGGACTTGATGGTAATGGAACCGTCTTTTTCCCGTTTCTCCATATCCATTACTCCTTGCTTGGAAACATTCAGTTTGTTACCCAATTGCTGCATAGACATGCCAATGGCGGTGCGGATGGCTTTTATCCATCCGGTGGGTGGTACGGCCACTTGTTTGAGTGTGGCAAAGCCCATCATCTTGCTGTTGAGCTGTTGCAGTTGGAGAGATTTCTTGCCCATCATAAAGTAAAGGTATAGATTGACATATATAGGTCAAAAGTAAAGTTAATCCTTGACAAATGCAAGTAATTGGTAAAGTCATTACTTGACACTATAGCCTACATTTTTCATCTATAAATTGACTATTTACGCAGCCAAACATCTGCAAATTGATGATGACAAGCTACGGAAGAAAAGCACATAACACACCCCCCAAATCAAAAAACCGCCGCCCACATCCCTCCCCCTTGTGGGTGGAAATGAGCCTTACCTATTTTCATTTCCACCAAAGCAATTTTCATAACTGCAAAATGGATTACTAAATAACCCTGAAGAAAAAATTGCAACCACTCCCGAAATTCCCGCCACAAAGGAAGACAATATCTTAAGGAAGGAGATTCAGCAAGCATTTACTAAAGTGGAGATGACCTCAGAATGCAAAATGATTTTCCTAATTTTTAACAGCAGGCCTTTGTCATCCCCCTGTCGGAAAACTATATCGACATGCACAATTTTATCATGGGAAAACAACCCAAATAATTTCAGCTCTTGTATGTTTTCCGCTTTACCCCCTTCGCTTACGCACGCTCAAGCGCACAAGGGGGAGGGAATATGCCTTACCTATTTTCATTTCCACCAAAGCAATTTTCATAACTGCAAAATTGCTTATGAAGTAACCCTGAAGAAAAAAAGAACACCCCCGAAATTCCCGCCGGCAAAGGAAGGCAAAAACTTTAAGAAAAGTGGAAGCCTTGGACACTTTTTAGCCTTTGTCTTCCGTTCAGCGCAGCTGATTGCCTCGGGAATTTCTTGATTTTTTTGGTTACTTTTTGCATCAAGGCTACCGAGCGAAGCGAGCTCGCGAATACCTTTAAAAAACAAACCTTCATGAGCAAAAAGTGAATGGGGTTCCCAAAGCTCTCATGTAGAGAATCGGCCTCTCTCATGTAGCCGCATGAATAACGGTAAAGCATTTTTATTTGACGGACGCTAAACCTTACATGAATACCTTTTTATTCAATAAATTTCACGATAAAAATATCAGAATCCCCGGCATTGCTCAAGGTATGATTTTCTATTTTCAATTGCTTTTCATCAAAGGAACCGGTGAGGAGGAGATGTCCGTTCTGGTCCATGCTGATTCCTCTACCTGCATTTCTCCCTGCCCCGCCATAATCGAG
>JBKCNM010000108.1:0-6751 GCA_046297395.1 Bacteroidota bacterium
AACAGACAGAAGGCCTGCTAGTAACAGCCGTTAGGCTTCATGTGAGGTGAATTGCTTACATGCAAGCGCAATTTTTCAAATCAATTGAAAGCTGGGTTGCCAGTTTGGTGCCTCGAAATCCCTCACGAACGAAAAGTAGCAAAACATTCCTTAACAACTTTAGCCGAATATTTCTTCATGTCTCCGCCCTGCGCGCATGGGGCATCCTGTATGTACTGAATTGCAGTGCCCTTGTCTCATGCCCCTTCAGATATACCTACATATTGTATTTTTGCATCCCTTATGATTTTACCCATCACAGCCTACGGCGATCCCGTGCTCAGGAAAAAAGGTGCAGACATAGACCGCGACCATCCCGGTTTGCAGGAACTTATCCAGAACATGTTCGAAACCATGTACAATGCCCAGGGTGTGGGACTGGCAGCGCCTCAAGTGGGCAAAGCCATCCGTCTGTTTATTGTAGACGCCTCTCCCTTTGAAGAAGAATACCCCGAAACCAAAGACTTTTCTCAGGTGTTTATCAATCCCGAAATCCTGAACCTCAGCGGAGATAAATGGAAGTTTAATGAAGGCTGCCTGAGCATTCCCGGCATCCGTGAAGACATTGAACGACGCTCTGATGTGACCCTTCGCTATTTCGACGAAAATTTTGAACTGTACGAAGAAGACTTCAGCGGCATCATCGCCCGTATCATCCTGCATGAATACGACCACATCGAAGGCAAACTTTTTGTTGACTACCTGAGCCCGCTCAAGAAAACACTTATCCGCGGAAAACTGAATGACATCACCCGAGGATATGCCGAACCGTCCTACAAAATGAAATACAAAAAACCATGAACAGCAAATACTTCCTCCCCGCTATCGCCCTGCTCTGCATCCTCTGGGCTTGCGGAAACAAAAAAACAAAAACATCCGGCGACCCTTACAAAGACTCCCTCATCACGGTGATTACCAACTATGAAAAACAAACAGCGCCCGGAAAAAACAATGGAAGCCCCGAAAATACTTCCAGCGACTTGCTCAAATCCTACATGGATTTTTTTCATAAATACTCCAACGACTCTCTGGCACCTGCCTACCTTTTTAAGGCTGCACAACTGTCCATTTTCATGCATTACTACATGCCTGCACTCGATTACCTCAGGCTTTTTCAGGAAATGTATCCCAAACACAGGCTCACAGATGATGCCACTTTTTTAACTGCCTTTATCTATGATAACCACATGCATGATGTGGAAAAAGCAAAAAAAGCATACGAAAATTTTATCGCTGCCTATCCCAATAGTCCTTTGGTGAATGATGCCAAAGCCAGCATCAGTAACCTGGGCTTAAGCGATGAGGAGCTCATCCGCAAATTTGAACAACAGAACGGCATGGTAAAAAAATGAGCGCCCTTACCGTAAAACACATTGCCGCCACACTGGAGCAGGAAGCCCCGCTGAGCTGGCAGGAATCCTACGACAACGCGGGTTTGCTTGTGGGCGATCCCAACATGGAACTGAGCGGGGTGCTCTGCACACTCGACATCACCATGGAAGTGCTCGAAGAAGCGCTACAGAAAAAATGCAACCTCGTGGTAGCACATCATCCCCTGATTTTTTCTCCCATCAAAAAAATCAGTACTGCAAATCCTGTGGAGCGCATGCTCATGTTTGCCATTAAAAACAACCTGGCTCTCTACGCTTCCCATACCAACCTCGACAATGCCTACAGAGGCGTAAACAACCTGATGGGCAAAAAACTCGGTCTCAGCCAAACACGCATCCTCCAGGCCGCCAAGGGGCAATTGCAAAAACTGGTGGTATATGTGCCGCATGCCCATCTCGATGAGGTGTGTAATGCCCTGTTTGCTGCAGGCGCCGGACACATCGGTAAATACGATGAGTGCAGCTTCCGCACAGAGGGAACAGGCACCTTCCGCGGTGGCAAAGAAGCCAATCCCTTCATTGGTCATGTGGGCGAAAGACATTACGAATCCGAAACCCGCCTGGAAGTAATTGTACCCATGCACCTCAACAAGCAGGTGATGCATGCCCTCAGACAGTCGCATCCCTATGAGGAAGTGGCATACGAACTCATTGCCATCAGCAATACCAACCGGTACAGCGGTGCCGGACTGATAGGTAACCTGCCCCGGCCCATGAGCACAAGTGAATTGCTTGCGCATGGTGCCTCGGTATTTCACTGCAAAACCATCAGACATACTGCTCCCGTTCACGATACACACACCCTGCTTGCCCTCTGTGGAGGCAGCGGCAGTTTTTTGTTACCCGGGGCCAAAGCCGCAGGTGCCACGGCCTTTATAAGTGCCGACTTTACCTATCACAAGTTTTTTGATGCTGATAATCAAATACTTATTTTAGATATAGGGCATTTTGAATCAGAGCAGTTTACACCCGAAATACTGCGTGAGCTGATTGTGGAAAAATTTCCTACTTTTGCAGTCCATTTGTCAGAAATTCAAACAAATCCCATCCACTACTTCATCCCATGAGTAAAACAAAAGCCCCCGTTGCCGAAAAGGAAATGTCGGTTGAAGAAAAACTCAAAAATCTGTACGCACTTCAGCAGATTGATTCAACCATTGATAAGATTCAGAACATCAGGGGAGAATTGCCGCTGGAAGTGAGCGATCTTGAAGACGAAGTAACCGGGCTTCAAACCCGCATCAACAACCTGAAAGAGGAAGTGAAGCAGTTTGATGAAATGATTTCCCAAAAAAAGATTTCCATCAAGGATGCCCAGGAGGCCATTAAAAAATATACCTCACAGCAGGAAAAAGTGCGCAACAACCGTGAGTTTGATTCCCTTTCAAAGGAAATTGAATTCCAGAACCTCGACATCCAGTTGAGCGAAAAGCGCATCAAGGAATACAAGGTATTGCACACCACCAAGTCGGAAGCCCTCGAAGAAGCTGAAAAAACTTATGCAGAGCGCTCTACAGACCTGGAGCAGAAAAAAGCTGAGCTCAACGACATCGTGGGCGAAACACAAAAAGAAGAAGAACAGTTGCTGAAAAAAGCAGCCAACGCCGAAAAAAATATCGACTCGCGTCTGCTCAATGCTTATCGCCGTATCCGTGGCAACACGCGCAACGGTTTAGGTGTGGTATCCATCCAGCGCGATTCCTGCGGAGGTTGTTTCAACAAAATTCCTCCCCAAACACAAATCGATATCAAAGCGCACCGCAAGATTATTGTTTGCGAACATTGCGGTCGCATCCTGATCGATTCCGAGACCCTCTTCGGAGCAGATAACAAATAAAACGGCCTGCAAGCGACGCGGTATTTTCTCCGCGATGTTTTCATCAGTATGACAAACAGCATCCTCACCCATGAGCAGGTTCAGGCCAAGATTAAAAGACTGGCAGCTCAGGTGTATGAATGCTTTTGCGAACAACCGCAAGCATTTCTGATGATTGGTATACAAGGCAATGGAGAAGCACTGGCAGCAGCCATCACTGAACACTTGCCTCTTCCCTGCCGCATGGCAAGCCTGAGCATCAATAAAAAAAATCCGGGCGCAGCTCCCATCAGTCTGAGCATTGATGCCAAAGATATTCCACCGCTTGTAGTGCTGGTTGATGATGTATGCAACACAGGCTCTACCCTGTTTTATGCAGCAGCCGGTTTGCTCAGTCACGGGGTTAGCACCATCAAAACAGTGGTGCTCATAGACAGATACCACCGCAGGTTTCCCATCAGCACCGATTTTGTAGGACTCTCACTTGCCACTACCTTGCAGAGCCACATCCGTGTGGAACACGAGAACAATCAGTGGCTGGCCCTGTTAGAAAATTAACACGACTATGAAAAACAAATATATCCTCCTCACCACAATCATCTGTGGCTTGTTCTTCTTTATCCCTCCGGCATCTGCTGCAGGAAACAAAACCCCCGACGGCATCGACCCCAATAATTTTGATGCCGCCATCAAAGCACACGACAATTTTTATCTGTATGCCAATGGAGGCTGGTTAAAAAATAATCCGGTGCCCTCTACCGAAGGTCGCTGGGGAAGTTTCTCCATCATCCAGGAAGGCAATCTTCACAAGCTGAGAACCCTGCTTGCCGAAGCCGGACAACAGACCTCTGCACCGGGAAGCAACAAACAGAAAATGGGCGATTATTATTTCGCAAGCATGGATTCTGTCAAGAAAAACAAAGAAGGACTGAAGCCCCTTTTGCCTATGCTGGGAGAGGTGGAAGCCTGCAAAACCAATGCAGATATTGTTGCCCTCCTCCCGCTTTTACAGGTTCGTGGCGTAAGGGCCGTTTGGTCTCTTTATGTTTCTGCCGATCCCAAAGCCAGTTCCCAAAACATTACACAGGCAGGTCAGGGCGGCCTGGGCATGCCCGACAGGGATTATTACTTTAAAAAAGATGCTGATACCAAATCGGTGCAAGAAGCCTATTTGGCACACCTGAAAAAACTCTTTGTAATGATGGGCGACAAGCCCGCAGATGCGGAGACCCACGCAAATCTTGTGATGGAAACCGAAACCATGCTGGCATCTGCATCCATGACCAATGTAGAACTCCGCGACATTGAGAAACAATACAACAAATTTACCATTGCCGAGCTCGAACAAAAATACCCCAACAGCCGATGGAGATCTTATCTCGACGCCCTTGGACTCAAACAGGCAAGCAACCTCATCATGGCGCAACCCTTGTTTTTTGCCAAAACCGACAGCCTTTTTAAGTCACTTCCCACCGGCCATTGGATTCAATACCTGCGCTGGAATGTGATCAATGCCTTTGCCGATCAATTGCACGATGAACTATCCCAAGCCAATTTTGATTTTTACCGCACCGTACTGTACGGACAAAAAAAGATGAAGCCGAGGTGGAAACGCACCATCCAGGAGATTGACGGAACCCTTGGCGAAGCGCTTGGGCAGCTGTTTGTAGAAAAATATTTTACTTCTGAATCCAAAAAGCGGGTAAGTGAGTTGGTTGATAACCTTGTTACTGCTTATCGCGAACGCATTGATGCACTGGACTGGATGAGCCCTGAGACCAAGGCCATGGCCCAGAAAAAACTCAATACGGTGATTCGCAAACTTGGATATCCCGACACCTGGAGAGATTACAGCGCCATGAAGATTGGCCGTGAGTCGCATCTGCAAAATTACATCAGTGCTTACCGTTTTGAACTGCAACGCAATTACAACAAGCTTGGCAAACCGGTAGACAAAACAGAGTGGTTTATGACCCCTCCTACAGTGAATGCCTATTACAATCCCACCACCAACGAAATTACTTTTCCTGCAGGCATCATGCAGCCTCCCTTCTTTTTTCCGGACGGCGACGATGCTGTTAACTATGCCGGCATTGGAGCGGTGATTGGACATGAGCTCACACATGGCTTCGATGATCAGGGATCGCAGTTTGACGAAGAAGGCAACATGAAAAACTGGTGGACAGACAAAGACAAAGAAGCATTTACTGCCAGAACACAGGTATTGGTAAAACAATTTAATAACTATGTAGCCATCGATTCCATGCATATAAACGGCGAACTCACCCTGGGTGAAAACATTGCAGATTTGGGCGGAATGGCCATTGCCTATGCGGCATTCAAGAAAACTGCGCAAGGAAAATCTGAAGAACGCATCCTTGGATTCACACCCGACCAGCGATTTTTTCTCTCCTGGGCACAGATCTGGAGAACCAATTATACGCCGGCAGCCCTCAAGCACCAGGTAAACACCAATCCGCATTCCCCCGGAATGTTCAGGGCAAATGGTCCCCTGAGCAACATGCCTGAATTTTACAAAGCCTTCGAGGTAAAACCCGGAACACCGATGTGGAGAAACGAAAATGAGCGTGCAAAAATCTGGTAACAGAAAACAGGCTTGCATATAAAAAAAATATATATTTGCAGCCTGTTCTTAACAGGGTTCGGTAGTTCAGCTGGTTAGAATACGTGCCTGTCACGCACGGGGTCGCGGGTTCGAGTCCCGTCCGGACCGCAAGCTGATCAAAACGATCAGCCTCAAAAAAGCGAGCATCATGCTCGCTTTTTTTATTTAAACGGAAATCCCAAAAAATACTTCAGGACAAAACGAGCCCAAACGGTAAAAAAAAGTGAACCACCAAAAGCTTGCTTTTGAAGTGGGAAGCTTTTTTTACCGACAAGCGAAGCTTGACTCGTTTTAATTCAATTCCCAGGGTGAACAGAACAGGAAGAGAATCTTTCCTAGAAAATTAAATTTTCGTCATTAAAAGAAGATTTCTTTACGGCTCTCTCCTGAAAAAAAAATATGTTTGGGAGCATCTCTCACATACAAAAAAAATTTTTTGGGGGTTCCGCGTCCGGTTTCACCGGCCACGGCGCGCTTTCCGCTCAAACTTTTTTGCTATGCAAAAAAGTAACCGCTGCAATCGCTAACCCGCTTCGCTGCATTAATTGAAAGAATAGAAACTCTTCATGAAAAATAAAAAAACTTTTAATGATTGGAAAATTACATTTTCCTCCGTTTGCGCTTTGAGGAAATGTTGGAAGGTATGACCCAATGCAAGGTGCATCATTCATTTACACATGCCCAGCAAGCATTCATATGATTGGAAATGTTTATGAATGGAGGCCAATCGCAGATAGGAAAAAAGGCATCGGCAGAGCATACCAAACACCTCGGCAGATAATTCTACCCCTCTCCGATGATTTTCAATCCTTAAAAAAAGAGTTATGATGGCTGTTTCTTCGCCACTAAAATGATAGGCGCGTGGCTCACTTTAAAGTT
>JBKCNM010000109.1:0-26640 GCA_046297395.1 Bacteroidota bacterium
CAGCGAGCAAACAGCCTTGTGGTATGTTGGGGGTGCCATGCTTATCACCTCGGTGTATTCAGCCATTTCGGGTTTAATGGGCGTTGCGGTAACGGATGCGGTACAATTCCTGATTGCCATGGCAGGCTGTATTGTTCTTGCTGTGTTAGTTGTTGAATCTCCCCGCATTGGAGGATTAGATGGGCTTAAATCAAAACTTCCGGAAGGCTCTCTTGATTTTTTTCCGAAAATTGGAAAAGAAAATGTACTGGGCACGCTGAGCATTTCATTGGGTGCTTTTTTGGCCTACACCACTGTGATGTGGTGGAGCAGTTGGTATCCGGGAGCAGAACCCGGTGGAGGCGGCTATGTGGCGCAGCGCATGATGAGCGCAAAAGATGAAAAAAACAGCATTCTCGCCACCCTGCTTTTTCAGGTTGCCCATTATTGTATTCGTCCCTGGCCATGGATTTTGGTTGGGCTCTGTTCTATCATTCTTTATCCCGACCTGGCCGAAGATGAAAAGCGACTGGGCTATGTGCTTGCCATGAAAGAGTTTTTACCCGCAGGCTTAAAAGGCCTTTTGCTGGTAGCCTTTCTGGCCGCATACATGAGTACCATCTCCACCCAGCTAAACTGGGGTGCCAGTTACTTGGTGAATGATTTATACAGGCGATTTATCAGGCCTGATGTATCCGATGAAAAACATTATGTGAATGTAGCCCGGTTCATCACCATTGCATGCATGCTGGTGTCGCTGTTTGTTACTTCCCGCATCGCATCCATATCAGGCGTTTGGGGTTTTATCATCGAATGCGGAGCAGGCTTGGGTGCCGTGCTGATTTTGCGCTGGTATTGGTGGCGGATAAATGCCTATGCAGAGATTGCCGCCACCCTTAGTCCGTTTGTTTATTTTGGAATTGCCCGCTATTCGGGCTTGGTTTTTCCTGAGAGCTATTTTTTTACGGTAGGACTCACCACTGTTACCTGGCTCACCGTGATGTGGCTTACTCCCGCTGAGGACACACAGCACTTGCAAAAATTTTATGACAGGGTACGGCCCGGCGGCTGGTGGAAACCATTTTCGGGGGATGCACCCAAGGGACATTCTGGCTGGCTCATCACTGCATGGCTTTCTGCTACTGTGGGAACCTATTCCATTTTGTTTGCCACCGGCTATTTTCTCTTCAGCAATTGGGAATTATTGGCCATCTGTGTATTCATCGCTTTTGCTTCCTTTGGTATCCTGCTAAAGGCACTGAACAAGGTTTCGGTTTTGTGAGCGTAGAAAAAGTGCTAAGTTTGCGTATCAATTCAATCAGGTATGTATAAACCCCTCCGATTCTTTTACACAGCCGTGTTTTTTTCGGCTGTTACCCTGGCTTTTTGGTCCTGTAGTGGAAATTCCAAAAGTGAACTCGAACAGGAAGCTGAAAAGCTGGATAGCAATAAGTCGAATCTTATCAACATCAATGGTACTTTGTTTTGCATCCCTTCCCCTCTGCAAACATCGATGCTGTTAAAGCAAAGCGGTGCCAAATACGACAAAACCATCCTGAACCCGGCAGCCAACATCAGCAAATATTCCACCTCAGTAAAAAAGGCCCTTAACCTGGGCGTGTACGGGGCCGATCTGGGGTATGTGATTTTATATCAGCAAACCCAGGACGCGCTTGCATACATGTCTATTCTCAAAAAATTGGGAGATGATGTAGGCATCTCAGGTGCATTTGATGAAACCCTGCTTAAGCGATTCGAAAAAAACCTTTCTGTGCAGGATTCACTGATGGCCATGAGTGGAGAGGCTTTCCGCAACACTGATGCCTTTTTAAAGAACAATGATCGCATGGATGCCAGTGCGCTGATTGTTGCAGGTGGATGGATTGAGAGTGTGTATTTTATCAGCACATACACTTCAAGAGTGAGCGATAAAAGCAAAATTATTCAGCGACTGGGTGAACAAAAATCCACGCTGGATAACCTCATCAAAATGCTTACCCCATATTACCAACAGGAAGGTTACACCGAGTTTATTGATGCGCTAACCGATTTGGCATCAGACTTCGACCAGGTAGAGATGAAATATACCTATGTGAAACCTGAGCATGACGAGGTCAACAAAATCACCACCATCAAAAGCACCAGTTCAGCACTTGTAGCTCCTGAAGTGCTCAAAAGCATCATCGATAAAATTACCAAACTCCGTAACAGCGTCACACAATAAGCATGAAAAAATTCATTCTTCTCCTTGCCATTTCTATCTGGATCTTACCGGCCACCCTGCGTGCCCAGTGCGACACCATCGCATCCCTTTGTGTAAAAAATCTGACCGCAAAATACATTTCCGACGGCCAGCAATACAGAGCCCTTTTGCTGAGCAAAGAAGTAGCTGAGTTCAATGCCACTTTTTACGGAGGTACTACCTATCGTCTGGCGGCCTGTTCAGGACTGAAAGACGGAAGTTTGGAGTTCCGCATTTTTGACAAACAGCGGAATTTACTTTTCACAAACATTGAACATAAAAATGCACCCTACTGGGATTTTAAGTTTGAATCCACGATGGATTGTATCATGGAAGCCCAGCTGATTGACCCCAATGTAAAATCAGGATGTGCAGTTTTACTCATCAGTTTTAAAAAATAATTGATCTCCATTGCGGTGCATGCTATTCATCCGTTTTTCTACCATTTGCATCGCGTTGATTTCCCTGGCTTTGAAAGTACCGGCACAGGTTATTTTCCACCCAATGAGCATGCAAACGGATACGATGCAGGACACCTGGGTAAAAGCCCTTGCCTCTGATAGCTTAACTTCCTCTGTCCTGATTTCAATTAAAAAGCAGGTACCGCTGCACCTGCATGCCACGCATGCTGAACATGTGTATGTACTCAGTGGAAAGGGCTTGATGACACTCGGAGAAAAGCAAATAACGATAGCTCCCGGCGATTTCTTTTTTATTCCGCGAAATACGCCCCATGCATTGGTTGTAACAGAATCACCTGTAAAAATTCTATCCATTCAATCGCCGCGGTTTGATGGCAAAGACCGTGTGCTATTGGAACAAAAAAAATAAAATATGTCAGAAAATATTCTCCGGGCGCTGATGCGCCTTTTTGCCCTTATCTCAAAAGTAGAAGATGAGGCAACCATGCAAAAAGGACTGGGTGTTGTTAAAGACTATCTGGCTCAGCAACTCAATACAGAACAGGTGGCTCATTACCTGGAATTGTACAAAGAGTTTCTGGTTTCTCACCACAAACTAAACGACACCAGCAAGGCCAGCAAGCGTGTATCTCTCAATTCGGTGAAAGTACTGCGCATCTGTACCGAGATTAATGGAGAACTGCTGCAAAGACAAAAAGTGATTGTACTCATCAGGCTTATTGAGTTCATCAACTCCGATAATACTGCTTCAGACCAGGAACTGGAATTTGTTCAAAGCGTAGCCCAATCCTTTAACATCCCTGATGAAGAATACCGCAGGATGATGCAGTTTATCCATGCCGGTTCTGCCGATGCCGATGCCATAGGAGAATTGCTCGTGATCAGTGGAAAAAAGCAAGCGCAACCGGGAAGAAAATTTCTGCATGCCGACGGGCTTGAGGGAGAGATTATGGTTATCCCTGTGCCCAGTGTACAGTTGTATGTATGCAGGTACATGGGATCTTCTGAAATATACCTGAACGGACAAGTAATCAGCGACGACAAGCTTCACATCCTCACCCAGGGTTCAATCATCAGGGGTAGCAAAATGAGCCCGGTTTTCTACAGCGAAATCATCTCGCAGTACATGCAGGAACACCGTGAAAAAACAATTGTTTTTGAAGCAAAAGACCTCGAATATCATTTTAAAAGCGGAAAAAAAGGCCTGCACACACTTCGTTTTACTGAGGAATCAGGAACGCTCGTAGGCATTATGGGGGGAAGCGGTGCCGGAAAATCAACCGTGCTGAATGTGCTGAACGGAAATGAAGTACCTTCCTCAGGAAAAGTTACCATCAACGGTATTGATATCCATCATGAAAAACACCGCATAGAAGGTGTGATAGGATATGTTTCTCAGGACGATTTACTGATAGATGAACTCACCGTTTATCAAAACCTTTTTTATAATGCAAAACTGTGTTTCGGACAATATGATGATGAGAAAATTTCGAAACTCGTCATGGATTTGCTTCTCAGTCTGGGTCTTCAGGATACAGCCCAACTGAAGGTAGGAAGCCCGCTCGACAAAACCATCTCCGGAGGACAGCGCAAGCGCCTTAATATCGGTCTCGAATTGATACGCGAGCCGGCTGTTCTTTTTGTAGATGAACCCACATCGGGCCTTTCATCAAGAGATTCCGAAAACATCATGGATTTGCTGAAAGAACTTTCTCAAAAAGGCAAGCTTGTTTTTGTGGTGATCCATCAGCCCAGTTCAGATATTTTTAAAATGTTTGACAAGCTGCTTATTTTAGACCTTGGCGGATATCCTATTTATTATGGCAATCCCGTGGAGTCTCTCATCTACTTTAAAAAGCGGGTAAACCATGTAAACGCCGGCGAAAGCGAATGTGTTCATTGCGGCAATGTAAATCCTGAGCAGGTATTTAACATCATTGAAACACGGGTTGTTGATGAGTATGGAAACCAAACCGTAAACCGCAAAGTATCACCCTCTGAGTGGAATCAGGAATATATCAAGTACCTGAAGCCCACGAGCGAAAAACAAAAAGCCTACACAGAAATTCCCGAAAGCACTTTTAAGATACCCAATCCTTTCAGGCAGTTTCTCATTTTTGTGACAAGAGATGTACTCTCCAAACTCACCAATGTTCAATACCTTGCCATCAATACCCTTGAAACTCCGCTGTTGGCAATAATTCTGGCCTGGTTGGTAAAATTTTTCATCACTGAGGGAAGTGCAAAAAGCGGCTATCATTTTTTTGAAAACGAAAATATCCCTGCATACATTCTCATGGGTGTGGTGATTGCCTTATTTGTGGGACTTACGGTGAGTGCAGAAGAAATTTTTAAAGACCGAAAAATTCTCAAAAGAGAATCCTTTCTCAATCTTTCCCGAACAAGCTATCTGTGGTCTAAAATTGCCATATTGTTTTCTCTTTCGGCAGTACAAACCCTCATGTTTGTATTGCTTGGCAATACCATTCTTGGCATCAATGGCATGTATTTCGATTACTGGCTCATGCTCTTCAGCGTCTCTTGTTTTGCAAACATGCTTGGCCTGAATATCTCTGCCAGTTTCAATTCTGCAGTCACCATCTATATCCTTATTCCTTTCCTGATCATCCCTCAACTAATTTTGAGTGGAGTGATTGTGAAATTTGACAAGCTGCATCCAAAAATCACCTCACAATCCAAAGTGCCTGTGGTTGGTGATTTAATGGCTTCGCGCTGGGCATATGAAGCACTTGCGGTAAATCAATTCAAGAACAATGCCTATGAAAAACCCTTGTATGAATTCGACAGGTTGAAGAGTGAAGCAGACTGGAGAAAAACCTATTGGGTTGTGGAGATGAAACAAATCATGGATGGCATTGCGGATAATCTGGAAAGAACCGAACCTGAGATCAAGCAAAAAGTGAATGATGATATTGCAATCATCAGAACAGAACTGGAAGCCCATAACAAGATTTGTCCACTTGCATATACTCAAACAGAAAAACTGAACCCTGAAAACTTTAACAAACAAACTGCCGAAACTGTGAATGCCTATCTCGACAACATTTCAGGTTTTTATAAACGGAAATACAATTTCGTAAGCAAAAAGAAAGATGCCTATGTGTATTCCCTCACCAGCACCTCTGCATCCCGTGAAGCCTATGAAATATTAAGGGATGAAAATGAAAATGAAAACCTGAGTATGCTGGTTACGCAAAAGAATGTGCTGGACAAAAAAATCATCCAAACCGAAGGCCGGCTTGTACAAAAAGCAGATCCCGTATTCAATAATCCTCCTGCTGATTCCTTCCTCAGGGCACATTTTTTTGCGCCTACAAAATCTATTTTCGGCAACCGATTTGATACCTATTGGGTGAATTTTTCCGTGATCTGGTTCATGTCACTGGCATTGCTCATTACACTGTATTTTGATGCCTTTAAAAAACTGCTCGATCTGTTTGGCAAAATCAGCATCAGTAAGATGTTTACGAAGGCAAAAAAATAATTCGAAAGCACCGGCTGCCCTTTTGTTTTTCTTCCTGGAAGATTTTCCTGATGTAGAATATAAAGAAGGTCTCATGAAGTAAGCATCTCTCGCTCCGATGCATTTTAAAATTTCAGGCCGGATGGAATGGCAATATGCTTCTGTGATGCCACTAAATCAATGAAGGCTATCTGGGTTTTATCCCTTCTAACAGGTGATGATTGTGCTGTAAAATTGAGGCATCCATTACTCCATTTTTAATTGCACTGTAAGCACAGTTTTTATTTAAAAAACATATCGTATCAAACGGATTTCATGACAATGAAATGACGGGTTGTTCTGCTTTCCATCATACCATTCCGGATGCGTTTCGCACATCGGTGTAATCGCGTAAGCGGTTTCCAATCATCATAAAGGAAAGCACTAGCAGCATGATGCAGATTCCGGGATATATCGCCAGGTATGCACCATCCATGGTAATGTACCCGTAGTGGTCTTTGATAATCCCTCCCCAAGAGGCCATAGGCGCTTGCGCACCGATCCCTAAAAAACTTAATCCGGCTTCAAGCAAAATGGCATTGGCAAAATTACCTGCAGCCATCACAATCACCGGACCCCAAGCATTGGGCAACATATGGCGAAAAATCATTCGGGTGTGACCAAAGCCCATGAGCCTGGCGGCCATCACATATTCCCTCTCGCGCAAGGAGATAAATTGGCCCCTTACCATTCGGGCAACATCCACCCACATGGAGCAGCCAACGGCCACGAAAACCTGCCAGAATCCCTTGCCAAACAAGAGTGTAATGGCCATGACCAGAAGCAAGGTGGGAATGGCCCAAATGACATTGAAAAACCAGGAGATCAGAATGTCTGTTCTCCCTCCAAGATAACCGGCAAGTGCACCGAGCGATATACCAATAAGTAGGGAAATGCCAACGGCAATAAAGCCTACAGAAAAAGAGACCAGCGATCCTGCCATCAGTCGACTCAGAAAGTCTCTTCCAAATTTATCGGTACCAAGCCAAAAGGTTTTTTTTACAATGAGCTTGTTCATCCGGGCATCGGCAAGCTCTGATTTGGGAATAAAACGACTGATGATGGATTTTCTTCCTGCTATTACCTCTGCATGGATACCATCAGCGGTGATTTTGTAATCTTTTACCGGAATCAATTTTGATGTCTGGGCATGACCCCCAAAAAGGAGACCTGAAAAAAATCCCTTCTTTACAGGCATGCCATCCGGATAAATGAAATAACAGGTAAATCCCGGCTGCATGCGGGCCACCGGCAGACACATCTGGTTTGCATGGATACTGGCGTCGGGCCTGATGTTGGATCCAAGCAGGCAGACCATAAAAACAAGACCTATAAAAACTTGCGGAAGCCAGGCCGCAAAACGCAGCAAACGATGTAGCATTTTTCCAAAGATAGTTGAAACAAACGCTTTGTATTACTTTTGTTGCCACTTATGGGACTAAAACCAAAAAAAGCATCAGAAACCCTTGCTGTTTCCACGATCATTGTTTTGCCGAACGATACCAATACCATCGGAAACATGATGGGTGGCAGATTGCTGCATCACCTGGATGTAGTGGGTGCCATTGCCGCTCATCGGTTGTGCAACAGAGTAGTGGTAACCGCAGCAGTAAACAATGTATCCTTTAATCAAGCCATTAAGCTCGCAGATATTGTAACCCTCGAAGCCAAAGTATCTCGCTCATTTACCACATCCATGGAAGTTTGTATTGATGTGTATGTGGAAAATCATGCCAACGGGGCAAAAACAAAATGCAATGAAGCCATCTATACCTTTGTTGCAGTTGATCAGATTGGTAGTCCGATTGCCGTTCCGGAAGTGATACCCGAGACCCCACTTGAAACAGAACGCTACAAGGCTGCACTTCGAAGAAGACAATTGAGCCTGATTCTTGCAGGTAAATTAAAACCTGATGATGCCACTGAGTTAAAGTCTTTATTCAGTAAGCCCTGAGATGCTAAAAAAAATCCTCTACAGCCTGCTTGTCATTCCTGTAGCCGGGTTTTTTATTTATCTGTATATCCATAACAAACAGAACCGGGAAGCTCCACCGCGTTTTTTGCATCTGATGCCAGATGGATGGCAGGAAGTATATTGGTTTGAAGAGGGTGGCAAGAATCATATCAATGGTTTTCTGCAAGAGATAACTGCACAACAGGCAAGTTTGCTTTTTTCTGAAAACAACAGGGTTCTCTTTCAAATGCTGGAACCCATGAGCAAGGATCCTTTTGCGCTTGCAATTTATCCTGCAACAAAAAGTTTTTTATGGATGATTCAATTGCCTGCCAAAACACCTCTGAATATATTGGAGTCATTTAGTAAGAACAAAGGACTAACATTAACTCCGGCAAATACTCATGAAGGAACGCTTAGGTATGGAACGGATGTTTGGCATGTCATCATCAAAAGAGGAATCCTTTTTCTCTCAAACACGGAGATCATCATCAAAGCGGCAACTGCCAAACTGAATGAGTCAGAAAGCCATGCCTCTCTTAAAATAATTTCTTTGTTGAGCAGCATTCCGGGAAATTATGCTTATTCAAAAATCAGCATCCAAACAGGAGGTGATACCCTGGTGGAAAAAGTAAAAGAACATGGGAGATTCAACGAAATACTTGGATTACAACTGAACAGTATGGGGCGGAAAAAAGACCTCTCATCCACTGATATCAAACTCCGTCTTTGGTCACTGATGCCGGTGAGTACGCTTTCTGCTGAGGGGATGGCTCTGTCTGATAACAAATTAAAAGGTATTGAAGCCTGCCGACTGTTCATGTCAGGATTTAAAAATCCGGTCTACCTGATATTGCACAATAATGATTCTGTAAACGCAACTGATGCCGGCGAAATGATTGGCAACATGTTTGGCAAATTACCGGATGCTCTTTTGCTTGGAGCATGCGATGAAAAACTGGCATGCCTTGCAGCAGATACCAATCAGTTAGCGGCGATGATACAAATGTATCAAGCAGGACTCATCACAGGCAGAGATTCAACATTTTCAGATTTTAAACAACACAAGGGCAGCTACTGGAACTGGCATTGCGAATCTTCATCCGGCAACCTGATTACAAGTACACTTAAGATTAACGCCCGCATCAATACCATGCAGGGATGTTATGTGCAAAAATATAGCAGCTTGCCCTATAACCGTTACTATGTGTCTGTTGGTATCTCAGAAAATAAAGATAGCCTTGAAGATTGTGCCGGGTTTGAATTGAAAAACAAAAAATATTTAGTGTGCTGTTTTAAAAACCGCGTGATGATGTTGAAAGAAGACGGCCGCATAGTATGGAAAAAGCAAACTCCGCTTCCACTCATGGGTGAGATCACCATAATTCGTTCAAAAAGTGATGGCTACAGAATGTTGTGCAATACAGCTGACAGTATTTATGCTTTTACACCTGAAGGAAAAATTGCCAAAGGATTTCCGGTATATGTTCCGGGAAAAACAAAATATCCCTTGCATGTACTTTGCAATCATCAGGAGATGGACTATCGTTTTTCTCTGAGCACAGGCAAAGGAAAAATTCTGGTATTTAAACCCAATGGGAAAAGACCCGAAGATTTTAAACCGGCAGATTTGCCCACACCAACAAGCCGTATTTATGGTGTACTCAAAGGAGACAAGAAGAGTTATTACTATACCGACAGCGCTCAAAACATCATTGAGTTTACAGGCAAAGGAAAACTCAAGTCAATTGATAGTACCATGCTTCGAAAAGAAAATATCAGGTGTTATGAATTGGCATCCCGGACGAGCGGAGAACTCTATATTAGCTTGGCAGACAATCAGGGAAACCTCACAGCCATTGACATGGGCGCGGAAAAATCAGTGCATTGTAAAAGTGGGCTAAAAGGGATTACCGCCTGCCGTTATGCCGGGGAGGGAAATTTTGCAGTAGGCATCGGAAATGCTTATTATCTTTTAAATCAGGATGGAAAAATAATTCGGAAATCTGCTCCTGCGAAAGACATGAAAGATGTTTTCACAACCTACAGCCAAAATGGTTATGCTTGGTTTGATGGTAGAAAAACAGAATTTTTTAATGCAAAACATACAAACACCGAAGTTGTTTGGGGTAAAAAAATGGCCACATTGGCATATACAGATTCTACCACAACAATATGGATTGCAGATAGTCGCTTACTCAGAAAGTAAGGGATTTACAAAGCTTGCACCGATACAAAAACAAGATTCGATTCCCTTCAGAAATCACAGATAAAACTGAGGGTATTGTTTCTTACCCTGAATAAAATTAGTTACGAAGAAAAATGTAGGCGTTTAGGGAGCAGGCGATACAGAGCCAGAGAATATAAGGCAAGAGCAGTGCTACCTGTATGGGTTTGCTTGTGAACAATAGAAAAGCAGAGACAGATAGGAGCAAAGAAAAAATACAAATCATAGACCAACCTGTAAGATGCAATGCAAAAAACAATGGATTCCATGATACATTCAGCACCCATTGAATAATGAAGAGCAAGAGAACAGGATAGAACTGTATTTTTTCTTTTGTTAGCTGGGTCATAAAAAAGGAGAAGCACACCATGATGCTTGTCCATGCAAATCCGAAAACCCAGCCCGGTGGGGTCCAAGGAGCTTTGTTGAGTTGCCTGTACCAGTCGGAAACAACCCCTTTTCCTGTAAACAAACCACCCAGTGCAAGCGCCCCAAAATTAAGTGCAAGAAAAAGAATGAGACGCAGTGAGAATGTCATGAGATTATTCTTTTACAAAACTTAGTTTAAGCATGTTTGCCCTTCCTTTTTCTGTCATGGGCATGCTGGCGATATTAATCACCAGATCATCAACCTGTACAAGCTTTTCTCTTTTCAGAAATTCCTTGATGTCTTTGATGGTAGCATCCGTGCTTTCGTATGTATTATAATAAAATCCGCGCACGCCCCAAACCAAACTCATGGTATTGATTAGTGCAGGATTATCTGTAAAAATAAACACATTGGCCCTGGGTCGGTGACTACTGATTTTAAAGCCTGTGTACCCTGAATTTGTCATCGTAACAATGGCTGCAGCACTTACCTGACGGGCCATTACACAGGCATTAAAGCAGATGGAGTCGGAGATATAGGTATGGTTTTTTTCAGTTGGGATATGCTCCTTGAAAAAAATCTGATCACTGGTTTTTTCTACTGCGTCAATAATCTTTTTCATATTCTGTATTACCACTACCGGATACTTTCCAACGGATGTTTCCCCACTCAACATCACTGCATCTGCACCATCGAGCACTGCATTGGCAACATCATTTACCTCTGCCCTTGTTGGTGCATAATTTGTAATCATGGTTTCCATCATCTGTGTGGCGATTATCACCGGCTTTGATGCAGCGATGGCTTTTGTAACAATCATCTTCTGCATGAGTGGTACCTCTTCCATGGGCATTTCAACACCCAGGTCACCGCGGGCAACCATAATGGCATCAGCCATATCCACAATCTGCACGATATTTCTGATAGCCTCAGGTTTTTCTATTTTAGCTACCACTCTCGAAGTCTGGTGGGCTTGTTTAATACGCTCCTTAAGGTCTACTACATCCGTTACACTACGAACGAAAGAGAGTCCAATCCATTCAACTTTGTTTTTCAGCGCAAAATCCAAATCGGCGAGATCTTTTTCTGTGAGTGAAGGAAGTGAAACAGCAGTATTGGGCAGGTTCACACCTTTTTTGGAAGTAAGTGTTCCTCCATTTACGACGGTGGCTTTTACTTCTTTCATCCGGTCTGTTCCTGTAACCACCAGCCTTAATTTGCCATCGTCCAAAAGAATGTGGTCGCCCACTTGCACATCTTTGGGAAACTCCTTGTAGTTGATGCTGATTCTTTCTGCCGTGCCTTCACATTCTTCTGTGGTAATGATGATCTCGTTTCCATGGATCAGTTCAGCTGCATTTCCTGCGATTTTTCCGCAACGGATTTTAGGGCCCTGTAAATCTACCAGGATGGCGACATGGGTATTGTGCCGACGATTGATTTCTCTGATATGATCAATTACTTTTTGATGATCTTCATAAGAACCATGAGAGGAATTGATACGCGCCACATTCATCCCTGCTTCAATCATCTTTTCAAGTGTTTCGGGGTTGGCGCTGGCGGGTCCGATTGTAGCTACTATTTTTGTTTTGCTCCAGGTGGTATGTTGCATGAGTGAGATTTGGTTAAAAGAGAAGGTTAAATTTTGAAGGTACTTTTTCAGGGTCAAGAAAAAATATATTGTTTACATCAGGTATTCCACTTATTGCAGCAATGATATCCTGCCATGTATTTTCGGGCAGATAGGAAGTTTCCAAAAGCAGAACAAAGTTTAAGTTTTTTAGTTCGGGCAGCAACCATCCGGATGAACCCAGGTTTGACAGCAAACAATATCTGCGGTAAAGAATTTTATCTGTGTATTCAAAAATACTATGTGTACTTATGCCATCATCGATATCTTCTTCAAACAGATTTCCACTTGTTGAAGATGTTTTTTCGGAGGTGTAAATTTCAATATCCTTGATGCTTCTGCTGAGAGAAAGCCCTAAGGCAAGATTGATTTCATATGCAAGTTTGTGCTCCTTACAGGATGCGACAATTCCTGCCATACTGATTTCTTCCGGCCAATCAAGAGATAATTTCCCGCTTTGTCTCATGGTGTAAAGTTAACACCAAATGTAGCCATAATGCCTGTAAAGACAAGAGGAGAAAAAAATTTACAGATTTTTAATAAACAGCTCGGATGCGTGTTGTTCAGCGGCTTTTTTAGAACTCCCTTTGCCTTCAGAGACAGCCGTTCCATTTACATACAATCGCAAATGGTAAAAATCGGATCGTCCTCTGCCACCCTCTCTGATAATTTCGAACTGATAAGTTTTCTTCTCTTTCTGTACATGCGCAAGAAGTTGACTTTTGTAATCATTATCGATATTCTCGAGCGCGTCAACATCAATATGAATGGCGATGATTCTACGAATCATGCAACGAGAGGCCGCATGGTATCCTTTGTCCATAAAAAGAGCACCAATCACGGCTTCAAACACATCTCCCTCGATGGTTCTGGAAGTGCCGTTGAGGCTATGCTCAATAAATCTACCGAAGCCCATCT
This sequence comes from Bacteroidota bacterium, assembly GCA_046297395.1. GTDB lineage: Bacteria > Bacteroidota > Bacteroidia > UBA4408 > UBA4408 > JBEICQ01. Next base: position 13,266 of record JBKCNM010000109.1, read on the forward strand.
TGCGTGAAAGGGCAGATAAATTTTCTCTGCTTACAATGCGCGAACGAAGTTTGGTAAGAAAACCTTCGTCTCTAAAAGGATATTTTTTGTACAGGTAGGAAGCCACCGAGGCACCAATGATTGAATCTCCCAAAAACTCCAGTCTCTCATTGGAATCTTTCATGCCGTGAAGCGTTGGCAGAGAAGCAGATTTGTGTCTGAGCGCCTGCTTATAGAGACCTAAATTGGAAGGTTGTTCACCAAGCACATTTCTTATGAAAAGAAAAAGCTCTCGGTCGTTTCCGTAAAAATGAGGGGATAAAAATGCCGGTGTCAGCAAATGAAAACAGAAATTGTATTATACCGGATATTTCCTGAAAATCACGGAAGCATTGTGACCACCAAATCCGAATGTGTTGCTGAGCGCTGCTCTTACTTCTCTTTCCTGCGGCTTATTGAATGTAAAATTCAGCTGAGGGTCAAAAGAAGGGTCATCGGTAAAATGATTGATGGTTGGGGGAATGATGTTGTTTTTCACTGCCATGATGGAAGCGATAGATTCTATGGCGCCCGCAGCCCCAAGCAGGTGACCGGTCATGGATTTGGTAGAAGAGATGTTCAGTTTGTAGGCATGTTCTCCAAAAACAGCGAGTATGGCTTTGGATTCACTCACATCGCCCAGGGGCGTGGATGTTCCATGCACATTGATATAATCAATCTGGTTTGCATCAATACCTGCATCAGAAAGTGCGTTTTTCATCACATTATTGGCACCTAAACCTTCGGGATGAGGTGCAGTGATGTGATATGCATCGGCACTCATGCCACCGCCTATTACTTCGGCATATATCTTGGCGCCTCTGTTGAGGGCATGTGTGAGTTCTTCGAGAACGATGGCTCCTGCGCCTTCTCCTAATACAAAACCATCTCGGTCCAAATCAAAAGGTCGGGAGGCTGTTTCGGGGGAATCATTGCGCACTGATAGTGCCTGCAGGGCATTAAATCCTCCCATGCCTGCCTCATTCACGGCTGCTTCCGAACCTCCGGAGAGAATGATATCAGCCTTTCCTAAACGGATGTAGTTGAATGCGTCAATAAGGGCATTGGTGGAAGAAGCACAAGCAGAAACGGTGGTGAAATTCGGACCCCGGAAGCCATACTTGATGCTGATGTGCCCGGAGGCGATATCTGCAATCATTTTAGGAATGAAAAAGGGATTGAAACGGGGTGTTCCATCTCCTTTTACAAACTCGGTACACTCATGTAAAAATGTGTCCAATCCTCCGATACCGGATCCCCAAATCACACCTACCCTGTCGGGATCTGCATTTTGAGGTGTGATGCCGGCATCTTTCACGGCTTCATCTGCCACAACCATGGCATATTGGGTAAACTTGTCAATTTTTCTGGCTTCCTTACGATCGAAATGCTGAGAAGGATCAAAACCCTTTACCTCGCAGGCAAATTTTGTCTTGAACTTAGAAGCATCGAAATGGGTAATAGGCGCAGCTCCGCTGCGCCCGTTTACAAGGCCTTTCCAGTAATCTTCAAGGTTGTTTCCGATGGGCGTTAACGCCCCCATTCCTGTTACAACAACCCTCTTGAGCTCCATGTGGGAACAGAAATTTATTTTACGTTGGCTTCGATGTAGGAGATAGCCTGTCCAACGGTGCTGATATTTTCAGCCTGATCGTCGGGAATGGCAATATTGAATTCCTTTTCAAACTCCATGATCAACTCGACGGTATCGAGTGAGTCAGCACCCAAATCATTGGTGAAACTGGCTTCGGTTGTTACTTCTTTTTCGTCTACGCCGAGTTTGTCAACAATGATGGCTTTAACTCTTGATGCAATGTCAGACATGTTGTTTTTTTTTGTGGTTATTTATGCTGCAAATAAAAGGATTTCTTTAAAGCCAAGCAAATCAAAATTTTCTCATCTGAGGTCACCTGCAACTTCACCTATCAGGGTGGCAGAGGTACAATCATTGATTTTAACCCTCACATATGTTCCGGCAGGAATTCCGGGATTATTGAAAACCACCACTTTATTTTGTGAATTGCGGCCATACACTTTCTCCGAAGACCGCTTGGAGATACCCTCCACCAGCACTTCGAATTCTTTACCGATATCGCGCCTGTTGCTCTCCAGTGAAAGCCTGTTTTGCAAAGCGATAACTTCTGAAAGCCTCCTCTTTTTTGTTTCTTCAGCCACATCATCCTTGTACTTTCTCTCTGCCAGGGTCTTGGGACGCTCCGAATAGTAGAACATGTAAGAAAAATCAAAAGCAGAAGCCTCCATCAGGGAAATGGTCTCACTATGATCTTCTTCTGTTTCTGTACAAAAACCGGAGATGGTATCGGTACTTATTGCACAGTCGGGCATAAAATGCCTGATGGCGGCTATACGCTCCAAATACCATTCCCTTGTGTATCCCCTGTTCATGAGCTCAAGCACTCTTGAGGAGCCACTCTGCACAGGCAGGTGGATATACTTGCAGATGTTGGGATATTTTGCCATCACCTCCAGCACATCATCCTGCATGTCTTTAGGATGGGAGGTGGAGTATCTGATGCGGAGCAATGGATTTACCAGTGCTACTCTTTCGAGCAGTTGGGCAAAAGTGGTGGCCTGTTTTTTTTCTTCCTCATTAAGAATCTCCTTTTTGAGGCCTCCTCCTGCATAAAGATAAGAGTTCACATTCTGCCCCAGCAGCGTTACCTCACGGTACCCTTGCTCAAAAAGTTGTCTTGCTTCTTCTACTATCGATTCCGGATCGCGGCTGCGTTCCCTGCCTCGGGTAAAAGGAACCACACAAAAGGAGCACATGTTGTCGCAACCCCTCATGATGGAGATGAAAGCGGTAATTCCATTGGCATCCAATCGCACCGGACTGATATCAGCGTAAGTTTCTTCTCTTGACAAAAGCACATTCACTGCTTTTTGTCCGCCCTGCACCTGTTGAATCAAGTTGGGCAAATCGCGGTAAGCATCAGGACCGGCCACAAGGTCTACCAGCTTTTCCTGTTCAAGCAATTGGGCTTTCAGTCTCTCTGCCATACATCCCAGCATTCCAACCATCAGAGAGGGTCTGCGGGCTTTTATCTGTTTAAATTCATTGAGCCTGTTGCGCACCCTCTGCTCAGCATTGTCTCTGATGGCACAGGTGTTCAGCAACACCACATCGGCCTCACGGTAATCGCTCACCGTAGAAAATCCGTTCTCTGAAAGAATAGATGCGACAATTTCACTGTCTGAAAAATTCATCTGACAACCGTAGCTCTCAATATAGAGTTTACGGGTATATGCCGCCGGGCTTGAGAGGATGACGGGTGAACCCTGGAGTTCTTCGGGAAGCAGTTCTTCCATGGTTTTAATCACAAATGGGACACAAAGATAAGGGAAAGCCCCTTACTCAATCTTCCAGGTATTTTTGCCTCTGATTAAAGCTCCCAAGTCACCGGTACCTTTGCTGCGGGCAACATCATGGATCTGGGCGTGTACATCATCTTCATAGCAAGTTCTTGCGGCAGAAAAAAATACTCCAAACGGTCTCGGTAAAGCCTCGGTGGAATTGTTGGCTTCAAACATCCCCGCCAACAAATTCGCTTTGGTAGCATCGCCGGGGTCATGAATCCACAAATCATTAACCGAAAGATTTTCCTCTTGCCAATTTACCGCACGGGGTCTCAGGCCATCCAGAAGCATGCCCATTTCTCCTGAAGCCCCATAGACAAGGGGCTTGCCGGTTTCCACAAAAAGGGTATTTAGTTTTTTGGTGGATTTTTCGGTAAATACTTCAAAGGCACCATCATTAAACACATTACAGTTTTGGTAAATCTCAACCAATGATGTACCACGGTGGGCATTGGCTTCCTTGAGGATTCCTCTCACATGCTGGGGATCACGATCCATGGAGCGAGCAACAAAAGTAGCTCCGGCACCCAAAGCAAGCGCAAGGGGATTAAAGGGATGATCAAGGGCTCCGTAAGGGCTTGATTTGGTCAGTTGGCCTTCACGGGAAGTAGGTGAATACTGTCCTTTGGTGAGTCCATAAATTTCGTTGTTAAAGAGCAACACATTTACATTGATGTTGCGGCGCATGAGATGTATCAGGTGGTTGCCACCTATGGAGAGTGCATCGCCATCGCCGGTAATAATCCATACCGAGAGTTCGGGGCGGGTAATTTTTAATCCGCTGGCCACTGCCGTAGCCCTGCCGTGGATGCTATGCATTCCATAGGTTTCCATGTAATACGGAAAACGGGAGGAGCATCCTATCCCGGAAATAAAGACAATATTTTCCCGGGGAATGCCGAGCTCAGGCAAAACTGTTTGCACCTGTTTGAGGATGGAATAGTCTCCGCAACCGGGGCACCATCTTATTTCCTGGTCGCTGGCAAAATCCTTCGGACTTAGCGTACCGGAATCTTTTACTTCATTCATCTGGACTGCAAAGAAACGAAACAAAATCGCTCATGGATTTGTTCCGCGCTTGTAATTGACTTCCTTTACTTTTTTTCCTTGTTCGTCATTGAGCACCCAAATCCCATCTTTCTCATCCATGCGATAATAGGCTGTATATTTTACTGTTCCGTTGGGATTGAAAACCTGTGATTGTCCGTTTTTTCTTCCCCTCGAATATTCGCAGCTGCTCATGATGCGACCATCAGGTGAATAGGCAATCCATTTGCCTTCGCGTAAACCCTTTTGCAAGTGACCTTCGGCCTTGAGGTTTCCGTTCTCATAATATTCAGGAGCATACACCAAAGTATCATCATTGGATTTCACCGAAGGGGTATCAATGGCCTTGGTTTGATTGGCTGATGGAGTTTTGGGAGAATTACATGCAACAAAGAGCAAGGCTGAAAGGAATAGCTGAATGGCAAAAAATGGTTTCATTTTTTTCTCTCTATGGTAAAGTTTAGTAATTGAACGAGGGCTGTACGGGCGGGATGAGAAGGAAAACCGAGAAGAATTTCATTGGCCTGTTCTTTAAAGGTCTGCATGGTTTTTTCGGCATGGGCAATTCCTCCTGAGGCATGCACAAAAGTGAGCACTTCGTTTATTTTTTCAGGATCGCCATTGTTGTTTTTTATGCAATCCATCATCCTGTTTTTCTCGGCCCTTCCGGCTTTTCCCAGTGCATAGATCACAGGCAGTGTCATTTTTTTTTCCTTGATGTCTATCCCTGTTGGTTTGCCTGTTTGGGAAGCGTCGGCAAAGTCGAGCAAATCATCTTTTATCTGAAAAGCCATTCCTGTAAGTTCTCCAAAATGGCGCATTTTTTCAGTGGTTGCTGCATCGGCACCTGCGCTAAACGCACCACAGGCACAGCAAGACGCCATGAGTGAAGCAGTTTTCTGACGGATGATTTCAAAATAAACCTCTTGTGTAATGTCCATCCTTCTGGCTTTTTCAATTTGCAGAAGTTCGCCCTCACTCATTTCTCTTACAGCATTCGATACAATTCTCAACAGTGTATAATCCTCATGATCCACTGAAAGAAGCAGTCCTTTAGAAAGCAAAAAATCTCCTACCAGCACTGCAATTTTATTTTTCCATAAAGCATTCACCGAGAAAAATCCCCTTCGTTCCATGGAATCGTCAACCACATCATCATGCACCAATGTGGCGGTATGCAATAATTCAATGAGAGAGGCTGCGCGATAGGAGGCTTCTGTGGTACCACCATTAAGCTCTGCGGTAAGAAAAACGAAAAGCGGGCGGAGTTGTTTGCCCTTTCGTTTAACAATATAGTGGGTGATTTTATCGAGGAGAGGAACAGGGCTTTTCATGAACTCCCTGAACTTGCGTTCGAACAGTTTCATCTGCTCGGCAACAGGTTCCTGAATTTCTGATAAGCTTACCGACATGTATTCCTTGCCCGCGTTTATTTGCTGAGCGAGGCTGCGATATAGTCGCGGTTGAGCCTGGCAATATTGCTGATGGAAATTTCCTTGGGGCATTCGGCCTCACATGCACCTGTATTGGTACAAGAGCCAAAACCTTCGTGCTCCATTTGATTGACCATGGCAAGTACGCGTTCCTGTCTTTCTGCCTGACCCTGCGGCAGGAGTGCAAACTGCGAAACCTTGGCGCTCACAAAAAGCATGGCGCTGGCGTTTTTACAAGCCGCCACACAGGCACCACATCCGATACAGGCAGCGGCATCCATGGAAAGATCAGCATCTTCTTTGTTCACAGGAATGGCGTTGGCGTCCTGAGCCTGTCCGGTATTTACTGAGATATAGCCTCCGGATTGTATCACTCTGTCGAATGCAGATCGATCTACTGACAGGTCGCGTAACACCGGAAATGCCTGCGCCCTCCATGGTTCAATGGTGATGGTTTCGCCATCGGTAAAATTTCGCATATACAACTGACAGGTGGTGGTGGCTTTCTTGGGGCCATGTGCCCTGCCGTTGATGTACATGCTGCACATGCCGCAGATGCCCTCTCTGCAGTCGTGATCAAACACAACCGGCTCATCACCTTTGCGGACAATCTCGTCGTTCAACACATCCATCATTTCCAGAAAAGACATGTCGGGATTGATGTTGCTGATGGAGTAATCCACAAACCTTCCCGGGGTTTGGGTGTTTTTTTGTCTCCATATTTTAAGTGTGAATTTCATGATACAGTTTTTTTATTTGTAAGAGCGGACAGCAAGTTTTACATTTTCGAAATTGAGTTTTTCTTTGTGGAGTTGAGGATCATGTTCAAGGCCTTTGAACTCCCAAGCTGCTACATAGGCATAGTCCTGATCGTTACGGCGTGCTTCGCCTTCATCCTGGTATTCCACACGGAAATGACCTCCACAGGATTCGTCCCTGTTGAGGGCATCGATGACCATGAGTTCACCAAGCTCTATAAAATCTGCCACCCGTGCAGCTTTATCAAGCTCTGGATTCATCTCATCGAGCGATCCCGGAACCTTTACATTGCTCCAAAATGATTCCCGAATTTCGCGGATGGTTTGCCTTGCACGGATAAGTCCCTCTCGGGAACGAGCCATTCCGCATTCATCCCACATCACTTTTCCCAGCTCCTTGTGGTAATCATCTACTGTTTTATTTCCTTTGATTTCGAGCAAACGACGATACCTTTCCATGACCTGGTTTTCTGCTTCAACAAATGCCGGGTGGTCGGTGGGGAAAGGCTTGGTAAAGATTTCACCGGAGAGATAATCTCCGATGGTATAAGGCAATACAAAATATCCGTCGGCTAGTCCTTGCATGAGCGCAGATGCCCCCAGGCGATTGGCACCATGGTCAGAAAAGTTGGCTTCGCCAATGGCGTATAAACCGGGCACAGTGGTCATCAGGTTATAATCTACCCAAAGTCCACCCATGGTGTAGTGAACAGCAGGGTAAATGCGCATGGGCACCTCGTAAGGATTTTCATTGGTGATATGTGCATACATATCGAAAAGATTTCCATAACGAGCCTCCACAACCGATTTGCCCAATCGCTTGACAGCATCACCAAAATCGAGGTATACTGCCAAGCCTGATTCTCCCACACCTCTTCCTTCATCGCAAACCTCTTTGGCCGCACGCGATGCAATGTCGCGCGGGGCAAGGTTTCCGAATGAGGGATATTTTCTTTCCAGATAATAGTCGCGATCCTCTTCAGGAATATCCTGAGGACGCTTTTTAGCATCTTCTTTTTTCTTTGGCACCCACACACGACCATCGTTACGAAGCGACTCCGACATCAGCGTAAGCTTGCTCTGATAGCTTCCGGTGACAGGGATACAGGTGGGATGAATCTGCGTGAAACAGGGATTGCCAAAATAAGCGCCTTTCTTATAGGCCTTCCATGCGGCAGTTACATTGGATCCCATGGCATTGGTGGAGAGAAAAAACACATTTCCGTAACCGCCGGTTGCCAAAACAACTGCGTGTCCGAAAAAGCGTTCGAGCTTACCGTTTACGAGGTTTCTTGCAATGATTCCTCTTGCTTTGCCGTCGATGGTAACCACTTCCGCCATTTCATGACGAGTGTATTGTTTTACATTTCCGAGACCCACCTGGCGCTCAAGCGCGGAGTAAGCACCCAAGAGCAACTGCTGACCGGTTTGGCCGCGGGCATAAAAGGTGCGGGATACCTGGGAACCACCAAAGGAGCGATTGTCGAGCAATCCGCCGTACTCTCGGGCAAATGGTACGCCCTGAGCCACACATTGGTCGATGATACTTACACTTACTTCAGCAAGGCGATGCACATTGGCCTCACGGGCACGAAAATCTCCGCCTTTAATGGTATCATAAAACAAACGGTACACACTGTCACCGTCATTCTTGTAATTTTTTGCTGCATTTATTCCTCCCTGGGCAGCGATGGAATGAGCCCTGCGGGGGCTATCCTGGAAGCAGAACACTTTTACATTGTAGCCCAACTCTCCAAGCGTAGCGGCTGCTGAAGCTCCGGCAAGACCGGTTCCAATCACCAACACATCGAGTTTGCGTTTGTTGGCCGGGTTCACCAGCTTGATGGAGGACTTGTGCCGGGTCCATTTCTCGGCCAGGTTTCCTTCGGGTATCCTTGATTCTAGCATGGCAGATTTTTTTAAGTCAATCATTTGTGAATAAAGTAAAAGTAAAGCGGCATGATGGCAAAAAGCAGGGGAATGATTACTGAAAAACCATATCCCAGCGACTGAATCACAGGCGTGTACTTTTTATGGTTCATACCAAGGGTCTGAAATGCGGAAGAAAATCCATGCCAGAGATGGAAACCAATGGCAATCTGTGCAAGCACATACAAAATGACAAGCAGGATTTCCTGGTTGAACTCCGTGATTACTTCCTTGTAGAGGTCTTTGATATATATCATTCTCACGGTTGCATAGGACTCGGGTGGCACCGTTTCGATATTATCTGTAGTCATGCTTTTGCCTTCGGGAGAAATGTATTCATAATAGGAGGCTACAGGCACTTCTCCGAATTTATATTCATACCAGAAATTTTGCATGTGCACAACAATAAAAACCAAAATAATGGTGCCAAGAATCCCCATGTTTCTGGATGACCAGATGGAGTTTGCTACCGGATTGTTGTAGCCATATTGCACCGGCCTTGCCTTACGGTTTGAAAGCGTGAGAAACAAACTGGTAAAAACATGCAAAAGGATAAGTGCATAATTTACATAGGCCACTGTTTTGATAAGGGGATTGGTGGTCATAAAACGGGCATACATATTAAAAGCAAAACCCTGGTCGGATTTAAATAACTGCAGATTTCCGATGAGATGGACAACCAGAAAAGTACATAAAAACAATCCTGATAAGGCCATCAGGATTTTCTTGCCGATGCTGGTGCTGAAAATGGGGATGGAAGTATATTTCATATGATGGATTCTCTGTGTTTGGCTTTAGCGGCAAAAATACACGCATTAGGCACACAAACAACTAAACCGACGACTACAAAAAATGTTCGTGGCAATGAAACCACAGAAAAACATTAAACAGATTTAACAATCAAGTTGTTATAGAGTGATTCATAGGCAGGCAAAACCACAGATATATCAAAAGCAGAGGCTGCTTTGCGGGCTTGTTCCTTAAAAGTACGGAGCATTTCGGGGTTCTTAAGCAACAAAAGTGCCTTGGAAGCCATTTCATCAACATCTCCCACATGGGCAGTAAAACCCGAAACACCATTCTTGTTTACTTCCGGAAGTCCTCCTGTATTGGTGGAAATCACCGGTACAGAAGAGGCCATGGCTTCGAGGGCTGCGAGGCCAAAGCTCTCGGTTTCGGATGGAAGCAGGAATAGATCTGCAAGAGAAAGACTCTGTTCGGGTGCAGTTATTTTACCTAAAAACTTCACATTACCGAAAATACCCATGTCGCGGCAGAGCTGTTCGATGCGGTTGCGTTCCGGGCCATCCCCAACCAAGAGCAGCTTGGAGGGGACTTCATGCTGAACCCTGAAAAAGATCTGAATCACATCGTCGAGGCGTTTAACTTTCCTGAAATTTGACATGTGAAGGAGGATTTTTTCCCCTGAAGGTGCATAAGTTTTTCTGTGGCAATAGGATTTTCCTTCCCGGTTGATTCGATCGTAATCCGCCAAAGAAATAAAATTGGGTATGACCTGTATCTCACGGGTAATTGGAAAATATTTGTAGGTGTCTTGTTTGAGACTTTCAGAAACAGCCGTTACTGCATCACTCTGGTTGATGGTATAGGTAATTACGGGTTCAAAGGATGGGTCTTTCCCCAGAAGCGTGATATCGGTGCCATGAAGCGTAGTAATGAATGGGATATACAAACCCTGTGCAAGGAGAATTGATCTTGCCATAAATGCAGCAGAGGCATGTGGTATTGCATAGTGTACATGAAGCAAATCAAGTTTTTCATACTTCACAACATCTACGAGTTTACTGGTGAGGGCCAACTCGTATGGTTGGTATTCGAACAAGGGATAGTTGGAAACGCTCACTTCATGATAGAACACATTTTCGGAAAAATATTCCAGTCTGGCAGGTTGGCTGTAGGAGATAAAATGTACCTGATGTCCTTCGGCAGCGAGCGCGAGACCGAGTTCAGTGGCTACTACACCACTACCTCCAAAGGTGGGGTAGCAAACGATTCCAATTTTCATAAACAAGGTAAAGGTATCTGAATAGGACGAAAGAGAGAAATGGGGAGGTGTTTGATTTTATTCAGTGGGATTGGGGAGAGTGGTGGCACATAATGTAAACCAGCTTCTAACAAATTCTTGTAAAATGAAAAAGACCCTTACAATAGGGGCTTTTTATTTGCCAGTATGAATGTTGGCGGAGTAGTTCTCATCTGTTAGGTTTGTTGATCTCTTTAATCATGTTCTCAATAAACGGATACATTCTCTTAACTGTCGTATAGATAATGTTTGTGTCGTCAAAAAGTGTGTAGATAAGTCCGATAACGAAAACCGCACATGAAATGAGAAAATAACGCATAAATGCTCCTTCACTTTTATTGAAGTAAAGAACTGCAAGTATTACAAGAGTTGTTGTCAGTGTTGTCCCCCAAAGTGGACCGATTGTTAGCGGTTTAACTTGGTCAACAAGTGAAGCGACAACAATGCCTGGAGCGAATGTTATCATTGAAAAGATTACACCGATTGCTAGAAGGAAAATTACAAGTAAACCACCGCTACCGCTTTCCTTTTTTTTCTTAGCCATTAGATTTTGGATTAAGAGTTAAAAGATATTTGTGTTTGAAATTTGAAAGATGTTGTTTGAAAAAGTTGTCATTGGCGAAAAGATTGTAAAAGTCCAAATAAGTCAAATGATAAAATGAAATACCAGAAACAATTTTAATTCTGTCCGCAAAGTCGGCAAGTTCATTTTTGTGCTGTGCATACTCGCAAAAGTCGTCAGCGTTGAGAGGCTGCCAGTATACATAAATGAGTTTGGCTTTTTTGTCTCCCTTGTTGTTTAGAAGTCCGATAGAGTGCTTGATAAGTTGTGCAGTGTCCAAAAGTGTTGATGCGTTTTGGGTTCGGTAATGATTTACAATTTTAGAAAGTCCGCTGTCAAGAGTGTCTAAAAAACTGTCGGAATATGAAGCAGAAAAATTCGGTTGCTTTGGTGTAAGCGGCTCTAAAAATTTGCTCTCAATGCCGATTATACAATTGTCGTTCTCTAAATAAAAGTCAAGGTTGGGTGAAGTCCCTTTTAAACCTGTCGGTAGTTTTTTCTCAAACTGTCCAACAGTAAAATTGCTTTCTCCTAAAATTGCGAATTTATCAAGGTGTCGCTTGAAGTAGCCGAAAAAGTTTACGCCTAAAGCTGATGAAGAGTAAAGTGCTTTGAACTTGCTCTTTAGTTCGTTACCGTCCCCATCATTAAGGTCGTCAAAAAAGTCGTCAACCGAAATGGTCGGAATTAAATTGTCCATAAAGTCGTTAACATAACCGTCCTTGTGGTCCGTCGGTGAACTTTCAAGCAGTCGTTTTATTATGGTCTCTTTTGTCATTGCAATGTTGGTTGTGTGGTGCGATACTATTACCGCTAACATCAGACCGTGAAAAAACCATTCACAATCCTCAGTTTATAAGTGCTGATAAAAATAAACATTTTTCTTTTTTATCAAGCATCATTTTGGACTTCAGTTATAATAGAATACATACAGGCCAACAACAGAAACCAACCAGAATTTTATTGTCTCGAGGAGGTTATTGAGGCCGATTACCTTGCATGATTTTGTGAGACTCAAATTTATTATCGCTTAGTTTACTTGAAAAAATGAAAAGTTGGAAGCCGGACTACAAGAGAATCCCTCCACTATCATCCAGATTGATGCAATTGCATGACATTTGAGCGCACTTTGAAATTTTCCTACAAAAGGCTGCCTGAAAAAAGCCTATCTTAAAACGCAAATAAACAGCGAAAATCAGTCTTAAAAATGGTTGAGTTGCTCAGAATAAAAGAAAACAAGGGTTTTTTCACAGCCTGACGGTCCCACGGTTTGCGCTAGGCAGGGAAACCAAAGAGAGAAATTTTAGATTAGAAGATTTTTCATTGAAGACCAAATTTTTAGATTGGCACAACTTCCCCCGCTTGCTGCAAACCGTGTGTTGGCGGTAGTGTTACCTTTAGAAGTCCGCAAGTTCATAGTTTGTGCTTCGTCCGCCTTGTTGCTCTTGTCGTAATATTCCCTTGTCAATTAAACCTTTTATATCGCGTAATGCTGTATCAGGTGAACATTTAGCAATTTTTGCCCATTTAGATGATTTCAATTTTCCATCAAATCCGTCAAACAGTTTGTTCAGTACTAATCTCTGTCTTTCGTTAAACACAGTATTCTCGTGAATTTTCCAGAAATCGGTTTTACGTAATATTTTCTGCAAGGTCGCTTCCGTTGCAATAAGTGAATTTTTAAGGCAATGCAAAAACCAATCTAACCAATCTGTGATGTCGCCACTGCTGTGTTGAACCTTTTGTAAAATCTCATAATACTTTTTGCGTTCAACCAAAATTTGGCTTGACATACTGTAATATCGTTCTGTTGTTTTGTCAGCACGGGCAAGCATTAAATCTGAAATTGCTCTTGCAATTCTTCCGTTTCCATCGTCAAATGGATGTATGATAATAAACCAGAAATGAGCAATTGCAGATTTTAGAACAGGGTCAATAGGAGAGTTGTCATTAAACCATTTTAAAAACTTCTCCATTTCTTCTTTTACTCTGTTTGCAGGAACCGCTTCGTAGTGGACTTTTTCTTTTCCCATTGCTCCTGATACTATCTGCATCTCACCTGTTCGATAGCGTCCTACTTCTATTTTGTGCATACCGCTATGTCCTGTCGGACAAAGTGCCGAATGCCAGCCAAACAGTCGGTTATTGGTCAGTTGCTTTTGTTGGTGTTTATTTTGGTGAAACAGACATTCAAAAACACCATAGA
>JBKCNM010000110.1:0-25112 GCA_046297395.1 Bacteroidota bacterium
CTCATGACCCTGCTCTATCCGAAGCATGCGGATGCCATCTCTCCGGTTTTTTCTGTACTCATTTTCTGTTTGGTTTTTTCTTCCACCACCTATGTCTTCGGCACCTTGCTCACCGCCAATGGAAATCTGCGGCAGTTAAACATCATGGCTTTTTTGGGAATGCTGCTCAACATTGGTTTGAATCTTTTTCTTATCCCGCAGTACCATGCCCTGGGAAGCGCCTGGAGCAGCCTTATTACACAAGGAATAACAGCTTGTATTCAGGTTTTTTTGTGCTATCGCCTGCTCAAATTAAAACCCGGCATATGGCATCTTTCAGGAATCGTACTGTATGCATTGCTTTGTTTGGCAACGGCTTACTTTATCGTGGGCTTTTTAAAGTTCTCCGCATCGCTGGCAGGCCTGGGTATGTTTGCTGCAGCCTCATGCCTGTGGGCACTGGTATCCGGACTCATTAGGCCAAGGTCTCTGTTGAAGGTTCTCAGGAGCAGCGAATAGCCTCGATTCCCCAAAAATATGTAGTTTAGCCATCCTTAATTTCAAAACAATCAATGACCACAGACAGCCAAAAACCGCTTAACGGGTCGGTAAACCTCATCGAGTTTGTGCTTAAATGGCGCAAACAACTTCTCATGATCGGGGTTTCGGCAATGTTGCTTTCAACCATCTTCTCTTTTCTGATTACGCCCAAATACCTATCTACGGTAGTGATGTTTCCCACTCAGTCCAATTCCATTTCAAAGGCGCTGCTTGATGTAAATGGAACAGGTAAAGAGGATATTCTGAAATTCGGAGAAGAGGAAGAAGCTGAACAAATGCTACAGATCCTTAACTCGGACGCCATCAAAGCACAGGTATGCAGTAAGTACAATTTATTGGAGCACTACGGAATCCATTCCGCAGATCCTCATAAATACACGAAGCTCTATGATGAATTTGACGACAACATCAGTTTTGAGCGCACGGAATTTATGTCGGTAAAAATAGATGTGTATGATACTGATCCGCAGCTTGCAGCGGATATATGTAATACCATCTCAGATTTGCTTGATTCTGTTAAGAACGACATGCAAAAGGTGCGTGCCAGAGCCGCACTCAAAATTGTTGAGGGTTCATACCTGGCACTCAAACGCGAGATACAGCAGATCAATGACTCCTTAAAGAAACTCAGGTTGATGGGAATCAATGACTATGAAACACAATCTCAGGTTTTTAACGAGCAGTACGCCACAGCTATTGCACGCAACAACACAGCCGGTATCCGTCAGTTGGAAGAAAAGCTGGGCATCCTCTCCAATTATGGAGGTGCTTATGTTTTCCTGAGAGAGTTGAATGAAGAGCAAATCAAGCAACTTGCTCTTATCAAAGCCAAATATGAAGAGGCAAGGGTTGATGCTGAACAAGTAATTACCCAAAAGTTTATCGTAAACAAAGCCGTTAAAGCTGAGAAAAAGGCCTATCCCATTCGCTGGTTAATCGTGGTTTTGTCCACCTTATCCTCTCTGTTGTTCGGGATGCTTGTGCTAATGATTTTTGAAAATATTAAAACCCACCAAAATTAATTTTATACAGGTATGGAAAATTCATTCAACAGTATTCACCTTCTGAGAATTTTGGTAGAGTATAAAAAACCTTTGATTGTTGTTGCACTTCTTGCAGCCATCATCTCCGGAATTTTTTCTTCGCCCTATTTCATGAAGCCAAGGTTTAAATCATCAGCCGTTATTTATCCCGGAAACAGTACTTCCTATTCTACTGAATCACTTACTGAGCAATTGCTCGAAATATTTAAATCCTCAGCCATCAGGGATACACTTGCCAAACAATTCGATTTGTACAACAGGTATCAAATCAGCGCGGATAGTCCTCAACGCAAAACGGCCATGTCCAAGGTTTATGAAGAAAGGGTAAGTATAGATAAAACCGATTTTGAGGCAGTGAGTATTTCTGTATCTGATGAGGATCCCGCAGTAGCAAAAAACATGTTGGATTCTATGATAGTACAGGGTGACCGACTGTTGAAGAAGCTCCGTAAGGAAAAACTACTGGAAGTGGTTCAGTCTTATGATTTCTCTCGCAAACTTGTCAGGCACAAGATGGATTCCCTCAAGACCATTGTAGATTCTATGAGAAGGGTATATGGAATTCTTGATTTCGGTATCCAAACCAAGGAACTCTATAGGAATTATTACCGAGCGATTTCTTCGAACAACCGTGGTGTTGATGAGATGACTAAAACCATTGAAGTGCTCAAGGCACATGGTTATAATTATGATTTCGCCTATCAGGAATCCAATCTTATGCGCGATTTATACATTAGCTGGGAAGATCAGTATTACAAAGCCCTGCGCGATTATAAAAGAGATATCTCTTATGTGAATGTTGTGACGCCTCCTGATTTGCCCGATAAAAAGCATTATCCCATCCGCTGGGTAGTGGTATTGAGTTCGGTCATATTCTCTCTCAGTATGGCCATCATATTCATCATTACCAAACGGTTTTGGCGACAGGTGAACCTATAATCGATATGGTAGCTGACAAGGAAAAGAAATTTTCTCTTTGGCTCTATGGCTTGAGCGGCATACTCATGATTGCCAATGGCATCCTCATGGTGTATGATAGTTTTTATCTGCTACTCCTGCCGGCTCTTCTCTTGCTCGGATATTTTTATTTGTATGCATACGATAAAATTATCTGGCTCGTCGTGCTTGCAACGCCGTTAGCCATCAATGTAAAATTGAAGGAATTTGGCATGGCGCTCAGTCTTCCAACAGAGCCCCTGATGGTTGGACTATTGGTGGTTTTTATTGGAAAAGTATTGCTAGAAAGAAATTATTTCATGAGTTTGGTCAAACATCCCGTATTAATTGCTATAGCCATCAATTTGATTTGGATTCTGATAACCTGCTTTACTTCAATCAAACCCATTGTTTCACTCAAGTTTTTTTTGGCAAGACTATGGTTCTTGTCAAGTGGTATTTTTCTTGTGATTCCCCTGCTCAAAAGGTATCAGGCCATAATCCGGTTTACCTGGTTATATGTGTTTTCATTTTTAATTGTCATCGCTTATACGCTTTATGAGCATCGCAAATATGGGTTTTCACAAGAAACTGCCAACTGGGTGATGTCGCCGTTTTACAATGACCATACCAGCTATGGAGCCATCTTGGCCATGTTTATTCCTGTAGTGATTACTTTTTTGTTTTTAAAAAACAAGACGCTCACTTTCAAGGCACTTTCCCTAATTACCCTTATCATCCTTTTTATTGCGTTGGTATTGTCTTATACCCGTGCAGCCTGGTTGAGTCTTGCTGTTGCTTTGGTGGTTTACCTGATGTATATCCTCAACCTGGAACGCAAATATTACATCATTGGCGCAGTGTTGCTCTGTGTTGTAGGTATTGGAGTAAGCAACCAAATGTTCAGAAAGCTCGAAAAGAACAGGCAGGATTCTTCCTCCAATTTAGGAGAACATGTCAAGAGTATTTCCAACATTCGCTCGGATGCTTCAAACCTAGAAAGAATCAACAGATGGGAGGCCGCTATTCGGATGTTTAAAAAGAAACCCATATTTGGTTTTGGTCCCGGAACTTATGCCTTTGCATACGCACCCTATCAGTTCTCCTATCAAAAAACCATTATCAGTACAAATGCAGGAGACAAAGGGAATGCTCATAGTGAGTACATAGGCCCTCTGGCGGAGAGTGGCTTGCCGGGTGGTTTAACTTTTCTTGGAATAGTGGTCACCCTGCTGATGACATCAATAAGGGTCATCCGCAATACATCTGACGACAATCACCGTTATCTGTTAATGGCTTGTACCCTGGGATTGATTACCTATTTTGTGCATGGTGCACTCAACAACTTCCTCGATACCGATAAGGCAAGTGTTCCTTTTTGGGGATTCGCTGCATTTATCATCGCTGCAGATCTGAAGCTTTTAAAGAAACCCTCAGACCCGATTGAGGCATAAATAACAGTATCCTTTTTTACTAAACCAGTGAGATGTCAAACTGGACCAGGTCAATAAATTCCTGTATCCGGCTGTCAACTGCAGTCTGATTGAGATTGAGCAGGTTTTCAGTACCAAACTTTTCTACGCAAAGAGAGGCCATGGCAGAACCGAAAATAATTCCTCTTTTCATGTTAGAAAAACTGAAGTCTCTGGTTTTGGCAAGATACCCTACAAAACCTCCTGCAAAAGTATCGCCTGCTCCCGTAGGATCGAACACTTCTTCCAAAGGAAGTGCAGGTGCGAAGAATACCTGATTTTTGTGAAACAATAGTGCTCCATGTTCTCCTTTTTTGATGATCAGGTATTTGGGTCCCATGGCAAGAATTTTCTGAGAGGCTTTTACCAAAGAATATTCACCTGTGAGCAAGCGGGCTTCTTCATCATTGATGGTGAGCACATCAGTAAGGGCAATTGTTTTTTTGAGCTCATCCATCATGTTTTCCATCCAGTAATTCATTGTGTCCATCACAATCAGGCGGGGCTTGGCATCGAGCTGTTCAATCACCTGTCGTTGCAGGGTAGGCATCAGGTTTCCCAACATCAGAATTTCAGGCTTTTTGCATGCTTGTGGCACCACCGGATTAAAATCAAGAAGCACATTTAACTTCGTGTCCAGCGTATCGCGGGAGTTCATGTCAGTATGGTATCTTCCACTCCAGAAAAAGGTTTTTCCACCTTTTTTGATTTCCAGTCCCTCTGTGCTAACCCCATGCTGGTTCAGCATTTCAATGGCCGAAGTTGGGAAATCATCGCCTACAACCGAAACAAGGTGGATGTTATCAGTAAAGTAAGAGGCTGAGAGGCTCACATAGGTGGCCGCTCCGCCGATAATTTTATCGGTTTTTCCGAAAGGTGTTTCTATGGCATCAAACGCCACGGTACCAATGACAAGTAAGCTCATGCAAAAAATTTGGGCAAAGATATTGTATTGCTCCAAAAACTTTCTACATTTGCAAACCCTTTTGGGAAAAACTTTAATCCTCCTTAGCTCAGCTGGTTAGAGCACATGACTGTTAATCATGGGGTCCTTGGTTCAAGTCCAAGAGGGGGAGCAACAATAGCGGCAGTTGCCGCTTTTTTTTTGTGATGAACATCAAGTCTCATATCACCTTTCCTTCACAGGTGTTTTTTAATCAAAGGACCATCTGTAAAATGTTTTCCTTCGTTGTTGGATATGAAAACAACCTGAATCTGCCCGAAGAATAAATGAAATCAGTGCCTGGGAAAAAGGCTGGCCTCAACCTGCTCGCAAAGCGTATGGCCTATTAAGAGATGACATTCCTGAATTCTGGGCGTATCTACGGAGGGAACTTCAATCATGTAATCGCAATGAGATTTCATTTTTCCTCCTCCATTTCCGGAAAAACCAATGGTAATCATTCCTTTCTTCCTTGCGGCTTCAAGAGCATTGACAATATTTTTACTGTTTCCGCTTGTAGACAAACCAATTAATACATCTCCTTTTTGTCCCATTCCATCAACAAGTCTGGCAAAAACCTCTTCGAAAGAATAATCATTGGCAACAGCTGTAAGATAGGAGGTGTTTACATGCAATGCTTCCGCATACAAGGGACTTCTGTCATAATAAAATCTCCCGCTTAACTCTGCGGCGAGATGTTGAGCATCTGCAGCACTTCCTCCGTTTCCACAAAACAATACTTTTCCTTTATTCCGATAGCATGTAATCAAAGCAGCAAGTATGTGATGATATGCTTCAAGCAAGTCCTGATTTTCCAAAAGTGATAGTTTAAGCGAGGCGGAAGCCTTGATTTTTTCTTTCAGTACATCAGCGTTTAATGCATACTCCATAATGTCAGTGTTGGAAGAGGTTTTGGTAAATGTCGAATTGAATCAATTGCGCATGCAAACAAGGAGCAATATTTATCATGCTTTTCCTTTTAAGATTGTTCTTGTAGGTATATTTAATTTGCATGGGTGCATTGCATGGGTAAATTAACTGAATTGTAGTCTATCTGACAAATAATTGCTGAGAATTTGAAATTATCAAGAGCAGTTGCCAACTATTCTTTTAATAGTGGAATGGCAAATTGATGTGATTGCTTCGTCAGATACTTTGGCAATACCAAAATTAACATGCAATGTATTTCTTCGATTTCTATTTGTGAATGTAGATGATCTGAAGTCTTGTCTATATTTTCTTTCCCAAGCCAAGCAAATTATTCCCGGGTATTAAAAATACAATTTGTTTCAGTTCACTCAATTGTATGACCTTAAGCAGGAGAAGCAACCCAAGATAAATTCCCATAAAGAAAAGAGACAAAAAGATATTCATAAATAAACCCGATGGTATTTGATTTTCAATAAAGAAATAGAAAGCCGATAAGAAAATTAAAACGCTTATGGTTTTTACGATATTGAAGTTATATGGATTAAGCTTAAATGAGTATTTGATGTAAAAATATTTAATGATGTTGTATGCTGACAACGCAGTGGATGTTGCAATTGCTGCGCCATTAATCCCCAAGAACGGAATAAGCATTACATCCAGAATGATTGTAGTAACAAGTAGAAAAAGTAAGAGTGCAAGTCCTGCTTTGTATTTTTTTGAGAAATATAAAATACCATTGTTAATGCCGGTATATGCGTTGATTAGTGCGCCCAGAGAGATGATGATTATGGCATGGTATGCCTGGGCATATTGAGAAGGAAGATAGCTCAGCAAATATTTCAGATTTATCAATACCATCAAAAAGACAAGTGAAGAAACGATGCTCAGGATCTTTACCGATAACTCATATACTTTACTGATTTGTGTGATGTCCCCGGTTTCCCAGAATTCCGCAATTTTTGGATTGGATATCTTCTCTATGGCGGTGAGTGGAATCTCAATTATGGTTGGAATGAATGAACATACTGTATATACACCCACAACAGATAAAGGAAGATATATCCCTAAAATCACCGAATCAAGATATCTTAAACCCAGAGAGGCCATCAACCCGATGGCAAAGAGCAGGCCGTACTCAATAATCATTTTTAGATTTTTCTGACGCAAATAGGAAAAATGGATGGTCAATCTAAAAGGTTCTATCAGGTAACTGTAGACGAGTAATATCGCAAATTGTGTCCCATAAATCAGGATGAATAACAACACCATCTGATCCAGATTAATCCATTTCTGGTAATAAATAAAAAATACAAGAATGCTCGCTATTCTCAGATAGATGTCATTAATGAACGAAGGGATGGTTGTTTTAAGATTGGCTGTGCAATAGGCGGAAATGACAGCCGAAAAACTCAGGAATAAAGCAAGCCAGAAAACCCCTTCAAAATAGATGGTGAACAGGAATGATTTGTTAGTATAGAGTTGAATAATTTGTTTTTTGAAAACATAGATCAGTGCGGCTACAAACAGAAATCCTATAAATGTGATGAGTAAAACAAAGGGGAAAAATCCGTAGTTGTTTTCATTTTTATTTTTGAACATCGGAAAAAACCGAATTGTTGCAGACACCATGCCTAGGGGAATAAGCGTGGACAAGATGGAGGAAAAGGAAAATAACAAGCGGGTAAGACCTATTTCCGAAGGACTCAGGATCCTGGGTTGGATAAGCAATAAACTCAGGAATCCAATGCAAATGCCGGTATAAGATATAATGGCGTTTTTAATGCCCTGCCTTTGGATTACTCCCATTCTTTAGTCAAAAGGATTTTTTTACCTGTTTAGATTCACTGTACATCATTCACACGAACAAATGTAAATGAAACTCAGGAATACATGCATTAGGAAAAGTGTTCCGATGGGGTCTGATAAAGGTTTACTTTTTATCTGCATCGTCCCCCATCATCACATACTGGAGGATGTTGACGCCCATTTTTAATGCCTGTTCATGTTTTTCTGGGGCATCTTTGTGCACATCAAAGCTCTCCCAACCATCACCCAAATCAGATTCGTAGCTATAAAAGCATACCATCCTGCCTTTGTAGAACAGACCAAACCCCTGAGGGGGTTTGGCATCATGCTCATGAATTTTTGGCAAGCCTCTTGGGAAATTGTATTTCTGGTGATAAATAGGATGGGTAAAGGGCAATTCAACAAACTCGCATTCAGGGAAAACTTTCTTCATCTGAGGTCTGATGAATTCATTCATTCCATAGTTGTCATCGATATGAAGGAATCCTCCTGACTCAAGATACTGCCTGAGATTCATGATTTCCTGGTCAGTAAATACCACATTCCCATGACCGGTCATGTGTATAAAAGGAACATTAAAGATTTCTGAACTTCCTGCGTCAACAATAAGTTGCTCATCTGATATGGCGGTACCAAGATTTTTGTTGCAATACTCAATCAAGTTTGGAAGTGATGTTTCCAGATTGGCATACCAGTCGCCTCCGCCTTGGTATTTTAACAAACCAATGCGTAAGCTTGTACTTCCATTTCTGCCTGCTGCCTTGCCCAAATGGCAAGCCAGGATCAAACAAACAAACAGCAACTGAAAGGGAGTTTTACCCATTCGATGTGGGGGATGAAGACAAGTTTAATGAAATCAGGCAGTCGCCTTGTTCATGTTGTCAAGCACATCCATCACTTCTTTCACAGCGGCAGCAGAAGAGTTTACCAAATTCATTTCATCTGCATTCAGCTTTAGTTCAATGATTTTTTCGATGCCATTTTTGCCGAGAACAACCGGTACGCCCATGTATATGTTTTTCAATCCGTATTCGCCGTTCAACAAAGCACAAACCGGAAAAACCCTCTTCTGGTCACGCACAATGGCTTCAACCATCTGAGCGGCTGCTGCACCCGGGGCATACCATGCGGATGTGCCCAGCAGATTCACAATTTCTCCTCCGCCTTTTTTGGTGCGATCGATGATAGCATTCAATTTTGTTTCTTCAATTAGTTCGGTCACTGGTATTCCCCCAACAGTGGTGTACCTTGGCAATGGCACCATGGTATCTCCATGTCCACCCATGAGCACAGCTTGTATATCTTTTGGAGACACATCGAGGGCTTCTGCCAAAAATGCTTTGTAGCGGGCAGTGTCAAGAATCCCGGCCATGCCGAATACTTTTTGAGATGGCAATTTTGCACTCAGATAGGCACAGTATGTCATTACATCAAGAGGATTTGAAACCACGATGATGATGGCATTTGGCGAATGCTTGATGATGTTTTCTGTAACACTTTTTACAATCCCAGCGTTGGTGGAAATTAAATCGTCTCTGCTCATTCCGGGTTTCCTGGGCAGTCCGCTGGTGATTACTACAACCTCTGAACCGGCAGTTTTTGTGTAATCGTTGGTGCTTCCCTTGATGCGGGTATCATACATGTTGACAGGTGCTGTTTGCCACATGTCGAGCGCTTTGCCCTCAGCAAAATTCTCTTTGATATCTACAAGGATAACTTCCTTGGAAAGTTCTTTGTGCGCAATTACATCAGCACAGGTTGCACCTACATTTCCTGCACCTACCACGGTTATTTTCATATGTTTTTGAAGAAGATTTCTATGCTTGCAAAGGTATAAATATGAGCGACCCCGCCAATAAGGGAATTGCTAATTTCACTTAATTATAAACCATTACAATTTTTATTTTTCAATTGAATTTTCCCGTTTGAATACATGCCTTCAGTTTTGCATCCACATAATAATCAACCTTTGGCAAACAGGGACTTTACTCCCTTGCCGCAATCACAAGTAAAAACACTTAAGAATTCTGAACACCATCATTAACGGATAAGGCAAACACTGCCCTTTCGCTGGTGTTTTTTGCCCGCAAGATCTCTGCAGACCAGTTGATAGGAGTACATCCCTTCTGATGCCTCTGCCTCATTGTACATTCCATCCCAACCCTCACCCGGTTTGTTGGAAAAAAAGACAACCTTTCCCCAGCGATCAAAAATCCTGAAAGTGTATTCATCCTTGTCAATAAATGTACCGACAGGACAAAACAGGTTGTTCAATTGATCGTTGTTGGGCGTAAATGCATTTGGAATATAGATAATCAAATCGCCCTGAACCTCGATGTTCTCTTGTGTGGTATCCGTGCAACCCATGTCGCTTGTTACTATCAGCTTCACAGTAAATAAACCGGTATCTGCAAAAGCATAGCTTGCATGCTGTTTGTAAAGGGTGTCACGCCCTGCAAATATCCATTTCCATGAGACAGCATCCTGGGAAAGATCTACAAAGAGCAACTTGGCCTCGGAAAGGTTTACCTGATTCGAACTGCTCGTAAATGCTGCTTCCGGCTTCTTGTAAACTTTGATGAGGGAAGGACGATTCACCTGCTTTACACAACCTTGCGCTGAGGTAGCCGTGAGCGAAACGGCATATTCACCTTCCTGTTCATATACGACAGTGGGGCTTACACTTGATGATTGCAAACCGTTGCCCAAGTTCCAGGCTAGCTGGTTGTATCCACTTCCATCAGCAGTGAATGAGGTAGTGAATGGATAGCAACCTATTGTGTCTGTAGCAAGAATCTTGATGATTGGATTTTCAAAAACAGTAACATTCACATTCAGTTCATGGAAGGTGCTGCAAACATCCGTCATCTGCACTGTATATAGTCCGGGTTCTTCAACGATAATAGTATCATTAATAGATCCGGTATTCCAGGAAAATGTACCGGGTATGTCTATCCATAATTTGATGCGTTGACCCCTGCAAAAGGCAGTTGACCCCGAAGATAAAATGTTGGGAACCGGCGGGATATCTGCAACAGTGATATTGATTTTGTTGGAGGTATCTGATCTGCAGCCATGTGTATCAGTATAGATTGTAAAATACACACCACTGTTTTGTACAGTGATGTTTTGGGTCTGCATGCCATTGCTCCATGTATTTCCCTGCGCATAATTGCTGCTTACAATCACCGAACTTCCAATACAAAAATCAGTTGGCCCCGAGGGGGTAATGAGAGGAGCCGGCGGAATTGGTCTCAATCCTGTAGCAACTATTGAAGATGAAAAAGAAGTACATCCATTTGCATCCGTCACCCTCAAATAATAAATACCGGAATCCTTGATGGTGATGCTTTGGGTTGTATCACCCGTGTTCCATAGATACGATGCTGATGCTGATGCTGTGAGGGTGATTGAATCCCCTGTGCAAAAGAGAAGACTGTCTGAAGCAGTAATCAGGGGTGGGGGAGGTAGTGGCAGAATGGTAACCGGAACAGGTACGGATGGAGCAGACATGCATCCAAAGGAGTTAAACACCACTACAGCGTAAACGCCTCCGTTTTGTACCTGTATGTTTTGTGTATTGGCCTGGTTGCTCCATTGGTAGGAAACATTGAGTGCGTTGCACGATAAAGTAACACTCTCACCCGCACAAAAGGCTGTTGGTCCTTGCGCCGTGATTACAGGAATAGGAGGGTTGGGATATACCTCAGTAACCACTGGCATCGAGGCAAGTGATACGCAACCGTTTCCATCAATCACTTGAAGCACAAACATACCGGATTGACCAACTGTAATTTGTTGCGTGGTTTGGTTGCCCGGCGACCATAAATAGTTGTAGCCATTGGGCCCGGATAGTGTAACATTGTTGCCATCGCAAAATCCCAAGGGCCCGGTTGCAAAAATATTGGGTGCAGGAGGAAGGGGATGAAGCTGAAGAAATAGTGCATTTGAAGGAGGAGAAATACAACCGAAGTTGTCTGTAATTACCAGCGTATAGTTCCCCGGTGTGTTTACTTGGATATTTTGTTGCTGAGCCCCATTGCTCCATTGGTATTGAGAAGCGGTAACATTGGCACTCAGTGTAGTATTTGTTCCTTGGCAAATACCAGGCACTGAAGAGGTAATTTGCGGAGGGGCAGGGGTAGGATGAACGATTACTGTAAAAGGTGAGGAAAGGTTGGAGGAACAACCAAAACCATCTGTTACGCGAACCTGGTAATTGCCCTGGGTATTTACCAAAAGTTGTGAGGTGGTTTGCCCACCCGGTAACCATTCGAAAATACCGGAAACCCCAACAGCTGTTAATAATACTTGTCCACCTTCACAGAAGGCTACCGGACCTCCTGCTGAAATGGAAGGTGGCGGGGGATTGTCGAGAATCGTTACCGTGGCAGGGTTAGATGGAAGGCTTGAACATCCGTTTGCATCAGTAACAATTACAGAAAATTGTCCGCTTGCATTGCTGGTAATTTGCTGAGTAGTTTCTGTAGTATTCCAAAGATAGGTGTACCCTGCAGGAGCTTCCATAACAGCTGTATTGCCGTTGCATAGCGTGGAGGGTGTAACAAAGGTAATAAGAGGCTGAGGAGGCAAATCATTTATGGTAACAGTAAAATCCGCTGAGGGTGGAGATACACAACCGTTTCCATCAATTACCTGAAGAGAAAATACGCCGCTGTTTCCAACCATCAGGGAGCTTGAGGCAGAACCATTGCTCCAGAGATAATTAAATCCTGTGGGTCCGGTGAGCGTCACAAAATTTCCCTGACATACCGTAGATATTCCGCCCAGGGCACTGATTGTGGGCACTGGTGGCAAAGGAAGAACAGTGATGTTCATAGGCAAGGATGCAGGAGAAATACATCCGTTTGCATCTTCAACCGTAAGTGTAATTACATTGCTGTTGTTGATGGTGATGAGGGGTGCATCGGGCAGAGGAGCCGGCATCCAATTGTAATGATTAAAACCCGGAGGACCGGAAAGATTCACTGAACCACCCTGACAGAATATTGTGTTGCCGGACACATTGATCACGGGTGCCGGAGGCAAACTAAAAACATTTACAACCAAGTTGGAGGATGTGGCAGAACATCCGCCCGGCGCAGTAACTATAACATTGAATGTGCCTGCACTGCTCACGGTAATACTGGATGCAGTTGAACCGTTAGACCACAGATAGGTGAAGTTGGGACTGACAGGAGCAGAAAGTGTAACATTTCCGCCGCTGCAAAAATCCGTTGGTCCGGAGGGAGTGATGGCTGGTTGAGATACTGCCGAGAGAACAGTAATTGTGATGTTTTGGGAAGTATCAGAAACACAACCATCTTGCGAAACGGCCCTCACCCAGTAGGTTCCGGAAGCGGTAACCACGATTGTTTGGGTGGTTGCCCCTGTGCTCCAAAGATAGGATGATGAAGGTGAGGATGTTAGTGAGACCGAATTACCCGCGCAGAAAACTGTAGGGCCTGATATACTTACCGTGGGTGTAGCTGGCAACGGATAGGTGAGCAGATTTACCTGTACAGTATCCCTGCAACCTCCGGTTGAAATTCCGATTACTTCGAGGGTTTGTCCTGCGGTAATTGAATCGATCGTGGCAGTAACCGAGTCGACAATGACCACAGCAGGATTGAAAACATTCGGATTCAGGGTGGCATACCATTGCGCCGAATCAACACCTGTAGCTTGCAACTGAAGCTGTGTGCCAATACATGCCGGAAGTCCGGGATTTACATTGACCACAAGAGCAGGTTGAGGATTGACAATCACCCTTACAGAATCTTTTGAAACACATCCGGGTACATCCTGGATCCTGAAATAATAGGTTGTGTCTACTCCCGGGAATGCCCTAACAGTAAAGGAATCGGTAGCAATGCTGTCAATCAGGTTATAAACCGGCGACCATGCAGTAACAGAATCGGCAGGATTTAGTTTGAATTTGATATAGCCGGATAAAAACTGACCTAAGTTGGAGGAAGGCGAATCATCGCCTACACGGATTCTCCAAATACCATTGCTGACTCCGGTCAGGTTTGTAAATGGTTGCTCCGGTCGGTAAGTACCGTTGGCGATTGCGGCTGCTGTTGTAGCTGTGGTTACTAATGGCGCAGTACTGGTAGGTACGAATTTGCAATAGGTGTAGGTAGGAATGGTTGCTCCTGTTCCATATCCGCTGTTTGTGTTTCCGGTATTGGGTCCATTGTCGGAAGTCAAATCAATCATGCTGCCACCGGGAGACATTAACCACACATCTAGTTCTCTGGGATTGGGATGATTGATGCGAATACCAACCTCCTCAATAACTCCCGCCGCAAGCGTTTGTGGGTATATTCCGGAAACACTGAAGTATGCATAGAAAAAGCTTCCGGGATGCCCGATGTAATCGTCGGGAATGGTTCTCTGACAGGCGGGTGCAGATACATGTGTAGTAAATGTTTTGGCCCCGGGGGTGTAGGAGGCGTATGATCGGATTTTGGAAACCAGTGTGGCAGTATCACCGAAGCACAAGTTGATGGTGTCTTCCGTGAGCATGCTGTCTCTGGCGAATCCGGTTCTCACACGCACGGATACCCTTCTGCTTTTGCAATTAAAATCAGAATTCTGAACATACACAATGGTGTCATAAACAAGATTGTTCAGCACCAAACTGGGTCCTGTAGAAGAAGGTGTTGTGCCATTGATACTCGGAAACCATTCAATGGTTCCTGTGGCAGTGGGAAGAGTAGCATTGAGTGTAATAGATTGTCCCCTGCAGATGGAAGTGTCATTTACTATGGGTTCATTTATCTGAGGATTCCCAACAACATAAACTGTGTAATCTTCTGTTTCTCCATAAGTGTATTCGACACAGGGATTGGTGGGGGGAGTCATGTACTGAGACCTCACACGAAGCCTTGTAGGTCCGCACAGAGCAGCATTGGGAACATTGACAAGGGGACTGAGGAATGGTCCGAAACCGGGACCAATTGACCAAACAAGTTCATTTGCTGCAAACACGCCATTTCTGTTCCAGTCAACCCATACCGCATATCCTTGCTGAAAAGTTCCGGTGGTGGAATTGGGCTCTCCGGCAACCGTCATCCTAAAATTTTGTCCACGAGCTACTGTGAGGTACATACCCTGAGAGGGAGGCCAAACCGTTAAATTGCCTGCACATTGGTTGGAGCATCCGGTATTGTTGTTTGTGATGTTCGTAATGCCGAGTGTAGTACTGAAACTGTGGATCACATCATTGGTCTGTCCCTGCCCGCTGGCAGAGGATTGAGAACAAGAATTGATGTAGGCAGGTGTACAATAATTTTGTCCGTATCCATGCGCTGAGAAAATGAGCATGAGCACCGATAAAAGAAGAAGTCTCCTGAAGGCCTTTAACATCACAACTCACAATAGTACAAAGATTTATAAAAACAAACAATACCCCTTTTCAGACTTATTCGAGGTCAATATTTTCATCTCCTGTCTGGTAGGGCATATAGGTAAAAATAAACTGAAACATTTCGTCTGTTGTGCGCATTGAGCCTTCCCTTTCCGAGACTGTTCTTGGTGGATGAAAAGGATTCAGGGGGTTGTTTATGGTGTTGTCAAAAGTGCCGAACACCCGGATGGTGGTGCCTGCCGGCAAATGCAGAGGATTGCGGTAGGTATAGGAATATTGCCATTTAAAATCCCATTGTTTAATCCTGATCAATGGAATGGTATCCCCGTTGGGTGTAATTGCAAAAGCCCAAAAGGATTTTCCCAGCAGATGCATATGAGGATTGATGGTAAGAAGTGAAATATCACCGGTAAGTGTTAGCCTGGTCTGAAAGGTTTTTACTTCATTCGGAGGAATCACCAGTGGCGGTTCTATCTTCGATATTCCGAGTGTTCCCATCTGCATTTCATAGGTTTGTCTTTTAATGGGTACTTTGCTGAAATAAATATTGAAATGGGAGGAATCTTTAAGCGTTTTGTTTGAAGGGCCATAGTGAATATCCTTTAAAAAAAGTGCAGATTTTTTAGCCAATCTGATACCCCCAATACCCGGCGGATATTCGATGGGAAGAAATCCGGGCAAATAGTTGCACGCACTCATGTGCATGATAGGATATGTTCCGTCGTCATGCGCCAGATGCATGGCCTCATATGACTCAAGCACCTGAGGATATTTGCGTGTATCCACAAAAAATTTTCCGTCGAACAGTTGTTTTTTTTTGTGCTCTTCGTATCTCAGCAACTGGGCATTCACATGGTGAACAACTTGTATTTTATCAGGCACAAACTCAATGCAAGAAGCGACCGTATCCTTTTCCAGTTCAAAGGGCAATTTCATCAACACAAAACGGTCTGTATTATCCGCTTCTATCGGAAAGGCTTTTTGCATGTAAACCACTTTGTCGGGGATTCTACCCATGGTGGATCCGGCAAAAAACGAAGGCCTCTTCCAATCTTTCAGAGAGTCTCCCTTCTCACAGCCATCCCTGATCCATTTTTCAATTGTTTGCCGTTCATCAAGGCTCAGTATTTTTTCATCACGAAAGCGAGAATAGCCTGTATCTGCAGGCCAGGGAGGCATATAACCTGTGCGGAGCACGGCCAGTATTGATGTTGCCCTTCTGCGGATTTCATCATAATGATAGAGTGAGAATGGAGCGGGTCCGCCCTGATAATGGCAACCGGAGCACTTTTTGTAAATAATTTTTCCGGTTTCTCCGAAAAACACCTCTTTCCTGTTTTGCTTGCAGGCTGAAAACAAAACCAAAACCATTCCAAGCAGAAATAACAAACATCCTCTAGGCATAATTGTAACAAAAGTAAAAGCCCAGAGGCAAGATGCACCAATTATTTGAAGATATTTGCCACTGTATGTCAAAGGAAGAAATTTATTGCGGGGAACTTGCCAATGGGCTCAAATGGATTTTTGTTCCATCGGAGGGTCGTCTTTCTCATGCTGCACTGATGTTTGGTAGCGGATCTCGAAACGAGACTGATAATGAAACAGGACTGGCTCATTTTACAGAGCACAATCTTTTTAAAGGAACGGCAAAAAAAACCTCCCTTCAGGTGCTCTCTCGTATCGATTCTGTGGGCGGAGAACTGAATGCATATACCGCAAAGGAAGAAACCTGTATCTACGCATCCTGTTTTACCCAACATCTTTCCCGAGCACTTGAATTGCTTTCTGATATTGGTTTTTTCTCGGAATTTCCGGAGGAGGAAATTGCCAAAGAGAAAAAAGTGGTTTTGGATGAAATCATGACTTATGAGGACAATCCCTCAGATCAGATATTCGATGAATTTGATGAACTTGTTTTTGGGAACCATCCCATCGGCAAAAATATTCTGGGTACCAGGCAATCGGTCAACGCTTTTCGCAGAAAACACCTGAAGCATTTTACAGGTAAACATTTCAGGGCAGCCAACGCTGTGATTTCCATCAGTGGGAACCACCCTCTTGCATTTGTCAAAAAACTCATCAGTACAGACTTGGGTGAACTACCCGGAGGAAGTATTCCGCCGGCGACTCGGCGTCCCACTTTGGCAGGTAAAAAATTCCGAACTGCAGGCAAGGATATTCAGCAGGATTATGTGCTGATTGGCGGAAGAGGTCCCTCATATAAAAACGATGCAGACAGGCTTGCCATGGTTCTGCTCAACAACTTGCTGGGAGGACCGTCACTCAACAACAGATTAAACCTGGCTATTCGTGAGAAGTATGGGCTTACCTATTCTCTTGAATCGTCTTATCAAGCATACAGTGACTGTGGTATGTTCACTGTTTTCTTTGCTACAGATTCAATTAACACCGAAAAAACCCTGCATCTTGTTTACAAGGAACTGGATAAACTGATGGAGAAAAAAATGAGTGAACGACTTCTGGAAACTGCAAAAAAACAATTGTGTGGCAGCCTTGCCATGAGCCACGAAAATCGCCAGAGTGCAACTATCTCCATGGCAAAAAGTATGCTTGTTTTTGGCAAGTACGATGACATGGATTCCACTTTCAGAAAAATTCAGAAGACATCGGCAGAGAAATTACATGAGGTGGCAGCTCGCTATTTCAATCATCAATTATTCAGTACGCTTCAATATACATCGCTCAGCAAATGAATCCAATCATCCACACCATCGGCATCGCAGGATCCGGAGCCATGGGTAGCGGCATCGCACAAACTGCCATCCTTGCAGGTCAGCATACCATTGTGTATGACACCAACCAAAGGCAACTGTCCATGGCCCGTGAAAAAATTGCCAACCAGATAGATGTCCTTGTCCAAAAAGGGAAAATCAATTCTGATAAAGCTGCTCATGCCATCGGATTACTTATGTTTACCGATGATGCATCGGCACTTTCCTCCTGTGATTTAGTGATCGAAGCCATTGTTGAGGACTTAACTGCCAAACAGTATTTGTTTGCAGGTATTGAGCAATCTGTTTCTGCATCAGCATTGCTGGCTACCAACACCAGCTCCCTCTCTGTGGCTCAGCTTTCTTCCGGTTTAAAGAAACCCGATAGGTTTTTGGGTTTGCATTTTTTTAATCCCGCTCACATCATGCCACTGGTAGAAATTATTCCGGGTATACATACCCTTGATGCGCATGTGAAAACAAGTATCGAATTGATGCGGAAATGGGGAAAAATGCCGGTAATAGCCAAAGACACTCCCGGTTTTATTGTCAATCGTATTGCCAGACCCTATTATTCTGAGGCCATTCGTATTTTCGAAGAAGGCATTGCTTCAATGGCAAGTATCGATTGGACAATGAAGCATTTTGGAGGGTTTAAAATGGGCCCGTTCGAACTCATGGATTTTATCGGTCATGATGTAAATTACAGGGTTACCGAGAGCATCTGGATGCAAACCTTTCATGAAGCCAGGTACAAGCCTTCCATCAGCCAGAAAAGACTTTTTGAGGCAGGACTTTACGGAAAAAAATCAGGCAGGGGATTTTACGATTATGCGGAAGGTTCCTCAACTGTTTTACCAGAAATGAATGAAGAAAAAGGGAAGCCTGTTTTTGAAAGAATCCTATTTATGCTTATTAACGAAGCAGCAGATGCATGCTACTATGGCGTAGCTTCTCAGGCCGATATTGAAACAGCGATGACCAAAGGTGTAAATTATCCTATGGGACTCTTGCAATGGGCAAATAAAATCGGAATAGAAAGAGTGGTTGCAGGCATGGATGACCTCTTCGAAATGTATCATGAAGAAAGGTATCGCTGTTCGGTACTTCTTCGCAAGATGGCTATCAACGGCACCCTGTTTGAATGCTGAGGTCAATTAGTCTTTCTGCATAGAGATATCATCCGGCAGTTCGTTTATATCATCTTTTTGTCTCGGAAAGAAATCGGATAACGCTTTGCCTGCCAGCTCAACACCCTGGATCAGACCATTAGCAAGTTCACCCTGCCGGAATTTTGCCTGCATCTTCACTTTGATTTCATCCCACAGCTTGTCTCCGGCTTTTTCCTGAATTCCCTTGTCGCCTATGATGGCGAATTGATGATCCTCTGTAGCCACGAAAAACAATACGCCGTTTCGCTCTCTTGTCTTCCACAATCCCATGGCATCAAATTTTTCGATGGCATCTTCGATGGGATTTTCCCCACAGGATTTTTGAATGTGCACCCTGATTTCACCCGATGTGAGTTTCTCGGCTTTTCTGATGGCCGCAAGTAATTTCTTTTCTTCTTGTTTGTTCAGCATTTTCAGAATTTCACAACAGGTGCCTTTTCGGTTCCCGGAGCTGCTTCAAAATATCCTTTTGTCTGCATACCAAACAAACCGGCAATCAGGTTGTTTGGAAAGAGTTTGATATACAGATTGTATTCTTTTACCAAGTCGTTGAATCGGTTTCTCTCAACATTGATTCTGTTTTCAGTTCCTTCAAGCTGAGCCTGTAGTTCAATGAAATTCTGATTGGCCTTAAGGTCAGGATATTTTTCCATGGTGACCAGCAATCTTGACAAGGCACCCGACAACTGATCTTGTGCCGCCTGAAAACGCTGTATGTTTTCGGGAGTTAAACTACCCGCATCAACATTGATGCCTGTTGCTTTGGCACGCGCCTCGGTAACCTCAACCAGCGTGGATTTTTCAAAATCGGCATATCCTTTTACAGTGTTTACTAGGTTGGGAATTAAGTCTGCCCGGCGCTGATAGGAACTTTGAACTTTACCCCACTGCGCTGATACCGGTTCTGCCAGCCTCACCATTTCGTTGTATTTTCCGGCAAACAGTTGATAAATGCCAAAAACAGCCAGGATGATGACTGCGGCGATGATAAGTTTTCTTTTCATGATGTTCTGTAAAATGATAGACGCAAAATTCGGGATAATATTTTAACGCAGGGCATGTTTACCAATACCCTACCTGATCCCATCGCTCAAAACCATCAAGCCGGGCACATTTTCACGAAGCAATGCCAGCAGTTCACCCGGGCGTTGGGTGGCCAATAAAATCCGTGTTTTGGAGCTTGTTTGTAATTCAACGGCAGTGTTTTCGGCTGTAAAAAAGCGCGTTGTTTCTACCGGATGTATACTGAACGAGGGTCTCAGAAAAAGATGATTACTCAAGTGTATCACCCTTGCATGTGTAATGTCTGAAAAGGGAACAATAAAATGGGTTTTATTCGCAAACCTGGAAATTCGCAAACCCTTGTTATCAGAGGAAATGGTAATGTGTGGAATAAACATCAATAACAGCGACAAAAGCAATAAAAAGATGCCCAGGATAAAAAACAATTCACCTGAGTTTGGCAGATCCTTTGCCGGGTATGAACCAATGCGGATATTACCTATTTGTGTATATACCGGCTTGGGGTTTTCTGACCAGTAATAGCCGATAAAACAAAACAGCATAAGCATCAATCTGATGATGATGTACAGCTTGTTCTGCCCCAGGAATTGTCTTTCGAAATAAGTGGTCAAGATATTTCAAAGGTAGACAAGTTGTCTGATTCCATAAATCGGGTTATCAGCCTGGGAAATGCGATCAGGCTCATTTGGTCTGCATCCATCCATTCGGCATCTTCCTTTAGAGGAGAAATGCGGTCTTTCAGTTCCAAGAGGGTAAATCGTGCATGGATGGTTTGGTGCGTCAATTGATGCTTGTGTCCGCCAGAACTCCTGATGAGCGTGTAATTGACGCCATTTAAATGTTCATCTATGTGCTTACTGATGCCGGCAAGGCTGTATTTGGAAGGCTTCAGTGTGTTTTCCACCAAAAAAAATTCGTGTAAATGCATCCAGATGTCTTTTTCTTTTCTTTTGCATATGAGGTATTCTCCTTTGTGCCTGAGCACCAGGTAATGGAAGTATCGATTCACCGGTGCAGATTTTTTTGCTTTTACCGGTAACTGATCTTGCTTTCCTTCTTTTCTGGCGTAACAGCCCCCGGAGAGCGGACAACCCGGGCAATCCGGATTTGAGGGTTTGCACTGCAGGGCACCAAATTCCATGATGGCTTGGTTGTGCAATCCTGCCTTTTTTTTTGGAAGGATATCAAGAGCCACCCATCTGAACTGCTCTCTGGATGAGTTTTTAGCGATGTCATTCCATATTCCGAAATACCTTGAGAGAAAACGGAAGACATTTCCATCCAAGACCGGAACAGCCTCATTGGTGCAAAAAGAAGCAATGGCAGAGGCGGTGTAGTCACCAATCCCCTTGAGTTTAATCAGGGTATCGTATGTGTCAGGGAACACACCACCAAACTCATTTACCACTTGTATGGCGGTGGCATGCAGGTTCCGCGCTCTTGAATAATATCCCAGTCCCTGCCACAGCCTGAGTACCTCGTGTTCATCTGCAGCAGCGAGATCGTTCACTGTTGGAAAGCGCTCAATAAAAGCATGGTAGTAGGAGAGTCCCTGCGCCACACGGGTTTGTTGAAGGATCACTTCAGATAACCAGATTTGGTAAGCATCCCGGGTATGTCT
Organism: Bacteroidota bacterium; assembly: GCA_046297395.1. GTDB lineage: Bacteria > Bacteroidota > Bacteroidia > UBA4408 > UBA4408 > JBEICQ01. The sequence goes on from JBKCNM010000110.1 coordinate 21,594, forward strand.
CCAAGGTAAATCCCTGGCATGGAGACGGTACCATTCGATGAGTTGCCTTGAAACAGGGTGCATTTTGCAAAAGTACGCCATGAAAACCGCAGATTGCCCTTAATCAGGTACTTGTATCTCAAGAATAATTTTTCAAATGATTTGCACATGTAGAAAAAATAGTATCTTCGCCTCCCCAAAATTTGGAAAATCAGATAGTTACCCAATAATTCAGAAACATGACAAAAGCTGACTTGGTAAATGAGATCGCCGAAAAAACCGGCATCGACAAATTACAGGTGCAAACAACGGTAGAAGCATTTATGAAGAGTGTCCGCACCGCCATCACACAAGGCGACGCTGTATACTTGAGGGGCTTTGGCAGTTTTATTGTAAAGAAGCGCGCCGAGAAAACCGGACGCAACATTTCCAAAAACCAAACCATCATCATTCCTGCCCACAATGTGCCGGCTTTTAAACCTGCCAAAACCTTTGTGGAGAAGGTGAAGAAAAATGTGCAGGTAAAACCCTGATGTCACTAAAGGACACATTTCGATGGTGGCATCTTGCCCTGCTTTCAGCAGTTTTTCTGTTGGCGGTTTACCTTTACCTTGCCCCGCGCACAAAATCAGCCCCTGCCCCGGAAGCTGTAGCATCTGGGTTCGATGTTCTGGCATACAGAGACTCTGTATATGCAGGATTGTCTCCGGAGGTGAGCGGGAAACTCAAATCTTTTGAGAAATTGCTTGAACAGGGGAATAACAATGCGGCTTGTGCCGATTCCATGTTCACCATTCTCAAAGAGAACAGGCAGTTGCTTCTTGCGGCCATCAGCAAAAAGACCTGGGCAGAGATGAGTGGTACTTCTCCGGCTTATTTGGATGCCGGAAAATTTGCACAGGCGGCAGCAAGCTTTCTCTCTAAACCTGCAGAGATGAATTTCCTGAACAAGCTATCCATTACTCTTTTGGAAAAAGCTTCCTCCATGGATTCCTCAAGCAATGACATTAAAATTGCGCTTGCTTCAGCCTATGTAAGAGGGAGCAACGAACCCATGAAGGGAATAGGTATGCTGCGACAAATGGTGGCAGCTGACAGCACCTTGGTGGATGCCCAATTGCAACTAGCCATGTTTGCCATTCAAAGCGGACAAACTGAAAAAGCCATCAGCAGACTTAAATTGGTAAGAAGGATGCAACCAAACAACACCGAAGCCATGCTCTATCTGGCTCAGGTTTATGCTGATACCGGTAAGAAGAATGAGGCTATTGCCGAACTTCAGGAATTTAAGAAAAACAATACGGATGCGCTCATCGCCCAACAAGTGGATGCGTATCTAAACCAACTCAAAAATAAAAACCAATAAAAAACTTGCAACATGCCAAGCGGTAAAAAAAGAACGCGCCACAAGATTGCGACTCACAAAAGAAAGAAGCGCCTAAGAAAAAACAGGCACAAGAAGAAGAAGTAATTCCCTTTTTCATCCATTATTCAGGATGACCGACTTGCCTTTGCCTCGTCGGTCATCATTTCATTGACCATGGCCTTGCATGTATTTGCAAGCCTATTAACCTATTTTATGTATGTCTCAGAATGACATCATTATACAGTCATCCGATCATGAGGTTACCATAGCCCTGCTCAATGAGCGTCGCCTGGTTGAACTTCACCAGGAAAAGAAGAACAATAATTTCGCCGTTGGAGACATTTACCTGGGAAAAATCCGCAAGGTGATGCCGGGACTTAATGCGGCTTTCGTTGATATTGGTTACGAGAAAGATGCTTTTTTACATTATTTAGACCTCGGTCCACAATTCAATTCCCTGCAACAATTTGTAAAACAGGTTACCCAAAACAAGCAGCAAAAGCCCAATCTGTCCGGCTTTCAATTGTTGCCTGACATCGATAAAGGCGGAAAAATTACCTCAGTGCTTTCCACAAACCACCTAATTCCTGTACAAATTGCCAAGGAGCCTATAGCGAACAAAGGGCCGAGAATCACCTCCGACCTGTCAATCCCCGGAAGGTATGTGGTGCTCATTCCTTTCTCAGATAAAGTTTCGATCTCACAAAAAATTAAATCAACCGAGGAAAAAGATCGTTTACGCAAAATTATACAAGGATTGCGCCCCAAAAATTATGGGGTAATTGTGCGAACGGTGGCTGAGAACAAAGGGGTTTCTGAAATAGAGAACGACCTTAAGGAACTCCTCGAGAAATGGGATAGTTGTTTCGAGGAGATCAAAACTTCCCTTCCGCCCAAAAAAGTATTGGGTGAACTGGACAGGACTTCAACCATTCTGAGAGACATGCTCAACTCATCATTCAGCAGTATACATGTGAATGAAGAAGTTTTGTACGAAGAAATCAGAAACTACTTAGGCAACATCGCTCCCGAAAAAAGAGACATTGTAAAATTATACAAGAGCAAGGAGCCGATTTTTGATCATTTTGGGGTTGATCGTCAACTCAAGGCCTCTTTTGGCAAAACTGTTCCGATGAAGAGTGGTTCGTATCTCATTGTTGAGCATACAGAAGCCATGCATGTAATTGATGTAAACAGTGGGCACCGGCAGCGCTCCGATATGAGTCAGGAAACAAATGCATTGGAAGTGAATCTTGACGCAGCAACCGAAGTAGCGCGACAATTGCGTCTGAGAGATATGGGCGGCATCATCGTGGTTGATTTCATAGATATGCATTCCCCGGATAATCGGAAATTGCTTTTTAATAAACTAAAGGATGAGATGCGTTCCGATCGTGCCAAGCATACCATCCTGCCCCCAACTAAATTTGGTTTGGTGCAGATTACCCGTCAGCGCGTGAGACCCGAAATGAATGTTTCAACGCTCGAGAAATGTCCTACTTGTCAGGGAAGCGGAGAGGTACAAGCAAGTATTCTGTTGATTGATCAGATTGAAAATAACCTCAGGTATATTCTTCTTAACCAAAATAAAAAAGGGGTTACGCTTGCTTTGCATCCGTTTTTGGAAGCCTATTTTAAAAAAGGTTTTCCTTCACCTCGGATGCGCTGGTTCATGAAATTCGGAAAATATGTGAATCTCCGCTCAGTATCCTCATATGGTTTTCTGGAGTATCATTTTTTTGATAAAAGCGAAGACGAAATAAAGATATAAGCATTTGCTGCTCCAAGCAGCACATCAAATGCCTGTATCCTCTAAAAGGATGGATTTGTTTTCAAGAATCATTCTGCCTGCAACAGGCTTCATTGCATATTTTACAATCACAGCTGCCAGTTTTTCCACAGGGGTGGAATGGAATTGCAAAAGTGGTCCACGCATGAAAATATCCAGGCACTTCATGACAATAGATGCCACAAATTCTCCTGATCTTTTCTCTTGGCGATTACCCATGAGAAGCATGGGTCTGAAGATGACCAGACTTTCCAATGCAGGAAAGTAAATGTCTTTTTCTGTTAAACCCTTTGTGCGGAGATAATAGTTGGGCGATTGAACATTTGCACCGGCAGCTGAAACCAGTAGAATGTTTTTAACTCCGGAACGAATGGCTTTTCTTGCC
>JBKCNM010000111.1:0-6061 GCA_046297395.1 Bacteroidota bacterium
GGCTTTCTAATCCGCCGAGGGGGGTCATCCCCTTTTTATGCCAAGTTTTTTTGCCGTTCTTACATGGCCCGTTCTCTCCACTTGTTTTAATATAATAAACCGGAAATAAAAGCGGCCACATAAAAAGCATACGCCCACCAAGTTTTCCAAAAAGGAGGGGAAATATGAAATGAAAAATAAATGGTTTCCGACCAATCAACCGAATGTTTGCTAGCTCTTAATAACAATTGATAATCACCGGGTGGTAGATTGTTATACTCCACAGAGCCTTTGTTAACTTCATCAATCCAATCGTTATCAAATCCAAGGAGTTTCTTTTGAAGCCTGATTTGGTTTTGATGGGACGACCAACAAATAGCGCTTATATCGAACTTCAAATTATTCTGATTGCTTTGCAAAACAAGCCCCAAGGGCAGACCTGTTTTATTCTCCAAATATGAACCAACCAGGCCGTTTAAGCCTGATTGATCACTTTTTTTTGAAGTAGTTGTAGTAAACTCAAATTTTTTGTTGTTAACAAACAGGGAATTGATATATAATACAGGCTTAGATTTATTTAGATACGGAAAAGGAGGATCCACCGTAAAAACAGATTTGGCGTTGGACATCCAAATACGATTCTTGAAATCGGACAAGCCTGAGCGGACATCAAATTCATTTGACTTTAATCCATTTTCTTGTGAGTAATAGGTTATGATAATTGGCATTTTAACAAAGTGTTTTCTTAAATCTTGAATGTCTTTATGCGGCAACTCCACTATAAATAAACCTTTTTCAGTACCACACCAAATATTATTTTTATAATCTATCACTATTGATTTTATTTTATTGGCATTCAAACCTTCATCAGATGAATAGGCAAACCAAGATGTATCGTTGAAACATACTAAACCTTTTTGTGTACCGGCCCAAAGATTACCATATTGATCCTGTGCCAATTGATAAATTTGCCCCCAAGATTCTTGGCCGCTACAATTAATATACTTGATGGCTTTAAAATTTCGATTTTTTAGATCCTTGGATGAAATTTTCATAATTCCGGACTCCTTAGTTCCCATCCATATATTACCACTACTATCTTCCAACATAGAGGTAATAAAATTATCCTTCAATCCATGCTTTTTTGTGAGGTATGAAAATTCCTTGCCGTCAAATATTTTTAATCCATTGCCTGCTGTGGAAAACCAAATATTGCCATAACTATCTGACAAAATATCATTAATTGAAAAATCAATAGAATCAGATGAAAAGGAATAATTCTTGAAGTTATTACCATCAAAAAAACTGATTTTGCCGAAATGATCTCCAAACCACATGTTGCCAATTTTATCTTCCTCAACAGAGATGATATAATTTCCCATCAGTCCATTTTTAGAAGTGTAATGATGGGTATTTTTTCCATCTAAACAATAAACACCACCACCATAAGTTCCCGACCAAATCCTTTTTTTAGTATCTTGAAAGATGGTGCGAATCATTCCTCCAAAAACTCCATGATTTTTTCGGTAATCTGAGAAAGAATGGGGGACAAATTTGGTCATCCCACCACCATAATTAGCAATCCAAACATTGCTACTATTATCTTCTTTTACAGCCCAGATAAGATCGCTACCAAGGCCGTTTTTTTTATTTAAATAAGTAAAATGTGATCCTTCCAGAATACAAACACCTCCTCCGTATGTAGCGAACCAATACTTACCTTCTGCATCTTGAAGAACATCATAAACTGCATTAGATGTCAATCCTTGTTCTACTTTGTAAATTGTCATCTTTTGTCCATCAAACTTTGTTGCGCCGCCATAATAAGTAGAAAACCAAATCTGCTTACTCTTGTCTTGCCTGATTGAAAAAACAATATCATCACTCAGACCTTGTTTGGAGGTGTACTTATAAAATTTTTGACCATCAAATTTTATTGCACCTTCCCCCTCGGTGCCAAGCCAGACATTTCCCTGATCATCAGGGAACATACTCCAGACCAGATTTGTGTTCAATCCACATGATGAAGTGTATTGTTTGCAGATTTTACCATCATAAACAAATGCACCTGCTCCATATGTACAAAACCAAAGGTTCCCTTTATGGTCCTGTCCTATAGAGAAAATATTACTTTTATTACTCGCAGCTGTGTCAAGACTATATTTCCGGAGATGCATTCCATCATAACTACTTAATTTTCCATTAGGTCCACCAAACCAAAAACAGCCGGAATTATCCTGAAAAACGGAATATACCACATCATTTGATAATCCATCTTTTTCGGTGATTTGGATCAACTTGTTGCCATCATATCTGTAAACACCTGACCCGGCTGTTCCCAACCACATGAATCCATTGCTATCAAAGCAAAAAGAAGTTACGAATGAGGAGCCTAAACCTTGTTCAGTGTCAAAATTGAACAAATTTGTAGTCGCATTATCCGGTTGTCTTAGGGGTAAAGAAGGGACTGATGCCGGTAACTCTAGCAACACTTCGCTCCTAAAAAAACATGACCATACAGCAGGCATAAGTACTCCTTTTTTCCCTGGAATTATAGTATCAGGTGCACTGGCAATTACTACTGAAGGCTTAACAGCCATAGGTATACTGTTTTTTTCAGTATATGTACTAAAACCTGAACATACATTGGATTCTGTTTTCACTTGCCCCCTTTCACAAGAGGATTTAGCATCAAATTTTAATACAGCTATAGAACTAATATTGCGTTTTACAGAACTTTCAGTTTTTTTCTGAGAATTGATTTTGCCTTTACAGGAATATGAAAGCTCTGAAAAAAAAACCAGTGCAATCAAACCAAGACTCATCTTATATTTTATTCCCATTGAGGTATTCGGTCTATCTTGTTTTATTTTCTTGCCGAAAACAAAGTAAAGGATATGTGAAACAAACTACATAATGAGTGAAAAATATTCGATGAATTTCTTTCATGTTTGGCCAAATTGAAAAAATCCCCAATTAAACTTAATTTCCCTTATTATTTTCAAAAAATGCAGCAAACCCACAGAAGTATCTTTGCTGTTGTCCTTGCAGGAACATAGGAACAGCACAAGAAACAGGACAAGGATTTTTTGCATGGTTCCAAAATATGAAATTATTTTTCAGGTAGGTAAACCTATGCGCAGGCAATTACTTGTTTTCAAAAGCCACACTTGCCGGTATTTGCATTTGCCTTGAAAATAGCAAGCACCTGAGTTTTAACATCAGAGATATGGGCTCACCTTCCGAACATTTTTATGATTTCATGGTTTTAATTCCGTTATTTGAAAACCCTAAATTCTTATATGAAATGCCCTATTCAATTATGGATTGTTTTTCTCCTTGCACTGCTTCCCGTAGAAGCTGTATTTTCTCAGTTGCTGAACAACAACTGGGTGTTTGGCTACAACAGCCGTGTAAATTTTTCTTCCGGAACACCGGTAGGATCTACCGGAACTTCCATTTTTGCTTCTGAAGGATGCGCCAGTGTATCCGATCCGGTAAGCGGTAATCTCCTTTTCTATACCGACGGAGTAACGGTGTGGAACGCCGGAAATGCGGTGATGCAAAACGGCAGCGGACTGCTGGGTGGTGATCCCCTCCTGCTTTCTTCAACGGCCGCAGCCGTGATTGTCCCCAAGCCGCAGTCTTCCACTGAGTATTACATCATTTGTGTGGACGATCCCGACGGAGGAAATGCCGGTGTTACTTATTCCCTGGTTGACATGACACTTGCAGGAGGACTTGGAGGAATTGTTGCGGGACAAAAAAACATCACGCTGTATGCAGGTCAATCAGAAAAACTCCATGTGGTTCCCAATGCCTGCAATACCGGTTACTGGGTGCTTACTGCGGGTATAGACGGAAACTCCATTGCGGCCTTTGAAGTGCTTTCATCCGGCATCAACACCACACCGGTACTGAGTACCACCAACGCCTTCCTTAACCTGAGCCGTCACATCAAAGTGAACCCTCAAGGAAACTTACTGGTGGTGGCCAATTTTTTTCAAGGAGGATTTGAGCTGTATGATTTTAACAATAGCACAGGCACTGTGAGCAATCCCATACAGGTGAGCACACCCTTTTCCAACTCGCCCTGGTATGGTTTTGAATTTAGTCCGGATGGAAGCAGGTTATATACTGCCAACACCCTGCAGTTTTATCAATTTACCATCAGTTCAGGAAACGCCGCAGCCATCCAGGCTTCTGCGGTGAACATTCCGGTGCTCAATGGAAATCCCGGGAGTGTTCAGATGGGCCCGGATGACAAGTTGTATGTGCTGAATGGTGGACTCTACCGCATCAATAATCCGAATGATGCAGGGCTTGCCTGCGGACCGTTTACCACAATTTCCAATGTGGGAGGTTTTTATGGATTGCCGCAAAAAATTTACGCACTCAACACACCTTCACTGAATTATTCAGCAACTTCTTTCCCCACTTCAAACACGGCGCCCCAGCCACCTGTAAATACTGCATTGCCCGGCGGCACCTACAGCGCCGTTCCTTCCGGATTGGATATATACACAGCCACCGGAAATATCATTCCTTCTGCGAGTCAGGTGGGTACCTATACCATTACCTATCAGCCTCCCGGGGGCTGTCCTCCTGTTACAACAGTCATAACGATTACTTCTGCAGCAAGTCCTGTTACCTGCAGTCCGAATGGGAACTGGTTGCTTTTCAGCAATTACAGTGGAGGAAAACTCAACATCATTCTCGACGAAAATATTCCCAACATAAAAATCGGAATCTGCACTTTAGAACCCGTCATTGTTAACATCAGCGGTCAATATGTTGGGAATGTAACAAGCGTGTTGTATGCCGGTTTAAACTTCCAACAAAACAACGACTGCGGATTTCCCATTGCTACATCAAGCATCACAGGCGTGAGCCCCTCTCTTACGAGTATAGTGGTTGCACCTCCCGTAACCATCATTAGTCCACCCAATCCCAACAATCCATCAGGCATTCCAAATGGATACAATGCCGGTATTATCACTGCGGTCTCTTGTGATGTAAATACCTGGCAAGGTGGTGGCAACACCATTGATCAGGTAGTAGATTATTTTCAAACCCAGTTTGGAGGCAGTCTGAGGGGATTAAAAGTGCAATACTGCTGTTGGTCCGACAGTACTCCCTACCGAAGCAGTGAGGTTTCTCAGAGCTGCTGTGCATCAATCAATGCAGGTGGTGCAAGCATGGATTATCCTCCCGGTCCTTTTTGTGCAACTGCAGGAAACATTACGCCTGTTTTTACCGGGAATACCTCCGGCACATTTTATTCAAACCCATCAGGTTTACTCATCAATGCAGAGAGCGGTGAAATTGATCCACTTACTGCAGCATCAGGAACCTATGAAATTATATATGCCATTCCGGGTGATTGTAGTTCTCCGCCCATCCTCCTAAGAGACACCATTGAAATAGTTGAAGAGCTGGAACCTGAACTGAGTTTTTCTTATCCGGATACCATCTGCAACCTACAGATTAACCTTGCACCAACCCTTGCAAACGGATTTGCCACAGGAGGAATTTTCTCTGCTTCATCTGTGCTCAACATCAATGCCGCAAACGGCACCCTTGGCAATTTGAGCGGTGTTGCGGGGGAGTTTATCATTACCTACACCTTTTCAGGAAGCGGTTGCAGCGCATCAGGTGAGTTCAGAGACACCATTGAGGTGCAGGCTGCCTTGCCTCCTGAATTCAACTTTTCTTATCCTTCGGTGCTTTGTGCCGGAGGCGGCTCTGTGCTCCCGCAATTCCCACCGGGATTTTCATTCACGGGAAGCTATAGCAGCACCGCCTCCTTGCTCAACCTAAACACCTCCACAGGTGAGGTAAACTTATTGAATACACCCGTGGGAACTTATCAGGTTACATTCACCACCCAGGCAGTTGGGTGTTTTCTTTCCGGAACATACACAGATACGCTTCTTGTGGGTGATGCGCAAGCTCCCGTCGTTGGCTTTTCCTTTCCCGATACCATTTGCAAAAATGCAATGGTGCTACCAAAAACAACGCCGGGATTTAAATCACGTGGAAACTTAACTGGCAATTGAAACCATACGGTAAAACATCTTTG
>JBKCNM010000112.1:0-4776 GCA_046297395.1 Bacteroidota bacterium
TTGTTCTTTTTGATTTCTTCCCATTCATTTACATGGGTGAGCTGAAACAGCACGAGCACACCACCTGTAATCACTGCAAATGAAAACAGCAAACCGATGAGCAGAAACATGATTACATAGCCCAGACTTGTGCTCACCGAACCGAAATTGATATCAGCCTGGTTGATAAAACGGATTGCATTCATTCCGGGACCAACAATGGCGGAAATCAGCAAAGAGGTAGCAATCAGAATACCCATTTGAAAGGCGGCAAATGCGGAGTTGAGTTCCGTTATACCGAAAGCCTTTTTCAGATAAATATTCAATAATTTGTACACAAGGTACATGGAGCTTACGCCCATTGCAAAGGCAATGATTGCCTGAAGAAGGATGATGTATTTCATATGTTTATTGATTGTTTAGTACGACATTCCAGTTGTTCATATTGTTGTGCTGAGGAGCAATCATCCCCACGCGAAATCCTTTTGCTGTAAGCTCTGTGGCAAAATGCCTTGCCCCCGATACCTGTTTGTAATTGCCTGAATTTCCACCTACACCCACACCCAAAACAGAGTGACCGTACTGCCGGCTCACCCAAATGCTGCATGGAATTCCGAGCTTGCTGAGAAGGGTATAAGCGAGCAAACTTCTGGTATCGCAGTCTCCTTTAAGTGTGTGTGCAAATTCATAGGGAGACATCACCCCTGCAAAAATATTGGGCAAACAAGGTTTGCCATCGGCATGGTATTCTGCCATAAAACCACCCATAGCGGCAGCGCGAGCACATGACATATCATGTACAAGTACATAAGGAATTTCCTGAATAAAGGTAACCACCATTTCTGCAGTAGCCAGTGCATTCAGATTTTTTAGTCGTCGTTCTTCGGCAAAATACCTATGCAAGGAATCCAGTTTTTGTGTGTCAAAAGCATGAAAATCTTTATACAAATCATGAAAAAACAACATCTGATTGGTCATCGGAACATTTGCCCATGCCATGTGCTTTTTGCCGGAGGCGGCAAACTCAAGTGTGGAAGTTGTATACTCCGACAAATACTCTCTGTTTGAAAAATCTTCCCACTTAATGGCATGATCCACCAGGTAGTTCCATGCTTGCTTCGACATGGTGTCCTGCTTGGGATCCAGTCTGGGTTTTTTTGCTTCAGCCTCTCCGCGTCGTGTTTCTATGGCTTCATTCTCTTTTACCTGATGAGAAAGCCATGAAGAAATCCATCCAAAAATGTTGATCACCAAAAACAATACAAACAAATATCTCAGCAAACTAAAAATCGGTCCCAGGCATCCGCGACCCATGTTATTCCCCAAGGGTATTGGCAAACATCCCTTACGAATGCTTTGCACCACCACCGGTTCGGGTGCCACATCTATCCCGGAAACTATTTGCGCAATCGGAACATCTGTGATGCTTGCATCCGTGGGAAAAACAGGGATTGAATGATCAGATTGGCGTCTGCTATTGTCAGTGGGGTTGCCCACATAAGAAACTTCTTTTGCAGGAACAGAAAAGTAGGCAGTTCCTTCCAGCAGATACTCCTGATCCTTGAAGGCAGGATGAGAAAATGTACGAAACGGTGAAAAATGCTTTCGTGACTGAGCAGGCAGACACAATACAACATTGATAATCTTTTCGGAAAAAGCAGTATGCTCATCTTTAATCAGACTAAGATCAATCCCTCCCAAACCCCATTTCCCCGCAGGTTCCAAAGAGGATGCAAAATAATAATCGCCGGTTTTTTCAAGCAAGGCATCTCTCTGTGGCAGCGATTCAATTTCGCTTATCTCTAATGCCCGGGGCACAAAATCATAGAACACACCTGCATGTGTGGAACCGGATTGCTCGGTACGGAAAATTCCTTTAAACTTCCCGCGGAAATGAAGTAATTCAGTCCCCATCTTTCAACTCCGTAGATTTGGTTTCTGTTCGCTGTGTATTGGTGAGCCTCACCTCTACCCTTCTGTTCATGGCGCGTCCTTCCACTGTGGTGTTATCCGCTCTGGGATGGTTTTTACCATACCCTTTGGCCTGCACCCTATCGGGAGAAACACCAAAGGATATCAGCAACTGCCTTACCGTTTCTGCGCGCTCCTGAGAGAGCCTGAGGTTGTTTGCAGGATCGCCTACATTGTCGGTATGTCCTTCAATCACTGCATGTACCTGAGGATGTTCGTTCAGGTAATCGGCGAGTTGCTGCACACTATTGATTGAATAGGGCAAAAGCTTTGCACTGTTGGTATAAAACTGCACATTGGGCAATTCAATGGCTTCCGTTTTAAAGACGGTAGTAGTATCCAAAAACTTTTTAATCACATCCTGTTTTGATTTTTCATCTACATACACCGTATCATGAATCACCCTCGGCTGTATGTTTTCATTGTTGTTACATGATTTCCAGAGCAGGAAAAGAAGCAGGGGAAGCAGCAACAGCAGGGGCAGACCACAGCCAATATTACCACAGCCGGCGCGAAAAAAATACAAACATCCACTTGCTCGTCCTGAAGGCAGCAAATTACTTATGCATCCTTGCCTGCCTTGTAAAGCTTGCACAGATAACAACTTTTGTCTTTCCTGCACTTCTTCTTCGGTCAGTCTTGGAATTTTTACCCAAGCTCTTCCTGTAATGCGACCATGAGAAATACCATCCTTGTTAGCTACAAAATCATGTGCCGTATATTCATCAGGTACCAGGCCTTTTCCATACTCGGCAAACAATTCCCTGCAATATACCGCACTGCTTTTTCCATCACTGAATTCCAGTTCCATCACCTGCTCATCGGTCATTGCTACCCGGGCGCTTGCCTTTTCAGATTCTTCGGGAGAGGTGGAAAAAACCTGGGTTCCCAAATCTTTTTGAATCCTTGTTTTTTGCTTCTCAAATTCATCCTCGGTAATTTCTTCTTCAACTTTAAAGATCATGCGGGGTTGCAAACACACATCAGACAACCTGAGCACTTTCAGGTCAAGCACTTTGGGTGACTCAAACTGAGAATGAAAAATTCCTTTATAATAAGTAAAAAATGCCTGCATCTTTAGAGTGATTCAAGATAATCGCGAAATCCTTCGGCATCACCATAGGTTCTTTGTTTTATGGAGAAAGGCTTTTGGTTAAAAGGTGCATCTGCAAAAGCCGTGAGCGAATCAAGTGTCTTTGGAAAATCAGGAAATTGCCTGTTCATAAAACCTTGCATATCGGCAACCGTTATTGCATAATCTCTTGATATATTTTCTTCCATGCGGGTGCGCAGGAGTTTTGTGTATTGGTTGTGTATCCCATATCTGAGGCGCGACAAAGCAAATAAAGGCGCATACACCACAACCATAAAAATCAATACCAATATTTTGTACAAAGGATTTCCTGACAGGGTGCGAAAAATCACAAATGGATAATTGGCTTCCCTGATATCTGCATCGAGGCCATTGAGTAACAAGTGAGCTGATTCAGTTTGCTTTCTTAACAAATCATTGCGGTAGGCTTCTTCGATGGTCATTCCGCGCTTATGAAAAAACATCGCAGAGAAAGGAATGCTGATGGCGATGGCCATGCATCCCACAAAAACAAAACGGAGGATGGAGGCACCATTCAACTGCCTGATGATTTGCCACACGCGCTTGTATAGTTTTGCAGCGGGATCGGAAACAATGGATTTTTGAGCGGGTTCACAGAGGGGACGGGTCATCAGAGTAATCAGTGCGATACGGATACAAGAAAACTGAATATAGCCCATGAAAAGTGCCATCAGCAAAGTACCCCAAACATTGCGAGCCATGAGGTAACCGAAATAGGCATTGGCAAAAAGAGACATCCCAAGGACAGCCAAAAACAATGTATTCACCATTTTATAACCTGCCTGGTCTATTGCGCCGGTTTGCTTCAGCAGTTTATCATCGAGTCCTAGGAGGGCATTCATGCGCCGGGAATATTGCCTTTGTCTTCGGTGTAAAAACGAGATGCGTCTGCATCAATTTCTTTTGATTTCTGCTGCGACCAAATGCCGATTACCTTCTTGCTGAGTTCATCTTGTGCCTTTATTTTCTCCTGCTTTTCTTTGCGATCCTGCTCTACCTCAAGATAGTTGATTTTCTCCATGAGCTTCATGCCATTTCTTCCTTCAAAAATCATCTCTTCTTTAACAATCCCATTTTGCACATACACGCGGTAATTGTAGTTTTCCTGTAAATAATCATACACGCCCTTGTTCATCATCATCTTAAAAAAGATGGGACCCATCTCGATGGATAGAAAAATAAAAGTGAGCGCAATGCCGAGCCAGTAACCTATGTCGTGAGCAATGCTGATGCGTTCAAGCAAACCATCGAGGTTCTCTGCTTGCTTTTTATTAACCTGGTTGCGGTCATGTTCCCAGGCAGCGAGTTTTTGTTCTCTCCTGTTTTTAAGTGCAGCAATTTCTGCTCCGTGGCTGGCATCATAGGCATCCACTTCTTTTTGTTTTTCATTCTTGAGTATTTCCAGTTGCTTGGCCCTTGGTCCGTAACCTGCATTACCTGCTCTTCCCTGCATCTGGTCGATATACTCTTGTTCAGCTTCCTTTTGTCTTTGCACCAAAATATTCCTGTCCGATTCGAGCTTTTTAATATCCGTATCAATCACTGACAGTTCCTGCTTGTATTTGGCATCGGTATTACGGTTGAACTCATCCATTTTCTCCTGCTGTTTTTTTCTCAGCTCCACATTGATTTCGGTTTCAATAATCTTTAGTTCAAGGGGCTTTGAAATGGTAATTCCCAGGATGAGTGCAATGAGCAAGCGGGGCAATGCC